>NZ_CP062253.1:3876250-4520000 GCF_014863585.1 Pseudomonas gozinkensis | reverse complement strand
CAAGGTTTCCTGCGCAACGTTAATCGACGCAGGGTTAGTCGGTCCCTAAGGCGAGGCTGAAAAGCGTAGTCGATGGAAAACAGGTTAATATTCCTGTACTTCTGGTTATTGCGATGGAGGGACGGAGAAGGCTAGGCCAGCTTGGCGTTGGTTGTCCAAGTTTAAGGTGGTAGGCTGAAATCTTAGGTAAATCCGGGGTTTCAAGGCCGAGAGCTGATGACGAGTTGCCTTTAGGCGACGAAGTGGTTGATGCCATGCTTCCAAGAAAAGCTTCTAAGCTTCAGATAACCAGGAACCGTACCCCAAACCGACACAGGTGGTTGGGTAGAGAATACCAAGGCGCTTGAGAGAACTCGGGTGAAGGAACTAGGCAAAATGGCACCGTAACTTCGGGAGAAGGTGCGCCGGTGAGGGTGAAGCACTTGCTGCGTAAGCCCACGCCGGTCGAAGATACCAGGCCGCTGCGACTGTTTATTAAAAACACAGCACTCTGCAAACACGAAAGTGGACGTATAGGGTGTGACGCCTGCCCGGTGCCGGAAGGTTAATTGATGGGGTTAGCTAACGCGAAGCTCTTGATCGAAGCCCCGGTAAACGGCGGCCGTAACTATAACGGTCCTAAGGTAGCGAAATTCCTTGTCGGGTAAGTTCCGACCTGCACGAATGGCGTAACGATGGCGGCGCTGTCTCCACCCGAGACTCAGTGAAATTGAAATCGCTGTGAAGATGCAGTGTATCCGCGGCTAGACGGAAAGACCCCGTGAACCTTTACTATAGCTTTGCACTGGACTTTGAATTTGCTTGTGTAGGATAGGTGGGAGGCTTTGAAGCGTGGACGCCAGTTCGCGTGGAGCCATCCTTGAAATACCACCCTGGCAACTTTGAGGTTCTAACTCAGGTCCGTTATCCGGATCGAGGACAGTGTATGGTGGGTAGTTTGACTGGGGCGGTCTCCTCCTAAAGAGTAACGGAGGAGTACGAAGGTGCGCTCAGACCGGTCGGAAATCGGTCGTAGAGTATAAAGGCAAAAGCGCGCTTGACTGCGAGACAGACACGTCGAGCAGGTACGAAAGTAGGTCTTAGTGATCCGGTGGTTCTGTATGGAAGGGCCATCGCTCAACGGATAAAAGGTACTCCGGGGATAACAGGCTGATACCGCCCAAGAGTTCATATCGACGGCGGTGTTTGGCACCTCGATGTCGGCTCATCACATCCTGGGGCTGAAGCCGGTCCCAAGGGTATGGCTGTTCGCCATTTAAAGTGGTACGCGAGCTGGGTTTAGAACGTCGTGAGACAGTTCGGTCCCTATCTGCCGTGGACGTTTGAGATTTGAGAGGGGCTGCTCCTAGTACGAGAGGACCGGAGTGGACGAACCTCTGGTGTTCCGGTTGTCACGCCAGTGGCATTGCCGGGTAGCTATGTTCGGGAAAGATAACCGCTGAAAGCATCTAAGCGGGAAACTTGCCTCAAGATGAGATCTCACTGGAACCTTGAGTTCCCTGAAGGGCCGTCGAAGACTACGACGTTGATAGGTTGGGTGTGTAAGCGCTGTGAGGCGTTGAGCTAACCAATACTAATTGCCCGTGAGGCTTGACCATATAACACCCAAGCAATCTGTAGACTCGAAAGAGACCAGATTGCGGTGTGTGAAGACGAAGATGAACCGAAAGTTCGACGCTCACAAAACACCTAGCTGTCACATACCCAATTTGCTGAAGCGAGGCCATCCGGTCACGACTCAGTACCCGAATTTCTTGACGACCATAGAGCGTTGGAACCACCTGATCCCATCCCGAACTCAGAAGTGAAACGATGCATCGCCGATGGTAGTGTGGGGTTTCCCCATGTGAGAGTAGGTCATCGTCAAGATTAAATTCCGAAACCCCAATTGCGAAAGCAGTTGGGGTTTTGTTTTGCCCGCAGGAAAGTGCATGGAGAAACTTCCAGCCGTCGCGATCGCAACCATTGGGGAAATCCCTCTGAAATGACCGCCCGGTTTTTGGTATGGTGCAGCTCGTTTTTTAACGGACTGATGTCACGCCCAAGGATCGGCGCTCATTTTTTGTCAAAGAGTGGCTGCAGAAATGCCTGAACCCATCCCCATCAAGGATCACGAAAAAGAGACGCGGCTGGTCAACAAACGCCTGATCGCCTGTGCCCTGTTCGTCTTCGCCATCAGTTGCGCTCTGGTCGTACGCCTGTACATCCTGCAAGTCGTCGAGTTCGACTACCACTCGACCATCTCCGAAAACAATCGCGTCCACGTACTGCCGATCCCGCCGACTCGCGGTTTGATCTACGATCGCAACGGCGTGTTGCTGGCCGACAACCGTCCCAGCTACAACCTGACGATCACAAGAGAACGCGCGACTGACGTCAATCAGGAGCTGGATGAAGTCATCAACCTCCTGCACCTGCCCGCCGAAGACCGAACAGTCTTCGACAAGGCTATGAAACAGTCGCGTCACCCGTTTACACCCGTAACGCTGTTCTATGAGCTGACCGAAGAGCAGATCGCCGTACTCGCCGTCAACGAGTTCCGTCTGCCCGGCCTGGATGTCGAGCCACAATTCGTTCGTAACTACCCGCTGGGCGCGCACTTCGCACACTCGATCGGCTACGTCGGCCGTATCAACGAGAAAGAATCCAAGACCCTCGACTCCGTCGAATATCGCGGCACCCAATCCATTGGCAAGACCGGTATTGAACGCTTCTACGAGCCACAGTTGCACGGCCACGTCGGTTACGAAGAAGTAGAAACCAACGCTCAGGGCCGCGTACTGCGCGTGCTGAAACACACCGATCCGGTGCCAGGCAAAAACATCGTCCTGAGTCTCGACGTCAAACTCCAGGAAGCCGCCGAAGCCGCGTTGGGCGACCGTCGCGGCTCAGTCGTTGCGCTGGACCCATCGACCGGCGAAGTGCTGGCCATGGTCAGCAATCCGAGCTTCGACCCCAACCTGTTCGTGACCGGTATCAGTTCCAAGGAATATTCCGCGCTGCGCGATTCCATTGACCGCCCGCTGTTCAACCGCGTTTTGCGCGGCCTGTACGCACCCGGCTCGACGATCAAACCAGAGGTGGCTATTGCCGGACTCGACGCTGGCGTGGTCACGCCACAAACACGAGTCTTCGACCCTGGTTACTACCAACTACCGGACTTCGACCACAAGTACCGCAACTGGAACCATAGCGGCGATGGCTGGGTGGACATGGACGCAGCGATCATGCGTTCCAACGACACCTACTTCTACGACCTGGCGCACAAGCTCGGCATCGATCGTTTGCATGACTACATGGCGATGTTCGGCCTCGGCGAGAAGGTCTCGCTCGACATGTTCGAAGAGTCGCCCGGTCTGATGCCGTCCCAGGCCTGGAAGCGCGCCACACGCCGTCAAGCCTGGTTCCCCGGCGAAACCGTGATCCTCGGTATCGGTCAGGGCTACATGCAGGTCACGCCGCTGCAACTGGCTCAAGCCACCGCACTGATTGCCAACAAGGGCATCTGGAACCGTCCGCACCTGGCCAAGACTGTCGATGGTGTGGCGCCGGTGGACGAGCACCCGATGCCGAACATCCTGCTCAAGGATCCGCGTGACTGGGAGCAGGTCAACCACGGTATGCAGATGGTGATGCACGACGCCCGAGGCATTGCTCGTGCGGCGGCGGCCGGTGCGCAATACCGCATCGCCGGCAAGAGTGGTACGGCGCAGGTGGTGGCGATCAAGCAGGGCGAGCGCTATAACCGCGAGAAAACCCTCGAGCGCCATCGTGACAACGCCTTGTTCGTTGGCTTTGCGCCCGCTGAACATCCGAAAATCGCGATCTCGGTGATGATCGAAAATGGCGAGGCCGGTGGCCGCGTCGCAGGTCCCGTGGTGCGGCAGATCATGGACGCCTGGCTACTCGACCAGGACGGTCACCTCAAGCCGCAATACGCGGCGCCGACCAAAGCGCCGGGCGATCCCCACGTGTAACCCGCTGCAGCTTCACAGCACAGGCTCACGCAAGCTGAGCATGTGCTGGAAGCTGTCGAGGAACACCGTTTCTGCCTGAGTCATCTTCTGTTCGCGATTCCACAGCAGCTGAATATCGAAATCCACCACCCCATCCTCCGGCGGTAAGCGCCACAGCAAACCCTGTTCGACATCCCGTCGCACCAGGTGAATCGGCAGACAGCCAATCCCGAACCCCGCACAGATCAGACGATAAATCTCTTCGAAACTGGTGGAGGAAGCGACGATCTTGCCGGTAAAGCCCTGCTGGTCACGAAACAGCGTCAACGGCGAAAGATTGCCGCCGAGCTGATCACTGGTAAAGCTGACAAAGTTCTCCGCCGCCAGTTGCTCCAGCGTCAGATTCTGTTGCCCGAACAGTCGATGCCGTTGCCCACAAAAGTACGCATAGCGCTCACGGAACAGTACCCGCTGCTCCAGCCGAGGCTGGGGTAGACGACACAGTCCGACGCCGATCGTAGCGGTCTTTTGCAGCAATGAACTGATGATGTTCGAGCTGCCCATCACCTCGACTTCCAGCTCGATTTTCGGGTGAGTTTCGTGGAAGTCCGCAAGAAACTCATCGTAATGCCGCGCCTGCACGCCACTGACGGTGAGGATACGGATCTTGCCCACGACATCGTCATGGCGGTTCTCGACCACGGTGCCCAGACGGGAAATATCGCCGTAGATATCCGCCGCAATCCGCAGGACTTCTTCCCCGGTTTCTGTCAGATCAAAGCGCCGCCCGCTGCGGGCAATCAACACACAATCCAGTTGTTCTTCGAGACGTTTCAACGCCTGGCTGACCGCCGACTGAGTGATGTGCAGCCGGGCAGCGGCGCGGCTCATGCTGCCTTCCTGACCGATCACCAGATAGGTGCGCAGCAGGTTCCAGTCCAGCCGGTCGTTGAGAAAGCGCCGGCCGACCCAGGGATTAGCGGAAGAAGTCATGTAGTAGCCACGCTAATAGTAAAGATAAGTTTTTGAAAATTGACTAATCCTGTCACGGAAGCGATAAAGCCCACAAGCGCCACAGAGCGTGACCGTCAGCCGCCTCGACACCTGCCCAAAACTATAAATACACAGGGTTCTTGCATGCACACCACCGCTCAGCCGCGTCGCGCCGCGGCCGCTGCCTTCATTGGCACGACCATCGAATTCTACGATTTCTACATCTACGCCACCGCCGCCGCACTGGTGCTCGGGCAAGTGTTTTTCCCCAGCAGTGATCCAGTTACCAGCACGCTCGCCGCGTTCGGCAGTTTCGCCGTTGGCTTCATCGCCCGGCCGATGGCCGGCATGGTGTTCGGTCATCTGGGTGATCGCCTCGGTCGCAAGAAAATGCTCCTGGTGACCATGGCACTGATGGGCCTGGCCACCGCCGGTATCGGTCTGTTGCCGAGTTATGCCAGCGTTGGAATCTGGGCGCCGATAGGGCTGATTGTCCTCCGGTTGATCCAGGGCATTTCTGTCGGCGGCGAGTGGGGCGGGGCGGTGTTGATGGCCAGCGAACACGCCCCGGCCAAACGCAAGACTTTCTATGCCTCGTTCGCCCAGCTCGGCAGCCCGGCGGGTTTGCTGTTGGCGTTGATTGCCTTCCGACTGGTGACGTCGCTGTCGCCGGAAGACTTCCTCGCCTGGGGATGGCGTTTGCCGTTTCTCGCCAGCGGCGTGCTGATGATGGTCGGCTTGATGATCCGTTCCGGTGTACATGAGTCACCGGAATTCGCCAAGGCCAGGGACAACAACGAGACCGCGAAATACCCGGTGAAAGACGTGATCCGCCAATGCTGGCGGCAGATTCTGTTCGCTGCCGCCGCAGTCACTATCGGATCGGCGGGATTCTTCTTCACCAACACGTTCATGATCACTTACGTCACCCAATATCAGGGCATCCCGCGGGCGACCATTCTCGACTGCCTGTTCCTGGTGACGATCATTCAACTGCTCTCGCAACCGTTATCGGCACTGCTCGCCGAGCGCATCGGCGAAGGGCGATTTCTGATGCTGGTGGCGTTGCTGTGCATGGTCACGCCGTACCCGATGTTCCTGCTGGTCGGCACTCAGAACATCCTGTTGATGACCCTCGGCATTGCTGTCGCGGTGGTGATTCTCTCGGCGTTGTATGCGGTGATTGCCGGGTACATGACCCAGGCGTTCCCGGTGCACCTGCGCTACTCGGGCATTTCCATCGCCTACCAGTTGAGCTGCGCCGTCGCCGGCGGTACCACGCCGCTGATCGGCACGCTGTTGGCCAGCAAGTTTTCCGGACAGTGGTTGCCGCTGGCAGTGTTCTTCACGCTGCTGTCCGCGCTGTCCCTGATCGGTGTCTGTGGCCTCGCGCGTCTGCGGGCCAACCCGGTCGTCCTTCATACCAGCAAAGAGGTGTATTCGTGAGTAAGCCCGCCCACATTGACCCGATCGAATGGCAAGCCCGTTGCGAGCTCGCGGCGTTGTACCGCTTGATCGCGCACTTTCGCATGACCGACCTGATCGACACCCACATCACCCTGCGGATTCCGGGGCCTGAGCATCATTTCCTGATCAACCGCTACGGGGTGATTTTCGACCGCATGCGTGCTTCCGATCTGGTGCGCATCGATCAGGACGGACACATCGTCGATCCTGAATACGCCGGGCATCGGGTCAACGCCGCCGGCTTCGTGATCCACTCGGCAATCCACATGGCGCGCCCGGACCTGAACTGCGTGATCCACACCCACACCGCCGCCGGCATGGCTGTCGCCGCGCAGAAACAAGGCCTGCTGCCGATCAGTCAGCACGCACTGAAGTTCTACGGAAAACTCGCGTACCACACCTACGAAGGCATCGCGCTGTCGCTGGATGAACGTGAGCGTTTGATCGCCGACCTCGGCCCGCATCGCGCGATGATCCTGCGCAACCACGGCTTGCTGGTCGGCGGCTCCGGCGTTGCTCAGGCATTCCAGGAAATCCACTTTCTGGAGCGTGCCTGTCAGGCGCAAGTACAGGCGCTGGCCGGCGGATGTGAGCTGCATTTCCCGTCGCCGGAAGTCTGCGCCCACACCGCCGAACAGTTCGACCGTGATGAACAGGACAACATCATCGACCTGGCCTGGGAGGCCGCACTGACCCTGATCGAATCCCAGCGCGAGTCCTATCTGTCATGAACACCGTTGCACTGATGTCCCGCGACACGCTGTTGCTCAAACAACTGCAGGAAGCCTTTGCCCGCCGTGCGCCGCACCTTTCGGCAGTGCTGGCCGACGATCCCCGGGCGGCGAATGCGCAGATCGCCGCGTGCTGGTTTCCGCTGCCGGACAGCCTCGCCGCGTTGCCCAATCTGCAAGTGATTCACTCGGTCGCCGCCGGGATCGATCACCTGGAACACGATCCGTCTTGCCCGGATCTGCCGGTGTGCCGGGTTGTCGATCCCGGCCATCGCCAAGGCATGACCGAGTACGTGCGCTGGGCGGTGATTCACTTTCATCGCGGCTTCGATCAAGTGCTCGAGCAACAGCGCCAACTGCATTGGGAACGACCGCTGCAGCGCCCGGCCCATGAATTCAGGATCGGGGTGATGGGCCTTGGCTCGCTCGGCAGCGCGATCGCCCAAGACCTGACCAGTGCCGGTTACGAAGTGCGAGGCTGGGCGCGCAGCAGCAAGGATTTACCCGGCGTGGAGACCTTCGCCGGCACTGAAGCCTTCAATCCGTTCCTCGACGGCGTGGAGTTGCTGATCAATCTGTTGCCGCTCACCCACGAGACTCGCGGCATCCTCAATCGCCAGACTTTCGAGCGGCTGGCCAATGGCGCGGCGCTGGTCAACGTCGGTCGCGGTGGGCATCTGAACATTGAGGATCTGCAACAGGCGCTGGCCCGTGGAAAGTTGCGCGGTGCACTGCTCGATGTCTTCGAACAGGAACCGCTGCCCGCCGATCATTCGCTGTGGAAAACCCCGGGCGTGACCATCACTCCGCACATGGCCTCGGCGGCCTCCCACGACTGCATCGCCGAACAGATCGCCGAGAACTTCCGCCGTCTGAATGCTGGCGAACCACTGCTCAACAGCGCGGATCGCCTGCTCGGTTACTGATCCGCCAGACAGGCCTGCAAGCGTTCGATGAACAGCGTTTCGGCGCGGCTCATGCGCTGCTCGCGGTTCCACAGCAGATGAATGTCGACATCGGCAATGCCCTCGTGAGGCGGCAGGCGCCAGAGCAATCCAGCCTCGACGTCCGCCGCCACCACGTGCTCCGGCAGGCAACCGATACCGAACCCGGCGATCACCAGTCGCCGCACTTCTTCCAGGCTCGGCGAAGAGGCGACGATGCGCCCACTGAAGCCTTGCTGATCGCGAAAAATCGTCAGCGGCGAGAGCATCCCGCCAATCTGGTCACTGGTGAAACTGACGAAATTCTCCCGCTGCAAATCGCCTTCGCCGATGTCCTGTCGGCCAAACAACGCGTGGTGCTTGCCACAGAAAAATGCATAGCGCTGACGCAGGAACAGGCGCTGTTCCAGACGCGGTTGCGGGCGGCGATTGAGGCTCAGGCCGAGGGTCGCGGTTTTCTCCTGAAGCGCGCTGACGATGTCCGAACTGCGCATCACGTCGACCTCCAGATCCACCCGTGGATACTGCCGATGAAAGTCGGCGAGGAAGTCATCGAAACGCTCGGAAAAGATCCGGCTGATGATCAGCAGTCGCACCTTGCCGATCACTTCGTCGGCCGGTTGTTCCAGCAGGTTGCTGACCTGGGACATTTGCCCGTAGATCTCGCCGGCCAGTTCGAAAATCTGTTCGCCGACTTCGGTGAGGGCAAAGCGCGGGCCGCGCCGGGCAATCAACTGGCGACCCAATTGTTCCTCCAGACGCTTGAGTGCCTGGCTCACCGCCGGTTGGGTCAGGTGCAGACGCGCAGCGGCGCGGCTGATGCTCAGCTCCTGGCCGATCACCCGGAAGGTGCGCAGCAGATTCCAGTCGAGGCGGTCGTTAAGCAGGCGTTGCACATCACGTTCGGCCATGGCGGCTCTCGAATATAAGGTGAGGTAATAATCGGAATAATAAATAGAAAATTGACTAATCATAGCCCCGGGACGATAAATCACCCCACGACAGGCACCGTCAGAGCGCCTCGGATTTACGTTTTCCTCCTGCCAAAAAAACAATCAAAGGAGCCCGACCCCATGAAGCCCCACGCTTCTAACCAGCCGCGCCGTGCGGCGGCCGCAGCCTTCATCGGCACCATGATCGAGTGGTACGACTTTTACATCTACGCCACCGCCGCCGCGCTGGTGTTCGGCGCGCTGTTCTTTCCTTCCGACGATCCGCTGTTCAGCACCATGGCTGCGTTCGGCACCTTCGCCGTGGGCTTCTTTGCCCGGCCGTTGGGCGGGATCATTTTCGGCCACATCGGCGACCGTATCGGCCGCAAGAAATCGCTGATCATCACGCTGTTGATGATGGGCGTAGTGACGGTGTGCATCGGCCTGCTGCCGACTTATGCGCAGATTGGCGCGACGGCACCGGTGCTGCTGATTCTGCTGCGCATCGTCCAGGGCATCGCCGTCGGTGGCGAGTGGGGCGGGGCGGTGTTGATGGCCGGCGAGCATGCACCGAAGGGCCGACGCAATTTCTTCGCCTCGTTCGCGCAACTGGGTAGTCCGGCAGGTTTGATTCTGTCGCTGTTGGCCTTTAGCGCGGTGACCCGTTTGCCGGAAGAAGACCTGATGAGCTGGGGCTGGCGTCTGCCGTTCCTCGCCAGTGCGCTGTTGCTGTTGGTGGGGCTGGCGATTCGCCTGGGCGTGAACGAGTCGCCGGAATTCCTCGCCAGCCGCGAGCAGGCCAGCAAGCAAATCAAAAAAGAACAGGCGCCGGTAATGGATGTGCTGCGCACCGCGTGGCGTCCCCTGTTGCTGTGCATCGGCGCCAACACGCTGGGCATCGCCGGGGTGTATTTCACCAACACCTTCATGATCGCCTACACCACTCAACAACTGGCGCTGCCGCGTTCACTGATTCTCGAATGCCTGTTCTTTGTTGCGCTCATCCAGTTCTGCATTCAGCCGCTGGCGGCGTGGATGGCCGAGAAGATCGGCGCCACGCGTTTCCTGTGCCTGGTGTCACTGCTGGCGATGGCCTCGCCGTACCCGATGTTCGTACTGGTCAGCTCGGCCCAGGCGCCGCTGATCATCCTCGGCATCGCACTGGCGGTGGTGTGCATGGCTTCGTTCTACGCGGTGATCGCCGGGTACGTCAGCGGCATGTTCGAGACTCGCGTGCGCTACACCGCGATCTCGCTGGCCTATCAGATCTGCGGCGCGGTGGCCGGTGGGCTGACGCCGCTGATCGGCACGATGCTGGCGCACAAGTTCACCGGGCAATGGTGGCCGATGGCGCTGTTCTACAGCCTGATCGCCGGCATTTCGCTGGTCTGCGTGCTGTCCCTCGCCCGTCGTCACGCCAGCGCCCAAAGCGCGGAACTGGCCCGTGCCTAACCCGGAATTTCAGGAGAACCTCATGTTGAAGATCAATGGCGAACGCCTTTGGGCGAGCCTGATGGCCATGGCCGAAATCGGTGCGACAGCCCGAGGCGGCAGTTGCCGTCTGGCATTGAGCGACGAAGACAAGGCCGGTCGCGAATTGTTTGCGCACTGGTGCCGCGAAGCCGGCATGACCCTGAGCGTGGACGCCATCGGCAACCTGTTCGCCCGCCGCGCCGGCACCGATCCGGACGCCGCGCCGGTGATGATGGGCAGCCACCTCGACACCCAGCCCGAAGGCGGGCGTTTCGATGGTGTCTACGGCGTGCTCGCCGGCCTGGAAGTGGTGCGTTGCCTCAATGACCTGAACATCCAGACCCGCAAGCCGCTGGAAGTGGCGGTGTGGACCAACGAAGAAGGCGCGCGCTTCACCCCGGCCATGTTCGGCTCGGCAGTGTTCACCGGGATCATGGATCTGAACGCTGCGCTGGCGGTGCGTGATGTCGATGGCATCAGCGTTGCCGAGGCCTTGCAGCGTACCGGTTACGCCGGTGAGCGTCCGTTGGGCGGCGCGGTGGATGCGTATTTTGAAGCGCACATCGAGCAAGGCCCGATCCTCGAAGACAATGCCAAAAGCATCGGCGTGGTCACGGGCGGTCAGGCGATCCGCTGGCTCGACGTGCGCGTGGAAGGCATGGCCGCCCACGCCGGCACCACGCCGATGCCGCTGCGCAAAGATGCGCTGTACGGCGTGGCGCGGATGATTCAGGCGATTGAAGGTCTGGCCGCAGATTTTGCCCCCGAAGGCCTGACCACGGTCGGCGAGTTGAGCATCAACAAGTCCTCGCGCAACACCATTCCGGGGCTGGTGAATTTCACCGTCGATCTGCGTCATCACCGCGACGACGCCATCGCCGCCATGGAACAACAAGTCCGCGCCCGGTTGCAGGCCATCGCCGAAGGCCGAGGCCTGAGCCTGACGATCACCCCGCACTGGATCAGCCCGGCCACGCCGTTCGACGCCGAGTGTGTGGCGGCCGTGCAAGAGGCGGTGGATGCGCTGGGCTACGCTCAGCAATCGATTGTCAGCGGCGCCGGGCATGACGCGATTCACCTGGCGCGCTACTGCCCGACGGCGATGGTGTTCATTCCGTGTGTCGGGGGCTTGAGCCATAACGAGGCCGAAGACGTGTTGCCCGAGGATGTGAAGCAGGGCACCGATGTATTGCTCAACGCCGTGCTGGCCCGCGCCGGTCGAGCCGAATAAACGCAATCCCTGTGGGAGCGAGCTTGCTCCGGGCGGCGATCCGACGAAAGCGGAGTGTCCGTCACTGCAATGTTGGCTGAAAGGACGCATTCGCGGGCAAGCCCGCTCCCACAGTTGGCGGTGCCGGATTCAAGATATTCGTTAACTGACAGGTATCACTATGCGCAGTTTTTTCCACCCCGAACAATTGCTCCACCATCCACGCAGCTATTACTCGCGCGGGCAGATGCGTACGCCGCAGGAAGTCCCCGAGCGTGCCCAGCGTCTGGTGCAGGCCGCTCACGGTCTGGGTTTCAGTGTCGATCAGCCGGTCGATGCAGGTCTCGCACCCTTGCTGGCGGTGCATGGCGCGCCGTATCTGACGTTCCTTCAGGAAGCGCATGCACGCTGGAAAGAAATCCCCGAAGACTGGGGCGACGAGGTGATGTCGAACATCTTCGTCCGCGAACCCAATGCCTTGCGCGGCATCCTCGCCCAGGCGGCGCGCTATCTGGCGGACGGCAGTTGCCCGGTCGGCGAGCAGACCTGGCGCTCGGCGTACTGGTCGGCGCAAAGCGCAGTGGCCGGGGCTCAGGCGTTGATCGATGGCGAGCCGGCGGCCTACGCCTTGTGCCGTCCGCCGGGGCATCATGCCCGGGCCGAAGCGGCGGGTGGTTTCTGCTACGTGAACAATGCTGCGGTGGCGGCGCAGGTGCTACGCGACAAGTTTGAAAAAGTCGCGGTGCTCGACACCGACATGCACCACGGTCAGGGCATCCAGGAGATTTTCTACGACCGCGATGACGTGCTCTACGTCTCGGTGCACGGCGATCCGACCAACTTCTATCCGGGCGTCGCCGGGTTTGCTGATGAGCGTGGCAGCGGCGCGGGGGAGGGCTTCAACCTCAACCTGCCGATGGCCCATGGTTCAAGCGAGGCGGATTTCCTCGGGCAACTGGACGTCGCGTTGAACGCGGTACGCGAGTTCGGCGCCGAGGTGCTGGTGCTGTCGCTGGGCTTCGATATCTATGAGCTGGACCCGCAAAGCAAAGTCGCCGTGACTCGGGAAGGCTTTGCGGCACTGGGTGAGCGCATCCGTAGCTTGGGCCTGCCGTGCCTGATCGTGCAGGAAGGTGGGTATCACCTGGAAAGTCTCGAAGACAACGCCCGGGCGTTTTTCGTGAATGCCGAGGTGTGGCAGTTCTGAAATTGATGTGATCCGACGGCCGCCATCGCTGGCAAGCCAGCTCCCACAGTACTGTGGTTGACTACGGAATTTGCGGCCACGCTAAACCCTGTGGGAGCTGGCTTGCCAGCGATGAACGATAACGCAATCCACCTGCTGGAACACAAGCGCCCTACGGTGCTTGCCATCGCCCTGACGTTAACGTAAACATTGGCGTCAGGGCGCTGATGTAAAAAAGCGCAAAGCGGACCGCTCCGGAGCGCTTGATGACTCTTATAAAAACAACCGATCCCAAGTCTCACCACGAAGCCCGGCTGGCCCGGGAAAAACTCCATCTTGAAGGGCAGGTCCCGGATGGCGTGTTGCGTGCGGAGATCGATGCTTCGTGGCGGCGCAGTCTGAGCCACGGCGTGCATTTCAATGGCAAGCATGAGCTGGCGCTGGAATCGAGTGCCAGTCTCGATGTGTTGCTGGCGAGCAATCGCCTGCTGATCGATGCGGCGATACCGGCCATCGACTACCTGGCCGAACGTCAGGGCAAGGAAGGGCTGATCATCCTTGCCAATTCCGACGCCACCATCCTTGCGGTGGAGGGCCGTGCCGACCGGCTCAAGGGCAGCGGCCTGCAGGACATCACCCTCGGCGCCTGCTGGAGCGAAGCCGCCCGTGGCACCAACGCCCTCGGCACGGCGCTGGTCGAAGCGCGGCCCACCCTGATCGACTGCGGCGAACATTACCTCGACCGCCTCACCGATTTTTCCTGCACCTCGGTGCCGATTCATTGCCCCCAGGGCGAGATTCTTGGCGTCCTTGACCTGACCCGCGAAGGCCCTCTCGGCCGCGTCCACGACAGCACCGCGCTGCTGAGCATGGCGGTCAGCCAGATCGAGAGCCGGGTGTTCAACAACAGTTTTCCCGATCAGATCGTCCTCGCCTTCCACAGTCGCCGGCAGTATCTGGAATCGCCGTGGCAAGGGCTGCTGGCGGTGAGTCTCGGCGGGCAGATTCTGGCGGTCAGCGCCCAGGCTTGTCAGTTGCTGCGGGCCGAGCGTTCGGCACTGGTCGGGCGGCGTTGCGAAGAATTCCTCGGGGTCGATGGCGTGCAATTGTTGACCCGTCTGCAACAGGGCGGCGTCGGCAGCGTGCAGACCGCCAAGGGCGAATTTTTCTACAAGACCCTGCGAGCTCCGGCGCGCTCCGTCAACCTCGGCGGCCCGCCGCGCAGCGTGGCGAAAACCGCCAAGGCGCAACCGGATCTAGAAGCACTGGCCGGCAACAACGCCCGATACGCCCGAGCATTGCGCATGGCCCGTCAAGGTCTGGCCAATGAACTGCCGGTATTGCTGCTCGGCGAAACCGGCACCGGTAAAGAAGTGATCGCCCGCGCCCTGCACCTGGCCGGCAGCCGCAGCGACAAACCCTTTGTGGCCGTGAACTGCGCGGCGATTCCCGAAGGCCTGATCGAGTCGGAACTGTTCGGCTACCGCGAAGGCGCATTCACCGGATCGCGCCGTGGCGGCATGATCGGGCGCCTGCAACAGGCCCACGGTGGCACGCTGTTCCTCGACGAAATCGGCGACATGCCACTGGCCCTGCAGGCGCGTTTGCTGCGCGTTTTGCAGGACCGCAAAGTCGCGCCGCTGGGGGCCGGGGAGGAGCAGGACATCGACGTCGCACTGATCTGCGCCACCCACCGCGACCTCAAGCGTCAGGTGGAAGACAAGCAATTTCGCGAGGATCTGTTTTACCGGGTCAACGGCATCAGCGTGATGCTCCCTGCCCTGCGCGAACGCGATGACTTCAGCGCGCTGGTCGCTCGCCTGCTGGGCAAACTCGACGCACCGAACGCCGTGTTGCACGACGACCTCAATCGCCTGCTCGGCGCTTACCACTGGCCGGGCAACATCCGCCAACTGGAAATGGTGTTGCGCACCGCGCTGGCGATGCGTGAGCCGGGGGAGACGGTGCTGACCCTCGATCACCTGCCCGACAGCATGCTCGACGAACTCTCCGCCACCGAGAAACCCCAGACCGGCAGTATTCGCGAAAACGAACTGGAGATGATCCGACAGTCCCTCGACACCCATCAGGGCAATGTCTCGGCCGCCGCCGACGCCCTCGGCATCAGCCGCGCGACCCTGTACCGCAAACTCAAACAGTTGCGCTCGTGATGCAGCGCCTGTTCGTGCGGCTGATCGACAGCCAGAACCCCGCCGCGCTGCAAGCGGCCTTGCGCTGGTTGTATGGGTTTGTGCGGCCGCAGCGGTTGGCGATTGCCGGCCTGCTCGGTCTTTCGGTGTGTGCGTCGCTGCTGGTGCTGGTGCAGCCGTGGCTGGTCAAGTTGCTGATCGACGACGGGCTGCTGGCGCGCAACTTTCCGATGCTGGTGCTGATCGCCGTGTTGATGATCATCGCAGGATTGCTTGGGACCACGTTGTCGGGGATCAACCGCTATCTGCACACGCGGCTGTCCGGGCGGATTCTGTTTGCCCTGCGCGATGATCTTTACCGGCATCTGCAGAAGCTTTCGCCGAGCTTCTACGGCCAGCGGCGGATCGGCGATCTGATGTCGCGGCTCGACGGCGATGTGGCAGAGATTCAGCGCTTTGCCGTGGACTCGTTGTTCTCGGCGGTGTCGAGTGTGATCGGCCTGGTGGTGGCGATCGCGATGCTGTTCACGCTGTCGTGGAAACTCTCGCTGCTGGCGCTGGTACTGATCCCGCTCGACGTGCTCTGGCTGCGCTGGATGCGGCGCAAGGTCGAGCGCGATGTGCGGCAGTTGCGCGAGCGTTCGGCGGACATGTCGTCGTTCATGGTCGAGACCCTGCCGGTGATGAAATTCATCCAGTCCGCCGGCCAGCAGCAGCGTGAAGCACGGCGTCTGGAAAGCCTCGGGCAAGGCTACATGAACCAGTTGCTGCGCCTGCAAGTCACCGAATTTTTTACCCAGGCTGTGCCCGGTACGTTGACCTCGCTGTCCCGCGCCTGCGCGTTTTTGATTGGCGGTTATTGGGTGGTGCAGGGCACCTGGCAACTCGGTGCGCTGATCGCGTTTTCCACTTATCTGGGAATGGCGGTCGGGCCGGTGCAGAGCCTGTTGGGGCTGTACGTGGCGATCCAGCGCATGACCGTCAGCCTCGGGCGGGTCATGGAGTTGCGCGGCGAAGAACCCACGGTGTTTTCACCGGTCACGCCGAAGCCTTTTCCCACCTCCGGCGAGTTGCGTTTCGATACGGTGCACTTCAGCCATCCGGGCCGCCCAAGTACGTTGAGCGGGATCGAGGCGACGATTCCCTACGGTTTGAAAGTCGCCTTGAGCGGCGGCTCCGGCGTCGGCAAATCGACGCTGATCGATCTGCTGCAACGGCATCACGATCCACAGTCCGGGCGGGTGCTGCTTGGCGAAGTGGATCTGCGTGAACTGGAACTGTTCGAACTGCGCCGACGGATCGCCGTGGTCAGTCAGGACATCGTGCTGTTTCGCGGCAGTCTCGCCGACAACCTGGCTTACGCAGTGCCGGACGCCAGCCGCGAAGCCATCGCCGAAGTCGCACGGCTGGCGCAACTCGACAGCCTGATCGCGTCATTGCCCGAAGGCCTCGACAGCCCGCTGGGCGAGCGCGGTCAGCAGTTGTCCGGCGGACAGAAACAGCGGATCGCGATTGCCCGGGCGTTGTTGCAGGATCCGTTGATTCTGGTGCTCGACGAAGCCACGTCGGCAGTCGACGAAACCACTGAACGAGAGGTGATCGAAGCCATCGACCGGTTGTTTGCCGGGCGCACGCGGATTCTGATCAGCCATCGTCCGTCGACCCTGGCCGATGCCGACCTGCGTTTCGAATTGATCGACGGTGTGCTCATTTCAAAAGCGGTGCTGCATGAAGCCTGAGTTGCGGATCGGTGTGGTCGATAGCGGGCACTCGGCGGCGCAACGGGTGCAGGTGATTGCCGGGCGGCGATTCTCGTTGCTGGAGGATGGTCTGGCGGAATCGGATTTGCGCGACGATCCCCTTGGCCATGGTAGCGCGGTGATCGAGGCGATCAGTCGACGGGCACCGGCCGCACAGATTTGCGTGGCCCAGGTGTTCGATCAGCGCGGCGTCACCAGCGCTTTGCAGATTTCAGCAGCCATTGACTGGCTGGTGACGCAGGACGTGCGGCTGATCAATCTGAGCCTCGGCCTGCGTCAGGATCGCAGCCTGTTGCGCGAGGCCTGCGCGGCGGCGGTGGCCCGTGGAGTGTTGTTGTGTGCATCGAGCCCGGCGCAGGGCGCAGCGGTGTTTCCAGCGAGTTATCCGCAGGTGCTGCGGGTGACTGGCGATGCCCGTTGCACTGATGAGCAATGGTCGTGGCTCGACAGCGCGCAGGCGGATTTTGCCGCGTGTGTTCGCGGCACTTATCCGGGTCAGTCCGGGGCCAGTCTGGGGTGTGCCGCGTTGAGCGGTCACATCGCCGGCTATCTGCTGGAGCATCCGCTGGCGGGCAATGCCGAACTCATCGATTGGTTGAAACAGCACGCTCGTTATCGCGGGCCGGAACGGCGTCTCGGACCATGACTTCAATCCTTATTCTCGGTGCCGGACCGGCCGGCGCGGCGGTCGCGTTGGGGCTGCGACGGCTGGGTTACGCCGTGACGCTGGTCAGCGAATGGCGGCGGTTTGCGGCGCTCGAAGGCGTGTCGCAACGGGTGCTGGATGCGCTGCGCGGTGCCGGGTTGAATCACGCTTTGGCGAATGCCACGTTGCCGTCCCAAAGGCAGGTTTCGTGGAACGGCCAGCAGCATGCGCAGAACATCGAGTTTCTGCTGGATCGCCCGACCTTTGATCGCGGTTTGCGTGAAGATCTGCGGGTCTCCGGGGTGGAGGTGATTGAAGGACGAATCCTGAATGTTCAGTCCTCGGCGGACGGCCATCGGGTCGATCTCGACAGCGGCCAGAGGCTGGCGGCGGATTTTCTGGTGGAAGCCCGTGGGCGGCAGGCACCGGCATCCGGCAAAGGTCTGCGTGGGCCAGAGACGGTCAGCCTGCTCAATCGCTGGCAAGGTGCGCCTGGTGTGACTGCCAGTGCTGTGGAAAGCCTTGAAGACGGTTGGGCGTGGATGGCCCGACGGGACGACGGCCAATGTTATTGGCAATGGACCGTGGACGTGGCCAGCGCCGGGTTGCCGGGCAAGGCGCATTTGCTCGACCACTGCCGTGCGCGGCGTCAGGCCTCGGATTTTGCTCAAGCGTTTTTTGCCGGCGGGCAGGAATTGGAGTTGCAACTGCACGCTCGCAGCAGCACCGCGATCCTTGCGCCGCAGGTCTGCGGCGAAAACTGGATTCGTGTTGGCGATGCGGCAATGGCGGTGGATCCGCTGTCGGGCAACGGGATTTTTCAGTCGTTGTCCTCGGCGTTGCAGGCGCCGGTGGTGATCAATACGCTGTTGCGCAAACCCGAACGGGCGGCGCTGGCGCAACGCTTTCACTGGCAGCGAGTCGAGCGACTGTTCTTACGATTTGCGCGGATTGGCCGGGACTTTTATGCCGACGAACAACGTTGGCTCGATCAACCATTCTGGCAGGCACGGCGGCAGTGGCCCGACACTGAAGTGGCCCATGCGGCAGCGGATTTTGCCGCGCTGCGCATCGAGCGGATGCCGGTGCTGCGTGACGGTTTTGTCGATGAGGCCGAGGTGGTGATCACGGCGGATCAGCCGCTGGGTATCTGGCATGTGCAAGGCGTGGAGCTGGCTGCGCTGGTGCGACGGCTAAGCGATGAGCCAGCGGATCAGGTGTTGGCGGGATTGACGCTTGAGCAGGGGCGGACGGTTCGCGGATGGTTGTTGGCTCAGGGTTTCAAACCCTGAGCCGTGAGCGCATTCATTACAACTTGATCAACACCGACTTCAACTCGGTGTAATGCTCGATCGCCGCATACCCCATCTCGCGCCCGACCCCGGACATCTTGTAGCCGCCAAACGGCAGTGCCGGGTCCAGCGCGCTGTGGCAGTTGACCCACACCGATCCTGACTTGATCCGCGGAATCATCCGGTGCACTGCCGCCAGGTCGTTCGACCAGATACTGGCGCCCAAGCCGTAGGGACTGTCATTGGCCATGCGCAGTGCATCCGCTTCGTCATCAAACGGAATCGCCACCAGCACCGGCCCGAAGATTTCCTCCTGGACCAGCGAATGCTGCTGATCGACATCGACAATCACCGTCGGTTTGACGAAGAACCCCGGCCCGAACTGCTCGCCGCCGCAGGCGATGGTCGCGCCGCTTTCCCGGCCCATTTCGATGTAGTTGTAGACCCGTTCCTGCTGGCGCGCGGAAATCAGCGGGCCCATATCGATGCTCGGGTCGAGACCGTTGCCGAGCTTCATGGCGTTGGCGATGTCGCTGATGTCGGCTACCACATTGTCGAAATGCTTGCGCTGCACATACAGCCTGGAGCCTGCGCAGCAGACCTGGCCCTGGTTGAAGAAAATCGCACTCGCCGCACCGGCTGCAGCGGTTTTCAGGTCGGCTTCGGCCATGACGATGGTCGGTGATTTGCCGCCCAGTTCCAGGGTGACCCGGGTCATCGAGTCCATGGCGATCTTGCCGATCTGCTTGCCGACGGCGGTGGAGCCGGTGAAGGTCAGCTTGTCGACCAGCGGGTTGTGAGTCAGGGCGGAGCCGGCCGTAATCCCGGTGCCGGTGACCACGTTGAACACGCCTTCCGGGTAACCCGCCTCCAGTACCAGCTCCGCCAGTTTCAGCGCGGTCAGCGGGGTTTCGTCGGCCGGTTTGAGCACCACGGTGCATCCGGTGGCCAGCGCCGGGCCGAGTTTCCAGCAGGCCAGCAACAGCGGGAAATTCCAGGCGACGATGGCGCCGACCACGCCGACTGCCTCGCGGCGGATGAAGCTGTGGAACTGATCGCCGGGCATCAGCGGCAACGAAACGTCGACGCTGGAACCTTCGATCTTGGTCGCCCAGCCGGCCATGTAGCGCAGGAAGTCGATGGCCAGTTGCACATCCATTACCTGCGCCACCGCCGCGCTCTTGCCGTTGTTCAGGCATTCCAGTTGCGCCAGAAGCTCGGCGTCGCGCTCCATCAGGTCGGCAAGTTTCCACAACAGGTTCTGCCGTTCGCGCGGGCGGGTGCGGCTCCAGGCGGAATCATCGAAGGCTTGCCGGGCAGCGAGCACCGCTCGGTCGACATCTTCCGGCGTGGCGCGAGGCACCACACACAGCACTTCACCGGTGGCCGGGTTGTGCAGCGGCATGGTCTGGCCGTCGGCGGCCTCGACCCAGTCGCCGCCGATCAGCATGCGCGGCGGGCGCTGGATGAAGGACGAAGTGGCAGGGAGCAGATAGGGCAGGGGCATGGCGAAACCTCTTGTTGTTCGATGGGATCGAGAGGGGCTTTCGCAATGGTTGTGCCAAATGCTCGAAGATGGCGCACAGCCCGGTTGCATGGGCGGAAGGAGGAAGAGTTTGAGTGGCAATGAGGGTGAATTTGTCTCAAAACGCGACACCCGTTGAGATGCAGGATACGCGTCCTACAAAGCCAACGCCGCTGTGACGGGGCTTGAGCAAAATCTGGCCGTTTCAGGTGTAGGAAAAGCCGCGCGTCTGACAGTTTTTACCGACTGGTGGAGGCATGAAGTACGAGCTAAGTTGCTTTGTGTATAGGGTTTTCCTGCCATGGATTTGGCGGGTCAGTGTCTTCACAGGGATGTCGATGAACAACTTAACCATTCGATGGCTTACCAATTTCATGATAGGCGTGGGGACTGGATTTCTGGTGACGGGGTTTGCGGCGCTGTTGATCGGCGATCTGACCGATGTCGATACGATTCGGGCGGGTGCCTTGATGGCTACCAGCAGTATTTTCCTGATCGCCACCTCTTTCGCAGTTGCCATGCTCGAGGATAAATCATGACGGCTTTAATTCTGTGTCTTTGGTCTTTGGGCTTTAGTTTGCTGATCACGTATGCGTTTTACCGGGAGCGTCGAATTCAAGCCGCCCGGCGTGATTCCGGGTCGTTGGCAGCCAAGGCCGACGCGAAGGGTGAATGTTCGATGGTTTGCGAATTCTGTGGGCGTTACAAGGTTCACCCGGACAACTCCGTTCGCTAGGCGCGGGTAAACAACCCATACAAGAGCCCCGTCATTGGCGGGGCTTGTTTTCGTGTGGGTTCGGCAGGCGTCACTCTTCTGGAGGTTTTTCATGAGGGATGCTGTCAGCTCCGGGTCATCTGTCGCGCGACGCAATGTCGCTGACGCCGCAACAACTATGCTTGTCTCAGACTGCAACAGCTGTCGCGAAATTGGACGCCGGCGAGCACCGCCGGCACCGCCACTTCACCTTGATCTTCACGTAACTGCTTGATTGAAAAGCTTATCGGCAAGCTGGCACGCTCCGTGTATTGCTCACCACAGACGTTTCGCTTGCCTCCGTTCGTGCATCGCCACGAACGGCAGAAACCATAAAAACGATAAGCCACAACAATAAGAAAGCACCGTGCGAGGTTCGACGTTGATGAAGAGAAAACTCCGATCAGGCATGAGCGCCAGTCTGCTGGCCGTGGCCGCATGCGTGGCCCTGCATTCGCCCCACAGCCTGGCAGCCCGCGACGCCCAGACCATCCTCAAGGAAACCTGCCAGGGCTGTCACACCCCTGAAGCCGGCGACCAGTTGAGCCGCATCAGCCACCAGCGCAAAACTCCGGAAGGCTGGCTGATGAGCATTGCCCGCATGCAGACCATGCACGGTCTGCAGATCAGCGATGAAGACCGTCGCACACTGGTCAAATACCTGGCCGACACCCAGGGCCTGGCGCCGAGCGAAACCGATGGCGTGCGTTACGCGCTCGAGCGCCGATTGAACACTGTCGAGCAGTTCGACGAGAAAACCGCGCAGATGTGTGGTCGTTGCCACTCCGGTGCGCGGGTCGCCCTGCAACGGCGTCCGGCTCAGGAATGGGAACGTCTGGTGAATTTCCACCTCGGCCAATGGCCGTCGCTGGAATACCAGGCGCTGGCTCGTGATCGTGACTGGTTCGATATCGCCCGCAAGGAAATGGTCCCGTTGTTGGCCAAGCGTTATCCGCTGGACAACCCGGCATGGCAGGCCTGGGTCAAAACCGCACCGAAAGCCGAAGCCCTGGTGGGCGACTGGAGCTTCAGCGGTCACCTGCCGGGCAAGGGAGAACTGGCCGGTATCATGAGCGTCACCGCCGATGGCAGCGACACCTTCAAGGTCGCGGTCAAAGGTCAGTACGCCGACGGCAGCCCGTTCAACGGCGATGGCAGCGCGATCCTCTACAGCGGTTACGAATGGCGCGGCAACGTGACCGTCGATGGCGTGACCATGCGTCAGGTGTTCGCCGCACAAGGCAACGCCATGCAAGGCCGGATGTTCGAGGCCGAGCACGATGAGCGCGGCCTGGACTTCGTCGCGGCCAAACAGGGTTCGCAGCGCTTGCTGGCGGTGCAGCCAGGTTATGTGAAGGCCGGCAGCGAAACCGAAGTGACCCTGATCGGCAGCGGTCTGAGCGGCAAACCGAACTTCGGCAAAGGCGTGGACGTGGTCGAAGTGGTCGAGCAGAACGCCGACCGGATCAAGGTCAAAGTCAAAGCGGCAGCCAATGCCCAGCCAGGCTTGCGCGCGGTCAGCGTCGGCAGCCTGAAAGGCCCGAGCCTGTCGGTGTACAGCAAGATTGCCTCGGTCAAAGTGGTGCCGGAGTTCTCGGTGGCACGGATCGGCGAAGGCGGCGGTTCGACACCGAAAGTCCAGGGCCGCTTCGACGCCGAAGCCTGGGGCAAGGGCGCCGATGGCAAGCCGTATCGCATCGGCGTGTTCCCGGCGCAATGGAAAGTCGAAGCCTTCGACGAGCGCGCCAAGGAGGACGAGGACGTCAAGTTCGCCGGCACCATGCAGGCAGACGCGGGCGTGTTCACTCCGGGCGATGCCGGGCCGAATCCGGCACGCAAGATGTCCACCAACAATGCCGGCAACCTCAAGGTGATCGCCGCCGTCGACGACGCGGGGAAATCCCTGACCGGCGAAGGCCACCTGATCGTCACCGTGCAACGCTGGAACAATCCACCCATTCCCTGATGTTGAAACGTGAGTTGTCCTGGGACACAGCGATTCAGAGACTTTTCGGAATGACCGCAAGTCCCCCAAGCGGGGCTTGCACAGGAGGTTTGCAATGGGCGCTATCTTGAATCTGGTCGAACGTAATCTGCACGAAGTGCACGTCGACGCCGACCGCATGCTGTTCCACATCCCCAGCAGTTCGCTGTTCGCCAGCGATGAGCTGACCGGCACCATCATCGATGCGTTGCGCGGCCCTGGCTGCTCCTCGGAAGACCTGATCCAGCGCCTCGGCGCGCGGTTCAACGGCGAGGAAATCAACGAGACCCTGCGCGAGCTGATCTCGCTGGAACTGGTCAGCGACGGCTCGCCTCTGACCCCGGACATCGCGGTCAAACGCGTCGAGCGCACGGCGATCAACACCGTGGTGCTCAACGTCAACACTGGCTGCAACCTGAGCTGCACCTACTGCTACAAGGAAGACCTCGACAAGCCGTCCGCCGGCAAGAAGATGGACGTCGAAACCGCCATCGCTTCGGTGGAAATGTTGCTGCGTGAGTCCCCCGACGAAGAGCGTTTTACCGTGGTGTTTTTCGGCGGCGAGCCGCTGAGCAATCGCAAGCTGATCGAGTACATGGTCGATTACTGCGAAAAGCGGTTTGCCGAGGCCGGCAAGTTCGTCGAGTTCGTGATGACCACCAACGCCACGCTGCTCACCGAAGAAACGGTCGACTACCTGAATGCTCACCGCTTCGGCTTGTCAGTGAGCATCGACGGGCCGAAAACCGTGCACGACCGCAACCGCATCACCGTGGGCGGGCAGGGCACCTATGACGTGGTGCGGCGCAAGGCCGAAATGTTGCTGTCGCGCTACAACAGCCGTCCGGTCGGCGCGCGGGTGACCCTGACCACCGGCGTCACCGACGTCGAAACCATTTGGGATCACCTGTTCAACGAACTGGGTTTTGCCGAAGTCGGATTTGCTCCGGTGACCTCCGGTGATATCAGCAGCTTCAACCTGACAACCGACGAATTGATCGAAGTGTTCGCCAGCATGAAACGCCTTGGCCGGCGTTATCTGGAAGCCGCGCTGGAACACCGCAACATCGGTTTTTCCAACCTGCATCAGTTGATCACCGACATCCACGAAGGCCACAAAAAGGCCCTGCCTTGCGGCGCCGGGCTGAAGATGCTGGCTGTTGATCACAAGGGCGAACTGAACCTGTGCCATCGCTTCACCGGTTCGTCGCTGCCAACCTTCGGCAACGTTCATAGCGGCGTGAAACAGGTCGAACTGAACGACTTCCTGTCCCAGCGCCTGGATCGCACCAATACCGGTTGCCATGACTGTCAGATCCGCAACTTGTGCTCTGGCGGCTGCTACCACGAGAGCTACGCCCGCTACGGCGACCCGGCCCACCCGACTTATCACTACTGCGAACTGATGCGTGACTGGGTCGATTTCGGCATCGAGGTCTACATCCGGATCATGGCCAACAACCCTGCGTTCATCAGCAGCTACATCACTCCGCGCAAGGCTCACTGATATGAAACATCTCAAGGCAATCAATAACAAAGCGTTGAAGCTGGATCAGGCCGCGGACGAAAACCGCATCGAAGAAGTGGTGGCGATGAGTTCCGTCGCCGGCTGTGCCTCGACCACCGACCCGGGTTGGGAAATCGATGCGTTCGGCGGGGTGTCGTCGTTGTGCCAGCCGATGGAGGCTGACCTCTACGGCTGCTCCGATCCGTGCTGGTGGCCGGCCCAGGTGCCGGACATGATGAGTACCTACCCGGACTGGAACAAGGATGCCCAGGCGTCCAACGACAACTGGCGCAACCTCGGCACTGTCTTCCCGAAAGACAAGTGATCCATAAAAAGAAGGATTCCAGCATGCCTAGCCTCAACAAAGCCTGCGGCATCGCCGCATTCGCGGTTCTGAGCGCCTGTTCGCTCCCGGTTCTGGCCGATGAAAACACCGCGCTGCAAGACGGTCACGAGTACATGTTGACCACCAACTACCCGAACAACCTGCACGTCATCGACCTGGCGACCGACAGCCTGTACAAGACCTGCAAGATGCCTGACGCCTTTGGCCCCGGCACCGTTCAGCTGTCGCCGGATCGCAAGACTGCGTACGTGCTGAACAACCATTACGCCGATGTCTACGGTGTCGAACTCGACAGCTGCAAGCAGGTGTTCCACGCCAGCATCACCCAGCAACCGGGGGAAAAGGCGCGGTCGATGTTCGCTTTCACCGTCAGCCATGACGGCAAGGAGCTGTACACCATCGCCAACCCGACCCAGATGCTCAATGACCGCTATGAGGTCAAACAACCGCGTCTGGATGTTTACGCCACCGATGCCGGAATGGACGCCAAACCGGTGCGCAGCTTTCCGGCGCCACGGCAGTTGACGATCATGCAGAGCGGCGATGACGGCACGCTCTATGTGGCCGGCGCTGATGTGTACAAGGTCGATGTGAAGAACGGCAAGTTCGACGTGCTGATCCCCAGTCGCCACTGGAAACGCCCGAACTACAGCGCGCCGGATGTGCTTTACGTGTGGAACCAGCAGACTTACCGCCACGATTTCTCGCTGCTGTACACGGCGGCAAAGTTCAAGGACAAGAAGCAGGATCCGGCCACGGCTGAATACCTGTACGGCTTGTTCAGCGTCGATCTGAAAACCGGCAAGACAGAAACCACCGACTTCGGGCCGTTGACCGAGATCTACTTCAGCGGCATGCGCTCGCCGAAGGATCCGAACCTGATGTTCGGCGTGCTCAATCGTCTGGCCAAGTACGACATCAAGCAGAAAAAGCTGATTCAGGCGGCGACACTGGATCATTCCTACTACTGCATTTCGTTCAACAAGGACGGCAGAAAGATTTATCTGGCCGGGACGTTCAACGACGTGGCGATCTTTGATGCAGAGACCATGAAGCAGACCGGCAGCATCAAGTTGCCGGGTGGGGATATGGCGATTACCACGGCGCAGATTTTTGTTCGGTAATTTTTACTGGCTGATCTGACGCCATCGCTGGCAAGCCAGCTCCCACAGGGATTTGTGCAGTTGCAGTTTTTTGTGATCGACACAAAACCTGTGGGAGCTGGCTTGCCAGCGATGAGGCCTTCAAAGGCTCGGAAAAATCAGGCCCCGGGCACCGGGCAGCTCATGTCACCTTCCTCACACTTCAAATACTGCTTGAGCGCCTCGGTTCGCGTCTTTGTCACCGAGGCGATGCAATTGTTGTAGATCAATGGATAAACACTCCCGCCTGCCACGCCGGATGCCGAAAACTTGCACTCGGCATCGCGAAACCCGATCCACGCCCGTTGCGCGCTCACCAGCAGTTTCTTGCCATCAGGGTTGTTCTTCAACCGGGCGGTAATCTGCTGATAAACCGTGTTCAACTCCTTGTCCGCCGCCTTGTTTTCCTGCCCGGCGCACTGATTCATCGTCGCCTGATCGCTGGCATTGGCGCAGTCCACGGCAGCGTGAGCAACAGAAGTGAAAAGAAAGGGTGTCAGGGCCAGAAGCAGGCGTGGGGACATGAGTCATCTCGCTTTGATGAATGAACGTGCAGGGCAGTTTAGCGACTTCGTGGCGCCATCAGGGTTTGTGCTGTCTCGATGCGTTGAGCAAGCGTTCGGCAGTCGCCGCGATTTCCTCTCCGTCATGCAGTTTTTCCAGCCACCGGAACGGGATTCCCTGCACGCCGTAATAGGCGCCGGCCAACTGGCCGACGATGGCAGCCGTGGTGTCCGCGTCATCGCCCAGATTCGCCGCCTGCAGGACCGACGCGGCAAAGCTGTCGGTGTGCTGGAAGCACCATAACGCTGCTTCCAGGGATTCGACGCAGTAGCCACTGCCGCGAATGTCGCGCTCGGTCTTGTTCAGGTACTCGCCCCGGGCAATCGCCGCCACCTTGGGTTGGCTGAAGGGTGTTTGCGGCAGGGTGCGCAGTTGCGCTTTCGATGCGCCTTCCAGGGCCTTGCCGACCAGTTCGGCAAACAGTTGGCAGCATTCGACGGCCTCGGGCGCCGCGTGCGTGGTGCGTGAACTGTCGGCGGCGAATCGCCTGGTTTTCCGGGCATCGGGGAAGTAAAACAGAACCACGGGCACCAGTCGCATCAACGAGCCATTACCTGCGCTGCAGGGATCGGTTGAGCCGGCAAACGGCTCTCCGGTGTGTTGATAGCGATCCAGCGCCTGACTCACGGTCATGCCGATATCGAAACATTCGCCGGTGGAACTCAGATAACCCCATTTCCACCAGTTCAGATAGCGGCCCATCTGGTCTGCGGCATCGAACGCGTTTTTGTTCAGCAGACTTTCCGCCAGGCACAATGCCATCGAGGTGTCGTCGGTCCATTGACCGGGTTTCAGGTGGAACGGGCCGCCACCGACCATGTCGGTCAGGGGCTGGAAGCTGCCGCGGGGCTGGAATTCGACGGTGGTTCCCACCGCATCGCCGCATGCCAGGCCGAGCAGGGCGCCACGGTAACGTTCGGGGAGGGAGGGCTGCATGATGACGTCCTTGTGTCGTTCAATTCGCTGCGAACGTTATCAGTTTCGCCGCGCTGATCCGTGCGCATTCTGACGAACCGGCGCCGCAAAATACTGCCGGATATTTCAATCAGAGCAGACCGTTGCACTGGATTGATACAACTTCGCATTGGACATGTGGTCATACAAGCCTACTGTTCAAAACAGGAGGTGACGTATGAAACCAGTACCCAACAGCTTTGAACGTAAGATCATGCTCAGGTCACCGCGCTCCCATGTCTGGCGCGCTCTGGTCGATGCCGAGGCGTTCGGCCAGTGGTTCGGCGTTGCGCTGGAGGGCCGGCGGTTTATCGCGGGCGAATGGACGCAAGGGCAGGTGACGTACCCCGGTTATGAACATGTGCTCTGGAATGTGCTGGTGGAGCGGGTCGAGCCCCAGCAGCTGTTCTCCTTCCGCTGGCACCCGTACGCGGTGAACCCGAAAATCGACTACTCCCAGGAACCGACCACGCTGGTCAAATTCGAATTGCAGGACTACGAGAGCGGCACGCTGCTGAAGGTCTCCGAGTCGGGTTTTGCGCATATTCCAGATGTGCGCCAGAAAGAGGCCTATTACATGGACAGTCGGGGCTGGGAGGAACAGCTGAGTCGACTTGAGCACTTCCTCACGGAGAGCGACCGGGCCCGCGAGCGTGACGGTGGCTGATCTCGAACTGTTCACGCCGTGGCTGGAACGCTGGGCGCTGACGCCGGACGGCGAGCCGATCATCACCCCGGGCAGCCGCCTGTTGCCGGTGCGTCAGGGCGATGTGCCGGCAATGCTGAAAGTCGCGGTGGACGACGAAGAAAAGTACGGCAACCTGCTGATGACCTGGTGGGACGGCGACGGTGCCGCCCTGGTGCTCGCTCATCACAAGGAGGGCCTGTTGCTGGAGCGGGCGATGGGCCAGCGTTCGTTGATGCACATGGCGCTCAACGACGAAGACGACGAGGCCACGCGGATCATGTGCCGAGCCTTGGCCCGGCTGCACGCACCGCGACCGACGCCACCACCGCCGTTGGTGGAACTGGCGCCGTGGTTCACCTCATTACGAGTGGCGGCGACCCGATACGGCGGCCCTTACGCCAATTGTCTGCAAACCGCCCAGACCTTGCTCGCCGAACCGCAGGACGTGGTGGTGCTGCACGGCGACATGCACCACGACAACGTCCTCGATTTCGGCCCACGGGGCTGGCTCGCGATCGACCCCAAGCGGGTGCGGGGCGAGCGCGGTTACGACTACGCCAACCTGATCTGCAACCCGGAATTGCCGACGGCGACCGATCCCGAACGCTTTCGGCGACAAGTCGACGTGATCTGCGAAGCAGCGGGAATCGAGCGAAAACGCCTGCTGCAATGGGTGCTGGCGTTCGCCGGACTGTCTGCCGCATGGTTTCTGGAGGATGACGAGCAAACTGCGGCAAAAGGACAGCTGAAAGTCGCCCGACTGGCGGCTTCTGCGCTCGATGCCTGACACGCCTAAGGGTTTTCGGAAGGCTCGCTATGGCGAATGTCTTACACGCGATGGTAGCTATTTCGACTATTGCCGATTGGATCCACAGCGTAATCTAGCCTCATCAACTGAAGCACAGGGAGTGTTTCAGGATCACGGATGATCGACCATTAGCAAGGATCGCTGCCGACAGGGAGTCGATAATGGTCTTGGGAAAAACCCGCTTCGGCGGGTTTTTTTTCGCCCGCAGAAAAGTGCCGTGCCCAAACAGAAACACCGCCGATCTGGCGGTGTTTTTGCATCTGCAGGTTTTACGAAGCGATCAACTGCCGCAACACGTAATGCAGGATCCCGCCGGACTTGAAGTACTCGACCTCGTTCAGGGTGTCGATGCGGCACAGCACTTCGATTTTTTCCTGACGCCCGTCTTCACGGGTGATGACCAACGTCAGGTTCATCCGAGGCGTCAGCTCGACGCCGCTCAGGCCTTGAATATCCAGGGTTTCCTTGCCAGTGAGGTTCAGGCTCTTGCGGTTCTGATCCAGCTTGAACTGCAACGGCAATACACCCATGCCCACCAGATTGGAGCGGTGGATCCGCTCGAAGCTTTCGGCAATCACCGCTTTCACCCCGAGCAGGTTGGTGCCCTTGGCGGCCCAGTCGCGGCTGGAGCCGGTGCCGTATTCTTGCCCGGCAATCA
Source organism: Pseudomonas gozinkensis (assembly GCF_014863585.1). NCBI lineage: Bacteria > Pseudomonadati > Pseudomonadota > Gammaproteobacteria > Pseudomonadales > Pseudomonadaceae > Pseudomonas > Pseudomonas gozinkensis. The sequence continues at coordinate 4,490,330 of NZ_CP062253.1, read as the reverse complement.
CCACCAGCGGTGTTCCCGAGGCCTGATAGCGCATGGCCGCGTCATAGATCGCCAGTTTTTCGCCGCTCGGAATGTAGATCGTGTTGCCTCCTTCTTCGCCACCGAGCATTTCGTTGCGGATACGGATGTTGGCAAACGTGCCACGCATCATCACTTCATGATTGCCCCGGCGCGAGCCGTAGGAGTTGAAGTCCCGTGGCTCGACACCTTGCTCGCGCAAGTAACGCCCGGCCGGACTGTCCGCCTTGATGTTGCCGGCGGGGGAGATGTGGTCAGTGGTCACCGAATCGCCCAATAGCGCCAGCACTCGCGCACCTTTCACATCGGCGATCACCGGCAATGGCCCGGCAATGTCATCGAAGAACGGCGGATGCTGGATGTAGGTCGAATCCGCCTGCCAGACGTAAGTTGCGGCTTGCGGCACTTCGATGGCTTGCCACTGTTCGTCACCGGCAAACACCTCGGCGTATTCCTTGTGGAACATCGCCGTGTTGACCTGATTTACCGCGTCGGCGATTTCCTTGCTGCTCGGCCAGATATCACGCAGGTAAACCGCATTGCCTTGCTGGTCGTTACCCAGCGGTTCGCTGCTGATGTCGGTGCGCACACTGCCAGCCAGGGCGTAGGCGACCACCAGCGGAGGCGAGGCCAGCCAGTTGGTTTTCACCAATGGATGCACCCGGCCTTCGAAGTTGCGGTTGCCGGACAGCACCGACGCCACAGTCAGGTCGGCTTTCTGGATGGCTTTTTCGATCGGTTCCGGCAGCGGCCCGGAGTTGCCGATGCAAGTGGTGCAGCCGTATCCGACCAGCGAAAAGCCGAGCTGGTCGAGATACTGCGTCAACCCGGCGGCTTTGTAGTAATCGGTGACGACTTTCGAACCCGGTGCCAGTGAGCTTTTCACCCACGGCTTGCGGGTCAGGCCTTTTTCCACGGCTTTTTTCGCCAGCAGGCCAGCGGCCATCATCACGCTAGGGTTGGAGGTGTTGGTGCAGGAGGTGATCGCGGCAATCACCACGGCGCCGTTTTTCAGGCGATAGGTGTGGCCGTCGTACTCGTAATCGGTTTCGCCGACCAGATCGGCATTGCCCACCGCCACGCCACCGCCGCCTTCGCTTTCCAGACGTCCTTCGTCCTTGCTGACGGGTTTGAACTGCAAGTCGAGGAAGTCACTGAACGCCTGACCGACATTCGGCAGCGAGACGCGGTCCTGCGGGCGTTTCGGCCCGGCGAGGCTGGCTTCGACGCTGCCCATGTCCAGCGCCAGACTGTCGGTGAACACCGGTTCCTGCCCGGGCAGGCGCCACAGCCCTTGAGCCTTGGTGTAGGCCTCGACCAGTTTTACCACTTCCGGCGGACGGCCGGAAAGGCGCAGGTATTCGAGGGTCACGTCATCCACCGGGAAGAAGCCGCAGGTCGCGCCATATTCCGGGGCCATGTTGGCGATGGTCGCGCGATCAGCCAGTGGCAGGTCGGCGAGACCATCGCCATAGAACTCGACGAATTTACCGACCACGCCTTTCTTGCGCAGCATCTGGGTCACGGTCAGCACCAGGTCGGTGGCGGTGATGCCTTCCTTGAGCTTGCCAGTGAGTTTGAAGCCGATCACTTCCGGAATCAGCATTGACACCGGTTGCCCGAGCATCGCGGCTTCCGCCTCGATCCCGCCGACGCCCCAGCCGAGTACGCCGAGGCCGTTGATCATCGTGGTGTGGGAGTCGGTGCCGACCAGCGTGTCGGGGAAGGCGTACGTGCGGCCGTCTTCGTCCTTGGTCCACACCGTACGCCCGAGGTATTCGAGGTTGACCTGGTGGCAGATCCCGGTGCCCGGCGGCACCACGCTGAAGTTGTCGAAGGCGCTTTGGCCCCAGCGCAGGAAGGCGTAGCGCTCGCCGTTGCGCTGCATTTCGATATCGACGTTCTGTTCGAAGGCGCTGGCGCTGCCGAATTTGTCGACCATCACCGAGTGGTCGATCACCAGATCCACCGGCGACAGCGGGTTGATTCTTTGCGGATCACCGCCGGCCTTGGCCATGGCGGCGCGCATCGCGGCCAGATCAACCACAGCAGGTACGCCGGTAAAGTCTTGCATCAATACGCGGGCAGGGCGGTACTGGATTTCCCGGTCGGAGCGGCGCTCCTTGAGCCACGCGGCAATCGCCTTGAGGTCGGCGCCGGTGACGGTTTTTTCGTCTTCCCAGCGCAGCAGGTTTTCCAGCAGGACTTTCAGCGACATGGGCAGTTTGTCGATATTGCCCAGGCTTTTGGCGGCATCCGGCAGGCTGAAATAGTGGTAAGTCTTGTCGTCTATCTTCAGTGTTTTAAGGGTGTTCAGGCTATCAAGGGACGGCATTACGATCACTCCTTTGAGTCCGCACGGCTACGGACTGAGGGGACGGGCAGAGCTATCAACGTAGCCCTGTTTTCAGTAGCTGGCTAATAACTGGACTCTATGGGCAAGTCCAAGGTTCCGACATGGGCTATCATGCGCCGGTTTTCGTGACAGGCTTTGCTTCAACGCAGGTCTGGGCATCGCGCAGGGGATGAATGATCGCCCTCTGCCCAGGAGTAAGAATGAACACCCTATTCATGCATTGCCGGCCAGGCTTCGAAGGCGAAGTCTGCTCGGAGATTTCCGACCTCGCCGCCCGACTGAATGTGGCCGGCTACGCCAAGGCCAAACCGGCCACCGCTTGCGCCGAGTTCGTCTGCACCGAAGAAGACGGCGCCGAGCGCCTGATGCGTGGCCAGCGTTTCGCCGAGCTGATCTTCCCGCGCCAGTGGGCACGTGGACTTTTCATCGATCTGCCGGAAAACGACCGCATCAGCGTGATCCTCGCGCACATGGCTGAGTTCCCGGTGTGCGGCAGCCTGTGGCTGGAGGTCGTCGACACCAACGACGGCAAGGAACTGTCGAATTTCTGCAAGAAGTTCGAAGGCCCGCTGCGCAAGGCCCTGACCGGCGCCGGCAAACTGGTGGAGGACGCCAGCAAGCCGCGTCTGCTGCTGACCTTCAAGAGCGGCCGTGAAGTGTTTCTCGGTCTGGCCGACGCCGGTAACTCGGCGATGTGGCCGATGGGCATTCCGCGCCTGAAGTTCCCGCGCGAGGCGCCGAGCCGTTCGACCCTGAAACTGGAAGAGGCCTGGCACCACTTCATCCCTCGCGATCAGTGGGAAGATCGCCTGCACAGCGACATGACCGGCGTCGACCTCGGCGCGGCGCCGGGCGGCTGGACCTGGCAACTGGTCAATCGCGGCATGCTGGTGACCGCCATCGACAACGGCCCGATGGCCGAAAGCCTGATGGACACCGGCCTGGTGCAGCACTTGATGGCCGACGGTTTCACCTTCAAACCCAAGCAGCCGGTGGACTGGATGGTCTGCGACATCGTCGAGAAACCGGCGCGCAACGCCGCGATGCTCGAAGAGTGGATCGGCGAGGGCCATTGCCGGGAGGCGGTGGTCAACCTGAAGCTGCCGATGAAGCAGCGTTACGCCGAAGTGAAGCGCTTGCTCGAGCGTATCGCCGACGGTTTCAAGGCCCGCGGCATCAAGGTCGACATCGGCTGCAAGCAGCTGTACCACGACCGCGAGGAAGTGACCTGCCATTTGCGCCGCCATGACGTGAAGAAAGCCAAAGCCCGCTGAGCGCGCGACAGGTGACCGAACACCCGGCATTGGGCGACAATGCCGGCCAGTTTCAGGAGTGAATCATGAGTGAAATGATCGATACGCCGGTCGACGGCACCCTCGACGCCACGGGCCTCAACTGTCCGGAGCCGGTGATGATGCTGCACCAGCACATCCGTGACCTGGTGCCTGGCGGCCTGCTCAAGGTGATCGCCACCGACCCGTCGACCCGTCGCGACATCCCCAAATTCTGCGTGTTTCTCGACCATGAACTGGTGGGGCAGCACGAAGAGGCCGGGACCTATCTGTACTGGATCCGCAAGAAGTCCGGTTGATCGGAAGGCAAAAAAAAGACCTGCATGTGCAGGTCTTTTTTATGGGCGATCAGCCCATCGAGCGGCTGATGCGAATGCGTTTGCGCGCACTGCGCGTCAGGCGGATCGACAGCATCAGCGCTGCGCAGCTGAGGCCGACAATCAGGCCTTCCCACAAGCCGCTCGGGCCGCGAGGTTCGCCGAGCCAGTCAGTCAGGCCGAGGGCGTAACCCACCGGTAGGCCGATGCCCCAATAGGCGAACAGGGTCAGGATCATCGTCACGCGAGTGTCCTGATAACCACGCAGGGCGCCGGCGGCGGTGACCTGGATCGCGTCGGAAAACTGGAACAGCGCCGAGTACACGATCAGCATCGCCGCGATGTGAATCACCATCGGATCGGAGGTATAGATCGCCGCAATGTTTTCACGCATCAGCAACATCATGCTCGCTGACAGGCAGGCGTAAGCCAGCGCGGTGCCCATGCCGACGCCCGCGGCGAAACGCGCTTCACGAGGTTCTTCACGGCCAAGGGCCTGACCGACCCGCACGGTCACGGCCATGCCCAGCGAGTACGGAATCATGAACACCAGCGAGCTGACGTTCAACGCGATCTGGTGCCCGGCCACCACGGTGGCGCCGAGGCTGCCGATCAGCAGCGCGATCACCGCGAAGATGCTCGACTCGGCAAACACCGCGACGCCGATTGGCAGACCGATGGCCAGCAAACGCTTGATCACCGCCCATTGCGGCCAGTCGAAACGGCTGAACAGTTCGCTCGACTTGTAGGCCGGGGCCCAGCGCTCGTAACCAGCCAGGCCCAGCGCCATCACCCACATCACGATGGCCGTGGCCCAGCCGCAGCCAACGCCGCCCATGGCCGGCACGCCGAAGTGGCCATAAATGAACACGTAGTTGAGCGGGATGTTCAGCGCCAGACCGCACAATCCCAGCACCATCGCCGGGCGGGTGCGGCCGAGGCCGTCACTGGTGCAGCGCAGCACATGGTAGAAAGCCACGGCCGGCAGACCGCTGGCGATGCCGTGCAGGTACTGCATGCACGGACCGATCAGCTCCGGATCGACTTTCATCAGGTGCAGGATCGGTTCGGCGCTGAACAGCATGGTGGTCGCCATCAGGCCCACCACCAGTGCGAGCCACAAGGCCTGACGCACGATCGGGCCGATTTCGCTGTGGGTGCCGGCGCCGAAGCGCTGGGCGACTTTCGGCGTGGTGGCCAGCAGGGTGCCGGTCATCAGCAGGAACACCGGCACCCAGATCGAGTTGCCCAGCGCCACGGCCGCCAGATCCTTGGGCCCCACGCGCCCGGCCATCACCGCATCGACGAAGCCCATGGCGGTGGTTGCCAGCTGCGCGATCATGATCGGCAGGGCCAGGCCGAGCAGATTCTTCAGCTCCAGGCGAACCCGGGCAGGGCGGTTGAGGGAAACGGCAGCAGGGCGGTCAGTCACGGAATTCACAGGCAAAGCGTCCACAGGGGTTGATGCGCAAGGCCGGGCATTCTACGCCGCTGACGTTATGGTCAGGAAAAATCCTCTGTTGCGGATTTGTAATCGCGGCGCCTCATCAAGAAATTAAAGCCTGCTGGCTCATCGCAGTGCCAGCGCCTACACTGCCGATCCGCCCAAGGAGCCCCGCCATGCTGATTGTTGCCGACGAAAATATCCCGCTGCTCGATGCCTTTTTTGCCGGTTTCGGCGAGATCCGCCGAGTGCCAGGCCGTTCCATCGACGGGGCCACGGTCGAACAGGCCGACGTGCTGCTGGTGCGTTCGGTGACCAACGTCAACCGCGCATTGCTGGAAGGCAGCAAGGTGCGCTTTGTCGGCACCTGCACCATCGGCACCGATCACCTGGATCTCGATTACTTCAACGAGGCCGGCATCACCTGGTCCAGCGCGCCCGGCTGCAATGCCCGGGGCGTGGTCGATTACGTGCTCGGCAGCCTGATGACCCTGGCCGAAATCGAAGGCGTCGATTTGAGTGAACGCACTTACGGCGTGATCGGTGCCGGTGAAGTCGGCGGTCGCCTGATCAAGGTGCTCAAAGGCCTGGGCTGGAACGTGAAAGTCTGTGACCCGCCACGTCAGGCGGCCGAGGGCGGTGACTATGTCAGCCTGGAGCAGATCATCGCGCAGTGCGATGTGATCAGCCTGCACACCCCGTTGACCCGCAGCGGCGACGGCGCGACCTGGCATCTATTCGACGAGCAGCGTTTGCAGCAGCTCAAGCCCGGCGCCTGGTTGATCAACGCGGCTCGCGGTCCGGTGGTGGATAACACCGCGTTGCGCGAAGTGCTGCTGGAGCGTGAAGACCTGCAAGCGGTGCTGGATGTCTGGGAAGCTGAGCCGCAGGTCGATGTGGCGCTGGCCGAACTCTGCGTGCTGGCAACGCCGCACATCGCCGGTTACAGCCTCGATGGCAAACAACGCGGCACGGCGCAGATCTATCAGGCTTACTGCGAATTTATCGGTGAGCCGGCCAGCATTCAGCTCGGTGATCTGCTGCCGGCACCGTGGCTGTCGGAAGTTTCGCTGCATGCCGACAGCGAACCGGCCTGGGCGCTGGCGATGTTGTGCCGCGGCGTGTACGACCCGCGTCGGGATGACGCGGATTTCCGTCGCACCCTGCTGGGCAGCGTCGGTGAGCAACGTGCCGCGTTTGATCTACTGCGCAAACAGTATCCGTCGCGACGCGAGATCGAAGGCTTGAAGGTGCGAGTCGAGGGCGATTCACCGGCCCTGCGCCAGATCGTGACGGCGCTGGGCGCTGTCGCCGTATAAACAACGGGCAGAAAAAACCCGGCCTGCAGAGGCCGGGTCAGGAAGACGGTGGCGATATCACTTTTGTTCGGCAGGCTTGACCAATCGCTGTTCCAGTTCGCGGCAAGCGTCCTGGATCATGTCTTCAGTGATCTCAATTTCACGCCCGTTTTCGTCGATGATCGAGCAACCCAGAGGTTGGCCGGGCTTGGTGCGGATCACTTCAATCTTGTCTTCGCTGCTGTTTTGCAAGGACATGGCCTGTCTCCTCATCAGGTTGTGTGCCTAGATTAAAACCGTCAGGTGACCAGGCTGTGACAACTCCCTGCGGTCGGTCCGGATCGGCATCTCCACTCAAACAGAAATGACCGTCTGTCTCAACCCGGACCTTAGACCAATAGCGTCTAGGGGGTAGTCTGGCCGGTCATATTTAACCTGACTCATTGTGATTTACAGAGTTCCACCCCATTGAGTCTGTAAGGCTGGCCCTATCCATCAGCACACGACGTGAACCTGAATGATCCCGATGCTTTCCTCGCGCCACCGCCGGGCCTTGCGCCTGACCAGTTCTTTCCTTGCCCCTTATCGTTGGCCGGCCTTTGGCGCACTGCTTGCGCTGATCCTCACGGCGGGCATCACCCTGTCGATGGGGCAGGGCATCAAGCTGCTGGTCGATCAAGGGTTCATGACCCAGTCGCCGCACTTGCTCAACCAATCCATCGGCCTGTTCATGCTGCTGGTGTTCGGCCTGGCGGTCGGCACCTTTGCGCGGTTTTATCTGGTGTCCTGGATCGGTGAGCGCGTGGTGGCGGACATCCGTCGACAGGTGTTCAACCATCTGGTGTACCTGCATCCCGGGTTCTATGAGGACAACCGCAGCTCGGAAATCCAGTCGCGGCTGACCGCTGACACCACGCTGCTGCAATCGGTGATCGGCTCGTCGCTGTCGCTGTTCCTGCGTAATTTGCTGATGGTCATCGGCGGTGTGGTGCTGCTGTTCATCACCAACCCCAAACTCACCAGCATCGTAGTGATCGCGCTGCCATTGGTGATTGCGCCGATCCTGATTTTCGGCCGCCGGGTGCGTAATCTCTCCCGGCTGAGTCAGGACCGGATCGCCGACATTGGCAGTTATGTCTCGGAAACCCTCGGCCAGATCAAGACCGTGCAGGCCTACAACCATCAGGTGCAGGACGAACAGCGTTTCGCCAGCACCGTCGAGCAGGCGTTCGAAACCGCGCGCAAACGGATTTTCCAGCGTGCCTGGCTGATCACGCTGGTGATTGTGCTGGTGCTCGGCGCCGTCGCGGTGATGTTGTGGGTCGGCGGCATGGACGTGATTGCCGGGCGGATTTCTGCCGGTGAACTGGCGGCGTTCGTGTTCTACAGCCTGATCGTCGGCAGTGCGTTTGGCACGTTGAGCGAAGTGATTGGCGAGTTGCAGCGGGCGGCCGGCGCGGCCGAGCGCATCGCCGAACTGCTGCGTTCGGAGAACATCATTCAGCCCCCTGCCACGGGACTGGTGACGCTGCCGGAGCGGGTCAAAGGCCACTTGGAATTGCAGGATGTGCGTTTTTCCTACCCTTCGCGTCCCGAAAGCCTTGCCGTCGATGGCTTGAGCCTGACGATCAATGCCGGCGAAACCCTTGCACTCGTGGGGCCGTCCGGCGCGGGCAAGTCCACGGTGTATGACTTGTTGCTGCGTTTCTACGATCCCCGGGAAGGGCGGATCCTGATCGATGGCGTGCCGCTGACCAGCCTCGATCCGCTGGACTTGCGTCGCTGCTTCGCACTGGTCTCGCAAACCCCGGCGCTGTTCTTCGGCAGTGTCGAAGAGAACATTCGCTATGGCTGCCCGACCGCTACGCTGGAGCAGGTGCGGGAGGCCGCGAAAATTGCTCACGCCCATGACTTCATCGAACAGATGCCCAATGGTTACCAGACCCATCTGGGTGACGGCGGTCTCGGCCTGTCAGGTGGACAACGCCAGCGCCTGGCCATCGCCCGGGCGCTGCTGGTCGACGCACCGATTCTGCTGCTCGACGAAGCCACCAGCGCCCTCGACGCCCAAAGCGAGCACCTGATCCAGCAAGCGCTGCCGAGCCTGATGCAAAACCGCACCACGCTGGTCATCGCCCACCGGTTGGCCACGGTGAAAAACGCCGACCGGATCGCGGTGATGGATCAGGGCAAACTGGTGGCGATCGGTACGCATCAGGAGCTGATCGCGAGCAATCCGCTGTATGCGCGGTTGGCGGCGTTGCAGTTCAGTGATGGTCAGAAAACACATTGAATAAGGCTGCCAAGCTCGATGGCATCGGGCACTATGGCGACCATTGAAATGCTCCCGGAAAGGATATGAGCCGCTACCAGCCCCCATTGACCCTGACGCCTCGAATGCTCGCACTGATCGCGGAGATCAGTGAGCAGATCGGTCAGCTTTCGGCTGCCGACAGTGGGCGACAGACACCCCAGTTGCGTCGTGGGAATCGTATTCGAACGATCCAGGCATCTCTGGCAATTGAAAACAACACGCTCAGCGTCGAGCAGGTGACTGCTGTATTGGCCGGGCAACGGGTGCTGGGTTTGCCTCGAGAAATTCAGGAAGTGCGCAATGCTTTTGCCGCTTATGAATGCTTGATTGACTGGAAGCCCGGCAATCGATCCGATTTACTGCTCGCCCACAAGCAGTTGATGCAGGGGCTGATTGACGAGAGTGGTCGTTTTCGGCGGGCAGGTGTGGGTATCTATCGAGGTGAGCAACTGGTCCACATGGCGCCGCCGCCAAGCCGGATTGACCAGTTGGTGGATGACTTGCTGGCGTGGCTCGATGCTTCGGACTGGCATCCGTTGATCACCAGTTGTGTCTTCCACTATGAGTTCGAGTTCATCCATCCATTTGCCGATGGCAACGGGCGAATGGGACGGCTCTGGCAAACGTTGATCCTCAGCCAGTGGCGGCCGGTGTTGGCGTACTTGCCCGTTGAGGCGGTGATTCGCGAGCAGCAGGATGATTACTACGCGGCGTTGTCGGCCGCTGACCGAATGGCAGAGTCAACGCCCTTCGTGGAGTACATGTTGAATGCGTTGAATCTGGCGTTGCGTGAGGCGATCGAAAGTGAGCCATCCACCGACCAAGTAACCGACCAAGTAACCGACCAAGTAAAGAAGCTGCTTCATTTGCTCGCTGGAAGCGTTCCGCTCAGCGTAAATGAGTTGATGAGTGCGCTGGGGCTGGCCCATAAAGCAACTTTTCGCGCGAACTACCTTACACCTGCATTAGCCGGTGAGCTGATTGAAATGACTGATCCTGACTCACCCAGGAGTCCGAATCAGAAGTATCGGCTGACGTCACTCGGCAAATTGAAGGTGCAGAAGTTGCAGCACATGTAGCCAAGCGTTGATTCAAAAAAAATGCCCGCATCTCTCGATGCGGGCATTTTTGTATACGTCGATCTATCGGTGATGCACACCTCGATCACTGATCGTCGAAATACCGCTCATGCCAATCCACCAGCGGTTGCGGCGAGTTGAGTTTCTGGCCGTAGATCACCGAGTAGGACAGCACGTTCTGCACATACTGGCGGGTTTCGTCGAACGGTATGCTTTCCACCCAGACGTCGAAGCTCAGGTGGTCGGCGCCGCGCAGCCACTGGCGCACGCGGCCGGGGCCGGCGTTGTAGGCGGCGGAAGCGAGCACACGGTTACCGTTGAACTGGCTGTGCACCTGGCTCAGGTAAGCGGCGCCGAGCTGGATGTTTTTATCCGGATCGAGCACCTGCTGTGGCGAGGCCAGCGGGATGCTGAACTTGCGCGCGGTTTCCTTGGCGGTGCCGGGCATCAGTTGCATCAGGCCGCTGGCGCCGACGCTGGAGCGGGCGTCGTCCATGAACGCACTTTCCTGACGGGTAATGGCAAACACCCAGCTCGAGTGCAGGCCGCGGACCTTGGCTTCGCGCACCAGGGTGTCGCGGTGGGCCATCGGGAAGCGGATGTCCAGATCATCCCAGTACTGCGCCTGGCTGATGGTGCGGATGGCCGGGAAGTACCATTTCAGGTCGTAGGCCAGTTTGGCCTGGGCGACCATCTCGTCGCGGCTGAAGTGCCGGCTGACGTGATACCACTCGCGACGGCCATCGACGATCTGCCCACGGGCGTGGAACTCCAGGGCACGGCGCACGCCTGGGGTGTTGCGCACTTTGTTGATCAACGCCTGACTGAGCACCAGTGGTTTGTTGTTCAGCGAGTACGGCGATTGCGAGCGGTCGGCGGCGAGGAAACCGTAGAAGTCACGTTCCCGCGACAGGTTCTTGTACAGCGTCTGCGCTTCCGGGTTCTGCGGTTGCGCCAGTTCCAGACTGCGGGCCTGCCAGTAACGCCAGCGGTTGGTAGTGGCCAGATCCTGCGGCAGACGGCGGGTCAACTGGTAGGCATCGTCCCAGCGCGCCAGACGCAACAGCAGACGCAGGCGCCATTCGGACACGGTGTTGTCGCGCAGTTCCGGGTCGTATTTGGTCATCACGTCCAGCGCGCGGCTGTCGAAGCGGCGGGCCAGAGTCAGGCCGATTTCCCGGGCGATCGCGACTTTTTCATCCCGGGAGAAATGCATGCTGCTGGCATAACCGTCGAGCAGGGCCATGGCCTTGTCCGGATCCTGACGCGCGAGGCGGCGCAGGCCCAGGCTGACCACGTCGGACATCGGTTCATCGGCCGGCGTGAAGCGCGACGGCTGGTTGAGCAATTCCGGTTTCTGCGCCACGTCCACCAGCAGGCGGCCGCGCGGGGCGAGGGTGGTCAGGCCGTTGACCAGGCTGTTGGCCAGCGGATAGTTGCGGTGCTGGGCGGCGAGTTTGGCGCGTTCCCAGCGTTTCTGTTCGGTCAACTGACCTTCGGCGGCCCACATGCCGAACAACGCGTCACAGGCGGCGGGCTGGGACTTGCCGGTCAGCCACAGTTTTTCGGCGTTGGCGTAGCCCTCGGCCTTCTTGTTATGGCTGATCTGGTACTGCGCGTTCAGGCAGTCCAGCTCGGTGAAATTCAGTTTGGGGTCGTAATACTTGACGAACGTCGCCCAGTCGCCGCGATCGGCCAGCCAGCGCAGCCAGCGCAATTTCATCCAGTTGGCTTGAGGAAGGTCTCCGTGTTCGGCGAGGAATTTTTCGATCTCCGCGTTGCTGGCGGACTTCAGCCGGGCGGTCAGCTCATCGTAGGCCAGGTATGGTTCCAGCGGATAGTCGGCCAGGGCCTGGCTGTAACGGAAATACGGGCCGGTGTCGCCCTTGGCCAGGGCGCGCTTGGCTTCATCGTAATACTGGCGTTGGGTGGACAGGTCCACCGCCTGGGCGGATTGAACGGCAGCGGCGGAAAGCAGCAAACATGACAAAACACTGAAGAGGCGACTGCGCATGAGACATCCGGGCAGAGAAATCATGACAAGTGCCGGCCCAAAACCCGCACTGAATTGTCTGTAGCTTAGCCTTTTGCCAGCAGCGGGCGAAAGCTTTGCGGGCCTTGCAGCACAAGTTCGCAACAATTGTTGTGCAGAGTGCGTCAGCGGCGAAATTGCCGGCCTGCTCGGGTCCCGATTCAGGTAGAATGCGCGCCCGGTTTTTGGAGAAGCTCATGACCCTGCTCAAATTCAGCGATGTGTCCCTTGCATTCGGCGCGATGCCGTTGTTGGACAAGGTGTCCTGGCAGATCGCCCGTGGTGAGCGGGTGTGCATCATCGGCCGCAACGGCACTGGCAAGTCCAGCATGATGAAACTGGTCAAGGGCGACCAGAAGCCTGATGACGGCTCGGTGTGGCGTGCCCCCGGTCTGAAAATCGGTGAATTGCCGCAGGAATTGCCGGTAGCCGACGAGCGGACCGTGTTCGACGTGGTCGCCGAAGGCCTCGACGGTGTTGGCGCCTTGCTCGCCGAATACCATCACCTGAGCCAGAACATCGTCACCGACGCCGATCTGGACAAGCTGATGCACGTTCAGCACGACCTCGAAGCCCGCGATGGCTGGCGCTTGCAGACTCTTGTCGACAGCACCCTGAGCCGCCTGCAACTGCCGGCCGACAAGACCCTCGCCGAATTGTCCGGCGGCTGGCGTCGTCGCGTGTTGCTGGCGCAGGCGCTGGTGTCCGAGCCGGATCTGCTGCTGCTCGACGAGCCAACCAACCACCTGGATATCGGTGCGATTGCCTGGCTTGAAGAAGCGCTGAAGGATTTTCAGGGCGCCGTGCTGTTCATCACGCATGACCGTTCTTTCCTGCAAAACCTCGCTACCCGCATCCTCGAACTGGATCGCGGCGGCCTGATCGACTGGAACGGTGACTACGCCAGTTTCCTCGTCCATAAAGAAGCCGCACTGGCCGCCGAAGAAACCGCCAACGCGCTGTTCGACAAGCGTCTGGCCCAGGAAGAAGTGTGGATTCGCCAGGGCATCAAGGCCCGTCGCACCCGTAACGAAGGCCGCGTACGTGCCCTGAAAGCATTGCGCGTGGAGCGCAGCGAGCGTCGCGAGCGAACCGGCAAGGCCAACATCCAGCTGGAAACGGCAGAGAAGTCCGGCAAACAGGTGATGGTGCTGGATAACGTGAGCTTCGCGCATCCGGGCGGTCCGTTCCTGATCCGCGATTTCTCCATGGTGCTGCAGCGCGGCGACCGGATCGGCCTGCTCGGCGCCAACGGTACCGGCAAGACCACCCTGTTGAAACTGATGCTCAGCGGTCTGCAACCGACCAGCGGCAAAGTGGAAGAGGGCACCAAGATCGACGTGGCCTACTTCGACCAGTTGCGCCATCAGCTGGATCTGGAAAAGACCGTGATCGACAACGTCGCCGAAGGTCGCGACTTCATCGATATCGACGGCCAGAGCCGCCACGTGTTGAGCTACCTCGGCGACTTCCTGTTCAGCCCGCAGCGTGCCCGCACGCCGGTGAAGGCGTTGTCCGGTGGTGAGCGCGCGCGTCTGCTGCTGGCCAAGTTGTTCAGCAAGCCGGCGAACCTGCTGGTACTCGACGAGCCGACCAATGATCTCGACGTGGAAACCCTCGAGCTGCTCGAAGAAGTGCTGTTGACCTTCAACGGCACCGTGCTGATGGTCAGCCACGACCGGGCATTCCTCGACAACGTGGTTACCAGCACTCTGGTCTTCGAAGGTGAAGGCAAGGTTCGCGAATACGTCGGCGGCTATCAGGACTGGATCCGTCAGGGCGGTTCGCCGCGTCTGCTGGGCGTGACCGAAAGCAAATCCGGCAAGGCTGACCTGAACTCGGCGGTGGTCACTGCCGAGCCGGCTCCGGTTGCCGCGCCGGTTGTTGCGGCCCCGGCTGCGAAGAAGAAACTGAGCTACAAGCTTCAGCGCGAGCTGGAAGCGCTGCCGGGCGACATCGACGCCAAGGAGCAGCAGATCGCTGCGGTCGAGGCTGAAATGGCTGAGGCCGGCTTCTATCAGCGTCCGCCGGCCGAGACGGCCAAGGTGATTGCTTCGCTGGAGCAGTTGCAGGTTGAGTTGGATGCGCTGGTGGAGCGTTGGGCCGAGCTGGACGCCTGATTGTTTCCAGGTATGAAAAAGCCCGGCGTCCAGTGATGGGCGCCGGGCTTTTCAGCTTTCATGAGTGACTGGGATCAGCGTTTGACCAGGTGCACCGCGAGCACATCGCAAGGTGCGCCGTGCAGCACGTCGTTGGCGGTCGAGCCCAATAGCAGTGCCAGACCATGCCGGCCATGGCTGCCGACCACGATCAGGTCGCATTTCTGTTCCTTGGCGAAATGGTGAATTTCCTGACGCGGCTGGCCGTAGGTCAGGTGGCAGTTGGCGCCTTCGAGCTCGCTGTACTTGTGCTTCAGGCGTTCGAGGCGTTCCTTGGCCTGATCGAACTGCTGTTGTTGCAGTTGTGACAGATCCATCGGCACGTCACCGCCGAAGGCCATGGCCATCGGTTCGACGATATGCACCAGCGACAGCTTGGCGCCATTGCTCACCGACAGCTCTCGGGCGCGGTGGATCACAGGGTCGCACTCTTCGGTCAGATCTACGGCGACCAGGATATGGTGGTAGGGCATGAGGTGCTCCTCGTGAGGGATCAATATTGTTAAGTATGGCTGGTTTCAAGCGCATTGGTTCCAAAGTGACGCAATGGGCTCATCAAGATTCGGGAGTAGAGATATGACGGTCTGGCTGGTGGTGTCAATCCTGCTGGTGGTGCTGAGCCCCCTGGCGTGGTTGCGCCCGTCCCGTGCACAGAGTGGCCGGATAGCCTTGCGCACGGAGGCCCGGCGCATTGGGCTGGCCATGCAACTGGCGCCCCAGGAGTGGCCGCACTGGCTGAGCCAGGAGCCGCCGAACCCGTGTGCGCAATACCATCGGCCACGGCGTGGCAAGCAGCCGGCGTGCTGGACGTATTGGCAGAAATCCCCGGGCGTGTGGGTCAATCAGTGGCAGGAAGTCTGTGAAGATCCGCTGTTGCTCAATCATTTCGAAAAATTGCCGGGCAATGTTTTCAAGGTTGAAGCCGACAAGCAGATGATCGCCCTCTATTGGGGTGAGAAAGGTGAAGCGTCGGTGTTGCTGGAGATTGATGCCACGCTGAAAGCGCTGGCATGACTTGCGGACTTTTCGCGCTGCAACGGTGCGAAAGGTCTGGCAGACGCGCAATAAAAAGCCCGACATGATTCATCGGGCGGGGTTGGCCAGGCAGGCCGGAAATTCTTTTTGGCGTTGAACCGGAGTCATCCGGTCAGCAAATCTGCGCCTGTTTTCCTTCGTAGTCCAGCCAGCGTAGCCTGTTAAACAAGGCTTGCGCTGAATTAGGGCGACTTTTCTAACTATTAATCTTATGAATGCCCTCACATGCAAGCGTGTGTGGCCGGGCTGCGTCCTACAGAAATGACCGCAAAGTCGCATTTCAACCCGTATTTAGGGCGATTGACAATTGTCGGAAATTCCGTGAAGGTGGCGTACCCAAATCAAACGGGCGTATGAATTGAGCGTTTGTATTGCAGACTGCTCCTACAGAATCCCGACTATCGCGTTGGCGGGTGTGCCGGGTGGATGGGTGTCAGCATCGACGAAAAAACGTCCTGCCGAGCCATTTGCCTGCGTCCGACGTGTACTGTTCAGCTTCCATATCGTGGAGATCAGTTGATGATTTACGAAGGTAAAGCCATCACGGTTAAAGCTCTTGAAAGTGGCATCGTCGAATTGAAATTCGACCTCAAGGGTGAGTCCGTCAACAAGTTCAACCGTCTTACCCTGAACGAACTGCGTCAGGCCGTAGACACCATCAAGGCAGATGCTTCGATCAAGGGCGTGATCGTCAGCAGTGGCAAGGACGTGTTCATCGTCGGCGCCGACATCACCGAATTTGTCGACAACTTCAAGCTGCCGGATGCCGAGCTGGTTGCTGGCAATCTCGAAGCCAACAAGATCTTCAGCGATTTCGAAGACCTCAACGTTCCGACCGTGGCCGCGATCAACGGCATCGCCCTGGGTGGCGGTCTGGAAATGTGCCTGGCGGCGGACTACCGCGTCATGTCGACCAAGGCCAAGATCGGTCTGCCGGAAGTCAAGCTGGGCATCTACCCGGGCTTCGGCGGCACCGTGCGTCTGCCACGCCTGATCGGTGCGGACAACGCTATCGAGTGGATTGCCGCCGGCAAGGAAAACCGTCCTGAAGACGCGCTGAAAGTCGGCGCCGTCGATGCCGTGGTTGCTCCTGAAAAACTGCAGGATGCTGCCCTTGAACTGATCAAGCGCGCGGTCTCCGGCGAGTTCGACTACAAGGCCAAGCGCCAGCCGAAGCTGGAAAAGCTCAAGCTGAACGCCATTGAACAAATGATGGCTTTCGAAACCGCCAAAGGTTTCGTGGCTGGCCAGGCTGGCCCGAACTACCCGGCCCCGGTCGAAGCGATCAAGACCATTCAGAAAGCCGCGAACTTCGGTCGTGACAAGGCGCTGGAAGTCGAAGCGGCAGGTTTCGTGAAACTGGCCAAGACTTCTGCCGCGCAGAGCTTGATCGGTCTGTTCCTGAACGATCAGGAACTGAAGAAAAAGGCCAAGGCCTACGACGAAATCGCCAAGGACGTGAAGCAGGCCGCCGTATTGGGCGCCGGCATCATGGGTGGCGGTATCGCCTATCAGTCGGCCTCCAAAGGCACGCCGATCCTGATGAAGGACATCAACGAGCACGGTATCGAGCAAGGTCTGGCTGAAGCCGCCAAGCTGCTGGTCGGCCGCGTTGATAAAGGCCGCATGACCGCCGCGAAAATGGCTGAAGTGCTCAACGGCATTCGTCCTACGCTGTCCTACGGCGATTTCGGTCACGTCGACCTGGTCGTTGAAGCTGTGGTCGAGAACCCGAAGGTCAAGCAAGCCGTTCTGGCGGAAGTCGAAGACAAGGTCAAAGAGGACACCATCCTCGCGTCCAACACCTCGACCATTTCCATCAGCCTGCTGGCCAAGGCCCTCAAGCGTCCGGAAAACTTCGTCGGCATGCACTTCTTCAACCCGGTGCACATGATGCCGCTGGTGGAAGTGATCCGTGGCGAGAAGTCCAGCGAGCTGGCGATTGCCACCACCGTTGCCTACGCCAAGAAAATGGGCAAGAACCCGATCGTCGTCAACGACTGCCCGGGCTTCCTGGTCAACCGCGTACTGTTCCCGTACTTCGGCGGTTTCGCCAAGCTGGTCAGCGCCGGTGTGGACTTCGTCCGTATCGACAAGATCATGGAAAAATTCGGCTGGCCGATGGGCCCGGCGTACCTGATGGACGTGGTCGGCATCGACACCGGCCACCACGGTCGTGACGTGATGGCCGAAGGCTTCCCGGACCGCATGAAGGACGACCGTCGTTCGGCCATCGACGTGCTTTACGAAGCCAAGCGTCTGGGTCAGAAGAACGGCAAGGGCTTCTATGCCTACGAGGCCGACAAGAAAGGCAAGCAGAAGAAAGTCGCCGACCCGTCGGTATTGGAAGTGCTCAAGCCGATCGTCTACGAGCAGCGCGAAGTCACTGACGAAGACATCATCAACTGGATGATGATCCCGCTGTGCCTGGAAACCGTGCGTTGCCTGGAAGACGGCATCGTCGAAACCGCCGCCGAAGCCGACATGGGTCTGGTCTACGGTATTGGTTTCCCTCCATTCCGTGGCGGTGCGCTGCGCTACATCGACTCGATCGGTGTTGCCGAGTTCGTTGCCCTGGCCGACCAGTACGCTGATTTGGGCGCGCTGTACCACCCGACCGCGAAGCTGCGCGAAATGGCCAAGAACGGCCAGAGCTTCTTCGGTTAAGCGCCCCCAACTAGAGTGAGAGTGAACTTATGAGCTTGAATCCTAGAGACGTCGTGATTGTCGACTTCGGTCGTACTCCGATGGGCCGCTCCAAGGGCGGCATGCACCGCAACACCCGCGCCGAAGACATGTCGGCGCACCTGATCAGCAAACTGCTGGAACGCAACACCAAGGTCGATCCTGCGGAAGTCGAGGACGTGATCTGGGGCTGTGTGAACCAGACCCTGGAACAAGGCTGGAACATCGCGCGCATGGCGTCGCTGATGACCCAGATCCCGCACACCTCGGCCGGCCAGACCGTCAGCCGTCTGTGCGGCTCGTCGATGAGCGCGCTGCACACCGCTGCGCAAGCGATCATGACCGGCAACGGTGACGTGTTCGTGGTTGGCGGCGTCGAGCATATGGGTCACGTGAGCATGATGCACGGTGTCGATCCGAACCCGCACATGTCCCTGTACGCGGCGAAAGCCTCGGGCATGATGGGCCTGACCGCTGAAATGCTGGGCAAAATGCACGGCATCACTCGCGAACAGCAGGACGCCTTTGGCGTGCGTTCCCACCAGCTCGCTCATAAGGCGACTGTGGAAGGCAAGTTCAAGGACGAAATCATCCCGATGCAGGGTTACGACGAGAACGGTTTCCTGAAAACCTTCGACTACGACGAAACCATTCGTCCGGAAACCACCCTGGAAAGTCTGGCGGCTCTGAAGCCGGCGTTCAATCCAAAGGGCGGCACCGTGACTGCCGGTACTTCGTCGCAGATCACCGATGGTGCTTCGTGCATGATCGTGATGTCGGCACAGCGTGCGCAGGACCTGGGCATCCAGCCTCTGGCGGTGATTCGCTCGATGGCGGTAGCGGGTGTGGACCCGGCCATCATGGGCTATGGTCCGGTACCGGCGACTCAGAAAGCACTGAAACGTGCCGGCCTGGGTATCAACGATATCGACTTCTTCGAGCTCAACGAAGCGTTTGCCGCACAGGCCCTGCCAGTGCTGAAAGACCTGAAAGTGCTCGACAAGATGAATGAGAAGGTTAACCTGCACGGCGGCGCGATCGCCCTGGGTCACCCGTTCGGTTGCTCCGGTGCCCGTATTTCCGGCACGTTGCTGAACGTGATGAAGCAGAATGGCGGCACCTTCGGGGTGGCCACCATGTGCATTGGCCTCGGCCAAGGCATCTCCACCGTCTTCGAACGCGTTTAAGCGTCTCGTCGATGGAAGCCGGGGCCAAGTGCCCCGGTTTTTGTTTTTGCGGATTTATTTTTGTTTTTATTTTGAAAAAATTTGAGTGAGGGCCGAAGCATGCCGATACAACCTGGGCTCTACCAACATTACAAAGGTCCGCAGTACCGCGTATTCAGTGTCGCGCGGCATTCCGAGACCGAGGAAGAAGTGGTCTTTTACCAAGCCCTGTATGGCGATTACGGCTTCTGGGTACGTCCCTTGAGCATGTTCCTGGAGTCCGTCGAGGTTGACGGGGAGCAGGTCCCACGCTTTGCTTTGGTGCAAGCCGAACCGAGCCTTTTTTCGAAGCCGTAAGGCGAGTGCGCGCAAAACCCTGCGCTTGACCTCACCTTGTAGCCACTATATATAGCGGTGCCGCGTCAGGCGCCAACCGCCTTTCACTTCTAGAATTCAGGAATTTTCTGATCCATGGGCAAATCGCTGGTCATTGTGGAATCCCCGGCTAAGGCCAAGACCATCAACAAGTATCTGGGCAACCAATACGTGGTGAAGTCGAGTATCGGCCATATCCGAGACCTGCCCACCAGCGGTTCGGCTAGCGCCAGCAAGGAGCCAGCCGCCAAGCGCGGCAAGGCTGCTGCGGGCGAAGCGCCAGCGCTGTCGCCCAAAGAGAAGGCGCGCAAGCAGCTGGTCTCGCGCATGGGTGTCGATCCCGATCATGGCTGGAAAGCCAAGTACGAGATCCTCCCGGGCAAGGAAAAGGTCATCGAAGAGCTGCGCCGGCTCGCCAAGGATGCTGACACCATCTATCTCGCAACCGACTTGGATCGCGAGGGGGAAGCCATTGCCTGGCACCTGCGCGAAGCCATCGGTGGTGATGACAGCCGCTACAAGCGCGTGGTGTTCAACGAAATCACCAAGAAGGCGATTCAGGAAGCCTTCTCGGAGCCGGGCGAACTCGACATCGATCGAGTGAACGCGCAGCAGGCCCGTCGTTTCCTCGACCGCGTCGTCGGCTACATGGTCTCGCCGCTGCTGTGGGCCAAGATCGCCCGTGGTCTGTCTGCCGGTCGCGTGCAATCGGTTGCCGTGAAACTGGTGGTCGAGCGTGAACGTGAAATCCGTGCGTTCAACCCGGAAGAGTACTGGGAAGTGCATGCCGATCTCGGCACCGCCAAAGGCTCGACCGTGCGTTTCGAAGTGGCTCGCGAGAAAGGCGAAGCCTTCAAGCCGCTGAACGAAGCGCAGGCGACGGCCGCGCTGGAGAAGCTCAAATCCTCCAGCTACAGCATCGTCAAGCGTGAAGACAAACCGACCAGCAGCAAGCCGTCGGCACCGTTCATCACCTCCACACTGCAACAGGCCGCGAGCAACCGCCTGGGCTTCGGTGTGAAGAAAACCATGATGATGGCACAGCGTCTCTACGAAGCTGGCTACATCACTTATATGCGTACCGACTCGACCAACCTCTCGGCTGATGCCGTGGCGATGGCGCGTGATTACATCGAAACCGAGTTCGGCAAGAAGTACCTGCCGGAGTCGCCGAACGTCTATAGCAGCAAGGAAGGCGCACAAGAGGCTCACGAAGCGATTCGTCCTTCCGACGCCAACACCACGCCAGCCAAGCTGGCCGGCATGGAGCGCGACGCTGAGCGCCTCTATGAGCTGATATGGCGCCAGTTCCTGGCTTGCCAGATGCTGCCGGCGCAATACCTGTCGACTACCGTCAGCGTCGCTGCCGGCGATTTCGAGCTGCGCGCCAAGGGCCGCATCCTGAAGTTCGACGGTTATACCCGCGTGCTGCCGCAAATCACCAAGCCTGGCGACGACGACGTTCTGCCGGACATGGCGCAGGGCGACGTGATGAAGCTGATCAAGCTCGATCCGTCCCAGCACTTCACCAAGCCGCCGGCCCGTTATTCGGAAGCCAGCCTGGTGAAGGAAATGGAAAAGCGCGGCATCGGTCGTCCTTCGACCTATGCGGCGATCATCTCGACCATTCAGGATCGCGGCTACGTGACCCTGCACAACCGTCGTTTCTATTCGGAAAAGATGGGCGACATCGTCACTGAGCGTCTGTCGGAAAGCTTCTCGAACCTCATGGACTACGGCTTCACTGCCGGCATGGAAGAGAACCTCGATGACGTGGCCCAGGGCGAGCGCGACTGGAAAAACGTGCTGGACGAGTTCTACGGCGACTTCAAGAAAAAACTCGAAGTGGCGGAGAATCCGGAAGCCGGCATGCGTGCCAACCAGCCGGTAATGACCGATATTCCGTGCACCACCTGCGGCCGTCCGATGCAGATCCGTACTGCGTCGACGGGTGTTTTCCTAGGCTGCTCGGGTTACAGCCTGCCGCCGAAAGAGCGCTGCAAGGCCACCGTCAACCTGGTGCCGGGCGATGAAATCGCGGCGGACGACGAGGGCGAGTCGGAATCTTTGGTGCTGCGCGGCAAGCATCGCTGCCCGATCTGCAGCACGGCGATGGACGCCTACCTGCTCGACGAGAAGCGCAAGCTGCACATCTGCGGTAACAACCCGGATTGCGCCGGCTACGAAATCGAAGAAGGCAGCTATCGCATCAAGGGCTACGAAGGTCCGAGCCTGGAGTGCGACAAGTGCGGCAGCGAGATGCAGCTAAAGACCGGCCGTTTCGGCAAGTTCTTCGGTTGCACCAACCCGACGTGCAAGAACACCCGCAAACTGCTGAAGAGCGGTGATGCGGCGCCGCCGAAGATGGATCCGGTGAAGATGCCTGAGCTGAAATGCGAAAAGGTCAACGACACCTACATTCTGCGTGACGGTGCGTCCGGCCTGTTCCTGGCGGCCAGTCAGTTCCCGAAAAACCGCGAGACCCGTGCTCCGCTGGTGATCGAGATTCTGCCGCACAAGGACGAGATCGATCCGAAGTACCACTTCCTGTGCGAAGCGCCGCAGAAGGATCCGGATGGCCTGCCAGCCGTGATCCGCTACAGCCGCAAGACCAAGGAGCAATACGTTCAGACCGAAGTCGACGGCAAGCCGACTGGCTGGAAAGCGTTCTTTGACGGTGGCAAGTGGACGGTCGAGGACAAGCGTCCGGCGAAAGCCAAGGCTTGAGCAAGCGCTGATCTGAAGGTGTCCTGACTGGGCATCTTCAATACAAAAGGCCGCATGACAACCTTCTGGTTTTCATGCGGCCTTTTTGTTTAATGCTTGCGGTCGGATTGGTTGATCCATGACACTGTCCGGCCTGTGTGAAGCAATTATTTCGTTGTGGAGAGTGCCGACATGGCCCACGAACTCTATACCCGTACCAATCAGAAGATCTATTTCGCGGGTTTGTCGCTGGAAGCGCTGGCCAGAGCCGAAGAGGGGCGGGCGATGAACTCGCTGGCGTTGATCCAGGCCGGGCGCGAATCCGCACTGTTTCATCTCTACGGTGCGTTGTTGGGGCTGTGTCATGAAATCGCCGGCTTCTATCGTCTGCCGCAAGCCAATGCGTCGCGGGCGGAAACTCTGCTGACCCGCGAAGTGCTGGAGTCGATTGCCATTCCTGAGCTGGCGGAGATGATTGAGTTGGCTGGCAATCCGGAGACCTGGCTGGCTAAATTTCTGGCCGCGCACTCGGCGTTGTTTCAGCCGCCACGGGTGCCACACAAGCCGAAGGGCGATGTGACGCAACCGTTGATTCAGGCTGTGAATCTGGATGAAGAAGAGGCAGTTGAAGAGTTGAGCCGCGAAGAGCTCGAGAGCTGGCGGCAGAACCTCAAGGGGCTGGCAATCCGTTTCCGTGAAGGCTTGAACGAGTGCTGAGGAGCTGTGGACTGGCGGCGACGAGAGGCGTGCTGCTGGTCAAGATCCCGAGCGAAGCCTGAATGATGTCTATATAATCCCTGCCTTTCGTGGAGAACAGACCTATATGCCAACGTCCTTTCTAGAAATTGTCGAGCTACCAGACGGCCGAATCGAACTGCGCAGGGCCGAGGACGAGGGTTCTCTGGTGACTCTGGATTTCTCCGAGGATGCCAAGGCGTTTCTGCAGGGCCAGCACGTTGAAATTGCCAAGGCGATGTTGAGCGTCGGCGTGCAGATGGCGGGGCGTATGGTTGAAGGCGAATTCGATAAGGATGAGGGGCCGCGGGTTCTTCATTGATCCGCTGTCTGTCAGTTACTGCTCCAGACCGGCTTCTCTATCCTTGGAGAAGCCCTGCGCTTCACATGGCGCGCATTGTTGCATCATCCCAGACGAATGTTCAGGCTTTGAGCGTCCCCGGTACGGGCGGCGCTGATCAGCTGTTGCCGTGACCCTGCGCTCAGCGGATTCAACCATGTGACGACCGTGTGGCTGCGGCCCAGGCGTAATGCTTCACAGGCCAGCTGCTGAGCGCTTTGAGCTCCGCGCGGTTGCAGCAGCAGGATGCGTTCTCGGTTCAGTCCAGCGTCCCGCAGCCAGGTCTGGGTCAGGCTCGCCGGTGGCGCAATCAGGGTCAGCCAGCGTGCGTCCTGATCTTCACTCAATTCGCGAAGAATAGGTGCCAGCAGGTTCAGGCAGTTCCCGGCCGCACCGCGCAGTGACAGCTCACTGAACGCTTCGGGTTCGGTATTCCACGGCCGCTCGACGACATCCTTGAGGATGGGGGCGATGGGCTGCGCCAGAAACGCTTCGAACAACGGCAGTTGTGTTTGCTGAGGTGCGTGTGGGAACTGCATAAAGCCTCCTTTAGCGGCGGATGACGCCGACACTCAAGCCTTCGATGACCAGTTCCTGGTCTTTCAGGTTGACTTCGATAGGGGCGAACTCGGGGTTTTCGGCAATCAGCCAGACTTTGCTGCCGTCACGCTTGAAGCGTTTGACGGTGACTTCGTCGCCGATCCGCGCAACCACGATCTGACCGTTGCGTGCCTCGCGGGTGGTATGAACCGCCAGCAAGTCGCCGTCGAAAATGCCGATGTCCTTCATGCTCATGCCGTGGACGCGCAACAGGTAGTCGGCGCGCGGATGAAAGAAGGCGGGGTTGATGTTGCAGGACTCTTCGATGTGCTGCTGGGCGAGAATCGGCGCGCCCGCAGCCACTCGACCGATGATCGGCAGGGTGGATTCGTCGACCTTGGCTTCGAAGCCAGGGATTCGAATGCCGCGAGAGGCGCCGGGTGTCATCTCGATCGCGCCTTTGCGGGCGAGTGCCTTGAGGTGCTCTTCGGCCGCGTTGGGCGATTTGAAACCCAGTTCCTGAGCGATTTCCGCGCGGGTCGGCGGATAACCGTTGTCTTCGAGGCAGCGTTTGATAAAGGCCAGAATCTCGGCTTGGCGTGGCGTCAGCTTAAGCATATTGATCGCTCTGTCTTTTTATACAGTGACTGGGATTATATACAGTGAAGCAGTCTTGGCAATGATCGTTTTTTGCCATGCCGCCGGACGGTCAGTGACGACGCCGATTAATGTGGCGTCCTTGTTGTGGTTAAATAACTGACCGACCATTCCCAAAACGAACTGGCAGGCTTGACAAGGCATAGGCTGAAACGTATGTTTCAAACAAGTGTTTGTCAGGCGGAGTAGCCATGGCCCAGTCGGAAACCGTTGAACGCATTCTTGATGCTGCAGAACAGCTGTTCGCGGAAAAAGGTTTCGCCGAAACCTCATTGCGTCTGATCACCAGCAAGGCAGGGGTCAACCTCGCTGCGGTGAACTATCACTTCGGTTCGAAGAAGGCGCTGATCCAGGCGGTTTTCTCGCGCTTCCTCGGTCCGTTCTGCATCAGTCTCGACAAAGAGCTGGAGCGGCGTCAGGCCAAGCCCGAGAACAAGCCTTCGCTTGAAGAGCTGCTGGAGATCCTTGTCGAGCAAGCGCTGGTGGTACAGCCACGCAGCGGCAACGATCTGTCGATCTTCATGCGCCTGCTCGGTCTGGCATTCAGTCAGAGCCAGGGCCACTTGCGTCGTTATCTGGAAGACATGTACGGCAAGGTTTTCCGCCGCTACATGTTGCTGGTGAACGAAGCTGCACCGCGTATTCCTCCGATCGAACTGTTCTGGCGCGTGCACTTCATGCTCGGTGCCGCAGCATTCAGCATGTCGGGTATCAAGGCCCTGCGCGCGATTGCCGAGACCGATTTCGGCGTCAATACCTCCATCGAGCAGGTGATGCGTCTGATGGTGCCGTTCCTGGCAGCCGGCATGCGTGCCGAAACCGGCGTCACCGACACGGCCATGGCCACTGCGCAGTTGCGACCACGCAGCAAGTCCGCACCGGCACCTGCCAAGGTTTAACCGTCCATGGGTGGGCGAGGCAGCTGACATCCGCTAAGCTAGCCGCCCATGTCGACTCTCGTTCTGAACCCGTTTCTCATTGAAATCACCGACCCGCCGGGCAATGCCCCAGGCGGTGATTTCGTGGGCGACGGGTTTTTCGTTTTCAAGGAATATCTATGACTGCTGGCCTGCAAGGCTCGTTGATGGTGGACGTCGCCGGTACCTGGCTGACGGCCGAAGATCGCCAATTGTTGCGCCAGCCCGAAGTGGGCGGCCTGATCATCTTTGCCCGCAACATTGAGCATCCACGTCAGGTGCGCGAGCTGAGCGCGGCGATTCGTGCCGTACGTCCGGACCTGCTGCTGGCGGTGGATCAGGAGGGCGGTCGCGTCCAGCGTCTGCGTCAGGGCTTCGTCCGTTTGCCAGCCATGCGCGCCATCGCTGACAACCCGAACGCCGAATATCTGGCCGAGCAATGCGGCTGGATCATGGCCACTGAAGTGCTGGCGGTCGGGCTCGACCTGAGCTTCGCGCCGGTGCTTGATCTGGATTACCAGCGCAGTGCCGTCGTCGGCACCCGCTCGTTCGAAGGCGATCCGGAGCGCGCTGCGCTACTTGCCGGGGCGTTCATCCGCGGCATGAACAGCGCCGGCATGGCGGCCACCGGCAAGCACTTCCCCGGCCATGGCTGGGCGGAAGCCGATTCCCACGTCGCAATCCCCAACGACGAGCGCAGCCTCGATGAGATCCGCGCCAACGATCTCGTGCCGTTCGCCAGACTCAGCAAGCAACTGGCCGCCGTCATGCCGGCCCACGTGATTTATCCGCAAGTCGATGCGCAGCCCGCCGGATTCTCCCGGCGCTGGTTGCAGGACATCCTGCGCGGCGAGCTGCAGTTCGACGGCGTAATCTTCAGCGACGACCTGTCGATGGCTGGCGCGCACGTGGTCGGGGACGCTGCCAGTCGTATCGAAGCGGCACTCAGCGCCGGCTGCGACATGGGCCTGGTGTGCAACGACCGCGCAGCTGCCGAGCTGGCCCTGAGCGCTGCGCAGCGCATGAAGGTCAAGCCGTCGCCGCGCATCGCGCGCATGCGCGGTCAGGCGTTCGCCAGCACCGAATACCGTCAGGATCCGCGCTGGCTGACCGCTGTCGGCGCGCTCAAAGACGCTCAACTGATCGATTAAGGATTTTTCGCTATGACGGTTTACGCAATCATCGGCGGCACTGGCCTGACCCAGCTGGAAGGCCTGAGCATTCGCCAATCGCTGGCGGTGGATACGCCTTATGGCGCGCCATCGGCCGAGGTTCAGATTGGCGAATACGCCGGCAAGGAAGTGCTGTTCCTCGCTCGCCACGGTCACCCGCATCGCTTCCCGCCGCACAAGGTCAACTACCGCGCCAACCTGTGGGCGTTGAAGCAGGCCGGGGCGGAAGCGATCATCGCGGTCAACGCCGTGGGCGGGATTCATCCTGCAATGGGCACCGGACATTTTTGCGTGCCGCATCAGATCGTGGACTACACCAGCGGTCGCGAGCACACCTATTTCGCCGATGACCTGGAACATGTCACACACATCGACTTCAGCTTTCCCTACAGCGAACCGCTGCGTCAGCAACTGATTGCCGCGTTGGCCGCCGAAGGCTGCGAATACAGTGATCAGGGCGTTTACGCCTGCACCCAAGGGCCACGACTGGAAACCGTGGCCGAGATCGTGCGCCTGGAGCGTGACGGCTGCGACATCGTCGGTATGACCGGCATGCCGGAAGCGGCGCTGGCTCGTGAGCTGGATCTGGATTACGCCTGTCTTTCGCTGGTGGTGAACCCGGCGGCGGGCAAGACCACTGAAGTGATCACCATGGCCGAGATCGAGCAGGCGTTGCATGATGGCATGGGCAAGGTGAAGTCGACGTTGGCGCGGGTGCTGAAGGGCTGAGTCTGGCTCAAAACCGAGTCGAGCCATTCGCGGGCAAGCCCGCTCCCACAGGTTAAGCGCTATCTCTGTGGGAGCGGGCTTGCCCGCGAATCGGTCTGGTAGACGACAAGGACTTCAGCGCTTGTCGAATTTGTCCGGCAACGGCGCAAACAACGCCTCGATATCATCACTTTGCAACTTCCAGTCTCCGGCCTTGCGCCCATCCAGCACGCCGGCTGCCAGGTCGGACTTTTCCTTCTGCAAGTGCTGAATCTTTTCCTCGACCGTACCCCGGGCAATCATCTTGTAGACGAATACCGGCTTTTCCTGACCAATGCGATACGCGCGGTCGGTTGCCTGATTCTCGGTCGCCGGATTCCACCACGGATCGTAGTGAATCACCGTGTCCGCTTCCGTCAGGTTCAGGCCCACGCCGCCAGCCTTCAGGCTGATGAGAAAGATCTGACGCTTGCCGCTCTGGAATTCCTTCACCGGCGTACGCCGATCCCGAGTCTGTCCCGTTAGCAGCGCATACGCGACATTGCGTTTTTTCAGCTCGTCCTCGATCAGTGACAGCATCGAAGTGAACTGCGAGAACAGCAGAATCCGCCGGCCCTCCTCAAACAACTCCTCGAGCATTTCCATCAGGCTGTCGAGCTTGCCCGAGGTGCTGCCGCGAGCGGGCAGGGTGGCGTCGTTGACCAGGCGCAAGTCACAGCAGACCTGACGCAGCTTGAGCAGCGCTTCAAGAATGATGATCTGGCTGCGTGCCACACCTTTGCGGGTGATCTCGTCGCGAACCTTCTTGTCCATGGCCAGGCGCATGGTTTCGTATACGTCACGCTGCGCTTCGTTGAGCTCGACCCAATGGATGATCTCGGTTTTCGGCGGCAGCTCGGTCGCAACCTGTTCCTTGGTGCGGCGCAGCAGGAACGGTTTGATCCGACCGTTGAGGTGCTGAAGTCTGACTTCGCTGGCGCGTTTTTCGATCGGCACGCGGTAATCGGCGTTGAAGCTTTTAACGTCGCCGAGCCAGCCGGGCAGCAGGAAGTGAAACAGCGACCACAGTTCGCCCAGGTGATTTTCCAGCGGGGTACCGCTCAGGCACAGGCGCTGGCGAGCGTTGAGTTCACGGGCAGCCTGGGCGGCTTTGCTGTTCGGGTTCTTGATGTACTGCGCTTCATCCAGCACCAGCACATGCAGCGGCTGCTGCGCCAGGCGTTCGACATCCTTGGGCAGCAGCGCATAGGTCGTGAGGATCAGGTCGTAATCGGCCAGATGCTCGAAATGCTTTTTACGGCTGGCACCGTACAGGGCTACAACCTTGAGTTGTGGCGTGAAGTGCGCCGCTTCGTCCAGCCAGTTGGGAATCAGGCTGGTAGGCATCACCACCATGCACGGTCGATCCAGGCGTCCAGCGTTCTTCTCGCTGAGAATATGCGCCAGGGTCTGTAGGGTTTTACCCAGGCCCATGTCATCCGCGAGAATCCCGCCGACTTCAAGTTGCCGCAGCGACTGCATCCAGCTCAAGCCTTCGAGCTGATAAGGACGCAACGTCGCATTCAGCCCCTTCGGTGCTTTGGCGCTGTAGTCGCGGATATCACGCAAGCGTTGGGCGAAGCTGCGAATCTGCTCGCCACCCTCCCAGAGCAGGGGAATGCCTTCAAGCGAATTCAGGCGCGTGGCGTCGGCCTTGCTCAGGCGCAGGGTGGTTTCGCCCGGCTCTTGTAGATAGAACTCGCCAAGGGTCGCCAGCACCGGTTTCAGCCGGCCGAGGGGCAGGGCCACTTGCAACGGACCGTGCTCGCTGTTGCGTTGCGGGATGTTCACCAGAATCAGTTCATCGTCGCGACGGCGGGCGAGACGTTCCGGATTGAGGATTTCCGTGTGCGAGCGCATAAGGTTGAGCAGGATCGGCAGCAGGCTCAGGCGCTCGCCGTTGACGATGATCCCCAGCTCCAGATCGAACCAGTCGCGTTCCGGCGTCTGCTCGACGGTGGCGTACCAATCGTCGACGGCAGTCAGGTCGAAGCCGAACTCGTCGTCGACCAGCAGCTCCCAGCCCTGGGTGCGCAGCTTCGGCAGATCGTTAAGGGTGAACGTCAGCCAGGCGCTGTCGTTGACCATCTCGTAGAGTTCGCCGGCGCTTTCCGGCAGGGCCTTGCTCTGCCGGGTGGCGATGCGAAAACCGAGAATTCGCAGCTGCTCGCGGTAGCTCTGTTCGATGTCCGGGTGACGTTTGACCCGCAGGGTCTGGGCTTCCTGGCGAATCAGAATGTCGCTGTTCTTCTGGCCGCTGACGTATTCGTCGAGATAGCTGAAGGACAGCGCCGCACGGTGCTGGATGTATCGCTGCATCTTGCCGTTGCGCGGCTCGAACGCGCTGAACTCGACACTCGCCAGCCACAGGCGCGGCACCGGTTGCACGTTGTCCACCAGCACTTGCGGCGGCGCTTTCGGGCTGCGGTTTTCCAGCACGGCCTGGAGTTTTTCCAGCAGTTCGGCGTCTTTGGCGGCGGCGGGGTATTCGAGGGTTTCCTGCACTTGCAGCAATACCGCCGCACAGTGTTTGCAGTTGCTGTGTACCGGGCAGGTGCAGGTGGCATCGACCATCAGCAGCGTGCCTTTGGCCGACTCGCGCAGGTGAATAGTCTGACGGTAGACGTTACCGCCAGAACCTTCGCAGTTGGCGGTAATGGTCGCATCGCCGACCTGCACGAATCGCACCCGGTTTTCCAGCGCGTAGCGGCGGCCACGCTCCAGGCTTTGTTCCTTGAATCGGCTGACCCAGGAGGAGGCCAGCGGTTTACTCAATGGCGGGAGCATAAGGACTTCGATCAGTCCGGAACGACTTCAGGCGCTTCCCGAGGCGCGGGCGCCGTCAGTGAAGTGATCTTGATCAGCAGGGCCAGGTGGCCGTTGTCGAGGTAGTTGAGTTGGCCGTTCTTGGTGTGGCTGTCCTGTTTGAGGCGCTCGCTGGCGGTGACCATGCCGTTGGCGTCGATCTGGTTGACCCAGAAGTCGGCGTTCACGTCGGTGAAGCGCCCGAGCTTCATTTCAATCGTGCCTTCGATAGGGAATTGACCGAACTGCTCCTGACCTTCGCTGACTGCGACTTTGGCTGGCGTCTCTCCGAGAGTCTGCTGCCAGGCTTTGTGCATCAGCACGCTGTACTCGCCGCTGGCGGTGAGTTTGGTGGCGACGTCGTTCAGCGCTGTGGTGCGCTTGCTGTCATCGCCCAGGCGTTGGGCGCCGGCGGCCCAGTCTTCGGGTGCGGCACGGCTGACGATGGCCGGCACGGCGTTCTGGCGCACCAGAATCATTTCGACCTGATACAGGTCATCGGCAAACACCGAGGGCGCTACCAGAGTCAGTAGCAAAGTCAGAGAGCGAAACAGGCGCATGCGGCGTCCTTCAAGCAGTTTTCGGGATGAGGCGCTCGAACAGCGCCTCCACAGTATTAAAGCGCTCTTCCGGGCGCTCCATCGGCACCTGGAACTTGAACATCGTGGCGCCTTCGAATTTGTAGCGTTTCGGCTGGCTCTGGATCAGTTTGATCAGGGTCATCGGGTCGACCGGCGTCTGCGCCGCGAACTCGATGCGCCCACCTTGCGGGCCGCCATCGACTTTCTTGATGCCCAGCTGCTCGGCCTGCAATTTCAGCGCCGTGATGCGCACCAGATTCTTGGTCGGCTCCGGCAGCAGACCGAAGCGGTCGATCATCTCCACTTGCAGATCCTTCAGGCCTTCCTCGTCGGTGGCCGAAGCGATGCGCTTGTACAGGATCAGGCGTGCGTGTACATCCGGCAGATAATCTTCCGGAATCAGCGCAGGCACCCGCAGGTTGACTTCCGGGCCACCGCCGAGAGGTTGATCGAGGTTCGGCTGTTCGCCCTTGCGGATCGACTTCACCGCGCGCTCGAGCATTTCCATGTATAGCGTGAATCCGACCGCCTGAATCTGCCCGCTCTGACCATCGCCCAGCAGTTCACCGGCGCCACGGATTTCCAGGTCGTTGGTGGCCAGTACGAAGCCGGCGCCCAGATCCTGAGTGTTGGCAATCGCTTCCAGACGTTTTTCCGCATCACCGGTAATTTGCTGGCGTGGCGGGGTCAGCAGGTAGGCGTAGGCCTGGTGGTGACTACGACCGACACGGCCGCGCAATTGGTGCAGTTGCGCCAGGCCGAACTTGTCGGCGCGCTCGATGATGATGGTGTTGGCGCTCGGCACGTCGATGCCGGTCTCGATGATGGTCGAGGCGATCAGCACGTTGAAGCGCTTGTGATAGAAGTCGCTCATCACCTGTTCGAGTTCGCGTTCGCGCATCTGCCCGTGGCCGATGCCGATTCGCGCCTCCGGCACCAGTTCGGCCAGGTCGGCGGCGCATTTTTCGATGGTCTTCACGTCGTTGTGCAGGTAATAGACCTGACCGCCGCGCAGCAGCTCTCGCAGCAAGGCCTCTTTGACCGTGCTCTTGTTCTGCTCCATGACGAAGGTGCGCACCGACAGGCGTCGCGCCGGCGGCGTGGCGATGATCGACAGGTCGCGCATGCCCGATACCGCCATGTTCAGCGTGCGCGGAATCGGCGTGGCGGTCAGCGTAAGAATGTCGACTTCGCTGCGCAGGGCCTTGAGCTGTTCCTTCTGACGGACACCGAAGCGGTGTTCTTCGTCGATGATCACCAGTCCGAGGTTTTTGATCTTGACGTCGTCCTGCAGCAGCTTGTGGGTGCCGATGACGATGTCGATGTTGCCTTTGGCCAGTTCGGCCACCGCGGCGTTCACTTCCTTGGCCGACTTGAAGCGGCTCATCACTTCCACGGTCACCGGCCAGTCGGCGAAGCGGTCGCGGAAGCTGTTGTAGTGCTGCTGGGCGAGCAGGGTAGTCGGCACCAGAATCGCCACTTGTTTGCCGCCGTGCACCGCGATGAACGCGGCGCGCATGGCCACTTCGGTCTTGCCGAAACCCACGTCGCCGCAGACCAGTCGATCCATCGGTTTCGGCGCGAGCATGTCTTCGCGCACGGCTTCGATGGTGGATTGCTGGTCCGGGGTTTCCTCAAATGGGAAGCCGGCGCTGAAGGTCGCGTAATCGGCCTTCGGATCGGCAAACGCGTAACCTTCGCGGGCGGCGCGACGGGCATAGATGTCGAGCAGTTCGGCGGCAACGTCGCGCACTTGCTCGGCGGCCTTGCGCTTGGCTTTCTGCCAGGTCTCGGAGCCGAGGCGGTGCAGCGGGGCCAGCGCATCGTCGCTGCCGGTGTAGCGGGCGATCAAATGCAGGTTGGCCACCGGCACGTAAAGCTTGGCGTTCTCGGCATATTCGAGGGTCAGGAACTCGGCAGCCTGACTGTCGATTTCCAGAATCGTCAGGCCGAGGTAGCGACCGACACCATGGTCGATGTGCACCACCGGCGCGCCTTCGCGCAGCTCGGTGAGATTCTTGATCACCGCATCGTTATTGGCGTCGGCGCGTTTTTCGCGACGGCGACGCTGCATCACGCGTTGGCCGAACAGTGGACTTTCCGCAACCAGTGCCAGCGCCGGGTCGTCCAGCATCAGGCCTTCGTCGAGCGGAGCGATAGTAATCGCCAGGCGATCCTTGCTCGCGACGAAGTCCGGCCAGCTGTCGACGGTTTTCGGGCGCAGCTTCAGGCGTTCCAGCAATTCCAGCAGTACTTCGCGACGGCCCGCGGATTCGGCGGTGAACAGCACGCGACCGGGGAACTCGTCGAGGAATGACGAGAGCGCGGCCAGCGGTTGCGTAGCCTTGGCTTCGATCGCCAGGTTCGGCAATGCCTGGGCCGGGAAGCGTTCGCGGCCGGCGCCGGTTTCCACGTCCTGCTGACTGGCGACCACACGCGGCCAGTTCTTCAGGCGGGCAAAGCAGTCTTCCACCGGCAGGAACAGTTCGGCCGGTGGCAATAAAGGACGCGATGGATCGACGCGGCGCTCTTCATATCGATTGCGCACGTCGTTCCAGAAGTTTTCCGCCGCCTGCTCGATGCCCGGCAGCGAAAACACTTGCGTGTCCTGTGGCAGGTAATCGAACAGGGTCGAGGTTTCTTCGAAGAACAGCGGCAGGTAGTACTCGATACCGGCCGGCGTGATGCCGCTGCTCAGATCCTGGAAGATCGGGCAGCGGCGGAAGTCGACGTCGAAACGCTCGCGAAAACGCGCCTTGAAGCGGGTCACCGCTTCTTTTTGCAGCGGGAATTCCTTTGCCGGCAGCAGCTTGACCGAATCGACCTTGTCAATGGAGCGCTGGTTTTCCGGATCGAAAGTGCGCAGGGTTTCGATTTCGTCGTCGAACAGGTCGATGCGATAGGGCAGTTTGCTGCCCATCGGGAACAAGTCGATCAGTGCGCCGCGCACCGTGAACTCGCCGTGCTCGTAGACCGTGTCGACGTAGCGATAGCCGCTGGCTTCAAGCCGCGAACGCATTTGCTCGACATCGAGTTTCTGCCCGACATCCAGCACCAGGCTGCTGCCGAGCAGGAATTTGGTCGGCGCCAGACGGTGCAGGGCGGTAGTGATTGGCACCACCAGCACGCCATGTTCCAGCTCGGGCAGTCTATAAAGGCTGGCGATGCGCTGAGAGATGATGTCCTGGTGCGGCGAAAACAGGTCGTAAGGCAGGGTTTCCCAGTCCGGGAAATGCAGCACCGGCAAATCCGGGGCGAAGAAACTCAGCTCCTGCTCCAGCCGTTCGGCACTCTGGCTGTCGGCGGTCAAAAGCAGCGTGAAGCGCTTGGCAGCGCTGGCAGCCTCGGCAATTGCCAGGCTCAGGGCGGCACCGGGGAGGTTGCCCCAGTGCTGTTTACCTGCCGCGGCAGGGAGAAGCGGTAGACGCAGAACAGGCACGGAAGGTTGAGCTCCAGGCGTTGCGACAAAGTCGGTAATTGTAGCGGCGTCAGGTGCCGCCTGTCAGTTGCAGGATGCGTCTATCTGCACTGTTTGGGAAAAATGTAGTGGTAACCATAAAAACCAGCGCTTTTTTTACGGTTATGTAGTGCCAAAAGTCGGTGGTGTTACGGAGGGTTACAGACATCGTCTAACAGTCGTCGAAAAACTGACTGCGCTGGAAGCCCCGGTTTTACTGGGCTGGCGGAGAGCGTTATTTTTTTGGACGGATTTTTGTTACCGATTGCGCGACAAGCGCGCATTGCTACAAGAGGTTCTCGGCGGCATAATGTAGCCCCTTTTTTCTGCCCCTACATGTGGAAGGTTACCGTGACTCAGAAGCCCGACCAGTGTCTTGGTGAATGGATCGACCGTGAAGCACTCGCAGAAGCGATGATTCCGCTTATCGGTCAGCTCTACCGCAACAACAACGTGGTGAGCTCGATCTATGGCCGCAGCCTGATCAACCAGTCTGTCATCGCGATTCTCAAAGCTCACCGCTTTGCTCGCCACCGCTCTGCCGACGACAGCGAACTCTCCGTCCACGAAACATTCCCGCTGCTCAAGGCCATGAGCGAGCTCAAGCTCGGCGCGGCCTCGGTAGATCTGGGCAAGCTGGCGTACAAATTCCGCAACGAAGGCAACGGCCGTACTGCCGAGCAGTTCGTTCGCGAAGAAATGGCTGACGTGGTTGGCCAGCAAAACGCTTCGGCACGCAAAGGCACCGACGTTGTGCTTTATGGCTTCGGTCGTATCGGCCGTCTGCTGGCGCGTATCCTGATCGAGAAAACCGGTGGCGGCGACGGCCTGCGTCTGCGTGCCATCGTGGTGCGCAAGGGTGCCGAAAACGACCTGACCAAACGCGCCAGCCTGCTGCGCCGCGATTCGGTACATGGTTCGTTCAACGGCACCATCACCATCGACGAAGAAAACAACACCATCACCGCCAACGGCAACCTGATCCAGGTTATCTACGCGAAGAACCCTACCGAAGTGGATTACACCCAGTACGGCATCAAAGATGCGCTGCTGGTGGACAACACCGGTGTATGGCGTGATGCCGATGGCCTGGGCCAGCACTTGCAGTGCCCGGGTATCGACCGCGTTGTTCTGACCGCGCCTGGCAAGGGCAAGCTGAAGAACATCGTTCACGGTATCAACCACAACGAAATCACTGCTGACGACAAGATCGTGTCCGCCGCTTCCTGCACCACCAACGCCATCGTGCCGGTGCTGAAAGCCGTGAATGACAAGTTCGGGATCATCAACGGTCACGTCGAAACCGTTCACTCGTACACCAACGACCAGAACCTGATCGACAACTTCCACAAGGGCGATCGCCGTGGCCGTAGCGCCGCGCTGAACATGGTGATCACCGAGACCGGTGCTGCCACCGCTGCTGCCAAGGCCCTGCCTGAGCTGGCCGGCAAGCTGACCGGTAACGCGATCCGTGTTCCGACGCCGAACGTGTCGATGGCCATTCTCAACCTGAACCTTGAGAAAGCCGCCTCCCGTGAAGAGATGAACGAGTACCTGCGCTACATGGCGCTGCACTCCGATCTGCACAAGCAAATCGACTTCGTCAACTCGCAGGAAGTGGTTTCGACCGACTTCGTTGGCTCGCGCCACGCCGGTGTGGTCGACGCTGAAGCGACCATCGTTCAGGACAACCGCGTTGTTCTGTACGTGTGGTACGACAACGAGTTCGGTTACAGCTGCCAGGTGATCCGCGTGATGGAAGACATGGCCGGTGTAAACCCGCCAGCGTTCCCGCGCTAAGCCTTAGCTGCAAATGAAAACGCCCCGACTCTGGTCGGGGCGTTTTTTTTATGCCTGGAAAATATCTGTTGCCTGTTGCGGCCTCATCGCTGGCAAGCCAGCTCCCACAGGTATTGAGTTGTGCCATACATTTGTGAGCGACCCGAAACCCTGTGGGAGCTGGCTTGCCAGCGATAGCGTCCTATCGGGCGCCGCCGACTATCGATGCTTGTGCCGTGCGCTGTTCATGTCTGTTGCCGCGAAACAGCACCAGCGTGGCGATCAGGCCCAATACGGCTGCGCCGCTGAGCCAGATCCCCGGTGCCGCCTTGTTGTCCAGCACATGGATCAGATAGGTGCAGGCTGCCGGCGTAAAGCCACCGAAAGTTGCGGTCGCCAGACTGTAGGCCAATGAGAAACCGGTCGTGCGAACTTCTACCGGCATGATCTCGGTGAGTGCCACCACCATCGCTCCGTTGTACGAGCCGTACAGGAACGACAGCCACAACTCGACGATCAACAAATGGCTGAAGCTCGGATTCGCCACCAGCCACGACAGCGCCGGATAAGCCGTCAGGATCGCCAGAATCGTCGCCGCCAACAGTAGGGGTTTACGCCCGACCTTGTCAGACACTGCGCCCATCACCGGCAGCCAGAAGAAGTTAGACAGGCCGATGCACACGGTCACCAGCAAAGCATCAAGATCCGACAGATGCAGTTCCGCTTTACCAAACGTCGGCGTGTACGCCGTGATCAGGTAGAACGACACCGTTGTCATGACCACCAGCGCCATGCCGGCAATGACGATGCCAAAGTTCTGCCCGATCGAACGGACAATTTCCTGCAGGGTAGGGCGATGTTTGCGCGCCTGGAACTCCGGGGTTTCCTCCAGCGAGCGGCGGATGACGAAAATCACCGGGACGATCATGCAGCCGATCAGGAACGGCACGCGCCAGCCCCATTCGCCCATCTGCTCAGGGCTCAGCCAGTGGTTGAGGCCGACACCGAGCAGGCCGGCGAACACCACGGCTGCTTGCTGGCTGGCGGACTGCCAGCTGACGAAAAAACCCTTGCGGCCGGGCGTGGCGATTTCCGCCAGATACACCGACACGCCGCCCAGTTCCACACCGGCCGAGAAGCCTTGCAGCAATCGGCCGAACAGCACGATCAGCGGCGCGGCAACCCCAAGGGTGGCGTAGCCGGGTACGCAGGCAATCAACACGGTGCCGGCCGCCATCAGAGCCAGCGTGATGATCAGGCCCTGGCGTCGGCCATGACGGTCGATGTAGGCGCCGAGAAAAATCGCCCCCAGCGGACGCATCAGGAAGCCGGCTCCGAACGTGGCCAGGGAGAGCATCAGGGAAGCGAAGGCGCTGTCGGTGGGGAAGAAGGTCTTGGCAATGGCCGTGGCGTAGAAGCCGTAGACCATGAAGTCGAACATCTCGAGAAAGTTGCCGCTGACAACGCGAAAAATCGCTTTGCCTTTGCCGGTCGTGGAGGACATGGGTAGGTACTCACTCTAAATCTTGTAAGAAAGCGTTGCGCTCGTAGCCCATAATGGCCGGCGCGGTTTTGCGGGGAGATGAAGAATTGTTAACTGGACGGTGGGGGATTCTCGTGCTGTTGACCGGGTTTTTGTCCGGCTGCGGCAACGGCGATTCCCTCGAGACTTTCGGTGGCCCGACGATGGGCAGCACCTATTCGATCAAGTACGTGCGCCACGCCAATCTGCCTGCCCCGCAGGAGGTGCGTGTCGAAGTGGAAAAAATCCTCGCGGACGTCGATCGGGAAATGTCGACTTACCGCGCAGACTCCGATATCTCGCGCTTCAATGCATTACCGACTGATCGCTGTCAGGTCATGTCCGCGCCGGTCCTTGAATTGATCCGCGTGGGCGAGCAGCTGTCACGGCAGAGCGAAGGTTCCTACGACCTCACGGTTGAGCCGCTGATGAATTTATGGGGTTTCGGCCCGCAGGGGCGTGAAGAAAAGGTCCCGGATGCGGCGGCGCTGGCCGAAGTGAGGCAGCGGGTTGGTCATGAACATCTGCGCATCGACGGCGAACGGTTGTGCAAGGACGCGGCAGTCGAGGTGGATTTCAACAGCATCGCCGCCGGTTACGCGGTTGACTGCATTGCCGCGCGGCTCGAGGCCCTGGGCATTCATGATTATCTGGCCGAAGCCACCGGTGAACTCAAGGCGTCCGGCAAGAAACTCGACGGTTCGCCGTGGCGCATTGCGCTGGAGGAGCCCCGCGACGATCAGCAGGTGGCAGAGCGCGTTATCGATGTGGATGGTTATGGCCTTTCTACGTCCGGCGACTACCGCAACTATTTTCAGCAGGATGGCCGGCGCTATTCCCACACCTTCGATGCCCGCACCGGTGCACCGGTCCTACACGATCTAGCGTCGGTCACGGTCATTCATCCTTCAGCGTTGATGGCCGATGGACTATCGACGCTGTTGCTGATTCTCGGGCCGGAAAGGGCCTGGGACTATGCCGAAAAACACGACATTGGTGCATTCTTTGTGATTCGTGCCGATACAGGTTTCGTCACACGCACCAGTCACGCTTTCGAACGGCTCAGTGGCGCAAAAGTTGACTGAGAACAGTATGAAAGCTGGCGTTGTAGTGCAGGCAAAAGTAGCCTACGACGCGACCAAGGGTTAATGTGCGCGGCGTTGACGCTTCTATAGACTGTGTCCGGGTTTTCTACTGGCCCCCAATTGTTCCTTCGCGCCGTCGTTCGGCGTGATTTAGCCGCCGGTGCTGCTGGCACCGCGGCCTGTTCTGAGGAGTACGCATGGCTGTCTACAACTACGACGTGGTGGTGCTGGGTTCCGGCCCGGCGGGAGAAGGCGCGGCAATGAACGCCGCCAAAGCAGGGCGCAAGGTGGCGATGGTCGACAGCCGTCGCCAGGTCGGCGGCAACTGCACCCACCTGGGCACCATCCCGTCCAAGGCCCTGCGTCACTCGGTGCGGCAGATCATGCAGTTCAACACCAACCCGATGTTCCGTGCGATCGGCGAGCCGCGCTGGTTCTCCTTCCCGGACGTGTTGAAAAGCGCCGAGAAAGTCATCTCCAAGCAAGTCGCTTCGCGTACCGGCTACTACGCCCGTAATCGCGTCGACGTGTTCTTCGGCACCGGCAGCTTCGCCGACGAGCAGACCATCGAAGTGGTCTGCGCCAACGGCGTGGTCGAGAAACTGGTGGCCAAACACATCATCATCGCCACTGGCTCGCGTCCATATCGCCCGGCGGACATCGATTTCCACCACCCGCGTATCTACGATAGCGACACCATCCTCAGCCTCGGCCACACCCCGCGCAAACTGATCGTTTACGGCGCCGGCGTGATCGGCTGTGAATACGCTTCGATCTTCAGCGGTCTGGGGGTGCTGGTCGAGCTGGTGGACAACCGCGGTCAGTTGCTGAGCTTCCTCGACTCGGAAATCTCCCAGGCGTTGAGCTACCACTTCAGCAACAACAACATCACCGTGCGTCACAACGAAGAGTATGACCGCGTCGAAGGCGTGGACAACGGCGTGATCCTGCACCTGAAGTCCGGCAAGAAGATCAAGGCCGACGCCTTGCTCTGGTGCAACGGCCGTACCGGTAACACCGACCAGCTGGGTCTGGAAAACATCGGGGTCAAGGTCAACAGCCGTGGCCAGATCGAAGTCGACGAGAACTACCGCACCTGCGTGCAGAACATCTATGGCGCCGGTGACGTGATCGGCTGGCCGAGCCTGGCCAGTGCCGCCCACGACCAGGGCCGTTCGGCCGCTGGCAGCATTGTCGACAACGGCAGCTGGCGTTTCGTGAATGACGTGCCGACCGGCATCTACACCATTCCGGAGATCAGCTCGATCGGCAAGAACGAGCAGGAACT
The DNA here is from genome assembly GCF_014863585.1 of Pseudomonas gozinkensis. Taxonomy (NCBI): domain Bacteria; kingdom Pseudomonadati; phylum Pseudomonadota; class Gammaproteobacteria; order Pseudomonadales; family Pseudomonadaceae; genus Pseudomonas; species Pseudomonas gozinkensis. The sequence goes on along the minus strand of NZ_CP062253.1, from coordinate 4,450,429 downwards.
GACCCAGGCCAAGGTGCCGTACGAAGTGGGCAAGGCGTTCTTCAAGAGCATGGCGCGGGCACAGATTGCCGGTGAGCCGCAAGGCATGCTGAAGATCCTGTTCCACCGTGAAACCCTGGAAGTGCTGGGCGTTCACTGCTTCGGTTATCAGGCGTCGGAGATCGTGCACATCGGTCAGGCGATCATGAACCAGCCGGGCGAACTGAACACTCTGAAGTACTTCGTCAACACGACGTTCAACTACCCGACCATGGCCGAAGCCTATCGGGTAGCGGCGTACGACGGCCTCAACCGGCTTTTTTGACGGGCTCCGGCCGGTGGCCTGAGCCGGCCGGGGAGACCGATTTCAGCAATTCCCGAGGGTGGCAGTGGCCAAACCGGGAAAGTCTGTAATCAGGCTGTCAACGCCGAAGTCGGCGAGTCTGCGCATCAGCGCAGGCTCGTTGACGGTCCACACCGACACATGCAGCCCCTGACGCTGCGCCTTTTGCAGGCGTTCCGGCGTACACAGCGTCCAGTTCAGCGCCAGAATCTCGCAGCCGTAACTTTGCGCGACCTTCAGCGGGTCGAGCCAGGCGTATTCGGCCACCAGGCCGCGTGATACGTCGGGCACCAGATCCAGTGCAGCCTTCAATACTTCCCGCGAGCTCGAGGTGATCGTCACCTTGTCGAGCAGCCCGTGCCTGACTGCCATTTCACGGATCGCCAGCACGGTGGTCGCGGCGCGGGTACGCGAAGCGCTTTTGACTTCCAACTGCCAGTGCTCGAAATCACACTTCTCGAACAGTTCTTCCAGCGTCGGAATCGGGCAGGGCTTGATCCAGCCCGGGCCGCCCTTGCGCGCGTCGTAGGTCACCAGATCGGCGGCGGTGTGCTCGACCACCTTGCCGCGCCGGTCGGTGGTGCGCTTGAGGGTCGGATCGTGAATGACCATCAGCTCGCCGTCCTTGGACAGGTGCAGGTCCAGCTCGCAACGGCGAACGCCGTGCTTGAGACATTCCTGAAAACTGCTCAGGGTGTTTTCCGGTGCTTCGCCCTTGGCGCCGCGGTGGCCGTAGATGAGGGTCACGGTTCTTCCTTAATGATTTAGAGGCCTGATTCGTTCTGTTCGCGGGCCAGACGTCGTTCCTGGGCCTGTTTTTGCAAGATATAGCGGGCGAGCAGCTGGCGCTGGGCGTCGGTCAGGTGTTCGAACTCGGTGCCGACGTCGTAGCCGTCGCCCTTGCGGTCGCAATGAGTCACGCGGGCGCGCAGCAACAGGCCAAGCGCCTGGGGCATCAGCACCAGTTTCACCGACAGGTGGGCGCCGGTGGCGATCGGGGTCGGGTGCTGAAAGTCGATGCCGCCCTCGGAGAGGATCACTGACTGCGGCTCGCCGATGTGGCCGAGTACGGTCAGGGCGACCACCTGGCTGAGCAGGTCGATGCGTTTGTTCTGGGATTTCAGGAACGCGGCGATGGCGCGGTCGCGTTCGCTGATCTGGCGCAGCAGGTGCTGCGACTCGAATTCGCTCAGGTGCAATTCGCTGAGCAGGTTGAACAGTGGAGAAGCATCCTGCAACACTTCCTGGCCTGCGGCTTCGGGAGCGGACAGGGGCCGAATTTCCAGTGCGATCATGTCCTCGATACGGTAGTATTCGCGGCGATCTTCTTCATCTAATGTCGACATGGCGAACCCATGGTAGCGGCGGTGGTCTGAGTGTAAAGCTGGTTATCGACCCCCGCCACAAGGACGTTCCTTTTCCCTCCGAACAAGCCCCGACATGTTCAGACCTCTCTTCGTATTTATCGGCACGCGTTATACCCGTGCAAAGCGCCGCAATCATTTTGTGTCATTCATTTCCCTGACTTCGATGATCGGGCTCGCCCTTGGCGTGGTCGTGATGATCGTGGTGCTGTCGGTGATGAACGGCTTCGATCATGAGATGCGCACCCGCGTGCTGGGCATGGTGCCCCACGCGACCATCGAGTCCGGTGAAGCCATCAACGACTGGCCGAGCCTGGCCGCCAAGGTCAAGCAGAACCCGCAGGTGGCGGCCGTTGCGCCGTTCACCCAGATGCAGGGGTTGCTGACCAATAACGGTCAGGTGTCCAAGGTGTTGCTCAATGCCATCGACCCGGCGCTGGAGCGCAACGTCTCGATCATCGACAACTTCATGAAACAGGGCAAACTTGACGACCTGACGCCGGGCAGCTTCGGCATCGTGATCGGCGACAAGGCCGCGACCAAGCTCGGCGTGGGCATCGGTGACAAGGTCACCTTCGTCGCCCCGGAGGTCAGTGTGACCCCGGCAGGGATGTTCCCGCGCATGAAACGCTTCACCGTGGTCGGCATCTTCCATGTCGGCGCCGGTGAACTGGACGGTTACCTGGGCGTGACCAACCTGCAGGATCTGGCGAAGATGCACCGCTGGAAGCCTGATCAGGTGCAGGGCCTGCGCCTGAAGTTCGACGATCTGTTCCAGGCGCCGCGCGAGGCGTGGAACATCGCTCAACGGCTTGGCGAAGACCATTACTACGCCCGCGACTGGACCCGCACCCACGGCAACCTGTATCAGGCGATCCGCATGGAAAAAGCCATGATTGGTCTGCTGTTGCTGCTGATCGTCGCTGTTGCTGCTTTCAACATCATTTCCACACTGGTGATGGTGGTGAACGACAAGAAGGGCGACATCGCCATTCTGCGCACACTGGGCGCCACGCCGGGCACGATCATGCGCACGTTCATGGTGCAAGGTACGGTGATCGGTGTGGTCGGCACGGCCATCGGCGCCGTGGTCGGGATCTTCGCCGCGCTCAACGTCAGCGCCGCGATTTCGGCCCTCGAAGGCGTGATCGGGCACAAATTCCTTAACGCCGACGTGTATTTCATCGATTACCTGCCGTCGCAGGTGCAGAGCCAGGACGTGATCATGGTCTGCGCCGCTGCGTTGGTCCTGAGTTTCCTCGCCACCCTGTATCCAGCCTGGCGTGCCGCGCGCACCCAGCCGGCGGAGGCGCTACGTTATGAGTGAGTCGGGCATGAGTGAAAAAGCAATCTTGAGCTGCCGCAACCTGGGCAAATCCTACGAGGAAGGCCCGGAGTCGGTGGAAGTGCTGGCCAACCTGCAACTGGAACTGCATCCAGGTGAGCGGGTGGCGATCGTCGGCAAGTCCGGTTCGGGCAAAAGTACCTTGCTCAATCTGCTGGGCGGTCTCGACACGCCGACCAAGGGCGGTGTCTGGCTCGACGGTGAAGAGCTGTCGGCGCTGAGCGAGAAGAAGCGTGGCCTGCTGCGTAACCGTGCCCTCGGGTTCGTGTACCAGTTCCACCACCTGCTGCCGGAATTCACCGCGCTGGAAAACGTCTGCATGCCGCTGCTGATCGGCAAGACCGCGATCCCGGAAGCGCGTCAGCGTGCCACGGCGTTGCTGGAGCGGGTCGGTCTGGGCCATCGCCTGGAACACAAGCCGGCAGAGCTGTCCGGTGGCGAACGTCAACGCGTGGCCATCGCCCGGGCGCTGGTGAACAACCCAGGGCTGGTGATGCTCGACGAGCCGACCGGCAACCTCGACTCCCACACCGCCGAAGGCATTCAGGACCTGATGCTGGAACTCAGCACTTCGATGCGCACGGCGTTTCTGGTGGTGACTCACGACATGAACCTGGCTCGCCAGATGGACCGCGTCCTGCAATTGCAGGAAGGTTGCCTGACCCCCATCTGACGGCGTGAAACCCGATGCCTGAAAAGGCATCGGGTCTTTTATTTTTATACGGTGCCCCAGCGAATGTTCAGACCGTTATCGATCTTTATCGGCACGCGCTATACCCGCGCCAAGCGCCGCAATCGCTTTGTTTCGTTCATTTCGATGACCTCGATGATCGGCCTCGCCCTCGGCGTGCTGGCGATGATCGTGGTGCTGTCGGTGATGAACGGCTTCCAGCGCGAAATGAGCTCGCGCATCCTCGGCATGGTGCCCCACGCGACCATCGTTGGCGTCAAGCCGATCGATGACTGGCAGCCAGTGGCCGCAGCCGCGATGAAGAACCCGGAAGTGACGGCCGCCGTGCCATTCACCGAGATGGAAGGCATGCTGTCCTACAAGGGCATGATGCAGCCGATCCAGATCAGCGGCGTCGATCCGGCCCAGGAAGGCAAGGTGTCGATCGTTGCCCAGCACATTGTTCAGGGCCGTCTCGATGCCTTGAAACCGGGTGAGTTCGGCGTAGTGCTGGGTGAAATCACCGCCCGGCGTTTCCGCCTCAATGTCGGCGACAAGATCACCCTGATCGTGCCGGAAGTCAGCACCGCACCGGGCGGCATCACCCCGCGCATGCAGCGCCTGAACGTGGTTGGCGTGTTCAAGGTGGGTGCCGAACTCGACGGTTCCATGGGCCTGATCCACGTCTCCGACGCCGCGACCATGCAGCACTGGGAGCCAAATCAGGTGCAGAGCGTGCGTCTGGCGGTGAAGGATCTGTACGCCGCGCCGAAGGTTTCGTCGGACATCGCCAGCGGCCTCGGCGCCGATTTCAAGGCTGACGACTGGACCCACACCCAGGGCAGCCTGTTCAGCGCGATGAAAATGGAAAAAACCATGATCGGCCTGTTGCTGCTGATGATCGTCGCGGTGGCGGCGTTCAATATCATCGCGACCCTGATCATGGTGGTGAACGACAAGGGCGCGGATATTGCGATCCTGCGCACCATCGGCGCCACGCCACGGCAGATCATGGCGATCTTCATGGTGCAGGGCACCGTGATCGGGATCGTCGGCACCATCATTGGTGGCGTGCTGGGCGTGATTGCCGCGCTGAACGTCAGTGAGATGGTGGGCTGGGTCGAGCGAGTGACCGGGCAGCACATCTTCAGTTCGGACGTGTATTTCGTCAGCAACCTGCCATCGGAGTTGCAGGGTGGTGACGTGCTGCTGATCTGCTCGGCAGGCTTCATCCTCAGCTTCCTGGCCACGGTTTACCCGGCGTGGCGGGCGGCGAAGATCGAACCGGCGCACGCGTTGCGCTATTCGTAAGCTTCAAAACCGCCTTCGCGAGCAAGCTCGCTCCCACATTGTTATGGGGCGCCACACGGTTGTGTGGTGAGACTCGGTACTTGTGGGAGCGAGCTTGCTCGCGAAAGGGCCGGCACTGCTGGCCTCAATCTTTGGGCAGCTCCATCACAAACCGCGTCCAGCCCTGAGCCGATTCGCAATGAATCTGCCCGCCATGGGCCCGTATGATCGACTGAGTAATCGCCAGCCCCAACCCCGCATGCTCGCTGCTGCCTTCCTGGCGCGCAGGGTCCGCCCGGTAGAAGCGGTCGAACAAGCGCGGCAGCAACTCCGCAGAAATCCCCTCGCCACTGTTCTCCACGGTCACGCTCAAGGATTTCGCCTGCTCGGCCACCCGCACGTGCACTTCGCCGGCGGCCGGGGTAAAGCGCAACGCGTTATCCAGCAGATTCGACAACGCCCGGCGCAACATCGCGCGATCACCCTCGAACCGCCCCGCACCCTCACGGCTCAGGCTGACCTGAGCGTCTTCGGCCAGCGGCGCAAAAAACTCCAGCAACGCATCGGCTTCTTCCGCCAGCTCCAGCGGTTCACGCTTGGGCACCAGCAAACCGTGGTCAGCCTTGGCCAGATAAAGCATGTCGTTGACCAGTTGTGCCATCCATTGCAGCTCTTCGAGGTTGCTGTGCAGCGCTTCACGATAGTCTTCGAGAGGGCGAGGGCGGGTCAGGGTGACCTGAGTGTGAGTCAACAGGTTCGACAGAGGGGTACGCAGTTCATGGGCGATGTCGGCGGAGAACGCTGAAAGCCGCTGAAAAGAGTCATCGAGGCGTCCGAGCATGGCGTTGAAGCTGTGGGCCAATTCCGCGAGTTCTGCGGGCATTCGGGCTTCCGGCAATCGGGCATTCAGCGATTGCGCCGAAATCCCACGGGCCACGGCACTCATTCGTCGTAGCGGGCGAAGACCGCTGCGGGCAGCCCAGGCGCCGAGCAGCGCTGTGGCAAGTGCCGAAAGGCCGACGGTCAGCCAGATCAGATGCTGCATGCGTTGCAGAAAGTGCTGGTGGTGGGTGATGTCCAGCAGCAAGGTCAATTGCGGGGAATCAGGTTTTTCCGGTTCAAGCGCGGCGTTGAGCAGGCGATAGTCCGTGCCGTTGTCGTTGATGGTGGCCAGGCCTGGCTGCTGCGGCAGATTCGCCGGGGTATGCAACGAGCGACCGAACCAACGCTGGCCCTCAGGGCTACTGATGCGCAGTGAGACATCATCCTGTTGGCTCAACTCATCGGTGATGTGCGCGGCGTCGCTACCACTCAGCAGCGTCTGACGCACGCTGAGCAGTTTTCCTTCGAGCAGTTGCTGGTCGAGTTCGATGAAGTGGCCTTCGCTGGCCTGATTGAAGACAACCCCGGCGACCAGCGAAACCACTGCGGTGCAGCCAGCAAACAACAGCGCCAGCCGACCGCTCAAGGACAGTCTGCGCATCAGTCGGCACGCTCTTCAAGGACGTAGCCCATGCCGCGCACGGTGTGAATCAGCTTGTGGGGGAAGTCGTCATCGATCTTCAGGCGCAGTCGACGAATCGCCACTTCGATCACGTTGGTGTCGCTGTCGAAGTTCATGTCCCAGACCTGCGAGGCGATCAGCGATTTGGGCAACACTTCGCCCTGGCGGCGCAGGAGCATTTCCAACAGGGCGAACTCCTTGGCGGTGAGGTCGATGCGTTGGCCGCTGCGTTCGACCCGGCGGCGAATCAGGTCCAGACTCAGATCGGCCAGGCGCAGGCTGGTTTCCTGGGGCGTGGAACTGCCGCGGCGCAACAGGCTGCGCACCCGCGCCAGCAATTCGGAAAAGGCGAACGGTTTGACCAGATAATCGTCGGCGCCCAGTTCAAGGCCATGCACCCGATCTTCCACGGTGTCTTTGGCGGTCAAAAACAGGATCGGCGTTTCCAGGCCGGCGCTGCGTACCGCTTGCAGAATCTGCCAGCCATTGCGACCGGGCAGCATCACGTCGAGGATCAGCAGCGCATAGTCGCCGCTCAACGCCAATTGCTGACCGGTGGTGCCGTCGGCCACCAGTTCGGTGTTGAAACCGGCCTCGGTCAGGCCCTGGCGCAGGTATTGGCCGGTTTTGGGTTGGTCTTCGACGATCAGCAGTTTCATGGGCGACTCGGGTATCGGGAACGAGGACGTTATACCGTGGGCGAACGCGGTGAGCGCCAACCTGACAAAGTTGTAATCTGCCTGTCAGGTCGCTGCCAGCGCAGGCGGGCTAGAGTTTCCCACAGGCTGAACCTTGATTTGTTGGAGTACGACTATGTTTTTGCGTAACCGTCTGGCCCTTGCTGCGTGTCTGCTGGCGCTGAGTTCGCCGCTGTGGGCATCGCCGGCGCACACCTATGACTTCGGCCAGCCGGCCCCGGCGGCCAAGGCCACTCGCAGCATTGAAGTGGTGATGGGCGACATGAGCTTCGATCCGAAGGCGATCGAGATCAAGGCCGGTGAGACCGTTCGTTTTGTGCTGGTGAATAGAGGCCAGTTGCTGCACGAATTCAACCTCGGCGACGCGGCGATGCATGCAAAACACCAGCAGGAAATGTTGCAGATGCAGCAAAGCGGCATGCTCACGCCGACCGGCATGAAGGAAATGTCCCACGACATGGCAGGCATGGATCACGGCTCGATGGGGCATGGCATGAAGCACGACGACCCCAACAGTGTGCTGGTGGAACCGGGCAAGACCGCCGAGCTGACCTGGACCTTCAGCAAAGCCGTGAACCTGGAATTTGCCTGCAACATTCCCGGGCATTACCAGGCCGGAATGGTCGGCAAACTGACTGTCAGTCAGTAAGCACTCAAAGGCGGGAGCAAAGGCTGGTAGAATCCGCTGATTCTTCAGTCAGGTTTCCGCCATGCATCCCGCAGCCGAACATTCGCCGCTGGGCAAATCCAGCGAATACATCGCCACGTACACGCCGTCCCTGCTGTTCCCGATCCCGCGCACCGCGAAATGGGCCGAACTGGGCCTGACCGCCGAGACCCTGCCGTATAACGGCGTGGATTTCTGGAACTGCTTCGAGCTGTCGTGGCTGCTGCCGTCGGGCAAACCGGTGGTGGCGATCGGTGAATTCAGCATTCCGGCAGATTCGCCGAACATCATCGAATCCAAGTCGTTCAAGCTGTACCTGAACTCGCTGAATCAGACGCCGTTTGCCGATATCGCAAGTCTCGAAGCGACGCTGGTCAAGGATTTGTCCGCTGCTGCCGGTAAACCGGTAGGCGTGCGTGTCCGCAGCCTGAAAGACGTCGAAGCTGAAGGCGTTGTCGCGCTGCCGGGTGTGTGCATCGACGATCTGGACATCAGCGTCAGCAACTACGAACACCCGCGTCCTGAACTGCTGCGCTGCGACGATTCGCGCGTGGTGGAGGAGAGCGTGCACAGTCATCTGCTCAAATCCAACTGCCCGGTGACCAGTCAGCCCGACTGGGGCAGCGTGGTGGTGGAATACCGTGGCGCGGCGCTGGATCACGCCAGTCTGCTGGAATACATCGTCAGCTTCCGTCAGCACTCGGACTTCCACGAGCAGTGCGTGGAGCGGATCTTCCTCGACCTGCAGCGCCTGCTGAAACCGGAAAAACTCACGGTGTTCGCGCGTTATGTGCGCCGGGGCGGGCTGGACATCAACCCGTATCGCAGCACTGAAAGCGTGCAACTGCCGAACCATCGTCTGGTTCGTCAGTAACCCGTATCGCGGACATGAAAAAGCCCTGCCAGTGATGGCAGGGCTTTTTTGCATTCGCGGGTTTCAGATGCCCATGCTGACCAGGGAATTCATGATGTTGCGCAACGTGCCGGCGATGGCGGGGTGTTCGAGTTCGAAGCGGTCAACTGCCAGATTCACGCCATCGGCGATGCTGGAGTCTTGAGTCGCAGTCTCGAGTTTTATTTCGGATTCAATCTGCGCCATCAGCGCGTGTAGATCTTCGCGTTCAACTTGCGACAGCGGTGGATTCTGTTCCAGCTGCTCGCGCAGGGTATCGAGCTGTTTTTGCAGTTCTTGGGCGGGCATGATGGTTTCCTTTTATCAATAGGCACTGGCATTGACCGCAGCCGCGCGCCAAAGGTCTATGACTGACCTTTAGATTAATCCACTCTTGGCCAACCTGCATGATCCCGGTCAGGGCTTTTCGCCTTTGAGACGGCGCAGGCTGATGTCTGCCAGACAGGTGTCGAGTTCGCCCAGATGATCGATCACCGAGTGCACGCCGAGGCCGAACAGCTGCACCGTCGCCTTGCCGCGTAGTTGTTCGCGTTCTTTCTGACTCAGGGCTTGCCATTCGCTCGGCGCCAGGCCGCACAGTGAGCCGCAGGACGCCAGGCCAATGGTCCACAACCCGGCATTCAGGCCTGATTGCAGCAGGCGCGGTTCACCACTGACCAGCACGCAACCGTCGAGGCGCTCGACATTCAGTCCCATCAACGCTTGCCAGCAGGCATTGGGCGCGGGCCAAGGATTGATTGTTGCCGAATGTTGCGGCGGTTTGATCCAGTCAGGCAGTGCCGATGACAGCACTTGAGTGAAGTTCGCAGACAGCTCATCCAGCCAGGCGCAGGGAATTTGCTGGCGTTGTAAGCTGTGCAGGCTGTCGAGGGCGCCGGGTGTGACATCGGCGTGTTCAGGGCCGACGCTGGTGTGATGACGGGCGCGGGCGCCGAAGTCCACCAGACAGCCGCTGAGTCCGAACAGCACGGCGGTCAGCGTCGGTGCCGCGAGGGGCATGGCTTCGGCTTGAGGCATGGAAAACGTCCCTGAAATAGCGATCAGGCTAGGCAACATCGGTGACAGTTGCATGACAGGCGAATGACGAAGCGTCCTACAGAGGGTTTCACTGGGGAACTGCCTAAAGCGCCGTTTCCGTCTTATACTGACGCACTAATCGCCGCGGCCCAGGTGCTGCGTCCGTACTATCCAAGGAGTTTTCTATGCGCTGGAGCCATCCTCTTGCTCAGCTTTGTGTATGTGCCAGCGTAATGCTGGTGCCGTTCGCCGCTCAGGCCGCAACGGAAGAAGACCCTTGGGAAAGCGTCAACCGTCCGATCTTCGAGTTCAACGATTTCGTCGACACCTATGCGCTGAAGCCGCTGGCGCAGGGCTACGAATTTGTTACTCCGCAATTCCTGGAAGACGGCATCCACAACATGTTCCGCAACGTCGGTGATGTCACCAACCTGGCGAACAACATTCTTCAGGCCAAACCGGCCGCCGCTGGCGTGGACACCGCGCGCCTGATCTTCAACACAACGTTCGGCCTGCTCGGTTTCTTCGACGTCGGCACCAAGATGGGCCTGAACCGCAGCGACGAAGACTTCGGCCAGACCCTCGGCTACTGGGGCGTCGGCAGCGGTCCTTACGTAATGCTGCCGCTGATGGGCCCGAGCACTCTGCGCGATGCGCCGTCCAAATACGTCGACAGCTACACCGGCCCGTATCGCTACATCAACGATGTGCCGGTACGTAACTCGATTTTCGGCCTGAACATCGTCGACACCCGCGCCAGCCTGCTGTCGAGCGAGAAGCTGATCAGCGGCGACAAGTACACCTTCATCCGCAACGCCTACCTGCAGAACCGCGAGTTCAAGGTCAAGGACGGGCAGGTTGAAGACGATTTCTGATCTCGATTGATCGGCAGAAAAGGGCGACCGCGAGGTCGCCTTTTTTGTGGGCGCGTCCAATGATTGGGTTACGGTTGAAGCCGTTCTTATAACTGCGAGTGATTTGACAAACAAAGTCTCCAAGCGACCATCGGCGCATGCTTGAAACGCTCGAAGGATGGGAGTACCGTCTGCGCCTTAGAAGGGCACCTCTGGTGCAACCGTGTGCGGAGCGAACGCTCCGAAGCGGTGCAGCAGAGAGGCTAGAAAGCGAATCCAGTAGTCTGCGCCGGGCCGTTGCCCCGCCTGCTACGCCAACCTAATTCTGGCGCCGTTTGCCCACATGCCAAAAACCAGTGCCACGCTGCTGATAATCGATGATGACGAAGTAGTGCGCGCGAGCCTCGCGGCCTATTTGGAAGACAGTGGTTTCAGCGTCTTGCAGGCCAGTAACGGCCAGCAGGGTCTTCAGGTATTCGAGCAAGACACGCCCGACTTGGTCATCTGCGATCTGCGCATGCCGCAGATGGGCGGTCTCGAACTCATCCGTCAGGTCACTGAGCGGTCACCGCAGACACCGGTGATCGTGGTCTCGGGCGCCGGCGTGATGAACGACGCGGTCGAGGCCCTGCGCCTGGGCGCGGCGGATTACCTGATCAAGCCTCTCGAAGATCTGGCCGTGCTCGAGCACTCTGTGCGCCGGGCCCTGGATCGTGCGCGCCTGCTGCTGGAAAACCAGCGCTACCGCGAGAAGCTGGAAAAGGCCAACCGCGAACTCGAAGCCAGCCTGAACCTGCTCCAGGAAGACCAGAACGCCGGTCGCCAGGTGCAGATGAACATGCTGCCGGAAAGTCCGTGGGCCATCGACGAATTCAGGTTCGCGCACCAGATCATCCCGTCGTTGTACCTGTCGGGTGATTTTGTCGACTACTTCCGGGTCGACGAGCGCCGGGTGGCGTTCTACCTGGCGGATGTTTCGGGTCATGGCGCCTCTTCGGCGTTCGTCACCGTGCTGCTGAAGTTCATGACCACGCGCTTGCTGTTCGAATCCAAGCGCAACGGCACGCTGCCGGAATTCAAGCCTTCGGAAGTCCTCGGTCATATCAACCGGGGGCTGATCAGTTGTAAGCTGGGTAAACACGTCACAATGGTCGGTGGAGTCATCGACGAGGAGACCGGTTTGTTGACCTATAGCATCGGCGGCCATCTGCCGTTGCCTGTGTTGTACACGCCTGACAGTGTTCGCTACCTCGAGGGGCGCGGTCTGCCCGTGGGGCTTTTCAACGAAGCCACCTACGAAGACCACGTGCTCGAGCTGCCACCGACGTTCAGCCTGACGCTGATGTCTGATGGCATTCTGGATCTTTTGCCAGAGCCCACACTCAAAGAGAAAGAAGCCGCTTTACCGCAAAAGGTGAAGTCGGCGGGCGGCAGCCTGGATGGTCTGCGGCAGGTTTTTGGATTGGCCACGCTAGGGGAGATGCCGGATGATATCGCCCTGTTGGTGTTGAGCAGGAATCTTTGATGAGTACCGGTAGAATCCAGTTCGCCGAGCAGGATGGCACCTTCGTCCTCAAGTTCGTCGGTGAAGTTCGCCTGACCCTGTGTTCGGCGTTGGATGCGACTATTGAAAAAATCTTCACCGCGCTGAATTTCAACGCGATCGTGATCGATTTGACCGAAACCCGCAGCATCGACAGCACCACGTTGGGCCTGCTGGCCAAACTGTCGATCCTGTCGCGGCAGAAGGTCGGCCTGCTGCCGACCGTGGTCACCACCCACGAGGACATCACCCGTCTGCTGCAGTCGATGGGTTTCGAGCAGGTGTTCAATATCGTCAACCATCCCGTGCCGTGCCCGGAATGCCTCGATGACCTGCCGGATCAGGATCAGTCGGAAGAGGTGGTGCGGATCAAGGTGCTCGAAGCGCACAAGATCCTCATGGGCCTGAACGACTCCAACCGCGAAGCTTTCCATGACCTGGTGAATGCCCTCGAACGGCACTGATCAGCCAGAACGCGAGGCACAAAAAAGGGCGAACCTGTGAGGGTTCGCCCTTTTTGCGTTTGCGCTCGGCCGATTACAGCTTGGCTTGCAGCAGCGCCTCGAGTTTTTCCTGGTCGCGGGCAAACTGACGGATGCCTTCGGCCAGTTTCTCGGTGGCCATCGCGTCTTCGTTGGACAACCAGCGGAATTGCGCTTCGTTGAGGCTCAGGCGCGCTTCGCCGGCATGGCCCGGAGCGAGTTTGCGTTCCAGCTTGCCGGTGTCGGCTGCCAGCTTCTCGATCAGGTCCGGGCTGATGGTCAGGCGATCGCAGCCGGCCAGTTGCTCGATCTGGTTGAGGTTGCGGAAGCTCGCGCCCATGACCACGGTCTTGTAGTCATTGGCCTTGTAGTAGTTGTAGATGCGCGTCACCGACTGCACGCCCGGATCGTCGGCACCGGTGTAGTCGTTGCCGTTGGCCTTCTTGTACCAGTCGTAGATGCGGCCCACGAACGGGGAGATCAGGAACACGCCGGCATCGGCGCAGGCAGCGGCCTGAGCGAAGGAGAACAGCAGGGTCAGGTTGGTCTGGATGCCTTCCTTCTCGAGGATCTCGGCGGCGCGGATGCCTTCCCAGGTCGAGGCGATCTTGATCAGCACGCGGTCACGGCCAACGCCGGCCTTGTCGTACAGCTCGATCAGACGGTGCGCACGCTTGAGCATCGCGTCCTTGTCGAACGACAGGCGCGCATCCACTTCGGTGGAAATGCGGCCCGGAATGACCTTGAGGATTTCCTGACCGACCGCGACGCCGAAACGGTCGCTGGCCAGGCCGACATCGCCCTTGCAGTCGCGCACGCTGGCGTTCAGCAGTTCGGCGTAGGCCGGAATCGCCGCGGCCTTGAGCAGCAGGGAAGGGTTGGTGGTGGCGTCGACCGGTTTGACCCGGGCAATCGCTTCGAAGTCGCCGGTGTCGGCCACGACGGTGGTGAACTGTTTGAGTTGTTCCAGCTTGGAAGTCATGAGCGTGCTCTGTCCTATGGGTCTGGTGACATTACCCGAGCGCCGACAGCCACTCAAGGGCATGTCGGCGTATCGAGCGCCCCGCAGGCAACAACCTGAAAACGACTGTTTGAAAGGCGGGGCGCGTTATCGATCAATACGATGCCAAAAAGGACCACAGGTTCAAAGCAACCGACCCGTTGCGCAGTGCCTATTCGGCGTTGAGCTGGGTCGAGGCCGCCGTTTGCGCCGGTTTCGCCCGGCCGTCGGAGGTCAGCAGGCCGAAATTCTTCTCCCGGTCGTTACTGCCCGACTCGCTGTTCTTCCATTCGTAAATCGACGTCAGCGGGATGTTGAGTTTTTTAACATCGGCGATGAACGCGCCGATTTTACTCGCTTGCCCGTCCGGCCCGCCGTTGGAAGCGAGCGCCGAGATGCCCCATTCACTGATGACGCCCGGCAAATGGAAATTTTGCTGGATGAAGGACTGCGCGTTACCGATCTGCGTCGCGGTCATGCCGTAAGGGTGATAGGAAATGGCATCCAGACACTCGGGATAGGTGCCAAGAATGCTGTTGAGTGCCACGGTCGAGGCAGAGCCGGCCGTCGGCGGGCGGGCGAAACCGAATCCCACCAGAGGCGTCGATTGCGGCTTGCCCTGCAGCGTCTTGCACATGGCCGTCATGAACGGCACGAAGGTGTTTTTGAAGTCTCCGGTGGGCCAGTAGGTGTCGAGGTCCGGTTCGTTCCAGATTTCGATTCCCACCAATTGCGCGCTCCAGGCTTGCTCAAGCCCGGTCACCGCGTTGGCGAAGGCTTCACCGGCGCTCGCCAGGTCACCGGTCAACGGTTTGGTGGCGCGCACAGTCATCAAGACCGGGAGCCCGGCCGATCGCGCCGCCGCAAACGCATCGCTGATCTGTTTCTGGTAGGCCTTGGCGCCGAGGCTGTCGCTCCACACGCCGAAGCGTACAAAACTGAACCCGGCCGCTTTGATCTGCTCGGCATCGGCCGGGGTGAAGTTCTGGATCTTGACCTGAACGCCGATGGTTCTGGCGGGTAGCGACGGGAACAGCGCGCTGGCGTGAACCTGTGCGGTTGCACTGAGCATCAACAGGGCGGCGGCACCAAGATGTTTGAGATGTGCTGATTTCATGTCGGCTCTCCTGATGAGAATGACATCTAGCCAATAGTTATCTCGTTGCCTGTATTTCGATGGCGAAGTGGGCGCGAAGTGCACAAATGTTATTTTTTGTCGGAAAACTTTCGCCCGAAAATCACAGTTATTTTTAGTCCGGTAATTCTGGTTGGGGGACTTTTAGAGGCCGTGGTACTTAATGCATCGGTATTAAGGGTGAATCTATTTCCGAGTGAGGGAAGGTCTTGCGGGTTCATTCGAATTTGCCAGGCATGTTGGCCGTTTGACATTACACGGGAAAGTAAACCTTGTTCAAAAAGATTCTTGTCGTTTGCGTAGGCAATATCTGCCGAAGTCCGACAGCGGAACTTCTGTTGCGCAATGCATTGACACCCTCGGCGATCAACGTGACCTCCGCAGGCCTGTCTGCACGGGTCGGCGAAGGCATGGAATCGAATGCGCGCCAGGTGCTGGAAGACCACGGACACAGTGCCGAAGGGTTCAAGGCTCGGCAACTGACAGCGGACATCGTCAATGAATCAGACCTGATTCTGGTCATGGAAAAACAACATGTTAATCAAGTACTGAAGATTGCCTCTCACGCCAGGGGCAAAGTGTTTCTGCTGGGCAAGTGGCAGAGCGAACGAGAAATACAGGACCCGTATCGTCAGGGGCAAGCCGCTTTTATTCATGCCCATGCATTGATTGAAGATGCTGTTAGCTCATGGGCGCAACGCCTGGCGCGTTGATGAATATTCTTCAGTTCAGTGAATGGTAAGAAAGACTTATGCAGTTACCGTCAGTAATCGGCACCCGCGACAACGATCAAGACAGTATTGATCTTCTCGGCATCTTCGGCAGCCTGATCGATCAGAAATGGTTGATCGGCGCCTTCACCGGCGCGTTCATGATGACCGGTGTCGCCTATGCGATTCTGGCCACGCCGGTGTATCTGGCCAACGCGCTGGTGCAGGTCGAACCGAAAAAGAACGACATGCTCGGTTTTTCCGACCTCAACAGCATGCTCGGCGGGCAATCGCCGTCGGTGACCGAAATCGGCATCATCAAATCCCGCGCAGTGATCGGCAAGACGGTCGACGACCTGCGGCTGGATATCGACGTCACCCCCAACACCTTTCCGCTGATCGGCGGCTTTCTTTCCCGGCGCTATCGCGGTGAGACCGAACTCAGCGTCGCACCGCCGCGTTTCGGCCTGAGCAGCTACGCCTGGGGCGGTGAACGCCTGGAGTTTGCAAAACTCAATCTGCCCAAGGAACTGCTGGGCAAGAAGCTCACCTTGATCGCCGGCGAACAACATCGCTTCCAGCTGTTGGATGACAACGACAACCTGCTGGTCGACGGCGTGGCGGGCGAAGCCTTCGCGCAGGACGGCGTAGAAGGGCAGGTCGCGCAACTGTTGGCCAACCCCGGTACCCGTTTCGAAGTGGTGCGCTACCCACGAATCGTGACCATTCAGGGGTATCAGGACGCTCTGGACATCTCCGAGCAAGGCAAGGAATCGGGGATCATCCGTCTGGCCCTGGCCAGCAGCGACGCCGCCGAAGCGGTGAAGATCCTCAACAAGATTGCCTCGCTGTACGTGGATCAGAACGTACGCCGCACCTCCGCCGAGGCGGCGCAGAGCCTGGCCTTCCTGCAAAGTCAGTTGCCGCAGGTCAAGCGCGATCTGGCCAAGGCCAGCGATGCGCTCAACGCCTACCAGACCCACGGCAAGACCGTGAATATCTCGCTGGAAACCCAATCGGTGCTCGGCCAGTCCGTGGCGCTCGAAACGCGGATTTCCGAGCTGAAGCTGCAACAGGCGGAGATGGACCGCAAGTTCACCAAACAGCACCCGGCCTACCGCGCGCTGATGACCCAGATCGGTGAACTGACCCAGCAACAGCGTTCGCTGGAAGGCAAGGTTCAGGACCTGCCGGCCACGCAGCAGGAACTGCTCAACCTGACCCGCGATGTCGAAGTCGCCTCGCAGATCTACACCCAGTTGCTGAACAAATCCCAGGAGCTGGACATCATCCGCGCCGGTGCCGTGGGTAACGTGCGTCTGGTGGATACGGCGGACGTCGACCTGACCAGCCCGGTCAAACCGAAAAAAGCCCTGATCGTGCTGATCGCCACTTTCCTCGGCGCCTTCGTCGGCGTGGCGCTGGTGCTGTTGCGCAAATCCTTGAGCAAAGGCCTGGAAGGGCCGGAAGCCATTGAGCAGCTCGGCTTGCCGGTCTACGCGTCGATCCCCTACAGCGCCCTGCAACAGGAAGAGGACAGCAAAAAAGTCCGGGCCAAAGTCGCGGCGGACACGCCGGCGTACCTCCTGGCCCTGCGCAACCCGACGGACCTGTCCATCGAATCGATCCGCAGCCTGCGCACCTGCCTGCACTTCGCGGCGCTGGATTCGACCAACAACCGCATCATGATTTCCGGCCCGAGCCCGCAGGTCGGCAAGACCTTCGTCTCTTCCAACCTCGCGGCGGTCATGGCGCAGAGCGGGCAGCGCGTGGTGCTGATCGACGCCGACATGCGCAAAGGGCACCTGCACAAGACCCTGAACACGCCGATCACCAACGGTTTGTCGGATCTGCTGGTCAAGCGCTGCACCCTCGATCAGGCGATCAACAAAGTCGAAGTCGACAACCTGCATTTCATCAGCCGTGGCCAGGTTCCACCGAACCCTTCCGAGCTGTTGATGCACGCCAATTTCCGCGAACTGCTGGCGCAGCTCAGCGAGCGCTATGACGTGGTGATCATCGACACGCCACCGCTGCTGGCCGTGACGGATGCGGCGATTGTCGGCCGTGAAGCCGGCATCAGCCTGATCGTTGCGCGGTTCGGGGTGAACCCGGCCAAGGAAATCGAAATGACGATCCGTCGTTTCGCCCAGAACGGTATCGAGTTGAAGGGCGCGGTGTTCAACGGCGTCGAGAAGCGTGCGGCCAGCTATTACGGCAACGGCAGCTATTACAACTACGAATACGCGTCCGACCAGTCCTGAATCTCAGCGACGGTCCTTACAGGCATGAAAGTGGGTGGGTTGTGAAAAAAATACTGCACGTGGCGGAAACGATCAAAGGTGGGGTGGCGACGGTCATCCGCACGATTTCGGCGGCGCCGGAAGACGGGCGCTATGAGCTGGTGTATCTGGTCCCGCTCGACCAGAAGAAAGAACTGCACGGCATCGATGCACAGCAGATCCGCACCTTCGCCCGCAGCGGGCGGAATGTGCCGTCGCTGTTGCGTTTTGCCTGGCAACTGGCGCGGGTCCTGCTCAAGGAAAAACCCGACGTGGTGCATTTGCACAGCACCTTTTCCGGGGTGATCGGCCGTTGTGTGTGCGTGCTGTTGCGACCGTGGCGCAAGCCGAAAATCGTCTACTGCCCCCATGCGTTTTCGTTCCTGATGGAAAGCTCGCCGATCAAGCAGAAAATCTATGCGGGGATTGAGCGGGTGCTGCAGAAGGTCACGGACACGATCATCTGCGTCAGCCAGTTCGAGCTGGACAAGGCCGCGAAGTTTGGCATCGAGCGCAAGCGCATGACGCTGATCTACAACGGCATTGATCACAAGAATGACGAACGCAAGGCCAACGATCCGGCACCGATTCATCTGCTGTTTGTCGGCCGCCTCGACTACCAGAAAGGCTTCGACGTGTTGCTCAAGGCCTACAGCGAAGCACAGCGCAGCGACCTGAAACTGACGGTGGTCGGCAGTGCGGTGAACGAGGATGTCGTCGAATGTCCGCCGCTGGATGGGGTGGAATACCTGCCTTGGGTGACGCCAACCGAAGTGCACGCGCTGTATCAGAAAGCCGATGCGCTGATCGTCCCGAGTCGCTGGGAAGGCTTTGCCATGGTGCCGCTGGAAGGCATGGCGCTGGGCTTGCCGGTGATCGCCAGCGACTGTACGTCGTTGCCCGAACTGGTCACCCATGGTGTGTCCGGTTACGTGTTCCCCGCCGGTGACCACCAGGCGCTGGCCGAGCGCCTGAAGAAAATCCAGAAGCCTGCGTTGTCGGCCCTCGGCATCGAAGGTCGGCGCATCGTCCGCGAGCGTTTCAGCGCCGCGTTGATGATCCGCCAGACCTACGACGTGTATTCCGCTCCCTCTTATTAAGTAGAAGTCCGCTCATGAACGTAACGATTTTGCATGGCTACAGTGCCTCCAATTCCGGCGATGGTCTGCTGGTCGATCTGGCCATTGCGCTGGTGCAGCGCAACTTTGGCGAAGACACCTCGATCAGCGTCGTGGCTTCCGATCCGGACTCTTTCAAATACCTGCCGCACCCACGCTTTGACGCGCCGGTCATGGCCGCCAAGGGCCTGGGCCGGGTCAAAGAAGCGGTGTTCCTCAATCAGTCCTACGCTGGGCTGGCGGATCTGTTGAAGAAAACCGATCTGATCGTCGGCGTCGGCGGCGGCTACATGCGCTCGAAAAGTGCCTTCGAGCACATCAAGCTGAAACTCGGCCACGCCAAGCAGCTGGAGACCGCGATCCTCAGCAAAGTGCCGTCGGTGTACCTGCCGCAAAGCATCGGGCCGTTCCACGGCGACAGCGACAAGATCGTCGGCCACTACGCCAGCGCCGATGCGGTGTTCGTGCGCGATAACCGCTCCTCGGCGCTGTTCGATGCTTGCGAAAATGTCTACCGCGCGCCGGACCTCGCGGTACAGGCCTTGGCCGGCAAGATCCTTCAGCAACCCAAGTTCACTCGCTGCGCCTCGACCCCTGCCACGGTGTGTGTGGTGCTGCGCAAACCGCCGGCGTGGAGCAAGGAAAAGAAGCTGGCCTACGTGGCCAACCTGAAGGTGCTGCTGCAGCGCCTGAAGAACAAAAGCAAAGTGGTCTGCGCCGTACAGAGCGCCGTGCGTGGTAACGATGACGGCGCGTTTTATCGCGAACTGGGCATCACCGAAGACCTGCTGCCGCTGAAGGCGACGCTGGCCAAATACCAACCGGACCTGGTGATTTCCGTGCGCCTGCACGGCGCGATCGAATCGCTGCTCTCGGGTGTGCCGGCGTATCACATCAGCTACGAACGCAAAGGCTTCGGTGCCTATCAGGACATGGGCGTCGAGGACTGGGTCATCAACGGCGGCGACATCAATGTCGACACCATCATCGACACGGTTTACGCCCCTGACGCGCTGTCGAATTTCGGCAAGCGCCTGACCGATACCTGCCGCGAGATCGAGGCGAAAACCGTGGCCATGGACGACATCATCAAGGGCGTCATTCGATGATATTCCGGCTGTTGCTGCGGGGCGGGGCACTGGGCGCGAAGTTCTTGCTGGTGCTCGCCATCACCCATTACCTCGGTTACGAGGCGCTGGGTTTTTACGGCGTGGTGGTCGCGGCGTCGTTGATCGCGTCGAAGTTCTACAGCGTCGGTTTCAGTTCCGAGATCAACCGGCTGATCAGCGTGGGCGGCAGTTCGCGCCGGGTCGTGGACAAGGTGCTGCTGCTGTACCTGGCCGTGGGGCTGGCGTTGTCGGTGCTGACGGTGGTGATTTATTCGCTGTTCCAGTCGGTGGAAGCGACCACCGCGCTGATCGCTTGCGTGACGCTGGTACTGCTCACCGAGCACCTGTCGTTCGAGATCAACTCGTTCGTGTTTTCCGCGCAGAAAGCCACGGCGGGCGCGTTGCTGTTCTTCATCAAGACCGGGCTCTGGGCGCTGCTGGCCGTGGGCGGGATGGCGCTCGGCTGGGTGTCCGCAATCGCCAGCGTGCTGTGGCTGTGGGTTATCGCCAACGTGCTGGTGATCGTCGCCGGTTACCTGATTGTGGTGAACGTCCATCGCGGGCGGGAAGAGGGAACGTTGGCGACGGCGGCGGTTTGGAAAGCCGGGTTGCCGTTTTACCTCGGCACTGGCCTGATCGCCCTGAGTCAGTATGCCGAGCGCTTTCTGATCATCGACCTTGAACCTTACGCCAGCCTCGGTAAATACGTGTACGCGTGGTCGGCGGCCAACACCTTGCAGGCGCTGTCCTACGCGGTGGTGGCGGTGGTCGGCATTCCGCTGCTCGCCAAGCGTTATCAGGCCGATCAGCAACCGTTCACGGTCAGGCAGTTGTTCGTGAACAAATGGGTCGCGCGGTCGCTGGTGGTGTCGGCGGCGGTCGCGGTGGGGATTTATCTGTTCTTCAACGTGGTGCTCGACTACGTCGCCACCAGCGTTCCGCGTCCGGACAACGGCATTCTTGGTGTACTGATTTTCTCCTTCGCCCTGCGTGCCATTGGTGACATTGTCTGGGGCGGGTTGATCGCTTCGAAAAACAGTCGGGTGTCCCTCGCCAGCGCGGCCATTTGTCTGTTGGTTTCAGTGCCGGTGAGTTACCTGCTGATCAAGCATTATTCGATCTACGGCGCGGCCTGGGGCAACGTCTTCGCGATCATCGTTCAACTCGGGGTGATTGCGCTGCTGACTCGCGCCACGCGCGCGAAAAAGGCTGTCGTGTCATGGGCCTGAAACTGCCGTGCATCGAGTTTCGCGGCCGCCGACTCGATTCCTCGCTGTCGTTCCTGATTCTGTTCACCGGCCTGTTTCTGTCGGTGGCCATGCCGCTGCTGATTCCCCGCGATCCCGGCCCGGATGCGATGACCCTGTGGTCGTCCTACGCCCGGGCCGACAACTGCAATTTCTGGAACCCGTTTTCGCCGGATCGCTCGTCCTACGAGTGTTCGGCGTTCCTGCTGCGGCCCACCGGGATCAACCTGACCAACGCCTGGGCCTACGGGATGTTCTGCAACTTTTTCCTCACGGCGATTCCCGTGGTGGTGTTCCGGCGCATGCCGCTGACCATCTTCGGAACCCTGTGCCTGTGGGGCATCGTGCGTTCGTTTTTTCTGGAAAACCTGACCAAGGAAATCATTGTGTCGGTGGCGGTGCTGAGCATTCTGTTCAGCTCGCTGACACGCAAATATCGCGGCGGATTTTTCCTCTCGGCGGTGATCTACGGCGTGCTGATCCGGCCTTACTGGATCCTGTTTTCGCTGTCCTGGGTCGGCGTCTGCGTGATGAAAAAGTACGTCTCGCGTACGACCTTCTTCCTGATGCTGTTCCTGTTCTATCTCGCGGTTGCGATGGCGATCCAGCTGGCGCTGGGCTTTCCGGTGTCGTCGATTCGCGCGAGCAACAACGAACTGCGTACGGCGGGCGAGGAGGGTTCCAAATCATTGATCGTCTCGTGGCTCAGCGGCAGCGACTTCGTCTCGCAGGCCCTGGACTCGATGATCATTTTCTTCCGGTTGTCGTTCCCCGTTGAACTGATCCTGCTGTCCGGCCCGGGTCAGGTGATCTTCGTGGCGTTGATGATCATGACCGCATTGCTGCTGTTCAAAGTCATCACCTCGACTGATTACAAGGGTGCACCGATCCAGACCAAACCCAAGGAACTGATCGCGATTCCGCTGGCGTTCCTGCTGGTTCAAGGCTTGTTCGAACCGGACTTCGGTTCCTTCGCCCGGCACTTTTCGATGGTGGTGCCGGTGCTGTTCGTGGGCCTGGGGTTGATGCTGCGGGCGAACAAACCGGTGAAGGTCGAATCAAGAATTCTGAATTGAGGCGGGTGCTTTATGTCGAGCAAGAAAAAGTCCCTGGAGATCGAAACCCTGCGTGGCCTGGCGTGCCTGTTGCTGGTGCTCTATCACGTGATCGGGCCGTTGGGCGGTGGTTTGAAAATCGACATCGGCTCGCCGTTCCGGGTGATCGCCGATTCGATGGTGTACGTGCGCATGCCGCTGTTCACCTTCATTTCCGGCTATATCTATTCCATCTACAAGATTCGCGGCAATGACTTTTCCGCGTTCTTCAGCGGCAAGGTGCGGCGTCTGATCGTGCCGCTGTTTTGCGTCGGGGTGCCGTTCTCCGTGTTGCAGGCGGTGGGGCCGGGCGTGAACAAGGACGTCAGCGTGATGGACGCGCTGTTGTCGTTTTATGTGCCAATCAACCACTTCTGGTTCCTGCAGGCGGTGTTCATCATTTTCATGTTTGTCGGTCTGCTGGAATGGCGCGGGCTGCTGCGTACACCGACGCGCCTGTATCTGTTGTTCGCATTCGCCGCGGCGGTGTTCCTGTTGCCGTCGTTTCCGCTGGACGCATTCGGCATCAACGGGGCGATTTATCTGCTGCCGTTCTTCGTGGCGGGCATGATCGGCCAGGAGAAAGTCAGCGAACTGAAGCAGACGTTCAAGGTGATCGGCCCGCTGGTGTTTGTGCTGATCTCGCTGACGCTGTTGTACGTGGCGTCCGTGGACCGCGAACTGATCGTCGACCGCCGTAGCCTGATCGGCCTGACGGTGGGCTGCGTGTCCTGCATCGCGTTGTTGTCGAGTGACATGCGCTCGAAGGCGCTGACCTGGCTCGGCGGTTATTCCTATGCGATTTTCCTGTTTCACGTGTTGTTCGCCGCCACGTCGCGCTCGATCCTCGGCCGCCTCGGCGTGAAAGACGAAAGCGTGCTGGTGTTCTGCGGTGTGACGTGTGGCTTGCTCGGGCCGGTGGTGTTGTCGATGATTTTCAGTCGGTTCAACTTCACCTCCGTGCTGTTTCTCGGCGAACGTGCCGCGACGAAAAAGAAGCCGGCGGCGACCATCGCTCCGGTAGCGCAGGCTTAGGTTTTGCGAGCCACTGGAGAATGCGCGGTGTTTGCAAAATAGCTAAAAGCTTCGCGAGCAAGCTCGCTCCCACAGAGGGTATGCAAAGGTCACACAGCCTTTGTGGGAGTGAGCTTGCTCGCGAAGGGGCCATCACTCAGTAAAGGATTCAATGCATGTTGGCTGTTGATGATGGGCCGCCGGTGGCGGCGTCGGTGGTGCAGGTCGGCGACGCTCGCGAGCGGTTTGGCCAGTGGCGCGAAGGCAAGGCCGGCAAGGTGTTGTCGATCTCGGTGATCGGCGACAGCTACAGCGCCGGGCAGGATTTCTACCTGAACAAACTGGTGCAACGGGTGGCCGGGGAGGTCGGGTTTGCCGGGCCGGGTTATGTCGGTTTCAACCACGGCGCAGCGCTGGGAGGTACGCATTTCAAATACACCCGCAGCAGCGAGAAATACTTCGGCGGCGACTGGCAGGTCTCCGGCCTCGGTCAGGCCAGCCCCGACAGCCGCACGGTGACCGGCCGGCCCGGCGCCTGGCTGCAAGTCGACGCCAGCCCGACGCCCGCCATCAACACTGCCGTCACTCAGGCGAAACTGCTCTATCTCGGCAACGGTGAGTCCAGTGAACTGCGTTATCGCTGGTCACCCTCCGCCGATTGGCAGCCGTTGAAACTTGCAGGCGACGGGGTTCAGGAAGTCCCGCTGTCCGGCACGTCGGCCGCGACCGATTGGGCTTTCAGACTGGAAGTGGTGAAGGGCGCGCCGACCCTGTTCGGCCTGTGGCTGAGCAACGATCAGGACGGGGTTCGGGTGTCGAAACTGGCGGCGTCCGGCGCGGCGTCCGCTGATTTCTACCACGACGATGCGCGCTGGCAGACGCAGTGGAAAGCCGTGGTGTCGAAGATCCCCGCAGACATTTACCTGATCATGCTCGGTGGCAACGATCAGGGTTTCGGCGTGAAGCCCGAGCAGTATCTGCATAACGTTCAGGGTCTGGTCGGCATGCTCCGCGAGATTCAACCGGCGGCGAGCATCAACCTGATCCTGCGTCAGGACACCACCCGCTCCAGCGCCTATCCGATGTCGGCTTACGCGCAGGTCATCGAGCCCTGGGCCCGTGATCAGCAGCTGGGTTATGCCAATCTGCAATGCGCGTTCGGCACCGACGTCAAACGCTACGCGGCGGCCATGATCGGGCCTGACAAGATTCATCCGGTGCCGGCCACGGGCGGGCGGGTGATTGCCGATTACTTTTATCGTTGGGTCGTGGGCGGACAGCAAAAAGTCTCGCCACAGGACCGCTGTGGCGAGACTTCGAAGTAGCCATCAGTTGTCGAACAGATCCAGATGGCTCAGCAGTTCTGCGGTTTTCTGCGGCATCAACTGCGTCACGCAACGGGTTTCCACGTTGACGATGATCGCCGGGTCGTTGCAGCAGATCCGCACGCGAAAACGCCAGTCGCTGAAAATCATCTTCAGGCCGTCGCGGTCCTCGACCTCCAGCGCCTGTTCGCCGTAGATCCGTTTCAGATGGGCGAGCAGGGGCCAGGGATCGCGCATCGGTCGGCGTATGTCCCCGGAGGAGGGAAACACGCCGATGCGATCGACCAGCAGCAGGGTGCCCAGCCACGGGCCATTGGCGCTGGGCAATGGCTGATGGCGGGATAACCAGCTCATCACCCCGAGGTTGTCCACCTCACGTTCAATCTCTGCGGAATGTTGTGCAATGTTCATGGTTGCCTCGTTGGATGTGCGTGCTGCGATGAATCAGTGGGGGCCGCTCAGCGGCCCTTCAGGTAAACGTTTTCGTAGCAGAAGTTGGTCGCCTGCAGGTAACCCTCGGCGTCGCCGCAGTCGAAGCGCAGGCCCTTGAATTTGTAGGCCAGCACACAACCGTTCTGCGCCTGTTTCATCAGGGCGTCGGTGATCTGGATTTCGCCGCCCTTGCCCGGCTCGGTGTCGGCGATCAGGTCGAAGATGTCCGGCGTGAGGATGTAGCGGCCGATGATCGCCAGGTTCGACGGTGCGTCTTGCGGGGCCGGTTTTTCCACCATGTTGTTGACCCGGTAGATGCCGTCGGATATCGCTTCGCCGGCGATCACGCCGTACTTGTGGGTCTGGTCGCGCGGGACTTCCTGGATGGCCACGATCGAGCAGCGGAATTTCTTGTAGAGCTCGATCATCTGCGTGAGCACGCCGTCGCCTTCGAGGTTCAGGCACAGGTCGTCCGCCAGCACCACGGCGAAAGGCTCGTCACCGATCAACGGGCGGCCGCTGAGAATCGCGTGGCCCAGGCCTTTCATTTCCACCTGACGGGTGTAGGAGAAGGTGCAGGTGTCGATCAGCTCGCGGGTGCCGGCCAGGAATTTTTCTTTCTCGGTGCCGCGAATCTGGTGTTCGAGTTCGTAGCTGATGTCGAAGTGGTCTTCCAGTGCGCGCTTGCCCCGTCCGGTGACGATGGCCATGTGTTGCAGGCCGGCATCCCGTGCTTCTTCAACGGCGTATTCGATCAACGGCTTGTTGACGATCGGCAGCATTTCCTTGGGCATGGCTTTGGTGGCCGGCAAGAAACGCGTGCCATAACCGGCAGCGGGGAACAAACATTTACGGATCATAAAAGTTTCCTGGTCATTCATGGCGCACTGCCATCGTTTATTGCAATAACGAAAGGTTGCAAGTTATTGAAGCTGTACTTTAATACCTGACTCGGGAGATGAGTGGCAAATAGCAATGAGTGTAAAACACGACAATGTTATGAGATGTCGGTTTGACAGTTATTGGTTATTTTTAGTCGGCATCCGTTGATAGTGATGAATGCGCGGGAGTGCTAATAAGTACCAGGCAATACAGTTTGGCTTGTAAAAATATTTATAGCCAGTGATTGAACTGTTTTTGTTTTTGGTTGTTGTCGCGCTGTTTGTGTGAATCAAGACACACATTAAACAAACAGCGCTTGACACGCGAGTTGGCACTTTTCCCACTTATGGACCGCGCTATGAAGATTCTGGTAACGGGTGGCGCCGGCTATATCGGCTCGCACACCACACTTGCACTACTTGAAGCAGGTTATGAAGTTGTAGTTCTGGATAATCTTTGCAACAGCAGCGACGCCGCCTTGCACGCGGTGGAAGCCATTTGCGGCAAAAGTGCGCTGATGATTCGCGGGGATGTCTGTGACCGGGCCTTGCTGGACCGGATTTTCCAGCAGCACGCCATCGATGCCGTGCTGCACTTCGCCGGGCTGAAGGCCGTGGGCGAGAGCGTGCGCAAGCCGCTCGAATACTACGAAACCAACGTCAGCGGCAGCATCACGCTGTGCCAGGCGATGGCGGCGGCGGGGGTGTTCCGGCTGGTGTTCAGCTCGTCCGCCACGGTCTATGGCGAGCCTGAGCAGATGCCGATCCGCGAGGATTTCCCGACCGGCCATCCGACCAATCCTTACGGCCAGTCCAAGCTGATCGTCGAAAACGTACTGCGCGACCTGTGCCAGTCCGAACCGCGCTGGAGCATTGCGCTGCTGCGCTACTTCAACCCGATCGGCGCCCACCACAGCGGCCAGATGGGCGAAGACCCTAACGGCATCCCGAACAATCTGGTGCCTTACATCAGTCAGGTGGCGGTCGGCAGCCTGAAGGAATTGTCGATCTTCGGCGACGATTACCCGACGGTCGACGGTACTGGCGTGCGCGACTACATCCACGTGGTCGATCTGGCGGACGGGCACCTGAAAGCCCTGCAATCGATCGCCGACCGCACCGGCATTCATACCTGGAACCTCGGCACCGGCGATGGCTACAGCGTGTTGCAGGTGCTGCGGGCCTTTGAGCAGGCCTGCGGGCAGCCAGTGCCGTTCCGGGTGATGCCACGGCGCTCCGGGGACATTGCCGAGAGCTGGGCCGACGCCTCCAAGGCGGCGAAGGAACTTGGCTGGAAAGCCACGCGCAACTTGCAGGACATGGTCACCGACACCTGGCGCTGGCAATCGAATCATCCCCGGGGTTATCAGGGATGATGGCGTTTTAGTGCAATGTTAGTTTCAGTCAGGTTGTTAGATATCGTCGGGAAATTAGACTGGCAATGCCTTTTGCAAGTCCGTAGATATAAACCTGCCGTTCGACTTTTATCAGTTGGGTAAGACTGTGAAAGAACAACGGATCTTGTTCGCGCTTTTTGCGACTTGAACTCTACCACCTCTAACGAACACCCGATGTTCAGGTGCGATGTTAGAAAGGAGTTGATATGAAGAAAGTGATGGCGATCGCCCTGTTGACGATGTTGAGCAACTGGGCCTCCGCAGCTGAAGCGCCGCTTACAGCAGTGACCAATGTATCTGGCAGTGTCGCGGCTTCTACAGCGCCTGCTGCCAGTACTGCCATGGTCGCCAGTGCTGTCGCGGCGTCCAACAGTGGTGGAAGTGCCAACGGCGGTACAACGGGTACCACCGGTACCACGGGTACAACCGGCACGCACAACTAACTGAAGTATCTGTTGGTGCAGTACAGGGTCGCCCGACGAAAGTCGGGTGACTTTGTTTTTGGATTCGCCCTTGAATAGCGTAGTGCCATTATGAATCGTCGTTTTACTCTTTTAATGTTGGCAAGTTTCGCTTTGCAAGGTTGCATGTTCTCCCCCGGCCAGTACCTGAGCACCAGTAGCATCACGCGCCAGGGCGCCAGCGAAAGCAGTCGGGTCGAGCTCATTCAGATCACCCCCAAGCTTATCGCCATGAACCGCGCCACGTACAAGCGTGAGTCGGTGCCGGCGGAATTGTTGGCGACCCCGGCCGAATACCGCATCGGCAGCAACGATGTGCTGTACATCACCGTCTGGGATCATCCCGAGCTGACCGCCCCTTCGGGTGCGCAACAGCAGATCGACGCCAACGGCCGGCTGGTGCGCTCCGACGGCACGTTGTATTACCCGTACATCAAGGAAGTCCAGGCCGCCGGCAAGACCATCCAGCAACTGCGCTCGGACATCGAGCAACGCCTCTCGGCGTTCATTGCCGAGCCGCAAGTGGATGTCGCGGTGCTGCGTTTCGCCAGCCAGAAAGTCGTGGTCTCGGGCGCTGTGGCCAAGGCCGGCCCCCAGGCGATTTCGACCAACCCGCTGAGCGTGGTCGAGGCCCTCGGTTCGGCCGGTGTCGATACCAACAATGCCGACCTGTCCGGGCTGATGCTGACGCGCAACGGGCGGGTCTATCCGCTCAATCTCGACGCCCTCAATCAGCAGGATTCCGAATTGCAGAACGTCTACCTCAAGGGTGGCGATCAGCTGTATCTGCCGTACAACGACAACAAGCGCATCTACGTGATGGGCGAGGTCAACCAGCCTCGTGCGCTGAGCTTCAAGACCGCCACCATGAACCTGTCCGACGTGCTCGGGTCGGTCGGCGGCTTGAGCCAGACCACCTCCAACGGCAACGCCGTGTACGTGATTCGCGGGGTGGAAAACCTCGACGTCGAGCCGGCGAAAATCTACCAGCTGGAAGCCGAATCGCCGACCGCCATGGCGCTCGCCTCGCACTTCGAAGTGCGGCCCCAGGACGTGGTTTATGTCGGGCCTGCCAACGTGACTCGCTGGAATCGCCTGATCAGCCAGTTGGTGCCGTCGGCATCGATTGTCGGGACGGGGGCTTCCGCTGCGAAGAACTGGAGCGAATACAGTAACAACAGCAAATAAGGCCGCCGACTGTGAAAACGTTGAAAGTGGGCGTGTGCCTGATGGCGGCCGTGTTGTTGAGTGGCTGCAATCCGCTGATGAGCGCTTCGTTGAACAACCTCAAGGCGTCGGTCATCGGACCGGATGAACTCGATGTGTCGGCGGAGCAGGTGGCCGGGGTCAAGTATCCCCAGCTCAAACTGACCACGCCGTCCGGTTCCGGGGTGCTGGCGCTGGTGCGCGAGCGCGAGGACCTGCAGTTCTGGGTCGCCTCCGGCAAGCAGGTGTTGCTGATGCGCGACGGCCTGGCCATGCGCACTGTTGGCCTCGGCGTGGAGGGCGATCTGGACGGCACGCGTCTGTCCGATGACTCGCCGTTCAAACAGGGCCTGCATCGCATCACCGACGGCTACACCAGCCGCCGCTGGATCGACCTCTACAAGGGCCAGGAAGTCGGGATCATCCTCAACAGCCGCTTTTCCCGCCGCGCCCTCGAAACCCTCGAGATTCTCGACAAGGAATACACCGTGCTGCGTGTCGATGAGCAGATTGACGCGCCGGCCATCGGCCTGCGCGCGACCAATCGTTACTGGGTCGATCCGGTGGACGGTTTCATTGTGCAGAGTGAACAGCAACTGACCTCGCAGTTGCGCGTCAGGATCGTGCAACTGACCCCTGACCGCAGGCATCTGCCGTGAAGCGGCTCAGAGCGCTCTCGGCGTGCTTGATGTTGCTCACCGGGGGCAGCGAGGCAGCGGTCATCGTCAGCGGTGATGTCGCCAACCCGGGCCCGATCGAATTGCCGGCGGGCGGGCGTTTGCGCGATGTGATCGGCGAGGCCGTACCGAATGCCGAAGGCTACTGGTTGGCGGGTGTCCTGTTGCGTCAGTCATTGCTGGAAGAACAGACGCGCCTCAAGGTCGGCGTGCTGTTCGATCTGGATGTGCTGCAGCGCATGGCCATGCTGTTCGACAAACCGAGTCGAGCGGCGCTGGCACAGCGACTGGCCGAGCAGGTCCGGCAGATGCCGGTGACCGGGCGGCAGATCGCCGATCTCGATCCGGTGGCGGTGGAAGTCGGCTTCGCCCGCAACATCCGTCTCGACGATGGCGATCAACTGATCTACCCGAAACGGGTCGATGAAGTCGAAGTGCTGGGCGCGGTCGCCGAACCGTGTCGCCTGCCTTATCAGCCGTTGCAGGAGGCCCGCGAATACCTGCAGGGCTGCACGCTGCTGGAGGCCGACGCCGATGCCGATTACCTGTGGCTGATCCAGCCCAACGGCGTATCGCGGCGGGTCGGCATCGCCCACTGGAACCGCGAAAGCGGGCAGATGCCCGTGGCCGGCAGCAAGATTCTGGTGCCGGTGAAAAACGATGATCTGGATCCGCCTGTCCCTGAACTGAATCAGCAGTTGGCCGAATTGATTGCCACGCAGTTGGCTGAGGTGGTTCGTTGAATTTGCGTTTTGCAGCTGTGTTGTTATTGCCCTGTGGCCTGGTGCATGCCGAGCCACGCATAACCCAGAATGACTTCGGCGGCGTCGGTCTGTTGCAGACCCCGACCGCGCGCATGTCGCCCGCCGGTGAGTTGAGCGTCAACGCCAACCGCACCGAACCGTACAGCCGATACAGCGTTTCGTTGCAGCCGCTCGACTGGCTGGAAGGTTCGTTTCGCTACACCGCCATCACCAACCGTCCGTACGGTTCCGAAGCGCTGAGCGGCAGCCAGAGCTATAAGGACAAGGCGGTCGACGCCAAGGTCCGGCTGTGGCAGGAAAGCCACTGGGCGCCGGAAGTGGCGCTGGGCTTTCGAGACATTGGTGGTACGGGTTTGTTTGCCAGTGAATTCTTCGTCGCCAACAAGCGCTACGACAATTTCGATTTCAGCGCCGGCATCGCCTGGGGTTACATCGGTAACCGCGGCGACTTCGACAACCCGTTGGGCTGGGCCAGTGATCGCTTCAAGACCCGCCCGGACCTGGAAGGCACCGGTGACGTCAACGCCGGGTCGTACTTTCGCGGCAAGCCTGCGTTTTTCGGCGGCGTGAGTTACCAGACACCCTGGGATCGCCTCAGCCTGAAACTCGAATATGAAGGCAACGACTACAAGCACGAGCCGAAGGACAACATCATCAAGCAGGACTCACCGATCAACCTCGGCGCGGTGTTCAAGGTGACCGATTCCCTCGACCTGAGTGCCGCGTGGGAGCGGGGCAACACGGCGATGTTCGGCGTGACGTTCCACACCAATTTCGTCAGTCGCAAGGCTCCGGCCAAGACCTTCGACCCACCGGCCGAACCGCTGCCGGCGAAGGCGCCAGCCACGACGATGGAGGAGGTCAACTGGGCCGACGTATCGCGCCGCTTGCAGCAGAATGCCGGCTACAAGGTCGAGCGCATCACCCAGCGCGATTCCGAACTGATCGTGTACGGCGAGCAGCAGCGCTATTTCCATTCGCCCAAGGCCGTCGGCCGCGCGAGCCGGATTCTCGACAACAGCGTCAACGACGACATCGACTGGTTCACCGTGGTCAACAAGCGCTACGACCTGCCGCTGGAAGAAACCAGCGTGCCCCGGCAGACCTTCCGCGAAGTGCTCAACAACGAGGAACCGCTGGAATCGCTGCACCGCACCACCGAGATCAATCCGGCGATGCCGCGCAACGAGAAAACCCTCTACACCGAAGCGCCGCAGCACTTCAATTACGGCGTCGGCCTGGGCTTCAAACAGAACGTCGGCGGCCCCGATGGTTTGCTCTATCAGTTCACTGCCGATCTGGACGCCGAGTACCGCTTCAACCGCAACACCTGGTGGAACGGTTTGCTTAGTCAGAACCTGATCAACAACTTCGACAAATTCACCTACGACGCACCGAGCGGCCTGCCGCGTGTGCGCACCGACTTGCGTCAGTACCTGACCACGTCGGACACCACCATGCCGCTGTTCCTGGTCAGCCACGCCGAGCAACTGGACAAGGATTTGTACGGCATGGTCTACGGCGGTTATCTGGAATCGATGTTCGCCGGGGTCGGGGGCGAGGTGCTGTTTCGTCCGACCGGCAAGCGCTGGTCGATCGGCGCGGACCTGAACTACGTGCGTCAGCGTGAATTCGACCAGGGTTTCGGCCTGCAGGATTACTCGGTCTGGACCGGCCACATCACTGGCTACACCGACCTGCCTTACGAAACGCTGGCAGCGGTCAGCGTCGGGCGTTACCTGGCGGGCGACTTTGGCGGCACGGTGGATATCTCCCGCGAGTTTTCCAATGGCGTACGTTTTGGCGCCTGGGCGACCATCACCACCGCCGGCAGCGCCGAGTATGGCGAGGGTAGTTTCGACAAGGGGCTGTACCTGTCGATCCCGTTCGACGAAATGATGAGCATGTCGACCATGCGCCGCGCCAACCTGGTGTGGGCGCCGCTGACCCGTGACGGTGGCGCGCGGCTCAATCGCAGCTTCCAGCTGCATTCGATGACGGACAGTCGGGAAGGGGACATGTTCTACCGGAACTTCGGGAAGATTACCGAGTAGGTTTGGGAGAGCGGGGAGTTAAAACGGGAGCCTGATGGCTCCCGTTTTTGTTTGTGGTGAAGGGGGATCTTGATGCAGCTGGTGAAGTTGGCAGGCTCAAACCTGGTGTTGAATGATCCGACGCTTTCGCGGGCAAGCCCGCTCCCACAAGGATCGGGGAATGCTGAAGATTACGGCACCACCCAAAAACCTGTGGGAGCGGGCTTGCCCGCGATGGCGTCTGTTTAGCCGACATCAAAACACCAGACTCTCCTTGGCCGCAGAGCCCTCCGCCAACCCCCAAATCCCGCCCACAAAAAAGGGGACTTTCGTCCCCTTGCGGTGTTGCCTTATCAAGCCCTGCGTCTCAGTAGATATCCTTCGACAGCAGGGTGAACGGCGTCTTCACCAGGATCTTCACATCCAGCCACAGCGACCAGTTGTTGATGTACTTCAGGTCGATCTCGACGCGCTTTTCCATCTTGTCGAGGGTGTCTGTCTCGCCCCGGCAACCGCTGATCTGCGCCAGGCCAGTGATGCCCGGTTTGATTCGGTGACGCGCCATGTAGGCGAGGATCTTGCCCGAGTAGTAGTTGTTGTGCGCCACGGCGTGCGGACGTGGGCCGACCAGCGCCATGTGACCTTGCAGCACGTTGAACAGTTGCGGTAGTTCGTCCAGCGAAGTGCGACGGATAAAGCGACCGACTGGCGTGATACGCGAATCGTTGCGGCTGGCCTGCTTGACGTCACGGTCATCGTGCACGCGCATCGAGCGGAATTTCCAGACCTTGATCACCTTGCCGTTCCAGCCGTGGCGATCCTGTTTGAAAAACACCGGGCCCGGCGAGGTGAGCTTCACCGCCAGCGCCACGGCCAGCAGCACCGGGCTCAACAGAATGATCGCCAGCAGGGCAACGGCTTTTTCCACCAGGCTTTTGCTCAGCGCAGCGGTCGGGCGGCTGGTCAGCGGGCTTTCGTTGAGGTAGATCGCCGGCAGGCCGTCCACGACTTTCACCGAGTGGTTGAGCAGCGTCAGGCTGTTCAGGTCCGGCACCCAGACCACGTCAACGTTGGCATCCAGCAGATCGACGTACATGGCCTCGATGTTGGCGGCTTCCGACAGCGGCAGGGTGATGTACAAGCGGCGGATGTCGTGGGTCTGGATCAGCTCGAGCAGTTCGTCCTGGGCGCCGACGACGCGCGGGGCGTCCGCTTCGAGACTAGGGGTATCGCCGTTGCTAACGAGGCCGACCAGCGGCAGGTTTTCGTGCTGGCTCAACTTCTTCGCCAGGCCCAGCGCCAGTTCGCCGGTGCCGACGATCAGAGTCTTGTGCTCGCTTTTGCGCGAACGCTGGTAGAACTTCGAGAACGCATGCAGCGGTGCGTACAGCAGCGCCTGACCGAGGAAACCGTACACCGCCCACTCAAGGATGACCTGGCGGGAGAACAGCGCATCGGCCTTGCAGATGAAGGCGATGAACGCCAGACCGGCCATGGTCATGAACCAGCCCACGAACAGTCGACCCAGCCCGGTCAGGTAATTGTCTCGCTTGCGATACGCGCCGCTGAAGGTATAAGCCGGCACCGAGGCCAGTACCGCCAGGATCGTGCACATCCGATAGTAGAACTCGACGGTGCCCGTGTGCTGTTCGGCCAGTATGAACAACAGTGAAACAATGAAACTCTGTGCCAGCGCCCATTGGCCCCAAAAGGTCAGTCCCTTGAGGCCGGTGTTTCGATTGATACGAAGAGAAAGATCCATACGATATCCCCAAAAGACGTCCATTCAGGTTTCGACAGTAGAAAACCGAGTTGTTAAGCAGACTTGTTATTGTTGTTTGAGCCAGTGTCCTGAGGTAACAACGCCGGAATGCGGAACTGTCGTCAGTCAATAGACTAAGTTATTGCCGGGGATGCTGTCTGACGAGTTCTAACAAGATGGCACAGTGCCAACTTATTTAAATTCTCAATAATCGAACGTTAGAAAAGGTCGAAAGGCAGGGGGTGAATAATCAATATTGTGTTTGCTATCGTAGGTGGGGTCAGGAGGCGGGTATAACCAGGGAGGGATGAAACCAAACAGAGTGCTTTTTTATTTTTGTAATCGCACTTGTATCTGTTTGTCTTGTAGTGGGGATGTTGTTTAGGCAACAACATCCTGGATCAGGCAATAACCGCGATTGCGCACGGCACGAAACAATCGTTCACCGTTGCTGGCGTTCTTGAATTTGTCTTGAAGACGGCTCAGGCACATTTCCAGTCCCCGGTATTGCTCCGGCTCGCGGCCGATGCTGAGGATCAGATCGTCCCGACTGACAACACGCTCTTCATGGTGGAGCATTTTGCGGACCAGTGCGGTTTCGAGCCCGGTGAGACTGATTTCGACACCCTCTTTCGTCAATGCACCCTGATCATTGTCCAGATGCCAGGCTTCAGTGCAGGGCGCGTCGGACTCGATCGTTCGGGAAGTGTCAGTGGGTTCTTCGGACATGGCCGTGGAGCTGTGGAACGAATGCGCCGATTGTGCTGCCAGCCATTCCGATTCAAGTGTGGCCAATATGCGCTGGGTATCGTGTTCGATGCTGCGTGCGACATGCTTCCTTGTGCCGCGTGGGTAAGTGAACTCCATCAGCATCGGAGTGGAAGAGGGCGAAGCAACACCTTCAATAAACATTTGTGCCTGGGACGTGCCAAACGAATTGAAACGCTCGCTGGAGAGGATGTTCTCAAGTTCACGTTGCGACGCCGAGCTGTTAGTCACGACAACAAAGTATTTTCTTGGGAGGGTTGTGCTGGTTTCCATGTCTCTCTCCTAAAGTACACACCAAATTTGGCGAAAAAATAATGGGCAGGCGAGCAATGTTTTCCTCGGAAATAATCGACGGGCAGGGTCTGAGCCCAATGATGGCCCACGATAAGTTCCACTCGGTCTGCTTTTAGAGTAATGGTTTATTGTTATGTTTAAGTGTTGCAGCGCTCATGCAATTGACAGCTTTTTATTAGATATGTGACGCAGTTAAAACAGTGAGACATCGGATTTTTAGTGCGTTGCATCAGACGTTCCCTCGTAAGCTGCAAAAGAGTGATTCCCTGAGTCAGGCGGTCGAGATCAACCCCCTCATCAGACGATAGCCATACCCGCGAATGCTCTGTATGGCGTTCGTACCGTACACGTCCTTGATTTTCCCACGCAAGCGGCTGATGGATTTTTCCAGCGCCCGAGGGTCGTAGAAATGGGTATTGAGCCCCATGATGCTGGCGATTTCATCATGGCTGAGAATGTGATTGCCGGTCTGCGCAAAGGCTTGCAGGATCTTCATTTCGGCAAAGGAGATATCCAGTTTCTTGCTGGTGTCCGAGAGGCAGATGCGGGTAGGGTCCAGCACCAGGCTGATATCCCGTTGCCATTCTTCACTGTCGAAGAATTCGCCGAGCAACTCCGCGCCTTCATCGGACAAGGTATTGAGTTTGATACAGAAGTCGGCACCTGCCAGGAAATACTTGATCTTGTTGAACGCGCCGCGCCCGGTGATCACCGCACAAATGATCGGCTTCAAGTTGTCGCTGCGCAGGCTTTCCACCAATGCCAGGTTGTCTTCAAGAGCCTGAGGGCTGTCGATGACAATGAATATGGCCCGATACAAGCCGTGATATTCATTTTGCTGATATGAACTAGCGTAAGAGTCGGCCTCAATGGCCAGATCAGTCTGCACATGCTTCGCGATTAGCGCGCTAAAGTGTTCAGCCACGCCACGGGTACGACCCAGAGTGAGAACACCTGGTTCGTCGCTTGTGCGGCGCGGGCTTCTAGTCGCTAAGTTACCTGTGAGCATCATGCATTGACTCGAAAAGGTGCTGACATCGGGATGTTAAAGCACCGGTTCTCATCTGTGACTGACAATTGGTAACATTTACGCGGATTTTAGACGTGGCTCCCGAGTTTTCTAACAATAATTAAGCTTTTCAAGCTTTTAGTTGATTTTTTCGGGGCTGTGAACTAACGAAATAGGGGGCGTTAGATGGTGGCAATATGGAATGGTGCCACTATTTTGTAATTATCGCGACCTGTTTTTATGTCCCTTGGCCATCACTCAGCTGCATACGTATCAGAACAATGTGAGGTGGGTCACATTTTATGGGCTGGCCTGTCTTTTTGCTATAACGTCGACAAGTTCACACACGGACGTTTATTAACATGCCTTGAGTGTGGCTTTTGATAAGACATATTCTCCGTCCCCGAGTCGGGCAATGGGTGTACATCTGCCAATTGTTTTACTTCAGATACTCAATGCCTGAATGCATTTAACAGGGCGCCCGCAAAGAGCGTCCTGACGGAGGATTAATGGATTTACTGACCTTGTTTAAGGTGCTGATTCTTGGGGCGGTAGAAGGCCTGACCGAGTTCCTGCCCATTTCCAGTACGGGCCACCAGATTATTGTCGCCGACTTGCTGGAGTTCGGTGGTGAACGCGCCATGGCGTTCAACATCATTATTCAACTGGGTGCCATTCTGGCCGTGGTCTGGGAGTTTCGCCCAAAGATCTTCGAGATCGTCAAAGGCCTGCCGACCCAGAGTAATGCCCAGCGTTTTACCCGTAATCTGCTGATCGCCTTTTTCCCGGCAGTCATTCTTGGCGTGTTATTCGCCGACACGATTCATGAATACCTGTTCAACCCGATCACCGTTGCTGTTGCATTGGTGGTGGGCGGCATCGTGATGTTGTGGGCCGAGCAGCGGGATCATGTAGTGAGTGTCGATCATGTGGACGACATGAAGTGGGCTGACGCCCTGAAGATCGGTTGCGTACAGTGCCTGGCGATGATTCCGGGCACGTCGCGCTCCGGTTCCACCATCATTGGCGGTCTGCTGTTCGGCCTGTCACGCAAGGCCGCCACGGAGTTCTCGTTCTTCCTGGCGATGCCGACCATGGTCGGCGCTGCGGTGTATTCCGGCTACAAGTACCGCGAACTGTTCCAGAGCAGCGACCTGCCGGTCTTCGCCCTGGGCTTCGTCGTAGCGTTCATCTTCGCGATGATCGCCGTGCGCGGCCTGCTGAAGTTCATTGCGAACCATAGCTACGCCACCTTCGCCTGGTACCGGATCGCCTTCGGCTTGCTGATCCTCGCTACCTGGCAATTTGGTTGGGTCAACTGGACGGCGGCCGCAGCCGCCTGACCCTCAGCCGCGCTGGCCGGGCCTCAACGCCCGGCCAGCAATTCCGCTGCCTGATCCAGCAACGCCAGCGGATCCTTGGCCTTGTGGATATCCACCGACAACAACTGACGAAACTTGCGCGCCCCCGGGAAACCGGTGCCCAGGCCCAGCACATGCCGGGTGATGTGATGCATCGCCCCGCCGGCCAGCAAGTGCTCGGCTATATAAGGCCGCAACTGCGCCAGCGCCTCGGCCCGGCTGATCACCGGCGCGGTACTGCCGAACAATTGCTGATCCACCTCGGCCAGCAGATAAGGATTGTGATACGCCTCGCGCCCCAGCATCACGCCGTCAAAGGGCTGCAAATGCTCATGGCAGGCCTCCATCGTCTTGATCCCGCCGTTCAGAATGAACTCCAGCTCCGGAAAATCCGCCTTCAACCGCGCCGCCACGTCATAACGCAACGGCGGAATGTCCCGGTTCTCCTTCGGCGACAACCCCTCCAGAATCGCAATCCGCGCATGCACCGTAAAACTGGTGCAGCCGGCATCCCGCACTGTCCCGACGAAATCGCACAGCTCTTCATAACTGTCCCGCCCGTTGATCCCGATCCGGTGCTTCACCGTCACCGGAATCGACACCGCATCCCGCATCGCCTTCACACAATCCGCCACCAACTGCGGATGCCCCATCAGGCACGCCCCGATCATATTGTTCTGCACTCGATCACTCGGGCAGCCAACGTTCAGATTCACCTCATCGTAACCGTGCTCCTGCGCCATACGCGCGCAAGCGGCCAGGTCCAGCGGAACACTACCGCCCAACTGCAATGCCAGAGGATGCTCGGCCTCGTTGTGACGGAGGAAACGTTCGTGATCGCCGTTGAGCAGAGCGCCGGTGGTGACCATCTCGGTGTAGAGCAGGGCGTTTTTCGACAGGATGCGTAGGAAGTACCGGCAGTGACGGTCAGTCCAATCCATCATCGGCGCGACGGAGAAACGGCGGGAGAGTGGGGCAGGTGTGGCGGTGATTGGGGGCATTGGGAGTACGGAATCGGTGTGGCTGGGAGGTGGGGGAGTTTATCAGGAATGGGGAGGTGGGGCTTGGGAGCATCGGAAGAGCAGGCTGGCAGGTCTTGAGGCTGGTAAATAAATCTGAGAATCATCTGGCCGGCCTCCCCACCTCACGGAGGTGGCGCAAAATTCAAGGTGCGAACTTAGTCTTTTGCGTAGGAGGCCGTGATGAAATTCTGTGGCATAGACCTGCATTCGAACAACAGTGTTGTGGTGGTTACCGACGAAACGGATCGGGTACTGGTCAGTCGACGCTGCCCCAACGAACTAACGCCGATCCTTTCGCTGCTCGAGCCTCATCGTGCTGAATTGATCGGCGTCGTAGTTGAGTCGACGTACAACTGGTATTGGTTGGTCGATGGCCTTAAGGCGGCGGGTTTCGAGGTGAAGCTGGCCCATCCCGTGGCGATGAAGCGTTACGACGGTTTAAAGCATGCCGATGACAAGGATGACGCGGCTTTCCTGGCGCACTTGCTGCGACTCGGGATTTTACCGACCGGATATATCCACCCGCCGCAAGAACGTGCGCTGCGAGATTTGGCGCGCAAACGTATTCAACTGGTACGCAGTCGGACTCAGCACATTCTGTCCGTGGAGAACATCATGGCGCGCCAGTTTGGTCAGCGCCTGAGCTGCAATGAAGTCAAAGGGCTGTCAGCCACGTCCGTCGACAGGCTGGGCCTGCCGACGGATGTGGCTCTGGCAATGAAAGCGAATGTAGCCATTGTCCAGGCCTTGCAGACCCAGATTGATTTTCTTGAAGAGCGATTACTGCACGAAGCCCGTCTGCGCCCGGAGTTTTCCTTGCTGAAAACGATGCCCGGGATTGGCGAAGTACTGGCCACGATCATCATGCTGGAAACCGGAAATATCGAGCGCTTTGCCGACGCAGGCCACTTCGCCTCTTACGCTCGCTGCGTAAAAAGTGCGCATTACTCCAACGGCAAAAAGAAAGGTGAAGGCAACGCCAAGAACGGCAACGCTTATCTGATCTGGGCCTATATCGAAGCGGCTAATTTCGCCCGGCGCTTCAGCGAAGATGCCAAACGCTTTTTCGAGAAGAAGAAAGCCAAGACCAACGCCGTGGTCGCTACCAAGGCGCTGGCACACAAGCTGGCGCGAGCGAGTTATCACATCCTGAAGGAGAGACAGCCTTTTGATGCCAGACGCTGTTTCGCCTGAGGGGCGAATGAGGTGATGGTCGGTCAACCAAAAAGGGACTGGGCTCGAACCACTAAATCTGAGTGGCGACCGACCATCACCGCCTGAGTGTGTTGTAACCGGGTCGTCTGCCAGGTGAGCCAGCCGGGACTGGACGTGTGTTTTGCACGAGCCACAGTTCTGTGACACGTTTTGGACGCATTGGCGGCACCAACGTTTCTCTGGGGCAGTTAACTGCCAGGGCGGTGCTGGTCGTATCGCTACCGCTTGATCCAAATGGGTGTCTGGAACGACTTGGTCGTAGCCAGTGAAGAGAAAACGGGTTCGACGGGTTCAACCGATCAGGTTGAGTGGAAGAGCAAATCCTGCAGCTGAAACTGCAGGGCGTGGTGGCTCTTAACCTTGACTTGAGACCGGCTAATGGGAGTCCCCATTTCTTCGGTCCCCATTTTTGCTGTCCCCATTTTTGCTCGACCG
Source organism: Pseudomonas gozinkensis (assembly GCF_014863585.1). Classification (NCBI taxonomy): domain Bacteria; kingdom Pseudomonadati; phylum Pseudomonadota; class Gammaproteobacteria; order Pseudomonadales; family Pseudomonadaceae; genus Pseudomonas; species Pseudomonas gozinkensis. The sequence continues at coordinate 4,410,009 of NZ_CP062253.1, read as the reverse complement.
AGACTGTGGGTGGCGTGAAAAAGATCGAGGCGCTGGGCGCGCTCAAATTGCTGTCGGGCGGGTCGGCGAGCCTGGCGGCGGTGGACGATCTGCACTAGGCGACAGGGCGGGATCTGAACCTGGTTGTGGGGCAGAAGCCCAACACCACTGTAGGCGGTGATATGCAGGAGCGGATTGAAGGTTTGCGCCGGAGCGTCGCGGGCGTCAGCCAGCGTATGCAGGCGCCGAAAAACTGGATTGGGTCTGCCGACGTGAATTTATTCAAGGTCGTTTGTGACACGCTTGATCTTATGCAGGAGATGAACAGCCAACTGGCTGTGCATACTCATGGGCCAACGCCAGTGCCCGGGAGAGCTTCAGCGTTTGCATCAGCAGCGAGTGTTTCCTCTCAGCTATCGGCAAAGCTATTACTTGTAACCCTGTAGCCTCGCTTAATCCACATGGCACTTTGCCTTTTTCATACCGCGAGTACAAGATAGCCGTCTAATCACCGGCATGGCGCAAAATCATGTTTGATAAAGTTACGAAGCTGGAATTATCAAAGTCATACTTTTTCAAAGTTATTTACCGAGAGGAGTGTGAGGGCTTTGCAGCGACATTGGAACTGACTCCAGAGCTTATAACTTTCAAGGTTATGACAGAGCGTTCATGCAAGCTTTCATGGAATGCATTGGAGGCGGAGTGCGACGACTTAACTGATAAGTTTTTACTCAAGGGGCTTTATTGCGTTGGGTCAAGAAGTGCAACAATTAGTGCCGCGCCTTCTGTCGGCTTCTACGAAATTGAGTTTGCAGTTGAAAGCGTCGAGTTTTGCCCTAAACATGCACCCTATAAGGGTGAGTTTGAATCGATTCAAATCTATTCGTCGACTATCAATGATTGGATAGGCTATACAACGACTCAGGACAATATCTTGCACGCTCATGCTAAGGGTGAAGATATCAGTCCGCATCTGACAGAGTTTGTAGCAGAAGCGAACCATGCGGAAGAGATGGGGATACAATATAACGGTACTCATCGCCACTCACCTTTGACATACGAACAAGCATTTTCTTTTCTACCTTCCTTGTTTTATACATTTGGGATTGAGGAAAATGCGAAAAACCCATACATAACTTACACTAAAATATTCAACCTACTTGCGTTTTTCACTGGCATACAGCCAGACGTGCAGAGAGTCGATCTTGAGTACGACTACAATGGTTACGCAATGTGCGGATCTCTCTACTTTCCTACCAAAGATTTCAAATCTAACCGTTCTGAGACATATGCAATGTTTCCCTTAGGAGTAAACCAGAGGTTTGATGACTGGGGATTGCCTCCAGTCCCTGCGTCTGCGTTCTCGATTTACTTTGCACCAGGCTCCGAACTTCCCGATATATTTTCTAAATACGTTAAATATAGAACTATGGGTAATGTCGAGGATAGATTGCTTGGATATTTCAGGCTTTTGGAGAAGCATTGTTATAGAAGAAAAAACTACCTGCCTGACGAGCTATTTACAAGGTATTCTAGACTTTCAAAAAAATGGGCAAAGGCAAACGGACTTACTACTAAGGAAGTGAAAAGTTTCGAAGGCGGGCTGAAGCGGTTCAATGGGCAAAAATATAACACTCAAAAGTGTGTGACGGATTTTATAAGCTCGCTCCCTGAGGAAATACAAGAAGGTTTGGGGGTGACGAATGATCTATTAACGGAGATTTGCACGCTGCGAAATAATATTACACACGCAAATAAATATAATGTTGAAGAGAATAAGATTTACGCTTACACAGCTTACGTTCATCACCTCCTGATATTCGCACTTCTGGAGAAACTCGGCATTGAACTGCCCAGTGTTATTAACCTCATAGGACGGCTCAGAAATAATTGAGTCAAATGTTTAGCCTTCTCTATACCACCACCACGATTGGGCGAAAGCCCCGGAACTAGGGGCTTTCAGTCCCCTAGATACTTTTCACAGGATGACCTATCGGGAGGTCAGTTTATTTGTCTATTCGTTTGTGTTTAGTGGGACATTATTCTTTTCGAACTCACGTTTCAGAATAAGAGCCAAACGACTTTTTGGGTCGGTCGAAATTATGCTCGTACTAGCCTCTTTGAAGTTGTTAATTCCGTGTTGAAACGAATCGCTAAGACCTATGGTTCGTAGCAAAGAGAAGTTCTCGCAAATGAATTTGGCTAGCTCGCTTCCGCGCAGTGTCTTTAGTGTTTCTTCGTACTGTTTCGGTGTCGATTTCTGAAAACAAGTGTTTTCTCTATCGCCCCATCCCGAATTGCTTCTGACTCTTTCAATAGCCTCTTCTAGTGTAAGTGGAGGATACTGCCTCTCTCTTATTCGGGTGTTTAGGGCTTCAATGGCGGGGTGCAGAGAACGACCCATGTTAAATTCATCTGATTCATTGGGATCAATCAAAGGCTCATTTATTTCAATCCATCGGTCAATCAGCTTCTCCGACAGGTTGGTTTCTCCATGCTCAGTGAGGATCTCCGCAATTGCGCTTACTTGATTCCCGCTTAGCGCTTCAGTGTTGAGGAAAAGATCTTCAGAAAGTTCAACAGCTTTTGCACTATCAAAGAGAGGATCCCAGTAGTGCGACTCAAAGAAAAATCTAACTTTTTCGTGTATCTGATTTCTTTCACGATCTGTTTGATATTTATTTATGATTTTGTCCAGCTTTTCTTTGTTGATGACTCCTGTTTGTAAATAATCTTGAACTAGGATTTCATAATCATCGCACGATGAGATGCCGAGCTTGTCAATAACATCATCCCACTTGAGTTCGTCGGCGGTACGCTGGGCGCGCGACAATATTTTACTGAACGAGTTGTGTTGTAGGAAATACTCGCTGGTGATGTCTGAGGCTATACCTCGATAATGTATTGCTGTTAGTAGTACTGTACTAGGGATGATTCTTTCTTGTACGTATTCTTCAAGTGGGCCATAGCCTTCTAATAGCTCTGAAAGAACTCTTATAATTCTTTTTATTACTCTAATGTTTGTGATGCCTAACAAGGTCGTAGCTTCACGAGCACGCTCCAAAAAGCTGAGGTTCGAATTAGTACTTGCTACTTCGAATGCTTCAGGAGATGCTGGTTGAAGTTTGAGCTCAATGTCGATAACTTTTTCGTGAAGTTTTCTCCAAATTGTTTCATCTTCTAGTTTGTCCGTGTTTAAAAGTAATAGAAAACGGGTGCTGTAAGTTTCGGAGTATTCATTGATAAAGCCTAGGATCTCATCGATGTCTAAGTTTTTATGCTTTCGCTCAACATCGTCAATCACCACTAGTCGCCCGCCAAGCAGTTTTGGTAAGCTCAAGAGTATAATTTCTTCTACTGCAAGACCAGGTATGAATTTCCCAGCTATGCCTTTGAGTAGATTTCCTCCTGCACTAACAAAATCTTTGTATTTATTGTCATCTTTGAGTGAGCCGTTTTGAAGTAATCTTAGCTTTAAGTCGTTAGAGGTTTTGGCTCCAAATATCGATACAAATATTGGTTGAGGGGCTTGAGTTGTAGAGAGTTGAAGTTGTTTCTTGACCAGATCCCATAAGTGGGTTTTTCCTGTTCCCCACTTTCCTGAAAGCGCAATAACTTTATAAGAGTGGTCGTTGAGAAGCTTTAGCAATGTTTCTTGAGCTTTTTGATAAGAGCTTTGCATGTTTAACCTATTCCTTAATCGGCAGACTGCCGCTGCAATTTAGAAAGTAGAGTTCTGAATAGGGGGCAAATAACTAGTTCTGTTCCTTAGCCCTCAGTCGCGCTAACCCCTGCTTAATAAAGCCAGTGTTCTCAGCAATTCGGTCCAGGGCAGTCCGAGCGTTGTCACTGGCGACAGCGAAGCCTTGCTGTTCTGCCACGAGGAAACAAAAGGGGACGGATTTATTTATCTTAAGTGATGAATGTATCTGTCCTCATTTTTTACTTTGAATTGGTTGTTTGTTTATGCTTTTTAAGATTTCCTTCCAAATATAACGATAGCTGTAACGAATCCAAAGAGTCTTCAGTTTGTCAAAATTTCGCCGCACCTTGCTTCGTTGACGAGATCGCAGTTCTTTTTCAATCTCATCCAACAACCACTCATCCTTGAATCCCGTCCAAATGGGAGGTGCTGGTGTCTCAAGATTGCCAAAGCACACCGGAGCCACTTCTGAATATAGTATGTCTTCAACAATTTTAAGATCGTAGGATTTAATTCGCTCCGCGATGTACGCATAGTCGACTTCGTTGTCAACAAAGGCCTCAGCCAATGCTATTTGGATCTTGGCTTTATCTTCCGGAGTTAAAATACTTCCCAATGGGAAAGCTCCTCTAATTCTTCGTCAAAAGTATCTGCAACTGCGCTTCCGGAAATGCCACCTGCCATGCTACCTATTAAAACCACAGCTGCAGTAAAAGTAAAAAGGGGGCGGATTTATTTGTTTTGTATTGTTTTGGATTTCTAGGTGGTAAATAAATCTGTCCCCATTTTTGCTGTCCCCATTTTTGCTTGTCCCCATTTTTGCTTCGATTTTAGGTAATTAATAAAACGTTCGGGAGATAATGTTATGCCGCCAATGGATTCTACTAGTAAGTTTTTATTCGATAAACTTGAGGCTGGATATAGGGTGTCTCTAGTCTACGAGGGTGAAACCTATACTGGAACTGTCGTGGGAAAAAACTCAACGTCGTCTGGGACGTCAACTTTGGAAGTGAATGTTGATGTGAGTGCAGGTATCGAATATAAAGGGTTTCTTGAGTATAAAATTGATAGTATTGCAGTTATTTGATTTTTTGAGAGGGGGGTAAAATCGCCTATCTCTATTTTTTAGTCGGCAAAATGGGATAGGTTTATTTGTTTTAGAAGTAAATAAATCTGTCCCCATTGTTTAGTCCCCATTGTTTATTTCGCGGCTTCCTCGGTAGGTTCTATCTCTGTGTCATTGACTGCCTCATTGTGCCTTGTATGTTTGGGTTTTGATGTCATTGGTGGATACTCAAAATTATTGCCCAAATCCCTCGAAAGATGGCTTTTTAAAACCTCAACTTTTAGACGCACTTGCTCTTGGAATATGGACTCGCTATTCATGTCAAGGTTCTTGGCGGCTGAATGGACTGACTCTCTGGCAAGTACTAATAGTTTGGCTAATGTAAGACGGTCGCTATGGATTGTGAATATTTTCTGAATTATTGAAGACGTGAGGCGCCAGCTGTAAAATACTGCCAATCCGAAAACTGCTGCAAACGGAATGCGAAGGACAAACGCACCAATAATATCACTGGCGGATTTGTAATCGGCTGTTAAAAGCTTGCTCGCTCCGGCATAAAGCTCGTACACGGAAAATATGATAGCGATCAAGGGAAAAATCACAATAAAAACATAAATGGCTGCTTGTGATCGGCCTTCTTTTACATATGGGCCGTACTCGTCCGATATAAGGTTTTTGTCTGAGGTTAGTTTTGATAGTTCAGATTTAAGCGTCGAAATGTTTTTGTTGTAGTCGGTGACGGTTTGGTTAAGCTGCTCAATATTGTTTTTTGTCTGGACTATTTTTAATTCGCTCTGCGTTATGGCTTCCTTAAGGTTTTTTAGCTTTCCATTTTCTCCGGTGACAATCGTGTTAATTGTTTTTAGTTCGTTGGTCTTGGATTCGTGATCGATTTTTGTTTCGCTAATGGATCTTTCAAGTAAATCTTTTTCTTCATTTAGTGCGTTGATTTTTTCTTGAAGTTCTAGGAATTCTTTTTTTGAGTCTTCTTTAAGTTTTTCTATATCTCTTTTTAGTTTAATTGTGGCTGCTATGTCTTGTGAGTGGTCAGATATCTGATCAAGATCGACTCCAAATATATTTATTTTGGTGAGGGTTGGTTTGTTGAGTAGAGAATCACTGTATATCTCGAACCATTCGCAGAAGCTTCGAACAAAACCATAGCTAAATTTTGTGCTGCTGCCGGTCGTAGTCAGCGAAAGATTGTAAGAGGGCTTACCAAGAGGCTTTACAATTACTGTAAGGTAGGCTGGTAACTTGGTGGGGGTGTCGCTATAGAAATCTATAGAGTCCAAGTAAAATGGGCTGTCGGGTGTGAATCGTTTTGCGGTACTTGTGATTTTTACCGGTTTAGCAGTTGCGACGGATTCTTTGAGTAGAACTTGACACTGGCTTGTGGTTTTCCAAAGTGAGTTGTTTATTGTGCTTAGTTGAGGAAGTTTATTCTCCAGCTCTGTAAGTTTTGACTCCATTTCTTCCTGTGATTGATCTGACATAAATGCTCCATTGTTGTCTAAAAAGAGGGCGGATTTATTAGTTGTCGATATTTTGTAATCAATTCGCCCCGCTCTCATTTTCTCAGCTTCAGTTTGGCATTGTTTGCTTTTTGCCATTGGTGAAAATATAAGTGTCAGGCACCCATTCAAATTTCATTTTTTCGGTATCAGAAGCAGCCAGCTTTTTATCGGCGGCCTGAAATTGGTTGTAATCCATTGTCCCGCTATAGATGTAAGTTTGGCCTGGGTCGATTTGGATGTCGTTGGTGAGGCCAATTCTTTTTATAGGGTCGCCGAACATGTCGCTGAGTACGACTGTTCCCTTTACGCCAGATAGGGCCTCAGTTGTATTGTTGTGTAGAGCAATTTCAATTGAAAAATATTCGCTGTATTGCTTGTTTTTATAGTCGGCGGGATTCAGTTTAAGTTTGAGAAGAGACGCTGTAAGCGTTCCGTTCATTTCTTTCAATGCCACAAGCTGTTGCTGTTTTACTTGCTCGGCCAAGGCTTTTTGTTTTTCCGCTTCGGCAGCTTTGGCTTCGATCCAGGCCTGTTGTGTTTTCAGAGCATCACCCAGTGTTGAGTCTGCAACAACTTTGCTACCGCCAAATGTGCTGGCCACCACTTGCCGGGCAGCATAGCCACCAAACAGTTTTCTATCGTTTTCATCGAGTTTGCCGACAGCTTCCATTAGCCCTTTGTCCTCTGACCATTTACTGATATCGGCGGGCAGTTTGGTTTGCTTTGGGTCAGAACAACCGGCGAGTAGCAAACATGCAAGAAAAGTTGCGATGGTTTTTCCCTTCATGTATCAGTCCTTAAGATAATTATGTTTTTACTTGGTTGTGTGTTCGCTTACGAGTATAGCTCAAGAAAAAAAGGGTGATGCAATCGCTCCAGTCGCGACGCTTTGTTATTAGCTTATGTTTTGATACTGCTTTTCTATTTCTGTCCAGATATATTTGTATCTGCTCTTCAGCCATGTCACCAATAAGGCGTTGGCTTTTCTTTTTAACCAGCTGTTCTCTTTTGCTCCCAGCATTTTTTCAATGTCATCTTCCAATTCCTGCCTGTTGAAACAAAGCCATATGGTTGGAAGTGTGCTTTCAAGGTTTGAGTGGCAAACAGGTGCCACCTCCTCAAAGAGTATGCGCTTCACTTCATCTCGATCGAATTCTCTTGTCCTTCGCGCAATCGCAGCATAGTCGACCTCGTTATCAACAAAGGCATCGGACAATGCCCAGCGCACATCCGCTCTTTGCTGCTTTGTCATAGAACTTCCCATTTGGAAAATTCCTCCAGTTCTTCATCAAAGGTGTCGGCTACTGCGCTTCCAGCAATTCCTCCCACAATACTTCCCGCCAGAACGATTGTCACAGCGCAAGCTAGGGCTCCAGGGCCGCAAAATGCAGAGACGCCCAAGCCTGCCAATCCCCCGCCAGCAGCGCCGCCGCCGATAATAATGCCTTGCCGGGCCGTTTCCTTAACTTTGTTGTCTGCGTTCATGATTTCATATACGGCGAAAGTCGCAGTGACCAATAGGCCGACCTTTCCCATTATTCTTAATTTTTGAGTTCCCTTGCTTACCGGTGCGTTGTCACGGCCCGCTGAATCCAGAATCTCGTAATAGACTTTGCTCTTTGTTCTGGGGGCAATTTGTTGTATTCGACGTTTGCCGTTTTCAGTGCGTACTTGTCCAGTGTGTCCTGTAACGTCGGAGGTAATCGTTTCTTCCGTTCGGCGAAGGCCACACCTTGTGCCGAGGTGAATTTTCGATGCTCGACCAGGATTCTATTTCGCATTTCCTGGCAAAAGGCTGCTCCTTCTTGCGCACTCAGCCTTCCTGCGGCGACTTCGGCTTTTGTTTCCAGTGACATGCGCTTGATGTTGCTCATGTAGTTGCTGCGTACTTTTGCATCTGATATGGCATCTATAGAAAATCTTGTCGCGGCCCCCTCCATACCCGCAATCGCCATGTCCAATGGCGAATTTTCAAGCTCGTGTGCTTTCTGGACAACGTAGCTTCCCGTTACGAGCAATGGCTCAGTCATGAAACAATCCTTATTTCAATGATGCATTGAATAGCGTGTCGAAAATTGAGCCGGTCGGCGGTTCTTCTTGAGAGCCGAACTCTAGCTTTTGGCAGACTTTTCCACGGATGTTGAGAAATTTCACAGTGTTGGTGATATCAAAATTTCCGGATTGGGTCGAACCATCTTCGAAGTGAGCAATGCAGTTCATGCCCAAGTAGGACTCGGAACCGGGAATGGTGAAGCTGATCCATCCAGGATGAATGATCATCGGGGTAGGTGGCGTAAACGGCGCAGGCGTATGTGAGTCACCAATAATCACCGTTCCCGATCCACCGATCACAACGTCTCCATGTGAACCGACTGTGCCAACCAGCGCGGCATTTTTGCCGTTGATGAATACAGTGCTGGACACGGCGGAGGCCAGTGCGCTGCCGCAGGTGCAGGTGTCGTCTTTTCGGGCGGCGGCAAGTCCGTCGAAGAACACGTCGGGGGATCCGGAGGCAATGGCTTTGGGGCCGTGTCCGGGGATGGGGCAACTGGTGGGATCGGTGATGCGTGCAGCGGGCTTTGCCATGTTTGACTCCCTGTCAACGGATTAGCTGGCACCGACTGTATCAGAGTTGCTTTGGTGGTTGCCTGACGGCGACGTGCCTGGTATTGGTCGTCCATCTAAACAGCAAAATCTGAGTGTGTTTAAACGAAGCTCTCTGACACTGCTTCGGCCCTACACAACCTTGCGCCACCCCCTACACCTAAGACAGAATCCGCCGGCTTGTGCGTCTAGCACGGGGGTTCTATCGTTCCTGGGTCACTGAAAACCAGTGATCGGGTTTGGTAGCCCGTATTCCGTCAGAAGCACAAGACTACTGTCTTGCGGAGGCTTTTAGTGCCTTCGTTTTATGGTGGTCATGCGCAGGGCATCTTCGGATGCGCCGGGGTTCCTGACGGCCGGTCTACCAACCTGCGTATGGCCTCCACCCTAGTTTGGTAGCGAAGGTGGCGGCTCCTAACCTCTTATCCGTCGGGAGTTACTCCATGTTCAAACCAACACCCAACCCACCAGAAACCGATCCAGTTTCCCCCTACAAATTCCCCGATTCACGAACCCTGAACGAAGCCGCCGAGCGTGCCCTCGATCACTACCTCACCCCACAGCAACGGATCATGGGCAGTCACACCCAACATGACCCGATGTACTTCGCCAACCCGGCCTACGACACCGAATCCCTGCTCGCCAACGCCAGTGAATCCTTGGGTTCAGCCTCCGAAATGCTCAACAACTTCGCCGCCACCCTGGAACCCGCCCACCGCAAAACCGCCATCGGCATTGCGCAGTTGGTGATGTTGGGGTCTTTGGCAGTGAATCAGGCGTTGGATAACGTCGAGCTGAAGTAAATTCGGGCAACCCTCTGTCGCGGAGGGGTGATCGTTAGGCGTGGGTTCAACCTGAACCCACGCTGAAAACCCCGCAAGTTTCATCTTCCCGCCCCCCGCGCAGGCCTACGATCCATCCACAAGATCCCGACCCCACCCGAGCGCCACACATCATGAACAATCCACTCAAAGTGCTATTGATCGTCGCCACCATCTCGGTTCTAACCGCCTGTTCCGGTTCCGGTGGCCTGACCACCACCAGTTGTTTCTCCAGCGACTGTCAGTCGCCGGAGGCGCGTAATGTGAATACGTTGAAGTTCGGCGGGAGCAATATCGGTAACAGTTTCAACCAATACAGCTCCGGCCTGATGCATGACGACTGAGGTTTACTGGGCCGCTGGCACGGCGATCCATTCGCTCAGGACTTTCTGGTATTTGCCGGTGACTTTGCTCAGGTGCAGCCACTGGTCGACGTAGAGTTTCCAGCTGATGTCGTCGCGCGGCAGCAGGTAGGCTTTTTCGCCGTATTGCATGAACTGGCTCGGGTTGACGGCGCACAGGCCGGGTTTGAGTTTTTGTTGGTAGAGGGCTTCGGAGGCGTCGGTGATCATCACGTCGGCCTTGTTGTCGAGCAGTTGCTCGAAGATGGTCACGTTGTCGTGCAACGCCAGTTGCGCCTTGGGCAGGAAGGCGTGGACGAAGGCTTCGTTGGTGCCGCCGGCGGGTTCGACCAGGCGCACGTTGGGCTGGTTGATCTGGTCGATGGTCTGGTATTTGGACTGGTCGGCGCAGCGCACCAGCGGGATCTTGCCGTCGACGTCGAGGGTGTTGCTGAAGAAGGCTTTTTTCTGGCGTTCGAGGGTTACCGAAATGCCGCCGACGCCGATGTCGCATTTGCCGGCCTGCATGTCCGGCATCAGGGTTTTCCAGCTGGTCTGCACCCATTCGACCTTGACGCCGAGGCTGTCGGCCAGGGATTGCGCCATGGCGATGTCGATGCCTTCGAATCCGCCGTCCGGGCGTTTGAAGGTGTAGGGCTTGTAGTCGCCGGTGGTGCAGACGCGCAACTGGCCTTGTTGCTGGATGGTGTCCAGGTGTGAGGCTGGCTCTTGCGCATGGGCGGTGCCGGCCAGCGCCAGCAAACCGCAGAAGATCATCGTGCTTTTTGGAATTGTCATGGAGATCGGGCTTGTGCAGTGGGAGTGCGGGCCAGTGTAGTGAATGCGTTTGCCGGGTGTCATCCCGGCTCCGGGCTTAACGTGCCCAGCCACGCCACCAGTCCCACGATCAGCAGCGCAATCATCAGCTCAAATGCCACGCTGCGGCGCAAGGCATTGGCCGCCACTTGATGTTGCCCGGCGCGCAACGATTGTTCGAGCAACGGCCCGAGGTGAAAGCGGTTCAACGCGGCCAGCACCAACATTCCCCCGAACAACGCAACCTTGATCGCCAGCAGAATGCCGTAGTTGCCGAGCAGGGCTTCGCCCAGTGTCGGGCCGACGATGAACAGGTAATTCGCCACGCCGGTCACCGACAGGATGAGCACAATCACCGCGCCGACGCCTTTGAAGCGTTTGACGGAATCCGCCAGCGAACGAATGCGCGCCTCGCTGCACAGTGCGTCGAGCCGCGACATCAAGATCAACGCGAGCATCGCGCCCAACCACGCCCCCGCCGCGAGCAGGTGCAGGATGTCGCTGAGCAGATGCCACGCGTTATCCATCGCCCCGTGTCCGCTCCAGGCCAGGGAGGCGAGGGCGACGGCGCCGGCCATCGATGCCAGCCACAATCCCGGCCAGATCATCACCACGATCAGCGCAATCATCCGCAGCGTCCACGCCAGCCCGACGTCGGTTTCCAGCACCATCATTTGCAGATGCGGCCACAGCGCCGCGAACTCCGTTTCGCCGCTCATGGCGCGGGTCATCAGCACCAGACTCGCTACTGAGAGCAGTGCCCCGATCAACGCCATCCCGCGCAGCATCGGCCGAAACCGCAGCACCGCGTCAACGCTGTATAGGCCAAACAACGCCAGCCCGAACAACAGCAGCAAATCCACATACAACGCCAGACGCAGGAGGATGTTGATCAGTTCAGCCATCGTTCATTGCACTTTGAACGTGACGTTGCCGGTGATCGGGTGGGTGTCCGACGACACCGCGCGCCATTCGACCTTGTAAGTGCCGGCCGGCAAGGGCGAGAGCGGGGTGACGAGCATGGTTTTCGGGTCGATTCCGGCGCTGACTTTGGCCTTCATCGGCATCGGCGAATGAGCCATGCCGGGCATTTCGGTCATGACCAGTTTGGCGCCGGAGAACTGGGTCAGCAGATCCTCCGAAAACCGTAGTTCGATCTTGCCGGGCGCCGCGCCGTCGGCACCTTCGGCCGGGGTCGACGACAGCAGTTTCGGATGGGCCTGGGCCAGGGTGCTCAGGAGCAAACCGCCGGCGAGAACGAGGGAGATTTTCAATGTGCGCATGCAAGACCTCGGTGTTGTTTTTTGATGGGATTCAGAACCACAGCCGCACGCCAAGGACGAGTCGCGCTTCGCTACGATCCTCGCCTTCTTCCCGTGCGTAATCGGCGGTGTGGCCATAGGTGCGGTTCCAGGTCACGCCGATGTAGGGCGCGAATTCACGGCGGATTTCATAGCGCAGACGCAGCCCGGCTTCGGTGTTCGCGAGGCCCGAACCGATCCCGCGTTGCGGGTCGTTTTTGCCGTAGACGTTGAGTTCGGCGGTCGGCTGCAAGATCAGGCGATTGGTCAGCAGGATGTCGTAGTCGCCCTCCAGCCGCACCGCGCTCTGACCGTATTCGCCGAGGAACGCCGTGGCTTCGGCTTCGAAGTTGTACAGCGCCATGCCCTGCAGGCCGAACGCGGCCCAGGTTTGCGGGGCGCCGGGTTTGAAGTCCTGGCGCACGCCGCTGACCACGTCCCACCACGGCGAAATCGCGTGGCCCCACAGCGCCTGGATTTCCGCGTCTTCGGTCTTGCCGTTGCTGCGTTCGCCTTCGGAGCGCAGCCACAGTCGATCGATGTCGCCGCCGATCCAGCCGGACAAATCCCAGGCCAGCGTGCTGGCGTCGTCGGCGTCTTGCCATTCGAGTTTGTCGGCGAGGAAGTACGTGTTGATGGCGCTGTCGTGGACCTGATGCCCGGCGTGGCTGGTGAACACGGCGGCGCGGTCGGCGTCGGTCAGTGCCGGGATCGGCGTGCGGCTTTCGGTCGGCGCGGCGGGCTGCATCATGCCGTCGTCCATGCTTTGCATTTCGGCCATCTGGCTGTGATCCATGCCCTGCATGTCGCTGGCGGCGAATGCCGGAGCCATCGACAGGAGTGACAACGAAAACGCGGCAAATCGGGTCATGGTCGGCGTCCTCATTCTTCCACCCGCACTTCGCGGAACATGCCCATTTCCATGTGGTACAGGAGATGGCAGTGATAGGCCCAACGGCCGAGCGCGTCGGCAGTCACGCGGTAGCTGCGGCAGGTGCCGGGGGGCATGTCGATGGTGTGTTTGCGCACCTGGAAATTGCCGTTTTCGTCTTCCAGATCGCTCCACATGCCGTGCAGGTGAATGGGGTGGGTCATCATCGTGTCGTTGACCAGCACCAGGCGGATCCGCTCGCCGTACTTCAACAGCAGCGGCTCGGCGTCGGAGAACTTGATGCCGTTGAACGACCAGGCGAATTTCTCCATGTGGCCGGTGAGGTGCAGTTCGATGGTGCGGCTCGGGTCGCGGCCGTCCGGGTCTTCGAAAGTGCTGCGCAGGTCGGCGTAGGTCAGCACGCGACGCCCGTTGTTGCGCAGGCCGAGGCCGGGGTCGTCGAGTTTCGCGGCGGTGGTCATGGCTTGCATGTCCACCAGCGGGTTGTCCTTTTCGCTGTCGGGGTGCGACTGCATCGGGCCCATGTTCATGCTCGAGTGATCCATGGCGCTCATGTCCATCGAACCATGATCCATGCCGCCCATGCCCATGTCGTCCATGGTCACCAGCGGTCGCGGATCCAGCGCCGGCACCGGGGCCGACAATCCGGCGCGGGCGGCGAGGGTGCCTCGGGCGTAACCGGTGCGGTCCATGGCCTGGGCGAACAGGGTGTAGGCGTCGGCGGCGGGCTCGACGATCACGTCGTAGGTTTCCGCCACGGCGATGCGCAGCTCATCGACGCTGACCGGTTTGACGTGCAGGCCGTCGGCGGCGACCACGGTCATTTTCAAGCCGGGAATGCGCACGTCAAAGTAAGTCATGGCCGAACCGTTGATCAGCCGCAGCCGCAGTTTTTCGCCGGGGCGGAACAGGCCGGTCCAGTTGTTATCCGGGGCGTGGCCGTTCATCAGGAAGGTGTAAGTAGCGCCGCTGACGTCGGCGATGTCGGTGGGGTTCATCTTCATCTGCGCCCACATCGTGCGATCGGCGACGGTGGCGTCCCAGCCTTTTTCGCCGACGTCATGGATGAAATCGCCGACGGTGCGTTTGTGGAAGTTGTAGTAGTCGGACTGCTTTTTCAGGGTCTTCATCAGGCTGGCCGGGTCTTCGTCGGACCAGTCGCTGAGCATCACCACGTACTCGCGGTCGTACTGGAACGGCTCCGGTTCCCGCGCATCGATCACCAACGGCCCGTAGACGCCGGCCTGTTCCTGCAACCCGGAATGGCTGTGATACCAATAGGTGCCGTGTTGGCGAACCTTGAACTGGTAGACGTACACGCCACCCGGCTCGATTCCCTTGAAACTCAGGCCCGGCACGCCGTCCATGTTGGCCGGCAGCAGAATGCCGTGCCAGTGGATCGACGTGCTGTCCTTGAGCCGGTTGCGCACCCGCAGCGTCACGGTATCGCCTTCACGCCAGCGCAGCAGCGGGCCGGGCAGGCTGCCGTTGATGGTCAGTGCCGTGCGAGGTTGGCCGGTGAAGTTGACCGGGGTTTCGCCGATGAACAGCTCGAAGTCGGTGCCGCTTAACTCATTGACCTGGCCGGGGCTGTTCAAGGCCCAGACCGGCGTGCGCCACAGGCCGAGGCCGCCGAGCAGGCCGCTGGCGGCGAGGCCTTTGACGAAGGTGCGTCTTGAGGTGGTGGAAGGCATGCGCTGGAAGTCCCCGTTTGACCAATGACGGGGAGGCTAACCAGCGGCAGCTTTCAGCTGGCTGAGGGGCGGATTACAGTTGTGTCAGGTTCGGCCTACAGACCGAGTCCTTCCTGGACTACCAACAACAGATTGTTTTCCGTCAACGCAATCGCATCCAGCTGTTGCCCGGTCTCAAGCGTCTGCAACCACCAGTGACTTTCGCCGTGTTCATCGACCGTGCGCAGCAGCGATGCTTCGCGCCCCGGCAGGACGATTTGCACGCGCCCCGAGCCGTCTTCGGTGAAACGGGCGATGGGATCGAACGTCAGGCTGTGGTGGTTGGCTTCGATGATCAGCTGGTCGATGGCGTAGTCGTGGGTCTCGCCATCCGGTGAACTTTCGCAAACATGGGTAGGATTTCGCCGAATCTTCAGTCCTACCTCGGTGACCGGTTGCAACCAGCCCTCGATTCGGTGGAACAATGCGTAGACCTGAGCCGGCCAGCAATCGATTTCCAGTTCGGCGCAGGTGATTTCGTCAGCATGGGTGTGCCGGGTTTGTTTGAGTTTCGCGGCGAGTTCGTCTGCTTTACTCATGTCGGTTCCCTGTGGTGATTTCAACTTCATCGTAGTCCTTTCAAAGTAATGCAGGTTTTGCCCTGCGTCATGCGCTTGCAACACGGGCATGACTCAATCAGCGTCTGGCCAAGTGATGGTCAGACCACAGAAACCACGGACGCACGCGTCCCAAGGAACGGGAACATGAAAAAGCTTCTTACAATTATGGCGCTGATTGCGCTGACGGTCGGTAGCATCGGCCTGAGTTCGGCACGCCAGTCGTCCGCCAGCAAGGCGGAATCGGTGGCGGGGGTTTTCGATTACTACCTGCTGACGTTGTCCTGGTCGCCGACCTTTTGCCTGACCCACAAGGACGACCCTCAATGCTCCGGCAAGGGCTACGGTTTTGTCCTGCATGGCCTGTGGCCGCAATACGCCAAGGGCGGCTGGCCGGAATCCTGCCCGCCGCTGACCAGCCTGTCGGCCGCCGAAACGGCCAAAGGCCTGACGCTGTTTCCGACCAAAAAACTGCTCGATCACGAATGGAGCAAGCACGGCACCTGCAGCGGCCTCGGCGCGATGGGCTATCTGGACGAAGCGGACAAAGCCGTGGCCGCGGTGAAAATCCCGGAAGAGCTGCAACCGTTCAGTAGCTCTTATTACTTCGAAGCGCAGGAAATTGCCGACCTGTTCCGCAGGAGCAATCCGGGCATCCCGGCAGACGGCATCGCCGTGATCTGCAACGGCCCGGAACTCTCGGAAGTGCGCGTGTGCATGGGCAAGGACCTGCAATTCGGCGCCTGCGGCAAGGGCGTGAAAACCCAGTGCCGGGCGGGGGATATCCGGGTGCCGCCGTCGCGTTGACCGGAGCGTTTACCAACCACAAAAAACAGGCGCCTCTTCAGGCGCCTGTTTTTTTGCGTGCGGGTTTGAACAACGCCGCGACTTTGTTCATGCTTGCGCGCCAATGGATGATGACGCGACACCGCAAGGAGCTTTTCATGGGCGGAAAACCCGCTGCCCGAGTGACCGATCCGACCGCCTGCCCGTTGCCGGGGCATGGCACCAACCCGATTGTCAGTGGTTCGCCGAATGTGAATTTCGACGGGCTGCCTGCTGCGCGAATGACGGACAAGTCGGCGTGCGGCAGTCCGATTACCGGTGGCGTTGCCTCGACGGTTTTTATCAATGGCCTGAACGCCGCAACCCTGGACAGCACCGGTGGTCACGGGAATGTGGTGGTGGGCGGTTCCGGTACCGTCATCATCGGCGATACCGTGGTGAACGCTCCCTTCAGCGGCCTGCTGCCAATGCCGGTGCACTTCACCGACAAATTGCAGTTGGTGAACGACGCCACCGGCGAACCGATGCCGAATCATCCATACATGATTCAGCGCGCGGACGGTCGGATGGAACACGGCGTGTCTGATGCCGCCGGTTTTACCCACACGATCAGTTCGCATCTTCCGGAAACCATCAAACTGTTTCTGGAGGAATGAAGCATGAGTGCGGAAACGGTCACCTGCGAGAAAGGCAACAATTACAAGCTGCACAAGGAGCATGCGCTGACTGACAAGAAGGATGTCAGTGTGAAGGCTGTGCCGGTGGAGAGTACCAAGGCGGTTGTTGTGTTTGTGGGAGGCGCTGGGGATAAGGAGAGTTACTACTTTTCAGGGCCGTATGGAAACATTCAAGAAGCACGTAAGTACTTCGATCAGCGCGTTCAGGATTTGGCAACGGAGGGGAAATATAAATCGGATTGGTTGGGGTACAACGAAGTCAAAGGAAAGAAAGATATTCAGCGGTATGTTCTAAGCCTGATCCCTTACAAAAGCTGCCCCGTATATATCGTCGGTCACAGTCTCGGTGGCTGGAATGGCGCGCACCTGACAAAGATCATGTCCGAATGGGGATACCGGGTTCAGATGCTGGTTACCCTTGATCCGGTGGGTGAGGGCGCTTTGGTCTGGTTGGGCTCAGATATTTATTTTGACCGTCCTGATCCGGTTGCTGCCAACTGGGTCAATATCAAGGCTACGCCTAGCAAAAGAGACCCTTCAGATGGGGTCGCCGACTTTGGTGAAAAATGGCTTATCACTTGTGGCCCGTCACTGAACGTGAATGTGGATACCAATCACGCAAACGCTTTGGGTCTGTTTACCGCACGTATCGCGGGAAACAAGTCTGCTGGTGATCTGCTGTTTGACTCGATCATGGAGGAATTTTCCTGATGTATAGACTGTTCGTTTGCCTGCTTTTCGTGATTTGTTCTGGTTGTGCAAAAGACCATGTATGGCCTCCGGCGAATTTGAGCTACGTGTCTGTTGAGAGAGACAGGTCTCTATATGTAATCAGGTATCAGTCGAATGTTGATGTCTTGGATCTTTTTGGTCGGGGAGAGAGGGTAGGAATGGCTTCAGGCATGCTTCATTGTGCTTTGGCTGAAGATCAGGATTTCTCGGTTGGTAAAGCCATTCGGTTTTCAGCGTTTGGATTGATATCGCCGGATAAAAGAGACGGAGCCCCGGCGGGATACTCTTATCTGACCCATGCTTTCATTTCCGAGACCTCTAGCAACCGAAGCTCGGAAAGATACTTGTCAGTGGCAGAAATCAACCAACTCCTCTCAGGCAAACAACAAATCCCCTGCAAAGTCGTCGTCACCGCTTACGGCTACAAACCCTACTACTCAAACACCATGAACCTCCCGGTCGCAGACCTGCTGCGCGAAGTCAACAAGCCCTGAGCTCCGCGCCAATCGGGGGGATCAAGCAAATCCCCCCGCATCCACCCCCAATTCCCCCCGCAGAAACTCCACCAACCCTCGCTGCAATCCACTCAACACCCCCTCGCGACTGACCAGCGCCAGCTCCGTCGGCGGCAACGGCGGCAAGTCCGCGCACACCCGATGCTCCGGCAGCACTGCCGACGCCGGCAGCACCGAAACCCCAAGCCCGGAGGCCACCGCCGCTTGAATGCCGGTCAGGCTGTGGCTGCCGAAAGCCACGCGCCATGGGCGTTGCGCCACGTCGAGCAGGCGGATCGCCCGTTGTCGGTACAGGCAGCCCTGGGGAAACAGCGCCAGCGGCAACACGCCAGCGGATGAGTCGAACTCCGCGCCTTTGACCCAAACGAGTCGTTCCGGCCAAGTCGCCCAAGCGGGGCCGCTGTCGGGTTCGCGTTTGATCAGGGCAATGTCGATTTCGCCGCTGTCGAGGCGTTGGCGCAGGTCGAGGCTCATGCCGCTGACGGTTTCCAGCCGCGCTTGCGGGTGGCTGCGGGTGAAGCCGGCGAGGATCAGCGCCATGCGTCGGGCGTCGAAGTCTTCCGGCATGCCGATGCGCAGGATTTCCAGATCCAGATCGCTGGCCAGGGCTTCGCTGGCCTCGGCGGACAAGGCCAGTAGTCGACGGGCATAGTGGATCAGCAGTTCGCCGTGCTCTGTGACGCTGACGTTCAGCCCGGTGCGGTCGCGCAACAGCAGGGCGTGGCCGACCAGATCTTCCAGTTTGCGCACCTGTTGGCTGACCGTGGATTGGGTGCGGTGGACCCGTTCGGCGGCGCGGGTGAAGCTGCCTTCATCGACCACGCAGACGAAGGTTTTCAGCAGTTCCAGATCCAGCATGGCGGCGGTCTCGATATTTGTTTGGTAACTGACGGTCGGCTATTTATTTAATTTCACACTATCACCCCGAGTTCATAAGCTGAAGCCCTCACTTGCAGAGGAATGCCCCGATGACCTTGATCAACACACCGCGCCCGCAATGGCTGACCTTCGATTGCTACGGCACCTTGATTCAATGGGACGAAGGCCTGCGCGCCGTGGCCGGGCGGATCCTGAGCGAGAAAGGCGAACACCGGGTCGACGCCGGGCGCCTGATTGAGGTTTACGACCGCCACGAACATCGCCTGGAACAGACGCCGCCGCACCGATCGTTCCGCGAACTGAGCACCCTAGGCCTGCAACTGGCCCTGGAAGAACTGGGCCTGGCGAGTGCCAGCGAAGACAGTCAGCGCCTGGCTACCGCGATCCCGCAGATGCCGCCGTTTCCCGAAGTCGTCGAGACCCTCGCGCAGCTCAAGGCCAAGGGCTTCAAGTTGTGCATCGTCTCCAACACCGATGACGACATCATCGCCGGCAACGTTGCTCAACTCGGCGGCCACATCGACCGGGTGATCACCGCGCAACAGGCCGGCGCCTACAAACCGGCGCCGAGGCTGTTCGACTACGCTCATGAACAATTGGGCGTCAGCCGCGATCAGGTGGTGCACATCTGCGCCAGCCCGATGCTCGACCACACGGCGGCCCGCGACATGCATTTTCGCTGTGTATGGATCGATCGCGGCACCGGTCGTCAGTTGCTGCCGGACTATCGGCCCGACGCGATCCTCAACACGCTGGACGAAGTGCTGCCGCTGTTCGCGTCCCTTGGCTGGTCATAAAGGAGTTTCGCCATGGCCCACACCCTGACCGGCAGCGCCCGACCCGCGCATTCCGGCTCGTTGAACCTCGACAGCGAAGCCATCATCACTGCCCGTCACGAACTGGCAGCGTGCTTTCAACTGGCGGCGCTGCACGGGCTGGAGGAGGGCATCTGCAACCATTTTTCGGCGATGTTGCCGGGGCACGCTGGCCTGTTTCTGGTCAATCCGTACGGCTATGCGTTTTCCGAAGTGACGGCGCACAACCTGCTGGTGTGTGACTTCGATGGGAACGTGGTGGACGGCGAGGGTCAGCCGGAGGCCACTGCTTTTTATATTCATGCGCGGCTGCACCAGCGGCTGCCCCGGGTGAAAGTCGCGTTCCATACCCACATGCCGAACGCGACGGCGTTGTGCCTGCTGGAGGGGCCGCCGCTGTTGTGGCTGAGTCAGACCGCGCTGAAGTTCTACGGGCGCACGGCGGTGGACGAGCATTACAACGGGCTGGCGCTGGATGAGCGCGAAGGCGACCGGATCGCCGGGGTCATGGGCGACGCCGACATTCTGTTCCTGAAGAACCACGGGGTGATTGTCGCGGCGCCGACCATCGCCGAAGCCTGGGACGATCTGTATTACCTGGAGCGTGCCGCGCAGGTGCAACTGCTGGCGATGGCCACGCAACGGGTGTTGAAACCGGTGCCGCACGCGATTGCACAACGGGCGTACGAGCAGATGCGCGAGGGCGATCCGGAAAGTGCACGGGCGCATTTGCACAGTGCGATGCGGCGGTTGGCACGTCAGGCTTGATGCAGGCAAAAACGGGCAGGTAAAAATAATTTGTGTCGCAGGTCATCCAATTGCCCTGCGCGCCGATAGCAACAGGGTCGGGATTGTCGCGGTGGCACTTGGTTGCCCCACACAACCCGGTGGGCTACGCTCACAAAAAACAAGGGTTTCGGGCCTTTGCCCCTGTCGTACCTGCCCAGGACACGCTTTTGCCTATCCCCATTCACGATCCGCACCAGGCCCCCGGCGGCACCCTCAAGCGTTTGCCCCTGCGCAAGGCGGCGGTGTTGTTCATCGTTGCCGTGTGTCTGTGCCTGTCCGGTCTGCTGTATTTGCAGATCGAACAGTCGCGGCGCCAGGATCTGGCGAGTGCGCAAGTGTCTTCTGCCAACCTGACCCGGGCGATGGCGCAGCAGGCCGAAGATACCTTTCTGGCGGCGGATCTGGTGATGACCAGCCTGGTCGACTGGGTTCAGGAAGATGGCTACGGTGCGGCGCAGAAGCCGCGATTGCAGCGAACCTTCGCGCGGCGGGTGCAGCAACTGGAGCAGTTGCACGGCATGTTCCTGTTCGACCGCGAAGGGCAATGGGTGATTACCTCGTTCCCGGATCTGCCGCGCGGCAATGGCGTGGCGGATCGTGAGTACTTCAAGTTTCACCAGCAGAACGTATCGGGTGTGGCGCACATCGGCCCGGCGATCCGCAGCCGCGAGAACGGCGAGTGGATCATCCCGATCTCGAAACGGGTCAACGACCGCGCCGGCAATTTCCAGGGCGTGCTGCTGGCCGGAATCAAGATGTCGTACTTCGACAAGTTCTTCAAAAGCTTCAGCCTGGACGACAACGGCACCATGTTCCTCGGCCTGACCGACGGCACCTTGCTCGCCCGGCGACCGTTCGACGAGGCCCTGATCGGCACCTCGCTGGCCAAGGGCGAGATCTATCAGAAGCTGTTGCCCAATGCCTCCGCCGGTACCGCGATGATCGATTCGGTGGTCGACGGTGTGACGCGTCTTTACGGTTACCGGCAGCTGGAAAGTTATCCGCTGGTGGTGTCCGCCTCTTCATCGCGGGACACGATTCTTCAGGGCTGGCATGACCGGGCGTTCCAGTCCAGCGTGATCGTGGCGCTGGTGATGCTCGGCGTGGGGCTGTTCGGCTGGGTGTTCATTCATCAGGTGCGCGATGGCGAGCGGATCGAGAAAAACCTGCGCAAGGCCCAGCGGGCGCTGGAGCAGATTGCCACCCACGACAGCCTGACCGGGCTGGCCAACCGGCGTCTTTTCGAACGTTCGCTGGACGTCGAATTTGCCCGGGGCGCACGGCAGTCGAGCCCGGTGAGCCTGATCATGCTCGATATCGATTTCTTCAAACGCTACAACGATGCCTATGGCCATGTGGCCGGCGACCATTGCCTGACGCAGGTCGCGCAGGTGGTGAAAAACTGCTGCCAGCGCAAGTCCGATCTGGCGGTGCGTTATGGCGGCGAAGAGTTCGCGGTGTTGCTGCCGGACACCGACATCAACGGCGCGCTGGCGATTGCCGGGCAGATTCGCCGCAGCGTCATGGACAAACACATCACCCACAGTGGATCACCCACCGGTTATCTGACGGTGAGCCTGGGCTGCTATTCGTTTATCCCGCTGGGCAACGACAGCCCGGAATTGTTCATCCAGCGTGCCGATGCGGCGCTGTATCAGGCCAAGAATGCCGGCCGCAATCGCGCGGCCGTGTTGTCGATGGACGTCGGCTTCGGCGAATTGCTGCGCTCGGATCGCTGACCAAAAGCGCGGTCGGGTTCAGACACAGGCCATGGCCTTCACCATGACCTGCTCTTGTTCGTTCAGCCGCCAGTGCCACCGCCCGCACCGCCCGTACCGCCGCCGGCCGAACCGGTGCCACCTCCCGCTCCCGAGCCCGATCCGCTGGCGCCGCCGTTGGTGCCAGTGCCGCCACCCGCGCCGCTGCCGCCGGACGGCGAGCCTGGTGTGTTGTCCGGTGGCATCTGTGAGCCGCTGGTGGAGCCGGATTTGGTACCCGTGGCATCGGCGCCGTCGTTGGCGGCGAACGTAGCGGCCGAGCCGCTGGCCAGCAGGCCGATCAGCAACAGCGAGGTGAGTTTGCGCGTCATCATGGTCTGTCTCCGGAAAGGGGATCTACCTGATATTGGTCTGACGCGCCGAACCCTTGGTGCCGGCCGGATGACGAGCGGTCAGAAGTCCACGGTCGCCGAAACCTTCAGCGTGCGCGGTGTGCCCTGGGTCAGGTAACCGCCGTTGGCCGAAGCCCAATAGGCTTCGTTGGCGACGTTCTCCAGACTGGCCCGCAGGGTGATCTGCTTTTCATCCAGTTTGAAGGCATAGCGCGAGCCCAGATCGAAGCGGTTCCACGCCGGAATGCTTTGAGTATTCGCCGCGTTCAGATACTGGCCGCCGGTGCGCAACATCCGCGCGCTGAGGGCCGCGCCTTCGAGACCCGGAATGTCCCAGTCGGCGCCGAGGTTGAACTGGAAGCGCGGCACCCCGACGGCGCGGTTGCCGTCATTCACGCCGTTGCTGCTGCCTTCCAGTTCGGTCTTCATCACGGTTGCGCCGCTGAGCAGGCGCAGGCCGTCGAGCGGTTCGCCGTAGACGTTGAGTTCCACGCCTTTGTTGGTCTGCTGGCCGTCGACCCGGAAGATTCCGTCCTGGGTGTAGCTCGACGGTTGCTCGATGCGGTAGACGCCGAGGTTGGCGCCGTAGCTGCCCATGTCCAGGCGCACGCCGGCTTCGATCTGTTTGCTGCGCACCGGGGCGAAGGTTTCGTCGCGGTTGATCGCGGTGGTCGGCGGCGTCGGGCCCTTGGCCAGGCCTTCGATGCGGTTGGCGTAGAACGACACGTGCTCCCAAGGCTTGATCACCAGACCGTAGACCGGGGTGGTGATCGACTCTTCATAACTTGACGTGCGGGCGCCGGTAGCGGTGCTCCAGCCGTCGACTTTCAGTGCCTGGCGACGCACGCCGAGGGTCAGCAGGATGCGGTCATCAACGAAGCCGAGGGTGTCGGAAATCGCCTCGCTGCGCAGGATGTTCTTGCCGGTGATGCGCGGGTCGTTGATGTCGCTGGCAAACGAGGTGGGGGCCGGACGCGGCTTGTCGGTGACGTTGTACAGGTTGGTGCTGTAGCGCCCGGCCGCGCCGACGGTTTCGAACGCCGAGCGCTGCTCGCCCCAGATGCCGGCCCAGCCGAGGTTCAACTGGTGCGTGACGGGGCCGGTGTCGAAGCGGCCGTTGAGGCCGGCCATGGCGCTCTGGTTGTCCTCGTCGTGGGGCGAATAGAGCATGCCGCCACGGGCGTTGCCGTTGAGGTCGGTGACGGTCAGCGACGAATACACGCCGTTCTCGCGGGTGTGCTTGGCGCCGCCGGACACGTAGGCCGTCCAGTTGTCGTTCAGGTCGTATTCGGCGCGGGCCATGCCGAAGGTGTCTTCGAGTTGCGAATAGCTCCAGCTCTGGGCGTAGCTGGCGTTGGCGTGCGGCACCTTGGGGGCTTTGGTCAGGCTCGAATCGACATAGATCACCGAGCGACCCTGGTTGATAACCTGCTTCTGGTAGCCGAAATCGGTCGAGACCCGCAGGCGATCGCCGCGATAGTCCAGGCCCACGCTGAACAGCGACGAGCGCTGGTCTTCGTCATCGACAGCGGTGTCGCCTTCGCGCTGCATCAGGTTGACCCGCGCGCCGAAGCGGTTGTCCTCGCCAAAGCGCTGGCCCAGGTCCAGATGCCCGCCGACCCGGCCATCGGCGCTGTAGTCGAGGGTGACGCTGCGGGTCGGGGTGTCCATCGCGCGTTTGGGTTGCAGGTTGATCCCGCCACCGATGCCGCTGCCGCTCGGGGTCACGCCGTTGACGAAGGCGTTCGGGCCCTTGAACAGTTCCACGCGATCCAGCGCTTCGACGGCGATGATCTGCCGGGGCAGCACGCCATAGAGGCCGTTATAGGAAATGTCATCGGAGGCCAGCGGCAGGCCACGAATCATGAACATCTGCGAGAAGTTGCCAAAGCCGTTGGACTGGCGCACCGAAGCATCGTTGAGCAACACATCGCCAACGGTCTGGGCCTGCTGATC
The DNA here is from genome assembly GCF_014863585.1 of Pseudomonas gozinkensis. Classification (NCBI taxonomy): domain Bacteria; kingdom Pseudomonadati; phylum Pseudomonadota; class Gammaproteobacteria; order Pseudomonadales; family Pseudomonadaceae; genus Pseudomonas; species Pseudomonas gozinkensis. The sequence continues at coordinate 4,385,420 of NZ_CP062253.1, read as the reverse complement.
GGCCATGGTCTTGGCGGTGTAACTGGTGACGCTGAAGGGCAGGTCGTTGACCTCCTGGTTGCCGAGCATGCCGATCTGCGCGCGGCGGGCGACCTGTTCGCCACCAAAGGTGTCGCCGCTGTCGTCGTGCAGGGCGCTGACGTTGGTGGCGCCGAGTTCCAGCGCGCCGTCCGCCGCGACTTTCGGGGCCACGGTGTAGCCGTTGTGGCCAGTGCTGATCAGCTCGAAACCGCTGCCTTCCAGCAACCGCGCAAAACCGCTCTGCGCGGTGTAACTGCCTTGCAGGCCGGGGCTCTGGCGATTGCCCAGTTGCGCCGGATCGAACGACAGCGGCACGCCCACGCTGACCGCAAATTGCGCCAGCACATGACTGAGCAGGCCGGGGCCGATGTTGACGGTGCGGCTGGCGCTTTCACTGACGCTCTCGGCGGCGTGGGCGGCGGTCGGCAGCAGCGCGCTGAAGGCCAGGGCCAGGCTCAGGTTCAAGGCTTTGAGCGCAAATGTGGCGGGGCGGGGCGATGGCATTGCGGTCATTCGGTGTTCCTGTCGGGGGCGTGGAATTGAAAGGTCTATCCACTCACCGGACGAGTCGCGAAAAGGTATCAGCGAATATTGAAAATATTTTCCGAGGGCTCAGACACGGGGTTCCACCGACAGCCAATAGCGGGTCAGGCTGTTGATGTTCAGCGGCAGGGTGTCGCTGAGCAAACGCAGGCTGGCGTCGGTGTCGCGCAGGGAAAACGCTCCGGACACACGCATCGCCGCCACATCCGGATGACAGCGCAGCACGCCCCGACGGTAGCGGCTCAGTTCGCCGAGCAACTCGTCCAGGCGCATGTTGCTGGCCAGCAGCATGCCTTTGTCCCAGGCCAGGGAGGCGGTGTCGAAGGTTTCGCTGCTGTCGAAGCTGTTGAGCTTGAAGCGCTGGCGTTCGCCCGCCTTGAGAATCGCATTTTGCTTGAGCAATTGCGGGGTGATCTGAACCTGGCCTTCGAGCACCGACACCAGGCTGCGCGAACCCTCGGTGCGTACGCAGAATCGCGTGCCCAACGCGCGGGCCACGCCCTGCGGGGTTTCGACAATGAATGGACGGGCGCTGGCATCGGCGGCGGTGTTGATCAGCACTTCGCCGTTGAGCAGCATGACCCGACGCTCCACCGGGCTGAAGACGACGTCCACGGCGCTGTCGGTGTTTAGCACCAGTTGAGTGCCGTCCGGCAATTGCAGGTTCTTCTGCTCGCCGACGGCAGTGCGCTGGTCGGCGGTCCATTGCTGCCACGGTACATGCTGCGAGGCGATGCCCAGCGGCCCGGCCATCAACAGCAAGCCGAGGCGGGTGAGGGTCTGACGACGGCTCAGGCCCTCTTTACGGGAGGCGCGTTTCAGGGTCTGGATTGCGACGTTGGCCGGCACGCTGCGCAAATCCCCCAGCAGGGCTTCCGCGCGCTGCCAGGCGATGGCGTGCTCGGCGCTGCGGGTGCGCCATTGGGCGATGGCCTGATGGTCGGACGGGGTCGCGGTGCCGGAATGCAGTTGCACCAGCCAGTCAGCGGCTTCGCCAAGAATCTGCGGGTTGATCATCGACGAATTCATCAGGCGACACTCAGGCAGGCAATGAACGCGGCACGCATGTACCGTTTGACGGTGATCAGCGAAACATTCAGGCGCGTGGCGATCTGCGCGTAGGTCAGGCCTTCGATCTGCGACAGCAGGAAGGTCTCGCGGGTCTGTTCAGGCAACTCGCGCAGCAGCGCTTCGATGCGCCACAGGGTTTCGAGAATCAGGTAGCGGGTTTCCGGCGACGGCACCTCGGCGGCGGGCAGGTGCGCGATGGTTTCCAGGTACGCGCGCTCCAGCTCCTGACGCCGCCAGCGGTCGATCACCAGACCCTTGGCAATGTGCGTCAGCAGTGCCCGGGGTTCGCTGCCCAGCGGCTTGATCACTTGCCGGGTGAGCAGGCGCAAAAAGGTATCGTGCGCCAGGTCCGCCGCGTCGCAGCGATTGCCCAACTTGCGCTGCAGCCAGCCCTGCAGCCACCCGTGGTGTTCGCTGTAGAGCGTCTGGACTTGCTGATTCAACGGCTGATCGAGGGACGACATGAAGGGCAGATACTCGTTTCGGGCGTCCGTTGCCAAGGGTGCGGTCGTGAGTGCGAAAACTGTGCAATTAAGAATTGATCGCATTCTAGTGGCACAGAACGAGCGCTGGCAATTGCCCTTCTACACTTTCTTTTCTGACGCCAGAGGAGTGGCCTACCCGTCTTCCGGGAGATTGGCTATTTGCCTGGCCCGGTGCCGGGACTAACGTAGCCACACATTCAACTGCCCCGGAGAGTCGCCATGAAACCTCGTATCGATTTCTACACCGCGTCCCCAGATGCCCTGAAAGCGATGATTGCCCTGGAAACCGCCGTCTCGAAACTGCCGCTGGAAAAGACCCTGATCGAACTGGTCAAGCTGCGCGCTTCTCAGATCAATGGCTGCGCGTTTTGCATCGACATGCACACCGCCGACGCAATCAAGGGCGGCGAAACCCCGCGCCGGTTGTTCGCCGTGACGGCGTGGCGTGAAGCGCCGTTCTTCACCGAACGTGAACGCGCCGCGCTGCTGTGGACTGAAACCCTGACCCAGTTGAGTCTGACCCACGCCCCGGACGAAGACTACGAAGCGGTCGCCGCCCAGTTCTCGCCCAAAGAAATGGTCGACCTGAGCGTCGCGATCAGCACCATCAACAGCTGGAACCGTCTGGCGGTGGGCTTCCGTAAAACCCCACAGGCCTGATCGATCAATGTGCATCGGCACTCGGCGCGGCCGGTGGTTGCACCTTGCGCATCAAGGGCACCATCGCCGTTGCGATGCCGAAGCACACCATGATCATCAGGAACGTGTCGCCGTAGGTTTGCGTCTGCGCTTCACGGTAGGTCAGCAGCCATAGCTGACGCAGGCTGGCGGTGAGGCCGACATCGCCGCTCTGACCCAGCGCGGCAAAGTTGCCGCCGACCTGGGCCAGCCACTGATTCACCGCTTCGTTGCTGCTGTTCAGATGCTCCGCCAACCGGGTGAAGTGCAGGTTGGTGCGGTCGTTGAGAATGGTCGCGCACGCGGCAATCCCGATTGCACCGCCGAGATTGCGCATCAGGTTGAACAGGCCCGAGGCATGTTTCAGCCGCGCCGGTGCAAGCCCTCCCAACGTCAATGTCACCGCCGGTGGCACCGCCAGTTGCTGGGCAATCCCGCGCAGGGCTTGCGGCAGCATCAATTCTCCGGCGCCCCAGTCGTGGGTGATCGGACTGAACTCCCACATCGACACGGCGAACAACGCCAGGCCCGCCATCATGATCCAGCGCAGATCGACGCGGTTGGCGAGAAAGGCGTACAGCGGAATCGCCATGATCTGGAACACCCCGGTGGAGAAAACCGCCAGACCAATGTCCAGCGCTCCATAACCGCGAACCCGGCCGAGAAACAGCGGCGTCAGGTAAATCGTCGCGAACAGGCCGATCCCGGTGACGAAGGAAAAGAAGCAGCCGAGGGCGAAGTTGCGATCCTTGAGCGCGCGCAGGTCTACGATCGGATTGGCCACGTGCAACGTGCGGCCGATGAAGGCCAGCCCGGCGAGGCCACTGATCCACGCGGTGGTCAGAATCGTTTGATCGCTGAACCAGTTCCAGCGCGGGCCTTCTTCGAGGGTGTATTCCAGGCAGCCGAGAAACAGGGCCAGAAACACCATGCTCAAATAGTCCGCGCCCTTGAGCAGCGACAGTTCCGGCTGGTCGATTTTGACCAGCATCGGCACCGCCACGGCGACGAAAATCCCCGGCACCAGATTGATGTAGAACAGCCAGTGCCAGGACGAAATGTCGGTGATCCAGCCACCGATCACCGGGCCCAATGTCGGTGCCAGCGACGCCACGGCGCCAATGGTTGCGGCGGCGATTACCCGTTGTTTGCCGGTGAAGAAAAAGAACGCCGTGGTAAATACCAGCGGAATCATCGACCCGCCGAGAAATCCTTGCAGCGCGCGAAAGGTGATCATGCTCTGGATGTTCCAGGCGATGCCGCAGAGCAGGCTGGCGAGGGTGAAGCCGACCGCTGAAGCGCAGAACAGCCAGCGCGTGGAGAACACCCGCGACAGCCAGCCCGACAGCGGAATCACGATGATTTCGGCGATCAGGTAACTGGTCTGCACCCACGCGGTTTCATCGGTGCCGGCGGACAACCCGCCGCCGATATCGCGCAACGAGGCCGAGACGATCTGGATGTCCAGCAACGCGATGAACATGCCGATGCACATCGTGGCGAAGGCGAACACCTTGGTCGCCGTCGCCATCTCTGCCGCATTGAATGGCTGCGTGGAGGCGGTGAGGGCGGTGCTCATGGCGCGCTGGCCACGGCGGTGGTTTCAGGCTGGGCGCGGGTGTCGACTTCAGCGGTCACCGACAGGCCCGGGCGCAGGTGGCCGAGCACGCCGTCGGCGGGGTCGAGCAGGATCCGTACCGGTACACGCTGGACGATTTTGGTGAAGTTGCCGGTGGCGTTTTCCGGCGGCAGCACGCTGAATTGCGAACCGGTGGCCGGGGCGAGGCTGTCGAGGCGGCCGTGGAATTCCTGGCCGGATAACACGTCAGCGCGGATGCTCACGCGCTGGCCGGGTTTCATCCGCGCCAGTTGGTCTTCCTTGAAATTGGCATCGACCCACAGACCGCTGGCCGGCACCACCGACAGTTGCTGCGAACCGGCCTGCGCATAGGCGCCAACCCGCGCGCGGCGGTTGCCGATCACGCCGTCGACCGGGGCGCGCAGTTCGGTGTAGCCGAGGTTGAGTTGCGCCAGATCACGCTCGGCCCGGGCTTGCTGAAGGGCGGCGCGGGCCTGTTGTTTCTGGGTTTCGATCACGGTGAGTTGGCGTTGCGCGGCCAGCAATTCGGCCTGGGCTTTGGCGCTCAAGGCTTGCGCGGTCTTGAAGGTGGCGTCGGCCCGTTGAGCGCTTTCCACCGAGACTGCATTGGTGGTCACCAGGCGTTTGTAGCGCGCGTTGTCATCTCGCGAGCGGGCGGTTTCGGCACTGGCGGCATCAATGCCGGCGCGGGCCTGACCGATCACCGCTTGCTGCAGTTGCTCGGTGGCATCGAGGTTGGCCAGCAGCGCTTCCTCGGCGGCAACCGCGCCTTCGGCCTTGGCCAGATTGGCGTGGTAGTCGCGGGCATCGAGGCGGATCAGCACGTCGCCGGCCTTCACCTTCTGGTTGTCGCTGACCAGCACTTCCTCGATGTAACCAGCGACTTTCGGCCCGATCACCGTGACATCGCCGCCAATGTAGGCATCGTCGGTCTCTTCAAGAAATCGCCCGGCGCCCCACCAATGCACCGCGTACAACCCGGCAATCACCAGCGCGGCCAAGCCGACAGTGGGCACCAGAAGGCGTTTGAGCAGGGGAGGCTTGGGAGTGCTGACCGGAACGGCGAGATCGGGTTCTACGGTGGGCATGCTGGTCATGGCGTAATACCTGGGAAAGCGAAGTGGTTATTACGGGCGTAATATGACGTGAGTAATATTTTGTGGCAATTGATTTTTATCGCCGGTCGTCAGATGAAGGTTGTTGAAAGAAAAAGCTGATCATTTGTTTAAGAAATGTAAGCGCTGTAGGAAGCGTCTTGCATTTGTGTGGGAAGGCTCTGACTATCACCGCAATTGATGGGGTGGCATTACGCCAGTTGATTGCAAGGATGTTGAGTGCCGTATTCGCTTTGCGCTGTTTCCCGTAGTCGTTTCCTGCCTCGCCCGCTGTTTTCGGCCTTGTTGTTGAGTGTGTGTGCGCCCAGCGTTCTTGCCGCCGAAACTCCAGCCCCTGGCCAGGAAGTGCTGCGCCAGCAACAACTGCAACAGCGTGATCTGCAACAACTGCAACTCGAACAGCGCAAGCGGCAACTGGAGCGCGGCGCGTTCGGCCCGACGCCTGCCACCCCGGCCATTCCTGAATCGATCAAACCCGACGAACGTTGCTGGCCTCTGAGCGGTACGCGCATCGGCGGCGTAACGCTGATCGATAAAGACAAACTCAACGCCCGGATCAAACCGTTGCTGGCGCCGTGCATGGGCGTCGGCCAGATCAACCATTTGCTGGCGACCATCACCGCGCTGTACGTGGAGAAGGGCTACATCGCCAGCCGCCCGTACCTGAGCAGTGCGCCGGCGGCGGGGCAATCGCTGGATATCCTGATCGACGAAGGCTACCTCGAGTCCATCGAACTGGCCGACCAGAGCCTGCCCGTGGCCCTCGGCGGCGCATTCCCGGGCATGCTCGGCAAGCCGCTGAATCTGCGGGATCTGGAGCAGGGGCTGGATCAGTTGAACCGTCTGCGTTCGCTCGATCTGACCGCCGACATCGCCCCCGGCAGTCAGCCCGGTGCGTCAAAAATCATCTTGCGTTCGCGCACCTCCGGGCAGTCACGCTGGACCCTGGGTGCCGGTTTCGACAACCTCGGCAGCGCCAGCACCGGCCGTGATCGTGACACGCTGAGCCTGACCCTCGACAGCCCGCTCGAACTCAACGACCTGTTGAGCCTCAGCGCCAGCGACACCCTCAATCAGGGCGACCGCTACAGCCGCAACGCCAGCCTCTATTACGCGATTCCCTACGGTTACTGGACGTTCAGCACTTTCGCCAGCCACGCCGAGTACCGTGCGCCGTTCAAACTCAGCACGCTGACCTTCCACAGCACCGGCATCACCGATCAGCTCAGCCTGCGCGCCGACCGCGTGTTGTGGCGCGACCAGAGCCATCAGCTCAGCGCCAACCTGCAACTGGCGCACAAGGACGTCGACAGCTATCTGGAAAACGTCCGCCTCGGCATCCAGAGCCCGACCCTGACCGTGGCCGAAGCCGGGCTCAATCTGTTCTGGCTCGACCGCGCCGTGTGGAACCTCGACGTCAATTACGCCCAGGGTTTAAGCGGGTTCGGCGCCGACGACGATGCCGATCGCCAGGTCAAAAACCTGCCCAAGGCCCAGTTTCGCAAATACCGCGCCGGCCTCAGCCAGTGGCGCAACGGCCAGCTCGGCGCGCAAGCCTGGCAATGGCAGAGCCAGCTCAATTTGCAGTACAGCCCGGATCCGTTGCCGGCGATCGAACAAATGCTCGGCACCGACGATTCCGCCGTGCGCGGTTATCGGGTCAGCAGCGCGTCCGGCGCCAGCGGCGCGATCTGGCGCAACACCTTGCGCCTGCCGCTGCGCACTGATTTGCCGGTGCAGCTCACCCCGCGCGTCGGCCTCGACCACGGCTGGATCAAGGCCGATCACGGCGCCCCGGTTCAACGCCTGAGCGGCGCCAGCATCGGCCTCAATCTGGGCTGGAAAAACCTGCAAGTGGATGTCGATTACCAACGCAGCCTGAACACCCCGACCGGCCTGCACCGCGAGCCTGAAAGCTGGCTGATGCGGGTCGGATTACAGATATGAGCGTCAGTGAACAACAGCCATCGGACCTGAGCGCGACAGCCGTGGCCTTTAACTCAACGCGCAACGTGATGCCGCACTACATGGAGAGTTTTTTATGCCAATGAATACCTTTGCGTTTCATCTTTCCCCACGGGGCAAACTGCGCTGGGCCATCGCCAGCCTGTTCCTGGTCGCTCACCTGCCGGGCGCCATGGCCGGCGGTGTGGTGGTCGCGCCCGGCCCCGGCGGCACCGCGCAACTGCAAACCCAGGGCGGCGTCCCGATCGTCAACATCGTCGCGCCGAATGGCTCTGGTCTGTCGCATAACCAGTTCCTCGACTACAACGTCGACCGTCAGGGCCTGGTCCTGAACAACGCCCTTCAGGCCGGGCAATCGCAGCTCGCCGGGCAACTGGCGGCCAACCCGCAATTGCAGGGTCAGGCCGCGAGCGTGATCCTCAACGAAGTGATCAGCCGCAACCCGTCGGCCATCAACGGCGCCCAGGAAATCTTCGGTCGCGCCGCCGACTACGTGCTCGCCAACCCGAACGGCATTTCGGTAAACGGCGGCAGTTTCATCAACACGCCGAACGCCAATCTGGTGGTCGGCCGTCCCGAGCTGAACGACGGCAAGCTGCAAGCCCTGAGCACCCGTGACGCCACCGGCCAGTTGCAAATCCAGGGCGGCGGGCTGCGCAACGGCGAAGGTTCGATCAACCTGATCGCCCCACGCATCGACAGCCAGGGCGCAATCAGCGCTCGCGATCAACTGAACCTCACCGTCGGGCGCAATCAGATCGACTACGCCAGCGGCCAGGTGAAAGCCGTGGACCCGGCGGGCAACACCACCGATCAGCGGATCGACGCCAGCCTGTTCGGCGCGATGCAGGCCGGGCGCATCAACATCGTCAGCACCGCCGAAGGCGCAGGCGTGAAAGTGGGTGCCGTGCAAGTCGCCGGACGTGACGGCGTGCAGATTCGTTCGGCGGGCGATTTGAGCGTCAGCGGCCAGGCGATCCCGGACAGCCTCGACGTGACCCGTGCCGGCATTCGCAGCAGCCAGGGCGACGTCGGTCTGCACAGCGGCAAGGACCTGACGCTGGCCGCCACCGACGTCAGCGGTCGTGACGTGAAGGTCGAGGCCAAACGCAACCTGACCCTGACCACCGTCGAGAGCCGCAAGCTCCAGGAACAGCGCGAGAACTGGAACAACAGCACCATCGGCATCACATGGGAAACCTACGAGCGGACCAAGACCGACAGCGATTCGCGCCAGCACGGCAGCCAGATCGTTGCCAGCCGCGACGCGCAATTGTCGTCCGGCAAAGACACCGAACTGAAAGCCGCCAAGGTCGACGCGAAGAACAACCTCAGCGTGCAAAGCGGCGGCGACCTGCGCCTGACCGCCGCCACTGAAAGCCACACCCAGACCGATCAGGGCAAGCACCGCAAACATCTGTGGAAGGCCGATTGGGACAGCAGCAGCGAAGAGCAGCGTAGCGTCATCAGCCAGTTGAAGGCCGGCAACATCGCCCTGCAAACCGCCGCACTGTTACGCTCCGAAGGCGCCGAACTGAACAGCGCCGGTGATCTGCAACTGGCCGGCAAACAGGTGGAAATCACCACCGCGACCCGCACCAATCGCAGCAGCGACAATCGTTATTCCGGCGATCTGGTCGGCGGCGGTTTCTTCGGCAAGACCGGCGACGCCGACAAGGGCCAGACCCAGCATCAGGGCAGCAAGATCAACGCGGCCGGCAAACTGGTGGTCAAGGCCGACGACGTGCGCATCAGCGGCAGCCAGGTGCGTGGCGGCAAGGACGCCAGCGTGATCAGCGACAACGGTTCGCTGACCATCGACGGCGTGCAGGACACTTCCCACAGCAACAACCACGACAAGGACAGCAAGTTCTTCGGCATCACCAAGGACGAGTCCCGGCAGAACAGCAAGGACAGCACCACGGTGCGCAGCGAGCTGGCTTCCGACAGCAACCTCAAGCTCAAGAGCGCCAAGGACATCGACGTCGCCGGTTCCACGGTCAAGGCCGGCGGTTCGCTGACGGCGGAGGCGGCCGGTGATGTGAATGTGCATTCGACGCAGAACACCCACGACAGCAGCGACAGTACGCAGACCCGTGGTTTCGACGCCTACGCCAAGGAGCAGACGGCGGAGCAGTATCGCGCCGGCGTGCATTACGAAGACAAGGCGCAAACCGTCACCGCCAACGACGTCACGCAGCAGGGTTCCAGCCTCAGCGGCGGCAGCGTGCAGGTGAAGGCGGGCGGCGACGTGACGCTCAAGGGCGCCGAGGTGAAGTCCACCGCTGGCGACACCACCCTGAGCGGCCAGAACGTCTCGCTGCTGGCCGAGCAGGACAGCCACAGCACCTCGACCGAAACCCGCAGCACCGGCGGCGGTTTCTACTACACCGGCGGCCTCGACCGCGCGGGCAGCGGCGTGGACTTCTCGCACAGCACCTCGCAAGACACCACCGCTAAAACCACCGCGCAAACCACTGGCGTGCAGAGCAGCGGCAGCCTGAACATCAATGCGGACAAACTCGCCACCGAAGGCGCGCAGCTCAAGGCTGGCAACGGCCTGAACGTCGCCGCCAACCAAGTGGACAATCGTGCTGCGAGCAACACCGAAAGCAGCACCCACAGCGAGAGCAACTGGTCGGCAGACATCGGCGCCAACGTCGAGTACAAAGACATCGCCCGGCCGATTGCCGGCGCGGTGAAAGAAGTGCTCGACGGCAAGGTGCCGGACAAGGACGCACTGGCCAATCTCGGCCAGCCGAACGTCGGTATCGACGTGGCAATCGGTCATGCCGGCGCCGATAAAACCGAGCAGGGCAGCAACGCCGTGGTCAGCCGGTTCGACGGCCAGACCGTGGACGTGAAGGTCGGCGGCACGCTGCACGACCAGGGCACCCAGTACAACGCCAGCGCCGGCAAAGTGAACATCAGCGCCGACAAACTGGTGGCCGATGCCGCGAACAACACCCGCAGCAGCACCGAAAAATCGGTGGATGCCAAGATCGATGTGCGCGTCTACACCAAGACCGGTGAAGACGTGAACGTGGCCGGCAGCGGTGCGGGTGGCAGCAGCCAGTCGAGCAAGGACAGTGCCACGGCGGTGGTTGGCGGTTACGCTGGCAATCAGGGTGTGAACATCAATGTCGGCGGCGATGCCCAGTTCGAAGGCAGCCGTATCGACGGCGGGCAGGGCGGTGTCAGCATCAAGACTGGCGGCGATCTGGCTCTCAATCAGGCCAACGACCGCCAGAGCAGCGACAGCTCCAGTCTGCGCGGCAACGGTTCGCTGACCGTTGGCACCTTGCCAGGCACCGACGGCACCAATGTCGATCTCGGCGCCGGGTTCCAGCTCGATCACAAAGGCAACCAGACCACCGACAGCCAGGCCCACGTCGCCAGCCTCAGCGGCAACGGCCCGGTGCAATTGAGCAGCGGCGGCAATCAGGTTCAGCAGGGCACGAAGATCGACAGCGCTGGCGCTATCGACCTGAAGGCTGACGGCAAGCTAGACCTGCAAGCGGCCACCGACACCCACGTCGCCACCGGCAGCAATCTTGGCGGCGGTCTGAAGGCCGGCGGCAGCAAAACCAGCAGCGAGAAGAGTCGCGATCAGGGCGGCAACCTCAGTGGCAACTTCAACATCGGTCGGGTCAACGAGAATACGCAAACCCTTACCGGTGGGCAGCTCAACAGCCAGAACGGCATCGCGCTGAGCGGCGATTCTGTGCGCCTGCAAGGGACTCAGGTCACTGCGCCAAACGTCGACATCGATGCGCAGAAGGGCGGTTTCGTTCAGGAGTCCGCGCAGTCCACCGAAAACCGCAACAACTGGAACGTTGCGTTGAATGCCGGTGGCAACCTGAGCAAAAGCACACCGACCGCTGCCGATGAAAAAGTCAGCAGCGATCACGGCTTCAATGCCGGGGCCAAGGTCGGCGTGGATTACCTGCAAGGCACGACCCAGCAGAACAGCCAGATCAAGGCTGACTCTGTGGTGTTGAACAGTGGCGGTGATGCGAGCCTGAGCGGTGCGCGGATTGATGCGCGCAATGTCAGCGGTACAGTGGCCGGTGGTCTGTCGGTCGAAAGCCGTCAGGACACCAGCAATCACGCCAAGGTTGATGTCGATCTGGGCCTGACCGCCAAGAGGACCCCGGCCGACGACAAGGGCAAACTGGCTGGCACCGACTACAAGCCAACGCTGAAAGTCGACGGCGAATACGCGCACAAGGACAGCGTGAAACAGGCCTCCGGCATCAGCGGTAGTCAGGGTGTGAATCTCACCGTCGGCGGCGCTACGCAGCTGACCGGCGCGCGGATTTCCGCCACCGAAGGCAAGGTCGATCTGGGTGGTTCGAAGGTCAGCAGCAGCGACCTGAGCAACCTCGACTACGGCGTAAAAGCCGGCCTGGACCTGCCACACAAAACCGAAGAAAACGCACCGAAGGTGTCCCTTGAAAACGGCAACCTGAAAGTCGGCCCGGTGACCCTGAGCGGTCATCTGGACAGTCAGTCCCTGCAAGCGGGGATCGACGAAAGAGGTTGATTCACCATCAGTGAAACCGGCGGGAGCGAGCCTGCTCGCTCCCGCTTCTGATGGATTCCCCGCTCAAAACGGCAGCCACTGTCGTTTCCCGTCAAGTCGATGAAAGCATGCGCTCTACACTCGGGTGAAACCGGGAGGCCGCGCCATGCACGACAACGTCGAACACCTGAGAATCCAGCTGGCCTGCGCCCTGCGCTGGGCCGCGCGTTTGAACCTGCACGAATCCATCGCCAACCATTTCAGCGTGGCCACTTCGCAGGACGGTCGCGAGTTTCTGATCAATCCTTACGGCAAACATTTCTCGCGAATCCGCGCGAGTGATCTGCTGCTGCTCGATGCCGACGATCCGGCCAGTCTCGACCGCCCGGACGCCCCGGACATCACCGCCTGGGCCTTGCATAGCGCCTTGCATCGCAACCAGCCTCAGGCCCGGTGCATCCTCCATACCCACAGCAAATATGCGACGACGCTGGCCTGTCTGAAGGACTCGCGGCTGCCACCGGTCGAGCAGAACAGCATGCGGTTTTTCGAGCGGGTGGCGATTGATGAGGGCTTCGATGGCATGGGGCTGGGGGAAGAGGCGGAGCGGGTCAGTCGGTTGCTCGGCGACAAGTCGATCCTGCTGATGGGCAATCACGGCTTGCTGGTCGCGGCACCGAGCGTGGCCCAGGCGTTTGATGATCTGTATTACTTCGAGCGGGCTTGCGAGGTGTACATCACCGCACTGGCGACCGGGCGCGAATTACGTGTGGTCAGCGATGAAGTGGCGCGCAAGACTTGTCGCCAATGGCTGGAGTATCCGGGGTTTGCGGATAAGCATTTCAACGCGTTGATGGACATTCTTGATGAGGAAGAGCCGGCGTATCGGCAGTAATTCATTCCGGTGACAAATGCGCCTTGCTCAACGGCTGGCGCATCACCGGAGCGCTCCACGCCTGACGCCGATCCTCGCTCGGCGGGCAGCCAAACCGTGCGCGGTAAGTGCGGGAGAAATGCTCAAGCGAGCCAAACCCCGAACACGCCGCCACCTGGGCCACGCTCATCTGCGTCTGTTGCAGCAGGTTATGTGCCCGAGCAAGGCGCAGGGTGATGTAGTACTTGAGCGGCGAGAGCCCGGTCTGATGTTTGAACTGGCGCTCCAGTTGCCGCCGCGACAGGCCCACTTCGCTGGCAATCGCCTCGCAGTCCAGCGGTTCTTCCAGCGCCTTTTCCATCAACTGCACGGCGCGGCGGATCTTGTTGCCGTACATCCCGCTGTTGCCCAGACCGCCGTCGAGCTGATTGTCCGCCGGCGCGCGCATCTGGCCCATCAACAGGTGCAGGCCGATTTCCCGGGCCAGGTCCGGGTCGATGCGCTGGCCGATCCAGCCCAGCAGCATGTCGAGAATGGTGGTGGCGCCGGCGCAGGTCAGGCGCTGGCGTTCGAGAGTATAGAGCTGCGGTCGGGCGCGGACTTTGGGGTAACTTTCCTGAAAACCTTGCAGGTTGTCCCAATGCACCGCCGCTTCGTAGCCGTCGAGCACACCGGCGGCGGCCAGCAATTCAGTGCCGGTTTCCACGCCGATCAACACCGCGCCGAACAGCGCCTGCTTGCGCAACCAACTCTTGAGCGCCGGATTGCGACTGTGTTGATGCACCTCGAAACTGGCCAGCACCACGCAGGCGTCGAAGGCCTGCTCGTTGTTCAAGCCGTCCTCGGCGATGCTCGCCAGACCGTTGCTGGCCATCACCGGGCCGGGCTGCAACGACAGCAACGTCCACTCGAACAGCGTGAGCTGGCTCAGCCAGTTGGCGATGGCCAGCGGTTCCAGCACCGCTGCCAGCCCGAAATTGGAAAACGCCGGCAGCAACAACACCGCCACTCGCAGCGGTGCTTGATTGCGCGGTACAGCTTCAGCGGATCGGGTCATCGCCATCTCTGCTTCATCGTTGTTCGGTCTGCCAGTGCGGGTTGATCCACACCGGTACATCGAGGGCCGGCAACGCCGCGAGGTTGCGGATCAGGTCGCTGGCCTTTTCCGCGATCATCACCGTCGGTGCGTTGGTGTTGCCGCTGACGATCACCGGCATGATCGACGCATCCACCACCCGCAAGCCGTCGAGGCCGTGCACTCGCAGTTGTGGATCGACCACCGCTTCAGGGTCGCCCGCCGGTCCCATCTTGCAGGTGCCGCTGGCATGGTAGCCGGTTTCCGTGACCTGCCGTGCCCAGGCATCGAGCTCGGCGTCGGTCTGCACCGAACGGCCCGGCACCAGCTCTTCGCCCTTGAACGGCGCCATCGCCGGTTGCTCGATGATTTCGCGTACCAGCCGTGCGCCGGCGCGCATGTCGGCACGGTCCTGCGCGGTCTTCAGGTAGTTGAACAGAATCCTCGGCGGCCGCCGGGGTTCGGCGCTGTACAGGGTCACGCTGCCCAGGCTGGTGGGGCGCATCAGGTCGATGTGGATCTGGAACGCGTGGGTCGGCACCAGTTCGACGCTGCCCGGTTGCACCGCCAGCGGCATGAAGGTCAGTTGCAGATCCGGGTGTTCGACGCCGGCCCGGGAGCGCAGGAACGCGCCGGCCTCGAAATGATTGCTCGCCGCCAGGCCATCGTGACGGACGAACCAGCGCGCGCCGATCCACCATTTGCCCGGCGCGGTAGTCCAGCGATACAGCGACACCGGTTGCTTGCAGCGAAATTGCACGACTGCATCCGGGTGATCGTTGAGGCGTTTGCCGACGCCGGGCAGGTCGTGAACCACGCTGATTCCGAGGTCACGCAATTCTGCCGCCGGGCCCACGCCCGAGAGCAACAGCAACTGCGGGGAGTTGATCGCGCCGGCGGTCAGCAATACTTCCCGGCGGGCGCGGACGGTGTTCGTTTCGCCGTTCTGTTCGTAGTCAATCCCGACCGCCCGGCGTCCCTCGAACAGGATGCGCAGCACCAGTGCATCGGTGACCACCCGCACATTGCCCCGGGCCAGCGCTTCGCTGAGATAACCGCGCGAAGTGCTCCAGCGCCGACCGTTGCGCGTGGTGCGATCCACCGGCCCGAAGGCTTCCTGACGATAGCCGTTCAAGTCCTCGCTGACGCCATAACCGGCCTCGGTCCCGGCCGCGACGAACGCCGCGCACAACGGTGTTTCGACATCGCCGGGAGTGACGTGCAAATGGCCGTCGCCGCCGCGATAGTCATCGCCACCGTCGGCGTGAGTCTGCGCTCGTTTGAAGTACGGCAGCACTTCGCGATAGCTCCAGCCGGTGCAGCCCTGTTCGGCCCAGCCGTCATAATCCCGGGCATGGCCACGGATGTAGACCATGCCGTTGATCGACGATGAACCGCCCAGGGTGCGGCCTCTCGGTGTGCCGATTCGCCGGCCGTCGAGGTATGGCTCGGGCTCCGACTGATAGCGCCAGTTGTAGCGCGACCCGCCCACCACAAGGCCCACGGCGGACGGCATGTCGATCGTCCAGCTCTTGTCCTCGGGCCCGGCCTCCAGCAGCAGGATGCGCACGTTGGGGTCTTCGCTCAGGCGATTGGCCAATACGCAACCGGCCGAGCCGGCGCCCACGATCAGGTAATCAAACCCGGTTTCGTCCATGGTTTGCTCCGTTCTGACAAATGACGAGGGAAGGGCGGATCAGTCCACGCAATGGCCGTGAATGCCGTTGAACACCAGGCGATGAAAGTGATGCACCAGATGCTCGCTTTCGTTGCTGCGCTGGGCGTCGATCATGTAGCGGCCCTGGTCATAGCCGAGCGAGCGCAGGCCCTTCTGCACCGAGATGTTCAGGGCGATGTCTTCGGGGCCGAGGTCTTCGTTCATCCACTTCATGCATGCGGTGCTGACGGCGGCGGTCTGGGGGTTGCTGGAGTAGTAACCGAAGCGCAGCAGCGAGCGTTCGGCATCCAGCGGAATCATGATGAACGAGCCGAGAAACTCGGAGAACGGGAAGGTATAGAAGGTGTTGTTCGGCCACAGGCCGATGTTGAAAAAGCACTCCTGCGGGTTCCGCTCGGTTTTCAGCGGTACGCCATAGGCCTCGGTCGCCGACAGATTGGCCGGTGCGGCATAGGTCCACCAGTTGTCGCGTTTGATCAACTGGTAACCCTTGAAGTCGATCAGCCGGGCGAGGTCGATGTGGCACGGGCCGGACAGTTTGAAGTGATAGCCCTCGATGGAATTGTCCATGATCACTTTCCAGTTGGCCGGCACGATCACGTCCTGTTCCTCGATCAGGCGCATGTCTGCCAGATCCGGAAACACCCGGCGCATTTCCTCGTCGGCGCCCGGGAACAGATCCCGCAGCGACGGCGCGTTCGGGTCGAGGTTGAAGTAGATGAAACCGCCGAGTTCTTCGGTGCGCACCTGTGGAATGTTGAACTGCGCCAGCTCGAAATTCTTCATCCGCTCGCAACGCGGCGCACCGCGCAGGCTGCCGTCCATCTCGTAACACCACGAGTGATAGGCGCAGCGCACCACGCCGCCGGTAGTGCCACGGCGTTCTTCGAGCAGGCGATTGCCGCGATGCTGGCAGACGTTGTGAAAACCATGGATCTGCCCCTGCCGATTCTTCGCCACCACCACGCTCTGGTCGAACAGATCGGTGACCACGAACTGCCCCGGCTCGGCGAACTCACTGACATGCCCGGCGACATGCCAGGCCTTCATGAAAATGTTGTCGCGCTCGGCACGGAACAGGCTGTCGTCGTAGAAATAACGCGAGGGCAGGGTGAAGGCCTGCTCCGGATCCTGCTGATCCCAGGCGTCGACCGGACTGTGCTGCTTGCGGGTCTGGAAACTGTGCATGAGGCGATCTCCACGGCGTGTTGTTGTGGGATCTAATCTAGGGCGCGGCGCAGGTGTGGGGTTGATGGATTGCGACCAGTTGATGGGTGGAATGATCAATCTCAGGCTGTACCGGGGAGGTCTTGACAGCCCTGCGATAATGAAACTTCACCGCGATCATGATGCAGAGGAAGGTTTTCCATGGACAATCAAGCACTCAAGGCCCTGTTCGACCAGCAATCCGCCGTCTATGACAAACAGTGGAGCGGCATGGCGCCCCTTCGTGATGCCCTGTATTTGCTGCTGGATTCGGTATTCGCGGGCCTGCCGGAGAATGCCCGGATACTCTGCGTGGGCGTGGGCACCGGTGTGGAAATGGCCCATCTGGCGCAGCAGTTTCCCGGCTGGCAATTCACCGCAGTCGACCCTTCGGGTGCCATGCTCGACGTGTGCCGTCAGCGAGCGAAAGAAGGCGGTTTCATTGACCGCTGCCGTTTTCACGAAGGCTATCTCGATACGCTGACGGATGAATCCGGTTATGACGGCGCGACCTGTTTTCTGGTGTCGCAGTTTTTGCTTGATCCTCAGGTGCGTATCGACTTTTTCCGCGGGATTGCCCGTCGTCTGGTGCCGGGCGGAGTTCTGGCGAATGCTGATCTGGCCTCGGATACTCAATCCCCGGCCTATGAAGCATTGCTGTGTCACTGGATGACCCTGATGGCATCGGCCCAGGTGCCGGCGGAAATGCTCGAGCGAGCGCGCACGGCGTATGCCCGGGACGTGGCAATTCTGCCAGCGCTGCAGGTCGCCGGTCTGATCGAGTCGGCGGGGTTCGAGGCGCCGGTCCAGTTCTTTCAGGCGGGTTTGATGCATGGATGGTTCTGCCCGCGCAAAGCAGAGATTGCCGCGGATTCGAGCGCTGGAGGCATTGGGGAAAACAGCTTCGTCGGCATTCCCGAGGAATCCATTGCTTCGGCTTAATAGGAAGCATTACTATTCACGCCCCTTTCCTCAGCACGCCGCAATGATCCCCATGCTGCCCCGCAGACCCGGCTTTCTAGAGCATTACGAAGAGTTGATCGGCACCTGGACCCGTCGCCTGCGCAATCGCTCGCAGGCCGAGGATCTGGCGCACGACACCTTTGTGCGGGTGCTCGAGTCCGATTCGTCGGCGGTGCAGCAACCCCGGGCGTATCTGCACCAGACCGCGCGCAACATCGCGGTGGACGGCTATCGGCGTGAGGACCGGCGGGGCGCCATGGAGTCGGAGGCGATCGATCTCAGTGAGTCGCCGACCGGCGATCCGGAGCATTACATGCATGCGATCCAGCTGGCCGATTCCATCGAACGTGCGCTCACGGAGCTTCCAGTCAACTGTCGACGAATTTTCGTCTGGCAGAAGATCGAAGGCCTGACCCAGGCGGAAATCGCCGAACGCCTGGGCCTGTCCAAGAACATGGTGGAAAAGTATATGATCCGCACCCTGCGGCATCTGCGTGATCGCCTGGACGGGGCGCAATCATGAGCCGTGGCGTCTTTTCATCCCCAGCCAAACAGGACATTCCATGATGGATACTCGTGATTGCGCGTGCGGGCAAACAACGGTGCGCGATGACGCGGCACGCTGGTTTGTGCGTTTGCAGGAGCCGGCCGTCAGTGCCGACGAACAGCAGCGCTTCGATGCGTGGCTGAACGAACATCCGCAGCACCGTGACGAATTCCAGTTGCTGCAAGGTCTGTGGACGGCAGCGGATCTGCTGCCGGCGCCACGGCTCAAGGCCCTTTGCGAAACCCCGCCGGCGCGGCGCGAACGCAGCCCATTGTTGCGTTATGCCGTGGCGGCCAGCGTGGTCGCGGTGGCGCTCGGGCTCGGGCTGTTCAGCGGTCTGAATCACCCGCAAGGTTACAGCGCCGAATTCGCCACCGCGCTGGGCGAGCGCAAGCATGTGGCGTTGCCGGACGGCTCGATGATCGACCTCAACAGCCGCAGCCGCTTGCAGGTGCGTTTCGAGAAGGATCGGCGGCTCATCGAATTGACCGAAGGCGAGGCGATGTTCAGCGTCGAGCACGACACGTCCCGTCCGTTCGTGGTCGAGGCCGGTAGCGGCAAGGTCACGGTCACTGGCACCCGTTTCGATGTACGGCGTGACGTGACCCAGACCCGGGTCGCCGTGGAGCAGGGCACGGTCAGGGTGCAGGGGCGTGAGGCGGCCGATGGCGATTTCATCAGCCTGACTGCCGGCCTCGGCACGCGGATCGATGCCCAGGGCAAAGTGGCGCCGGCCTACGCGGTGAACCCCGCAGAGTTGACGGCCTGGCGCAGCGGCAAACTGGTGTTCAACAACGCCAGCCTCAGCGAAGTTGCCGAGGAAGTGTCGCGTTATCGCGACAAGCCGCTGAAGGTCGCCAACCCGGCGGTGGGCAATTTGCGCCTGACCAGCGTGTTCAAATCCGACAACACCGATGCCTTGCTCAAGGCCTTGCCGAGCATCCTTCCGGTAGCCGTGCGCACCCTTGCCGACGGCAGCCAGGAAATAATTTCAAAATAAAATTCAGGTTTTTTTCGAGTTCGTCGTCTTCCTGTTCAACTGCAACTGGTTTGCATTAACAGCCGCACACTCTTGCGATCCACAGGACTCCGTTCGACGTGAAAAACTCCACCGCCAAAAACAAAAAATCCCCTTGGTTGCCGCTGGCGCTTGCGCTGGCGGTCAACGCCGCCGTGCCGATGGCCTTTGCCGCCGAAGCCATTCACATCCGCGCCCAGCCGCTGGGCCAGGCCCTGAGCGAACTGGGTCAGCAAACGTCGTTGCAGGTGTTTTTCAGCCCGGACCTGGTCGCCGGTAAACAGGCACCGGCGGTGGACGGCAATCTTTCCCCGGAGCAGGCCTTGCGCCAGTTGCTGCAAGGCAGCGGTCTGGATTATCAGATCAATGAAGGCTCGGTGACCTTGTCCCCGGCCCCGACTTCCGCTGCCAACGGCCCGCTGGAACTGGGCGTAACCGACATCAAAGTGGTCGGCGACTGGCTCGGCGACGCCAACGCCGCCGTGGTGCAGAACCACCCCGGCGCGCGCACCGTGATCCGCCGCGAAGCGATGGTCGAGCAGGGCGCGATGAACGTCGGCGACGTGCTGCGCCGCGTGCCGGGCGTGCAGGTGCAGGAAGCCAACGGCACCGGCGGCAGCGATATTTCGCTGAACGTCGGCGTGCGGGGTTTGACGTCGCGCCTGTCGCCACGCTCCACCGTATTGATTGATGGCGTGCCGGCCGCGTTCGCTCCGTACGGTCAGCCGCAACTGTCGATGGCACCGATTTCTTCCGGCAACCTCGACAGCATCGACGTGGTCCGGGGTGCCGGCTCCGTGCGTTACGGGCCGCAGAACGTCGGCGGCGTGATCAACTTTGTGACCCGCGCGATCCCGGAAAAAACCACCGGTGAAATCGGCACGACCCTGGAAACCTCGCAGCACGGTGGCTGGAAACACATCGACACCGCGTTCCTCGGCGGCACCGCCGACAACGGCATCGGTATGGCGCTGTTGTATTCGGGCGTCAATGGCAACGGTTACCGCGAGCGCAACAACGGGAACGACATCGACGACGTGATCCTCAAGACCCACTGGGCGCCGACCGAGCAGGACGATTTCAGCCTCAACTTCCACTACTACGACGCCAGCGCTGACATGCCCGGCGGCCTGACGCAGAAACAGTACGACGACAAGCCGTTCCAGTCCGACCGCGACTACGACGGCTTCAGCGGCCGCCGCAAGGACGTATCGTTCAAGTGGATCCGGCAGATCGACGAGCGCACCCAGGCGGAAGTGCTGACCTACTATTCCGACAGCTTTCGCGGCAGCACCATCGCCGCCCGCGATCAGAAAACCCTCAGCTCGTTCCCGCGTTCCTACTACACGCTGGGCATCGAGCCGCGCGTTTCGCGAGTGTTCGACGTCGGCCCGACCACCCAGGAAGTCAGCGTCGGTTATCGTTACTTGAAAGAGGCGATGCACGAGCAGTCGAGCCGCCTGGCGCTGGTCAACAATGTGCCGGTGGTCACCAAGACCTCCGACGGTCATGTGTTCCAGGACCGCACCGGCGGCACCGAGGCCAACTCGGTCTACATCGACAACAAGATCGACGTCGGCAACTGGACCGTGACCCCGGGTATTCGCTTCGAACACATCAGCACCGACTGGCACGACCGCGCCGTGCTCGACACCGCCGGCAAACGCGTCCCGGAGAAAAACCGCAGCATCGAAAGCAACGAGCCGTTACCAGCCCTGAGCGTGATGTATCACCTGTCCGATGCGTGGAAGCTGTTCGCCAACTACGAGACGTCGTTCGGCAGCCTGCAATACTTCCAGCTCGGCCAGGGCGGCTCGGGTGACCAGACCGCCAATGGCCTGGAACCGGAAAAAGCCAAGACCTACGAAATCGGCACGCGCTACAACGATGACGTGTGGGGCGGGGAAGTGACGCTGTTCTACATCGACTTCGACGATGAGCTGCAATACGTCAGCAACGACGTGGGCTGGACCAACCTCGGCGCGACCAAGCACCAGGGTGTCGAAGCGTCGGTGCACTACGACATGGCTGCGCTCGATCCACGCCTCGACGGCCTGACCGCCAACGCCGGCTTCACCTACACCCGCGCCACGTACGAAGGCGAGATTCCAGGCTTCAAGGGCCGCGACTTGCCGTATTACTCGCGCCAGGTGGCGACCGTCGGCCTGCGTTACGACATCAACCGCTGGACCTACAACATCGACGGTTTCGCCCAGTCCAAACAGCGCGCCCCCGGCACTGGTGTGAACGCCGACGGCAGCTTCAACGGCAACTACATCACCGAAGGCACGGCGGACGGGCAGTACGGCGACATTCCGGGCTACGTGACCTGGAATGTGCGCGGCGGCTATGACTTCGGTTCGCAGCTCTCGAACCTTAAGCTCGGCGCCGGGGTGAAAAACATCTTCGACAAGCAGTATTTCACCCGCTCCAGCGACAACAACTCGGGGATCTACGTGGGCACGCCGCGGACGTTCTTTGTGCAGGCCAGCGTAGGCTTCTGATCTGCACTGGTTGTTCCCACGTCGAACCGTCTGCGTGGGAATACCTCCGTGTCCGCTTTTCTTGGGACGCGGAGCGTCCCTGGCTGCATTCCCACGCAGAGCGTGGGAACGATCTGAACAGATCAGATCAGGCTCAGACTTTAAGCGCTTTGCCGCCAATCGCCACCGCCACCAGCAGCGTCGCCATCAACCCAAACGCAAAACTCAGGCTGCTGGCGTGAGCGACAAACCCGATCACCGCCGGCCCTGCCAGAATCCCTGCATAACCCAGCGTGGTGATTGCCGGCACGGCGATGCTTTCCGGCATCACCGTCTGCTTGCCCACCGCTGTGTACAGTACCGGAACGATGTTCGAACAGCCGGCACCAACCAGCGCATAACCGAGCAGCGCGGCTTGCCAGCTCGGGGCGAACGTCGCCAGAAACAATCCCGCCGCGGCCAGCAGACCGCCAAACAGAATGATCCGTGTCGCACCCAGTGCACGGACGATCCGGTCACCGGTCAAACGGCCGGCCGTCATGGTCAACGCGAACGCTGCGTAACCCAGCCCCGCATAGGCGGTGTCGATCCCGCGTTCCTGGGCGAGGAACACCGCGCTCCAGTCCAGTGCTGCGCCTTCGGTGAGGAACACGATGAAGCACATGCCGCCGATGAACAGCACGATCCCGTGGGGCACCGCGAACGCCGGACCCGAGCTTTCACTGCCGTAAGGCAACATGTGCGGCACCGCCTTGAACAGCGCCGCGATCAGCACCACGACCACCACCAGCATCGCCGCCAGTGGCGACAGCCCGAGACCGAGCAGGGCGCTCACACCCGCCGCGCCGACGATCCCGCCGAGGCTGAACAGGCCGTGAAACCCCGACATCATGTTCTTGCCGCTGGCCCGCTCGACGATCACCGCTTGCAGGTTCACCGTCGAATCCACCGTGCCCAGCCCGGCGCCGAACATGAACAGCGTGGCGATCAACGCCGGGATCGACGACACCGTCGCCAGCAACGGCAACGCTGCACAGATCAGCAGCGTGCCACCGGTTGCCACCTTTTTGCAGCCAAACCGCGTAGCCAGAATTCCCGCCAGCGGCATCGCCAGAATCGAACCGACGCCCAGGCACAGCAACAACAGACCCAGCGTCCCTTCATCGAGCCCGGCCCGTGCCTTGGCGTAGGGCACCAACGGCGCCCACGCGGCAATGCCGAGCCCGGCGATGAAGAAAGCGATGCGCGTGGACATCTGTTCGAGGCGTCCGGGAACGAACGTGTCTTGAGGGGTGAGGCTGGTCATAACGATCCTTGGCAAAAAACGTTTCAGCAGCGGACATCCTTGCACAGCTCATTCGCTGGAGCGAGCCCGCTCGCGTCTGCAGGGCGTTGCGATTTACAGTGGCGCCCCTGGCGATGAAAAAACAAGGGCGGGTTCATGACGCAGTTCTACGATGCACGCGGCAATATCTATGGGGTCGTTTCGCCCCAGGCGCTGCGCGATGCCGGGATCGATTTGCCGACCAGCGCCGCGCAATGCGCGCTGTCTCGACAGGCGTGGGGCCCTGCCGCCATCGCGTTGTGCTGCGATTGGCCCGAAGGCCGGCGCCCCGTCGGCAGCAAATCCCATCGCAGCGATGGCCTGTTGATCGGCCCGTTTCAATCCGCGCCGCCCTTCGATCTGCTGATCGTCAACACCGACGGCACGCTGGCCGAACGCAGCGGCAACGGCCTGACGATTTTCTCCCAGGCGCTGCTTGAGCAGGGGCTGATGCTGCCGGAGGGGGCGACGCTGCGGGTGCATCACGACAAACAGGATGCGCAGTCGCCAGTGCCGACCTCGGTCAAACCGGCGCAAGTGGCGGGCCTGCAAGGCTTCTGGCTGGACCTCGGCCAACCCGGCTTCGGCCCGGCGGCGGTCGGTGCGCTCGACGTTGAACTGGTGTCGTTCAACGGTGTGGAGGTCAGCCGTGTCCGGCCGCTGGCGCTAATCGATCCCCCCTGGGCGCACAGCCAGTTCGTGCGCATCGGCAATCCGCACTGCGTGACGCTGGTGCAGGATGAAGCCGCATTGCCGAGCAACGAACAGATGCTTGAATCACCGCTGGCGGACCGTCTGACCGCCATCGCCTACGCCATGCCCACCGGCGCCGGCCAGCCGTGCCCGGCCGGGGTCAATCTGCAATGGGCGACGCGCGCTGGCGATCAACGCATTGTGGCGCGAGTGTTCGAACGGGGCGAAGGCCCGACCGCCTCATCCGGCACCAGCGCCAGTGCGGTGGCGAGTGCGGCGTGGCGGGTGGGCTGGGTGTCGGCGGGAGAGGTGCAGGTGGTGATGCCGGGCGGTACGGCGCCGATTTTACTGGAGGAACAAGACGGCGAACTGACCGGCGTGCGCCTGTTCGGCACCGCAGTACGCTGCGAAAAATAACTGAAATCCAGAAATCAGAAGCGCCCGACAGTGTCGTTCACCGTACCGCTGGTGAATGCATTGTTCGCGCCGGCCTGCCAATACACCGCTGTCGGCGCCTGGCCCCGCACGATGCACTTCCACTCAAGCTTTTGCTGACCTGGCACCTCGACGGTTGTGCTCCAGCGGTTGTTGTTCAACGTCAGCGCTATCGCATGTTGTGGGTCCCAGGCGCCGAACTCAAGCGATGAACCCGCCGCATAAACGCGTTCACCGGGTTGCGGATTGGCGTTGTCGCAATGCACCTTGACTGCAACTGTCGCCGGTTCGACAGGGCCGCTCCAGATCCGGATGTCGCCGTTATCCCAGCTCAAGGTCGGCGCACCCAGCCCCTGTGGCAGTTGCTGCAGATCGGATTTCAAAGCTATTACCAGCGTCCCGCGCACGCCCGACGTGGTGGCGACCAATCCCGAATACGCGGTATTGAAGCGGACCGGCGAATCCGCGCGGACTCCGGCGCTTTTGCGCAGCTTGATCAATTGCCGGATCAGTTGATCGCGCTGCCAGTCGTAGATGTGCGGCCAGTACACGGTCGGTGTGCCGGGACTGCTGAGGATGTAGGCGTAAGCCAGATTGACCAGTGGATCGGGCAACGCCCAGTGATGTTGGCCACCGTAGGCGCCGGGTGAATAACCGGTGTCGTGATTGTCGACGAAGGTCACCGCGATTGCGCGCCAGGCAGGATCCGGATTGCCATTCAGACCGTGACGCCACTCGGCGAGCGAGCCGTTCTGCATACGCTCCTTGAGAGCAAAATCAAACACCGTGCAATGCGAGCGATCCGACCAGTCCTTGAGCACATCCTGCCAGCTCGCATTGTGTCGCCAGTCGCCCGGCGGGTACTCGCCGGGGCTTTTCCAGTTTTCGCCGACGCAGAATTGCTGGTTGCCGAAGGCGTTCATCCAACGATCCACGGTTTCCGGCGCATAACCACGGACAAAGTCAAAGCGCAGGCCTTGAGCACCGTAGTTGTCACGCAGATTGATGAATTCGTTTTTGAAGGTCTCGAAGACTTTTGGATTCGCAGTATTCAGATCCGCCCTTCCATCCAAAAACGCGTCGTCTTCGTCACATTGCGCGCAGTCATGTCGCCACTCATTGCTTGCGCGCGGGAACATGGAAAAGACTGCTTTGTCGTTCATGTGATTGGGCACTACGTCGTAGACGACTTTTACGCCGGCATTCTTCAATGCTGACGCCGCGGCCTTGAGTTGCTGATCGCTGCCGTAGCGGCTGTTCTTGTCGAAACTGTCCCAAAAGTAGCCTTCGCCACCACCGGAGGTCTGAGCCCGGCTGTCGGTCCAGCTTGAGTTGTCCGTCCAGGGAGGCGGTAACCAGACAAGGGTGAATCCGTCGTTGCCAATGGTCGCCGCCTGTTGCGCAAGCACCGAATACCAGGGCGTTGGATTGCGGCTGGAGTTCCAGTGGAAGCCCTGCAGCAGAATCTCTTCACCGCTGCCGTTGCGAACGGCGGCGCTTGCAACGGCAGTTGCGGCGATGGCGAGGGCAAGCGCGAAAATCAGCTGAAGTGGTGAAGTCCCTTTCATGATCGTCCCCCCGGGAACGATGGATCCCTTGGGGCTTACTGTGAGCCGGCTCGCAGCGCTTGTCGCCTGTCAGATCTGACAGGTCGGCTCTATCGTTTTGCGATAAAGCCGCCCCGATCCATAACCATGAAACCGTTCATTGGCCCTTGAACAGTTTCACGGCGATAACAGTGTCATCGACCACCTCTACATAGAGCAGGGCTTTGGGCTGCGTCTCCGGGTTTTGATAGCACTCGACGATCACGGCCTGCGCCGAGCAGGCTTGCAGCGCCAAACGGTCCGCCTGGCGCAATTGGCGTTTCACTGCGGCACTCAGCGGAGTCGGTGAACGGCCAGCACGAACATCTGCGCAAAATCCTGACGTGACTTCTCTCGGGGTGGGCGGTGGCGGTGATGCAAGACCCGCATCTGCAAACAGATGATTGAGTTGCTCCGCCGCACTGACTGCGCGGGGGAAACCGGCGAAGGCCGAGGCCTGCAGGAGCACTTCAGTCAGTTCACCCGGTGCGAGGCCCGATGCCAGGCCAGTTATGCCGTGCACGCTCAGCGGAGGTCCGACCATGCCCGAGGCGATAATTGCGGCAAAGGACACCGCTTCGCGTAATCGCGGATCAAGGCCGGGGCGCGATTCCAGATGTCCGTACACCACGCCGACAGCCATTTCGCGCAGTGCCGGGACGGTATGAAACAAGGCATCGAGCCGGGGCCCGCCATCGGGTACGAGTTCGATAAACGTTTGGCGGCCTTCCTGGTAAAGCGTGGCCATCGGATTGGAAGTATTTTTTTGATTCATGTCGCGTCCTCACGGATCAATGAGGATGGCAGCGGAGCAACTACGCGCGAACTACGGCATGACAGGGCGTCCATCGACAGAAGTCGGCGCCGTTGCGGCGCCGACTTCTACACCTTAGACGAACTCCACCACCGGCATTTGCCGCTTCATCAGCACTTTGCCGCCGCGAATCGAATACAGCGGCAGGCCCTGGCTGCGGATCACTTCGTAGTCGCTGTCTGCCGACAGGATCAGCAGGTTGGCCGGGCGACCCTGTTCCAGGCCATAGCGCTCACCAAGGTGCATGGCTTTGGCGCTGTTGTCGGTGACCAGATCCAGCGCGCTTTGCAGGTTGCGGTAGCCAAGCATGTGGCAGATGTGCAGGCCGGCTTCGAGCACCCGCAGGATGTTGCCGTTGCCCAGCGGATACCACGGATCGACGATCGAGTCCTGACCGAAGCAGACGTTCATGCCCGCTTCGAGCAACTCGTTCACGCGGGTCACGCCACGGCGTTTCGGGAAGTTGTCGAAGCGCCCTTGCAGGTGAATGCTTTCGGTCGGGCAGGAGACAAAACTGATCCCCGAATGCCCGAGCAGGCGGAACAGTTTGGCGCAGTAGGCGTTGTCGTAGGAGCCCATCGCGGTGGTGTGGCTGGCGGTCACGAGGGCGCCCATGTCGCGGCTGCGGGCCTCTTCGGCCAGCACTTCGAGGAAGCGTGAATGCGGGTCGTCGGTTTCGTCGCAGTGCACGTCCACCAGGCAGCCGGTGCGTTCGGCCAGGTCCATCAGGAACTTCACCGAACTGACGCCCTGGTCGCGGGTGTATTCGAAATGCGGAATCCCGCCGACCACGTCTGCGCCCATGCGGATCGCTTCTTCCATCAGCTCGCGACCGTTGCGGAACGACTCGATGCCTTCCTGGGGGAAGGCGACGATTTGCAGGTCGATCAGGTGTCGGCTTTCCTCGCGCACTTCAAGCATCGCCTTGAGCGCGGTGAGTTGCGGGTCGGTGACGTCGACGTGGGTGCGCACGTGCTGGATGCCGTGGGCGGCCAGAGTCTGAATGGTTTTCCTGGCCCGGGTTTTGGTGTCTTCCTGGGTGATGGTGACCTTGCGCTCGCCCCAGCACTCGATGCCTTCGAACAGCGTGCCGCTCATGTTCCAGCGCGGCTCGCCGGCGGTCAGGGTGGCGTCGAGGTGAATGTGCGGCTCGACGAAGGGCGGCACCACCAGATTGCCGCTGGCGTCGAGGTCGTCGGGGGCCAGGGTCGGCGCTTCGGTCTGGCGCGCGATGCTGCGGATCAGGCCGTCTTCGAGGTGCAATTCGTGCAGACCTTCCTGGTTGCGCAGTCGGGCGTTGATGATGTGCATCGGGCGAATCCTTTTATAGATCTTGTAGAGGGGCGGCCGCGTTGCGGGCGCCGAGCAGGCCGGTCACTGCGATATACGTTAACGCGGCAACGGCGATCCCGACCAGCGGCGCGACCCACGGCGAGCCGAACGCCGCGACCGTCCCGGCGGCGTAGGCCGCGAGCCCCGGCCAGTTGAACGCCGGTAACCGTGCGTCGGCCAGACGCGGATAGCGCCCGCGCCAGCGGAAGAAAAAGTCCGCCATGATCACCCCGCCAATCGGCGGGATCACCGTGCCGAGCAGGATCAGATAAGGCACCAGCATGTCGTACATGCCCAGCAGCGCGAGCGCCGTGCCGATCACGGCACCGGCCAGGGTCACGGTCTTGCGGCGCCCGGTGCGCAGCAGGTTGCAGCCGGCGACGGCGAAGTTGTAGATGGTGTTGTCCTGGGTGCTCCAGATGTTCAGCAACAGCATCGCCATCGCCGCCATGGCGAAGCCCTGCAACAGCAGCACTTCGACCACGTCGGGCTGTTGATAGACGATTGCGCCATAGGCGCCGATCAGCACCATCAGGCCGTTGCCTATGAAAAAACCGATCAGGCTGGCCAGCACCGCGACCCGTGCCGAACGGGAAAAACGCGTCCAGTTGGTGGCCTGGGTCGCGCCGCTGACAAACGTGCCGAACACCAGCGTGATAGCGGTCGACCAGTCCAGCGAACCGCTGGGTACGACGCTGAGCAATCCGTCGAGGCCGCCGACTTTCACGGTCGCGACCCACATCGACAGCATCAACAGCAACATCATCGCTGGCACCGCGATGTACGACAGAATCTCCAGGCCGCGATAACCGACATACGCCGTGGCGCAGAACACCAGGCCGAACAGCACCATCAGCCCCAGCACCGTGGCTTCGTTCAAGTCGAAATACTTGCCGAGCACCACCGCCGCCGTCGCGGTGCCCCAGGCGTACCAGCCGATCTGGGTGAACCCGAGGATCAGGTCGCTGAGCTTGCTGCCGACTTCGCCAAAACAGAAACGCCCCATGAGCACCGAATTCAGCCCGCTCTTGAAGGCGATGTAGCCCAGGCCTGCGGCGTACACGCCGAGCAGCAGGTTGCCGATGACGATGACGGCGAGCATTTCGCCGAAGTTGAACGCCACGCCGAGCTTGCCGCCGGCGAACATCGTCGCGGTGAAGAAGGTGAAGCCCAGCAGCACCATCGCCGTGGAGGCCAGGCCCTTGCGCGCGTGCATCGGCACTTCACTGAGGGGGTAATCGTTGCCGGGATCGTTTTGCGTCATGGGGCGTTCCTTGCTGGAAAGGGGAGGACGCGAAGAGGTTGCAGCGGTCGTGCCAGCCACGGATTGACGGGGTTATGTATAGACGAGGTTACGGATTTGGCGCGAAAGCGGTGCGTCTGTATCCACCAAAGCACAATGTAGGAGCCAGCCTGCTGGCGAGGGCGGTGTGTCAAACAACGCAAATGTTGAATGTGCCGGCCCTGTCGCCAGCAGGCTGGCCACGGGTTGTGTTTCGGATCAGAGGAATCGCAGCAGCGCAGCAACGACGGCCTCAGGCGCATCCTCCTGCACCAGATGCCCGGCATTCGGAATCGGATGAAACTGCGATCCGGGAATCATCTTGTGCAACTCGCGTCCGCGTTCAATGGGGATCCACTGATCGTCTTCACCCCAGAGAATCTGCACCGGGCAGCGGATCGTCGGGTACAGCGGCTGCACCTCCAGCGTATAGCGCTGGTCCATCTGCGCGATCTGCCGGTAGAACGCCGCTTGCCCCGGTTCGCCCAGCCACGGCTGCACATAGGGCGCCAGTTCATCATCGGGAATATCCCGGTGAATCGCCCCGCGAATGTAGGTCGGCACGATGGCGCGCTGGATGTAATCCGGCAGGCCGCTGAACGCCGCTTCATGCTCGCGCACGTGCTGCACGAAGGGCGAACCCCAGGGCATCAGCGCCACCGGGTCGATCAGCGTCAGGCTGCGGTAATCCTTGCCGTTGAGCAGATGAGCGCGCAGCACGGTGGCACCGCCGAAGTCGTGGGCGACCACGTCCGGGCGTTGCAGATTCCAGTGATCCAGCAGTTGCGCGAGCAATTCGTTCTGCACGCCGAGGGAGACATCGGCGTCCGGTTGCTCGGACCGCCCGTAGCCCAGCAGGTCGAAGTAATGCACTCGGTGTGTGGCGAAAAAGTGCGGCGCGATGCGGTGCCACACGCAGGAAGAGAAAGGCGTGCCGTGCACGAACACCAGAGGCGGGCCGTCGCCGCGCACCCCGTGGCGAATCTGTCGTCCGTTGAAATCAAAGACCTGATCCAGCAGCCAGTCCGTCATGGGCCTGTCCTCTTGGCGGGTTCGAGCCAAAAAGCATAGGCGTAAAAAAACAGCCTCGGGGGCTGTTTATTCAAACACTGAGGCGCCTTCTATCCCGGTGGGAGCGAGCTTGCTCGCGAAGGCGCCGTGTCAGGCAACATTTGCTTCACTGGCAAACCGCTTTCGCGAGCAAGCTCGCTCCCACAGGGTTTTTCAGCGAATTCTGGACGGGTTATTCGCCGCGATAGATGCAACCGCTGGTGCAAGTCTCGTGGATGCGGATCGCACTGAGTTCCGGCAGCAGGGGCTTCAATTCATTCCAGATGAATTTGGCCAGCACTTCGCTGGTCGGGTTCTCGAGGCCCGGAATGTCGTTGAGGTAGTTGTGGTCCAGACGCTCGTACAGCGGCTTGAAAATCGCCTTGATCTCGGAGAAATCACGGATCCAGCCGGTGTGCGGGTCGAGGTCGCCGCTCAGGTGAATCGCCACTTTGAACGAGTGACCGTGCAGGCGTCCGCACTTGTGGCCGTCCGGTACGTGGGGCAGGCGGTGGGCGGATTCGAACGTAAATTCCTTGAAGATTTCCACAGTGATTTCAGCTCTGTTCAGATGGCGTTCGCCGCAGCGAATTCGGGCAGGCGGCGAGTTTATCAGCTTGTTCCCGGCTGTGCTGACTAAAGGGTCAGCAAGCGCTCGGCGAGGCGACCATTGGCAGTCAGTTCAAGGAACTCATCACCCAATCGGCGACTCTCGTCCATCGCCGCGCGCCAGTATTTCTGCCGACTCGGCGCATCGCCCATGAAGCGTTTGAAGTCGTTACGGTCAGGGAGTTTGCCGTAGGGCAGGCGCGCCAGGTATTCCTTTGATGGCGCCAGCAACAGCACGTCCTGCAGGCGTTCCACTGAGGCTTTGCGCCACGGCAGGGTCTTGTCGAACCAGCCGGGAATCACTCGGTCGGTGAAGTGCGGATAGAGCACGATGCCGTCGCCGTTGTAGGGCAGGTCGAGGTGGTAGTCCAGCAAACCGCCATCGCGGTATGTGCCGGCACCGGCGCCCGGCAGGTCGCGCACGCCTTCCATGACCATCGGGATCGAACCGGACGCCAGCAGCGCCTGACGCAGGTTGCCAGCATCGAGGGCGACGAAGCGCGACGGGAAATCATTCAGCGCATGCACCGGCGGCGCCAGGCGCGGGTCGTGGATGATCAGCCGTTCGAAGTGCCGCGACAACCGCGCCCGGCCCCGCAGGTTGTCGGCGATCACCGAGCCCAACGCCAGCCCGAGCCGGCCGCGATGGTCGTCCGCCAGCCCGCCGTGGCTTTTGACCACCATGATGTTCAAGCGGTAATGGGCGTTGTTGAGGAGCAAGGCATCGCGCCCGTCGAGCAGGTCATCGAGCATGCGCTGCGAGCTGCGACTGACGTCGCCGATGGTCACGCCTTTGTTGAAGTTCTGCTCGGTGTACAGATGACCGAGGCGGCGGATGCCTTCGGCAGCGTCCGGCAGGCAGGCGCTGGCGAAGCGCCAGGAACCCACCGACGCACCGATCAGCGAACGCTCACGCGGCGCCGCCGGCAGCCACTCGCCGAACAGCGCCAGATCCAGTCCCTGAATACCCAGCGCCTTCGGTCCGCCAGCCGCGCCGGGCAGGGTGCCGACGTCGGCGGCGTTCAGGCCCTGGGCACGAATGCGCGCCATGGCCCGTGGGCCGGCCTTGAGGGTGAGGGCAGGGAACTTGATGTGAATGGCGGTCATACCGGTCTCGATCGTTAGCAAGCTGGCAATTATAGGCGAACCACAGAACCCGTGGGAGCGGGCTTGCCCGCGATGACGGCGGGACAGCTTGCATCTCTGTAGTTGAAAGGACGCCATCGCGGACAAGCCCGCTCCCACAGGGTTTTGCATGATTCAACAGATCCGGTGCTGAGCTGGGGCAATGATGGCCATTCAGTTTCAGTTAAGTTCGCACCGTTAAGGTGCCGCCCATAGCGACACATAAAAATACGGAGACACCATGCAAACCCTGACTGCCCTGACCCTTGCCTCGATCATCGGCCTCACCGCCAGCACCGTTCACGCCCGCGATCTCGGCCCGGATGAAGCCCTGCGCCTGCGTGACGCTGGTACTATCGTCTCCTTCGAGAAGCTCAACGCCACCGCGTTGGCCAAACACCCGGGTTCGACCATCACCGACACCGAGCTGGAAGAGCAGTACGGCAAGTACATCTACCAGATCGAACTGCGTGATCCGCAGGGGTTGGAATGGGATCTGGAACTGGACGCGGTGAGCGGGCAAGTGCTCAAGGATCATCAGGATACGTAATGAAGGTTAATGTTCGCGCCACCCGCCGTACGGCGTTGGCGCTGGTGATGTTTTGCTCGACGGCCATGGCCCGCGACCTGGGTCCCGACGAAGCCCTCAATCTGCGCAAGCAGGGCGTGATCCTGCCGCTGGAGCAGGTATTGCAGCAGGCGATGGACCGTTATCCCGGTGCGAAACTGCTGGAAGTCGAGCTGGAAGAAAAACACGACGTCTACATTTATGAAGTCGAGTTGCTGACTGTCGAAGGTGTGGCCCGTGAGCTGCATCTGAAGGCCGATACCGGCGAACTCGTGAAAGACAAGGAAGATTGACCGATGCGCTTGCTTCTGGTGGAAGACCACGTACCGCTGGCCGATGAATTGCTCGCCGGCCTGCAACGTCAGGGCTACGCGGTGGACTGGCTGGCGGACGGGCGCGATGCGGTTTATCAGGGCAGCAGCGAGCCCTATGACCTGATCGTCCTCGACCTTGGCCTGCCCGGCGTGCCGGGGCTTGAGGTGCTGGCGCAGTGGCGTGCCGGCGGTCTGACGATTCCGGTGCTGATCCTCACTGCCCGCGATTCCTGGGCCGAGCGCATCGAAGGCCTGAAGGCCGGTGCCGACGATTATCTGACCAAACCCTTCCACCCGGAAGAATTGTATTTGCGCATCCAGTCGCTGCTGCGCCGCTCCAAGGGCCAGGCCAACCAGCCGACGCTCAAGGCCGCCGGGCTGCATCTGGACGAGGGCCGGCAGTGTGTCGTGCGCGATGGCGCCGACATTCAGCTGACCGCTGCCGAATTTCGCCTGCTGCGCTACTTCATGCTGCACCCGGAACAGATCCTCTCCAAAAGCCACCTCGCCGAACACCTCTACGACGGTGAGACCGAGCGTGATTCCAACGTGCTTGAAGTCCACGTCAATCACCTGCGGCGCAAGCTCGGCAAGAGCGTGATCGAAACCCGTCGCGGTCAGGGTTATCTGTTTGGCGGACAGGCTTCGTGAGATCGATCCAGCGCCGCTTGAGCCTGGGGTTGATCAGCGTGCTGGTGGTCGTTGGCGTGCTGCTGGCGCAAACCAGTCTGTGGCTGTTCGAAGTGGGATTGCAGCGCTATCTCGAAGCCGGGCTGCGTAACGACAGCGAGAGTCTGCTGGTGGCGCTGGTTCGCGGGCCGCAAGGCTTGCAGCTGGATGAGCGGCACTTGTCGCCGGCCTACCAGCGACCGTTTTCCGGGCATTATTTCCGCATCGATTTCGCCGACAGCCATTGGCGCTCCCGCTCGTTGTGGGATCAGGATTTGCCGTTACTCGAGCGATCCGGCCTGCACAGCAACCTGCAACTGGGGCCGGACGGCCAGCAACTGCTGGTGCTGCGTTCGGACTATCGACGGCTCGGCCAGTCGATTTCCATCAGCGTGGCCCAGGATTACACGCCGGTGCGCGAGAGCTTCCAGCGCATGCGCCAGATCGGTCTCGGCCTCGGACTGGCCGGGTTGCTGCTGATTCTGTTGCTGCAACGCCTGACCGTGCGCCGCGCCTTGCGGCCGCTTGAGAAGGCCCGCGAGCAGATTGCCCAGTTGCAGCAGGGGCAGCGTTCGCAACTCGATGAACAGGTGCCGGCGGAGCTGGAGCCGCTGGTGGCGCAGATCAACCATTTGCTGGCACATACCGAAGACAGCCTCAAGCGCTCGCGCAATGCCTTGGGCAACCTCGGGCATGCGCTGAAAACTCCGTTGGCGGTGCTGCTCAGTCTGGCGTCGAGTGAAAGGCTCGACGCGTACCCGGAGCTGCGCAAGATCCTCAAGGAACAACTGGAACAGGTTCAGCAACGGCTGAACCGCGAGCTCAACCGTGCGCGCCTTTCCGGCGATGCGTTGCCGGGGGCGCTGTTCGATTGCGACGCCGAGCTGCCGGGGTTGCTGTCGACGTTGAACATGATTCATGGCGAGCATCTGGAACTGAGTTACGTGGCACCGCCCGGCCTGCAACTCCCATGGGATCGTGAAGACTTGCTGGAACTGCTCGGCAACCTGCTAGACAACGCCTGTAAATGGGCGGATGCCGAGGTGCGTTTGAGCGTGGTCGAGACGGCGGAAGGTTTTGTGCTGAGCGTGGAAGACGACGGGCCGGGGATTCCCGAAGCGCAACGAGCTCAGGTGTTCAGCCGGGGGGCGCGGTTGGATGAGCAGACCCACGGGCATGGGTTGGGGCTGGGGATTGTGCGGGATATCGTCGAGACGTGGGGCGGGGTGCTGGTGCTGGGCGAAAGCGAGTGGGGTGGGTTGAAGGTGGAGATTCAGTTGCCTCGGCGCTAATCCTCAGCACAATGAAAATCCGTCCTGTGGGAGCGAGCCTGCTCGCGATAGCGGTCTTCCATCCACAATAAGGGTGAATGTGACGCCGTCATCGCCAGCAGGCTGGTTCCCACACAGGTTTTGCGATGTTTTTTATACGCGGAACTGATCCATCAGACTCTGCTGCTGATTCGCCAGGCTATTGAGCGACTGACTCACCCGCGCCGATTCATTCGCCTGCCCCGACAGCGATTCCGTCACATCACGAATGGTCGCCACGTTGTTGTTGATCTCTTCGGCCACCGCGCTCTGCTCTTCGGCAGCGCTGGCAATCTGCAGGTTCATGTCGCTGATCACTGTCACCGCATCGCCGATCTGGCGCAGCGCCGTCACGGCCTGACCCACCTGTTCAACACTGCCCTGAGCCTGGCGATGGCTGTTGCCCATCGAACCGACCACGTCCTGGGTGCCGTTCTGCAGTTGCTCGATCACCTGGCGGGTTTCTTCCACCGATTCCTGGGTGCGGCGGGCGAGGTTGCGCACTTCGTCGGCGACCACCGCAAAACCGCGCCCGGCTTCACCGGCGCGGGCGGCTTCGATGGCGGCGTTCAGGGCCAGCAGATTGGTCTGCTCGGCGATGGCGCGGATGGTTTCCAGCACGGTGCCGATCTTCTCGCTGTTGGCGGCCAGGCCTTCGACCTGCACCATCGCTGCGCTCATGTCGGCGGCGAGGGTGTCGATGCTGGCGGTGGTGCGGTCGATCACAGTCAGGCCCTGACGGGTGGCGCGGTCGGCATCCTTGGCGGCTTCAGCAGCTTGCGCCGCACTGCGGGCCACGTCCTGGGCGGTGGCGCTCATTTCGTGGGACGCGGTGGCCACCTGATCGACCTGACGGTATTGCTGCTCCATGCCGGCGCTGGTCTGGGTGGCAATCGCGGAAGACTGGTCGGCGGTGTTGCGCGCATCCTGCACCGAGCGTTTCACCTCGGCGATGATCGGTTGCAGCTTGTCGAGGAAGCGGTTGAACCAGCCGGCCAGTTGACCGAGCTCGTCCTTCTTGTCGTAGGCCAGGCGACGGGTCAGATCGCCTTCACCGCTGGCGATGTCTTCCAGCATGTGGG
The DNA here is from genome assembly GCF_014863585.1 of Pseudomonas gozinkensis. Lineage (NCBI taxonomy): Bacteria > Pseudomonadati > Pseudomonadota > Gammaproteobacteria > Pseudomonadales > Pseudomonadaceae > Pseudomonas > Pseudomonas gozinkensis. The sequence goes on along the minus strand of NZ_CP062253.1, from coordinate 4,349,380 downwards.
CCACGCCGAGGATCGGTTTGGTCACGCTGCGTGCCATCAGCCACACCAGCAACAGGCCGATCAACGCGGCGAGTCCGCCCAGGCTCAGTTCGATCAGGGTGCCCGAGGTGTTGCTGGCATCCAGTTGTTGCTTGAGCGCTTCGGCGCGGCTTACCAGCACTTTCTCCGGCACATCGAGCAGCACGCCCCACGACGGGCCGCCGGGAATCGGCTGGAACGGCGACAGCACTTTCAACTGGCCGTTGGAGTGCAGGCTGCTGACGCTGGTGCTGGCGGCCAGCATGCGCAGCAGTTCGGCGCCGCTGATGGTGTCCACGGCATCCAGGCGCTGGCTGAGTTTGTTGGCGTCCGGGCTGTAACCGGCGAGCAGACCGGCAGGGCTGATGATGCTCACGGCGGTCTGGCCGTCGTAGAGCTTTTTGCTCGCGCCCTGGCTGATTGCTTGCAGGCTGTTGAGGTTGATGTCGACCGACAGCGAGGCGATGACTTTGCCGTTGACCATCAGCGGGAACACGATGCTGGTCATCAGCACCTTTTGCCCGTCGATCACATAGAAGTAGGGTTCGATCACGCACGGCTTGAGCGTGGTGCGCGGGCAGGTGAACCAGGCGTTGGCGGCCTGGCCGCTGGGGCCGGTGCTGGTGTCGGCCATGTCGCTTTCCGGCAGGGCCATCGAGGTCACTTTGCCCGGGGTCGGCTGCGACCAGTACAGGGCGAAACGGCCTTTGTCGTTGCTGCCCAGTTCAGCCTGGCCGGCAAACAGTTCGTCCTTGCCGTCCAGCGCGTTGGCTTCGAACACCAGCGACAGGCCGAGCAGTTCCGGGTTGGCCTGCAGCGCCGATTTCACCTGACGGGTCATGTCCTCGCGCAGGTCGAAGGCATCGAGGAAGCGCTTTTCGGCCTGTTCACGCAGGAACAGCACCTGACGCGAGAAGCCGTGGCCATATTGATAGGCGTCCATGAACTGCTGGCGAATGCCCGCCGCCTGAACTTCACCCTGGGATTCGATGCGGGCCTGAGCCGATTCGGTGAGCATTTCCATGCTCGAAGCCTTCACCAGTTCGGAACTGTGCTCCATGCGATACAGCGAAAGACCCACCAACAGGGTCACGATACCGGCCAGGCAGAGGCCGGCGAGCAGGGTGATTTTCCATTGGATGGAAAGTTGTCTGAGCGACATGGAAACGTCCTTATTCGATAAATATCTGAGACTTTGCACTGTAACGGCCGCGTTTCGACTTTCTTTATGGCGTAAATGCAATATGGCGAATTGACGCATGTTGTGGCAGATATGCCTTGTAAAGTGGTTCGATCATGGAAAGTTACACAGTGGCGCGACGGGTCGCTTTGACACTGCGCCCGCTCTGCGGCACAGTGCGCGCCCTTCTAATAAGACCCTCTATGCAAATCCGCTGGCGACCCTCGTGGCTTGTCGCCCGGACTCATCCTGTCTGGCGGTGAATGGCTTTACCGTCGTGTTTTCGAGGTAGTGAAATGAATGCAGTGATTGCTGCGGTCGGCATCATGCTGATCCTCAGCCTGTCCCGGGTGCATGTGGTGATCGCGTTGATCGTCGGTGCGCTGGTCGGTGGCCTGACCGGTGGTCTGGGCATCGACGCCACGCTCAAGGCCTTCAACAGTGGCCTGGGTGGCGGGGCGACCGTGGCGTTGTCCTACGCGTTGCTCGGCGCTTTCGCCGTGGCGATTGCCAAGTCCGGTCTGGCCCATGCGTTGGCCGACAAGGCTCTGGCGATGGTCGACCGCCAGCATGCGACCGGTGGCGGCAGCGTCAAATGGCTGCTGATCGGCCTGCTGTGGGTGGTGGCGATCGCTTCGCAGAACATCCTGCCGATTCACATTGCGTTCATTCCGTTGCTGGTGCCTCCGCTTCTCTATGTACTGACCAAGCTGCAACTGGACCGCCGGCTGATTGCCTGCGTAATGACCTTCGGCCTGATCACGCCGTACATGTTCTTGCCAGTGGGCTTCGGCAACATTTTCCTCAACGAGATCCTGCTGGCCAACGTCGCCCGCAGTGGCGTCGACATCAGCGGGATCAACGTCACCCATGCCATGGGGATTCCGGCGTTGGGCATGCTGGTGGGGCTGGGCATCGCCTTTATCAGTTATCGCAAGAAGCGCGTTTACGACCTGGGGAAAATCGAGCAGGTCGAGCAGGTGGCGGTGCAATACAACCCGCGAAGCCTGTTGATCGCCGGTGTCGCGATTGCGGCGGCCTTCATTATTCAGTTGCTGCTGGACTCGATGATTATCGGGGCGCTGGCCGGTTTCCTGATCTTTTCGGCATCGGGCATCGTTAAATGGCGCGAGACGGATGATCTGTTTACCGAAGGCATGAAGATGATGGCGATGATCGGTTTCATCATGATCGCCGCTTCCGGCTTCGCCGAAGTGATGAAGGCCACCGGCGAGGTGCAGACGCTGGTCGAGTCGTCGGCCTCGTGGATCAATCACAGCAAGGGCATCGGTGCCTTGCTGATGCTGCTGGTGGGGTTGCTGGTGACGATGGGCATCGGTTCTTCGTTTTCCACGGTGCCGATCCTGGCGGCGATTTTCGTGCCGCTGTGCGTGCAACTGGGTTTCAGCCCGATTGCCATCGTCTGCATCGTCGGCACGGCCGGTGCCTTGGGTGATGCCGGTTCGCCCGCGTCGGACTCGACCCTCGGCCCGACCTCCGGCCTGAACATCGACGGCCAGCACCATCACATCTGGGACACCGTGGTCCCGACCTTCCTGCACTACAACCTGCCGCTGCTGGCGTTTGGCTGGGTGGCCGCGATGGTCCTGTAACACTGCCCCTGCGGGGGCTCACTCAACTTTTGTTCCGGTGTGCCGTTAAAGCCTTTATCCACGCCAATAAAACCAAAAGAGTGAGCCCCCATGCGCCTGAGTCTCAAGGCTAAAGTCCTGTCCCTTGCCGTCCTTCCGGTCTTGCTCTTTGCGCTGGTCATCAGCCTGACCACGCTGTTCATCCTTCAGGAACAGGCGCGCAAGGAAGTCGAACAGACCCGCGAACGCCTGCTCGGCGACGCCAAGGCCACTCTGGCCAGCTACGTCGCCGTGGCCATGACCACCATCAAACCGTTGTACGACGACGCCGCCCCCGGTGACGCCGATGCACGGGCGCAGGTCATCAAACTGCTGTCGAGCATCAAGTACGGCAAGGACGGCTACTTCTTCGGCTACGACTCCGAGACCGTACGCCTGTTCAAGGCCAACGACCCCGAAGGCGTGGGCAAAAGCTTCAAGGACAACCGCGACCCGAATGGCGTCTACGTCAATCGCGACCTGGTGAAAGTCGCGAAGGACGGCACCCATTACCTGCAATACAGCTCACCGTTGCCGGGCAATGCGCAAGTGCTGGTGCCGAAACTCGGTTACACCGAATACCTGGCGAAGTGGGACATGGCGGTCGGTACGTCGGTCAACCTCGACGGCATCGAAGCGCAAGTGGCGGTGGTCGAGGCCAAGGTGCAAGAGCGCATGCAGGGCGTGGTGCTGAGCATCGTCGGCGTGGCGGTGGTGGTGCTGCTGGTGATCGCGGCGGCGGGAATGCTGCTGGCCAATACGATCCTGCGACCGCTGACCCTGATGAAAGCCAACCTCGATGACATCGCGGCGGGTGAGGGCGATCTGACCCGGCGCCTGACCATCACCAGTCAGGACGAACTCGGCGAACTGGCCGGCTCGTTCAACCGTTTCGTCGACAAGATCCATGGCCTGGTGCGGCAGATCACCGAGATGACTTCGCAACTGACCGGGCTGGTGACCCAAGTGTCGGATCAGGCCCAGCGTTCCGATCAAGCCATGGAGCGTCAGCGTCACGAAACCGATCAGGTCGCCACGGCGATCAACGAAATGTCCGCCGCCGCCCAGGAAGTCGCCAAGAGCGCACAGAACGCCGCCGTCGCCGCGCAACAGACCGACGCAGAAGGCCAGAGCGCCAAACGCGTGGTGGCCGGCAGCATCAAGCAGATTCATGCGCTGGTGGACGACATCCGCAGCAGCGGCGTGTCCCTCGACAGTCTGCAGCAGGATGTGTCGTCGATTGTTGGCGTGCTTGGGGTGATCCGCTCGATTGCAGAACAGACCAACCTGCTGGCACTCAACGCCGCGATTGAAGCGGCGCGGGCCGGTGAGGCCGGGCGCGGGTTTGCGGTGGTGGCGGACGAGGTGCGGGCGCTGGCGTCGCGCACGCAGATCAGCACTCAGGAAATTCAGGGGATGATCGACCGCTTGCAGGCGGGGACGCAGTCGGCGGTTGAAGCGATGCGCCGTTCCAGCGAGGCGGGTGACGGTACATCGGCTCAGGCCAATCAGGCCGGTGCGTCGCTGGATGCCATGGCGGATCTGATTGCGACCATCAACTCGATGAACGCGCAGATTGCCAGTGCCGCTGAAGAGCAGACGGCGGTGGCGGAAGAGATCAACCGCAGCGTGCATCAGATTGCGGTGGCGGTGGATAACGTGGCGGATGAGACCCAGTTGGGGGCGCAGACTTCGCGGAGTCTGGCGGATCTGGGGCAGCGTCTGGGCAAACTGGTCGGCCAGTTCCGGATCTGAAGCTACCTTGGTCCAGACACAAAACCCTTTGGGAGCTGGCTTGCCAGCGATGCCGGCAAGTCAGTCAATATCAATGCCGGATTTGCCGGCCTCATCGCTGGCAAGCCAGCTTCCACAGGGGGGGTGGTGCTTGAGTATTTAGGGCCTGTCCCAGTAGGGCACCTCTCCAAAACACTCAACAAAAAAGTCGATGACCGTCCGCACCTTCACCGACAACCGCCGGCTCCCCGGCCACAGCACCGAAATCTGCTGCGGCTCCACACTGTTCGACACCTGATACTCCCCCAGCACCGGCACCAGCGTGCCCTCACGTACCGCCTCGCCGATCAGCCAAGACGGAAACATCACCAGCCCCAGCCCTTGCACAGCGGCCTGAGTCAATGTGTCCGCGTGATTGCCGGTGATCGGGCCTTTGACCGAATACGGCGTCCACTCGCCCTGATCCTGACGGAAGAACCAGCGCTGCTGGCCAGTCGCGCCCTTGTAGGCCAGGCACTGGTGGCGGGCGAGATCGTCGGGATGCTGTGGCGTGCCGAAGCGCTTGAGGTACGCCGGGCTGGCCGCGACCTGAAAGCGGTGTGGCGCGAGGATCCGCGCCTGCATGCTCGAGTCGTGCAGCGGGCCGATGCGAAACAGCAGGTCGGCGCCTTCCTGCAGCGGATCGATGTAGTGGTCGGTCTGCTGGATGTCCAGTTGCAGCTTCGGATAGCGCTCGCACAAACGGCCCAGCCATGGCGTCAGATGACGCTGACCGAACACCACCGGGGCGTTGATTCGTACCAGACCGGTGGGTTCGCTTTGCTGTTCCTGCAACGCCTGTTCCGCCTCCTCCAGTTGCACCAGCACCAGTCGCGCGTGGTGGCCGAGCATGCGCCCGGCTTCGGTCGGCGTGACCGCGCGGGTGTGGCGGTAGAGCAGTTGCTGGTTCAGCGCTTGCTCCATCAACTGGATCTGTCGGGAAATCGAGGAGGGCGCCACGCCCTCACGGCGGGCGACCTCGGAAAAACTGCCGTGGTCGAGCACCGCCACAAACAACTTTAGCGCCTTGAATCCCAGTTCGTTGAGCCCGTGCATCGTGTGTCCTGCTGTGCGAGTTGCGCAAAAGTGTTGTCAGGATGCTCCCATTTATCGCACAGCTGCACCAGCCGATAATCCGCGCCATCGTTTCCTTCAGAGGTTTTTCAGATGCAGTCGTTTGATGAAGTGAGTGCCGCGCCGGCCCCGGTCGCCCGGCCGGGTTTGCGTTTGTTGCTGTTGCCGCTGGTGATCCTGGCCGGCATGGGCTTGTCGGTGGAGGCCGGGTTGCTCGGGCCGCTGGGCGAGCAGGTCGGACATTTTTGGGCGACCTTGAGCATCTTCGGGGTCGGGTCGGCGATTCTGTTTTTGCTGTTGTTGTTTGCGGGACCGCAGAAGGGACCGGCGCTGACGGATCTGCCGCGCTGGCAGTTGATTGGCGGGTTTCTGGGGCCGATGTATGTGGTGGTGCTGACGCTGGCGACGCCGCATATCGGGATTGCGATGACCATGATCGCGATTCTGTCGGGGCAAGTGGGCAAGAGTGTGTTGATTGACCATTTCGGCTGGTTTGGGGCTACGCGCAAGAAGGTCAATGCTGAGCGTTGGCTGGCGTTGGGGTTGATTGTGGCGGCTTTGGTTTTGATTGCGCGGGGGTGAGTGATGAGTCTGGTTATTTTGTTGGCGGTGGTGGTGTTGGCCGGTGCGGTGTTGAGTGTGCAGGCGGCGATCAATGGGCGTCTTGGGGAAACCGTTGGTGTGTTGCGCAGTAGCCTCCTGACTTTCGTGGTTGGCGCGGTGAGTACGGGGCTGCTGATCCTGTTTTTCGAGCCAGCCCAGGCGGTCAGCCTGCTGGACGTGCCGAAATGGCAGCTCAGCGGTGCGCTCTTCGGCGTCGTTTACATGATGGTCATGGTTGGTGCAGTGCCACGTGTCGGGACGGCTGTGGCGACGGTGGCGGTGATTGTCGGGCAACTTGGGATGGGCATGTTGATCGACAATTTTGGCTGGCTGGGCAACCCCGCAATCGAATTGTCCGGGGCGCGGATTCTGGCGATGGTTTGTTTGGGGCTGGCGCTGGTATTCATGTATCGCAGCAGCGTGCGCCAGGCCGTTTGAACTTGGCGGCCTTCGGGCCGACCAGGTTATCGGGTTATTGAGTACATATCCGTTTCTGCGGGTGCGGCCGCTGGCGGTTTCGCTCTTACAGCGAGTCACTTTGGCAAACGCCCCAAAGTAACCAAAGGTCTTGGGCCCTGACGTACGGCCCTCGCTGTGGCTCGGGTTCCTTCGCTCCGGGATTGATCCGGGGGCATCGCCTACGGTTTGCTTCGCTGCACCTCCTCTCGATGCATGCGGCTGCGCCGCACGGTCGCTGCGCTCCCACCCCCGGATCAATCCCTCCACTCAGCCTGCCGACGGGCCTTGAGATCAAAAGCTTTACTCGAGCTAACGCTCATCGTGTTGAGTGGTGGGACTGAGTGGTTTGGTTGTTGGGTTGTTTTCACCTTCTACACTGGTAGCACGGCTTGTTCTTTCGGCCTCAGACAACCACCACCAGAGGAGTCTGTTCCATGGCAGATAGAAAATGCGATTGTCCGGGATGTCGTTGCACGATCAAGGAGGGTGAGCATTCTTATGTGGCGCACGGTAAACATTATTGCTGTGAGGCCTGTGCGCACCATCACAAGAGCGGTGAGGAGTGTTCTGGCAAGGGCTGCCAGTGCGCGCACCCCAAATAACGGGCTGCATGAAAAAAGTGGAGCCTAGTCGGGCTCCACTTCCAGTTTCAGGCTGTCGTCGTCCAGGCGTTCGGTGTGGCGGACGGTGCCTTGCAGGCGTCGGCCTTCGACTCGGACGTCGACGGTTGTGGCCTGTTCGAGGTCTTCCGGTTGCGGGGCCGGGACGCGCAGGGCGAAGCAGTAGGGATCGTTTTCGACGGGTTCCAGGCCAACCGGGCAATCGATGCCTCTGGTGACTCTGCCGGACGCGGTATCCAGGCTGTAATCCAGCCGCGCCGGGCTGCAGATGGTTGTCATGTGTGTTCCCCCGAAAATGTCCCCGCCTGCGCGCAAGCTTAGCTGGCCGGTCGCCATGTGACGTTTTCCACGCCGAATTTTTCTGCCATCGGCTTGCTGGTCTTTTGCACTTTCTCCCGGCCGAAGCGCGGGATGCGGCCGACCCCTGCGTCGCAGCTTGCCCAGTGCCACGCTTCGGTGTTGTCCATTTTGTCCGAGCGGATAATGAACGACTTCGGCGCGCCGTGAAGGGTGTAATCGATGACGTACAGTTTTGCGTTGTTCATAAAGCCCATCTTCCTCCCTGTGGTAATAGAGGGATCGCTGGGCACCGGGAAAATTCACTCGGATTGTCCGACGGTATCTATCAATGGCGAGGGAAGGGGCGCACTGGTTACCATGGTGCTCCCGCCAACCCCGATGAATGCTCGCCATGGCCCTCGCTGCACCCCCCGATCTGAGTGATACCGATGTGCCGGTGCAGCCGCTGGCGCGCACGTATCCGCGCGGGTTGTTCATCGAGCCGCATGAGCATGTCTGGGGGCAGCTGCTGTATGCGATGAGCGGCGTGATGTGGGTCGAGACCCCGCACGAGGCGCTGGTGGTGCCGCCGCAGCGGGCTGTGTGGTTGCCGCCGGGGGTGCCGCACGGGATTCGGGTGGTGTCGGATTTGCAGATGCGCAATATCTACCTGCGCCCGGCGCTGGCGGCGACGCTGGATGAGACGGTGCAGGTGATCGAGGTCGGTGGTCTGCTGCGCGAGTTGATTGTCGGGCTGGTGGCGCAGGGCGACAGCGGTGATACCGAGTATTACGAGGCGTTGGTCGGGCTGGCGCTGCTGGAGCTGAAACGCGCAAGGCGTTCGCAGTTGAAGATCCCGTTGCCGGACGATGCCGACCGGCGGTTGATGAGTCTGTGTCAGGCGGTGATGGCCGCGCCGTCGCTGGATATTCCTTTCGAGCAACATGCCGAAAATGCCGGGGCCAGCGTGCGCACTCTGGCGCGGTTGTTCAAGGAAGGGCTGGGCATGGGCTTCGCCGAATGGCGGCGTCAGGTGCAGTTGGCGACGGCGGTGGCGGAGTTGATCCAGGGCGTGCCGGTCAGCGCGATTGCCCGTGAGCTGGGTTATTCGCCGAGCAGTTTCAGCGACATGTTCCGTCGTGAGCTGGGTGTCGCGCCTTCGCAGTTCGATGGCGGGGCGCTTGCCGGCTGATTTGGCCGAAATTCAGAAGTCCTTGGCCGATGCCGGTCGCCGCCTTTCCCTAGACTTAGCCCATTCCTTTCGTGTGGCGGAGTGATCCCATGAATTACCTGATTTCACTGGGCGTCGGTCTGGGTGTCGGCCTGCTGTATGGCGCGCTGGATGTCCGTTCTCCGGCGCCGCCGACCATCGCGCTGGTGGGCCTGTTGGGCATGCTGGCGGGTGAGCAGTTGTGGCCGATGGGGCGGCAACTGGTCAGTGGCTGGTTGTCCTGAATCCTGTCTTTTTTCTTCGGTGGAGATTTCCATGAAAGCACTGCAATTCGATAAAACCGGCGACCTGTCGTCCCTGCGCTACGTCGAGGTGCCGACACCGATGCCGGGCGCTGACGAGGTGCTGGTGCAGATCAAGGCTGCCGGCCTCAATCCCAGCGACGTGAAGAACGTGCTCGGGCGCTTCCCGTACACCACGCTGCCGCGCATTCCCGGTCGGGACTTTGCCGGTGTCGTGGTCGAAGGGCCGCAGGCGTTGATCGGTCAGGAGGTCTGGGGCACCGGACGTGAGCTGGGCTTTTTCGCCGACGGCTCCCATGCGCAGTTCGTCAAACTGCCGGCCAATGGCGTGGCGCACAAGCCTTCGCACCTGAGTTTCACTCAGGCCGCCAGTCTTGGCGTGCCTTACACCACGGCGTGGGATGCGCTGGAACGTAGTCTGGTCAGCGCTGAAACTCGTTTGTTGGTGATCGGCGGCGGGGCGGTGGCGACGGCAGCCTTGGCGCTGGCCAAGGTGCGCGGCTCGCAGTTGCTGGCGGCGGCGCGGCGGCCGGAGCAGGTCAGGGACTTGCAGGCGCAGGGTTATCAGACGATACAGCTGGATAAACCCGAGGAGCTGGGTGCGCAGGTCAACGCGGTGTATCGCGGTGGTGCCGACGTGATCTTCGACACCACCGGATTCTGGCTGCCGGCCTCGGTCGCGGCACTGGCGACCTTCGGGCGGATCGCGATCATCGCTGCGCCGGTCGATGGGCATGTGCAACTGCCGGCGCTGGCGCTGTATCGCAAGGGCGGTTCGGTGGTCGGCATCAACTCGTTGCTGTATGGCGTTGAAGCCTGTGCGGCGATGCTGGAGCAGTTTGGCCGGTTCTTCGACGAAGACCTGCTGCCACTGCCGCAGGGGCTGGTCGAAGCGCCGCTGGTCGAGGGGCTGGCGCGGTATGCCGATGTGAATCAGGGCAGTGGTGACAAGGTCATCCTGATTCCTTGATGCAAAACGACAAGGGATCGCAGCCTATGGCTGCGATCCCTTGCGCATTAGAACTGATACCCGACCCCCGCGTAATACCCCCAGCCATTTGAGCGCGCCCGGAAATTACCGTCGCCAAAATTCAGCTCGCTGCCGTCCTCCCAGTTGCCGCCGTTGTGGAAATAACGCCCGACCAGGGTGAAGCGCAGGTGGGTGAACGAGTACAGCAACACGTTGGTCGCCACCGTGGCATTGGCGGTGCGTGCCGGGTTGTCTTTGTGCAGGTCCGAGCCGAAATCGAAGTTGGTGAAGCCGATGTAGGTCAGTGACGCGCCGTTGCTGAATTTGTCGATCGGCACGATGTACTTGAGCTGCGCACGGTAGCCGTCCCACGAATATTCGTTGCTGGCACCGTAGTTTTCCCACTGGTAGCGCCCGTACAGGTTGGCCGACAGATTGACCCGCGAATGGGTGTCGATGTCGGTGCCGAAACCGCTGTACAGCGTGTTGGCGCGGTTCTCCTTGCGGCTGCCGTGATCGTAGATCCAGTCGAACGCCACGTACCATTCCTTGAACGGCCCGATGGCCAAGCTGCGGCCGGCAAGGTAGTCGATGGAGATGCGCGGTTCGTGCTCCATGAACACCGGCGAGCCGTGATCCCACACGCCTTTGTCGTGACTGTTGCCGATGTTGAAGATCTTCGGGATGTCGATGTAGCCGTACAGCTCGAACGGGCCCTTGCGCCCGAAGTACTCGTATTCCAGGTAGATGTCGTCGGCCGGTTGCGGGCCGAAGCTGATGTCCTTGCTGCCGATCAGCATCAGGTCCTGGTTGTACCAGTCCGACAGGTACGCGCCTTTTTTCGGCGGGCTGGCTTCGGGGCTGAGGGCTTCGCCCTGAGCGGATTCCTCGGGCAGGGCGGTTTGTGCCAGTGCGGTCTGACTGAGAACTCCGGTAACGCCGGCCAGTAGCAGGGAAACAGCAAAAGTGCGCACACCGCGACGGCGGTGGCAGGAAAAAACGTGCATTCAAAGTCCTTTTTGCGGATCGGCCCCGTAACGGCGGGGTAGGGCGATTGTGAAGTGAAAGTGTCGGGATTGACGCCTCGCAAACGTTTGCATAACTCATACCAGTTTTGCTGTGAATGCCTCATGGATCCTTATTCCTGAAGGCTCTATCACAAAAGTATTAATGCCATTTAACCAATGTCCCATTGCGGGGCATCAACTAGCGTGTGTCGGGAATGAAACGGTTTTTGTGATGACCGTCGCACTCTTGATGCGCGTGTTCGATCTGCCTGCCGTTGCGCGCTTTCAAGGATGAAATTGACCACGAAAGGAGTAACCCGTGGAAGCAAGGTTTGGTGTCGCCCTCGTTTCGCGTTTTTCCCCACTGTCCCTTGCTGTGCACCTGAGCGTCGCCGGACTGCTGTTCGGCGGTGTCAGCGAGCAGGCGTTCGCCACCTGCTCGGCGGCGGGCTCCACGATTACCTGCTCGGGTGTCCCGACCCTGCCGCTGTTTCTCAATGACTACAGCAGTGCCACCAGCGGCCTGACGGTCAACGTCACCAACGGCGCGCAGATGAACTCGACGCTGGGCGGCAAGGTCATCAACCTGACCGGGGCCAACATCAACCTGAACAACTCCGGGACCATCGACCCAGCGTTGCTGGGCCTGGTGTCGATCCTCAGTGGCGGCGCTTTCATCGGCACCGGCGCAACCAGCACCGTGAGCATCGCCAACAACACCACCGGGCTCATTCGCGGCACCGGCATGTTGCTCGGCCTCAACCTGACCAGCATCGACGGTCTGGGGATTGCGGTGAACAACTCGGTGTCGGGCACCACGACCATCACCAACGACGGCACGATTACTTCGACCGGGCTGTCGGTCGGCGGCATCACCCTGGCCGATACCCCAGTGGTCGGGGTGTATGGCGGCTCGCAAGTCAACATGACTAACAGTGCCAGCGGTACGATCAACGGCCGGGTTGCGTTCGAGACGTCGGTGGCGGGCAACACCTTCACCAACGCCGGTAACATCACGGGCGGCGTGTCGATGGGGGCGGGCAGCACCAACACCTTCTACGCGATCACAGGTTCCAGCGTTAACGTCGGCGACGGTGTGCAAGTGTCCGTTGGTCTCGGTGGCCTGATCGGCGTCAACCTGACCTTCGCACCCACCGGGACGATCGATGGCGGTGCGGCCGGTACCAACACGCTGATCCTGCAAAACCCGATCGGCCTCGGCGGCGGCACCACCGGGACCGGTACAGCGTCCAGCGCGACCTACGTCAACTTCAACAATCTGACCCTCAACAGCGGCACCTGGACCTTGCAGGGGCCATTGGTCAGCGGTGCGACCACCCTCAATGGCGGTGTCGCGCAGTTCAACGACAACGCGGCGTTCGGCAGCGGTGTGCTGACGTCCAACGGCGGGATCCTCCAGGCCAGCAATGCCGGTTTGACGCTGGCCAACCAGATCAACCTGGGCGGGACTGGCCTGACCCTGCAGGGCATCAACGGCATGACCCTGAACGGGGTGATTTCCGGCACGGGCGGCCTGACCAAGATCGGCAGCGGCCAGATCAATCTCAACGGCATCAACACCTACTCCGGTAACACCGTGCTCAACGGCGGTGTGGTGCTGGTGGGCAACAATCAGGCGTTCAGCACCGGCGGCATCACCGTTGGCGGCTCGTCGAGCATTTCGGCGACGACGCCGATTTCGCTGGCTAACGCGATCACGCTCAACAGCACCCTGACCGCGACCGGCACCGGTGCGCTGACTCTGGGCGGGGTGATCAGCGGCGCCGCCAACCTGACCAAAACCGGCAGCGGCAGCCTGACCCTCAACGGCATCAACACCTACACCGGGATCACCAGCCTCAGCGCCGGGACCTTGCGCGTCGGCAACAACAACGCGTTGGGCACTGGCGTGCTCAACACCAGCAACGGCACCAGTCTCGACAGCACTGGCAACGTGACCCTGGCCAACAACGTCGGCATCACCGGTGCGCTGAACGTGCTCGGCAGCAATGCCCTGACCCTGGCCGGCATCGTGTCCGGCACCGGCGCGATCACCAAAAGCGGCAGCGCCAGCCTGACCCTGACCGGCAACAACACCAACAGCGGCACCACCGCGCTCAACGGCGGCAGCTTGCTCGTCGGCAGCAACACCGCGCTCGGCACGGGCGCCTTGAACGCAGCGGCCGGCACCACGCTGGATGCGACCACCGCCGTGACCTTGGCCAACGCCGTCGCGCTGGCCGGCGGGCTGACCATTGGCGGCACACAGGCGCTGGGCCTGAGCGGTGTTATCAGCGGTGCCGGCAACCTGATCAAGGGTGGCACAGCGAACCTGACCCTCAGCGGCAACAACACCTTCTCCGGTGGCACGGCGCTGAACAACGGAACGTTGATCGTCGGCTCCAACACCGCGCTCGGTACCGGCGCACTGACCACGGCGGCGGGCACCACTCTCGACGCCAGCACCACCGTGGCGCTGGGCAACGCCGTTGCTCTGGGCGGCAACCTGAACATCGCCGGCAACGCCAACCTGACCCTCGGTGGTGTCGTCAGCGGCAGCGGCGGGCTGACCAAGAACGGCGCGGCCAACCTGATTCTCAACGGTGCCAACACCTTCAGCGGCGGCACCACGCTGAACGCCGGCACCCTGACCGTCGGCAACGCCGCCGCGCTGGGCAGCGGCGCCCTGACTGTCGCCAGCGCCGCGACCCTCGACAGCAATACCTCGGTCATCCTGAACAACAACGTCGCCCTCAACGGCAACCTGGCCATCGGCGGCAGCAACGGCATGATCCTGGGCGGCGTGCTCAGCGGCGCCAGTCAGTTGATCAAGAACGGCACCGCCAACCTGACCCTCAACGGCGCCAACACCTTCACCGGCGGCACCGCGCTCAACGCCGGCAGCCTGACCGTCGGCAACGGCGCGGCACTCGGCACCGGCACGCTGACGGTGGGCGGGGCGGGTGCGACGCTCAACAGCAGCGCCAACGTGACGCTGAACAACGCGATTGCCCTCAACTCCAACCTCACCGCCGGCGGCGCCAACCCACTGACCCTCGGCGGCGTGATCAGTGGTGGCAGCAACCTGATCAAGACTGGCTCCTCGACCCTGACCCTGACCGGCAACAACACCTACACCGGCTCTACGTCGCTGAACGCCGGGACACTGGTCGTCGGCTCCAATACCGCCCTCGGCACCGGCATCCTCAATGCCGGCAACAACACCACGCTGGACGCCAGTACCGCGACCAGTCTGGCCAACAACGTCAACCTCGGCGGCAACGTGACCATCGGCGGCAGCAACGCGCTGACCCTCGCGGGCGTGGTCTCCGGGGTCGGTGGCCTGACCAAAAGCGGCCCGGCCGACCTGATTCTCAACGGCGCCAACACCTACTTCGGCAACACCGCGCTGAACGTGGGCAAGCTGATTGTCGGCAGCAATACCGCGATCGGCAGCGGCGCATTGAACGCAGCGGCCGGCACCACGCTGGATACCAACACGGCCGTCACTCTGGGCAACCAGGTCAACCTGGCCGGTGCGATGAACATCGGCGGCAGCGCCGATCTGAGCCTCACCGGAACCGTCGCCGGCGCCGGCAGCCTGGTGAAAAACGGCGCAGCCAATCTGAATCTCAATGGCACCAACACCTACGCCGGCGGCACCACGCTGAACGCCGGTACAGTGACCGCCGGCAACAGCTCGGCCCTCGGCACCGGCGCCTTGACCGTCGGTGGCGCAGCAACCCTCGATAGCAGTTCGCCGCTGGTCAGCCTGGCCAACGCGGTCGTGCTCAATGCAGCGCTGAGCGTCGGCGGCACCCAGGACCTGACCCTCGGCGGCGTGATCAGTGGCGCCGGCCAGTTGATCAAGAATGGCGCGGCCAACCTGACGGTCAATGGCACCAACACCTTCAGCGGTGGCAGCACGCTCAACGCGGGTACGCTGACACTGGGTTCGGCCGCTGCGTTGGGCAGTGGCGGCTTGACGGTCGGCGGTGCATCGACGCTGGATACCAGCACCGGCATGAGCGTCGGCAACAACATCACTCTCAACGCCGGCCTGACCCTGGCCGGCAGCAACACCCTGAACCTCAGCGGCGTGATCGATGGCGCCGGCAGCCTGACCAAGGACGGCTTCGGCGACCTGACGCTCAGCGGCAACAACACCTTCACCGGCGCGCTGAACATCGCCTCCGGCAGCGTCACCACCGTGAGCAGCGGGGCGCTGGGCAACACCTCCGGCGCCAACATCAGCGCCGGTGCCAATCTCTATCTCAACAGCAGCGCCAGCCTCAACGGCTTGAGCGGCAGCGGCAGTGTGCAGATCGCCGGCGGCAACACCCTGACCGTGGGCGGCGTGAACAGCACCAGCACCTTCGACGGCGACCTCGGTGGCAGCGGTGCGCTGACCAAAGTCGGCACCGGGACGCTGAACCTCACTGGCACCAACGGCATCACCGGCAACACCAACGTCAATGGCGGTACGCTGAACCTTACCGGTTCGCTGGCCAGCAACCAGCTCAACGTCAACAACGGTGCGACCCTCACGGGCACCGGATCGGCGCTTGGTTTCATCACCATCAACAGCGGTGGTCATCTGGCGTTGTCCTCGGGCAATACCCTGTCTACCTCGTCACTGATCCTCACGGCCAACAGCAATGTTGACGCAAGCCTCGCCACGCCATCGACCAGCTCGCTGATGAACATCGGCGGCAACCTGACCCTCGACGGCAACCTCAACGTCACCGATGCCGGCGGTTTCGGCGTCGGTGTCTATCGCTTGTTCAACTACATCGGCGCGCTGACCGACAACGGTTTGACCGTGGCCGGTGTACCGGTGGGATACGGCCTCGGCGACATTCTTGTGCAGACCCTGGGTAACCAGGTCAACCTGATCGTGTCGGCGCCGAACACCAACCTGCGTTTCTGGGACGGCAGCCAGACGATCGCCAACGGCACCGTGGATGGCGGCACCGGCACATGGACTGCCGGCGGCACCAACTGGACCAATTCCAGCGGCACGGTGAACCAGACCTGGGCCGGCGACTTCGCGGTGTTCCAGGGCACGGCCGGCACGGTGTCGGTCAACGGCACGCAACTGTTCACCGGGATGCAGTTCCTCACCGATGGCTACAACGTGGTCAACGGCACATCGGGGCTGCTGACCGCCGTCAACGGCTCCGGCGGCACCACGGCGATGCGGGTCGATCCGGGCGTGACCGCCACGGTCGGTGTGAACATCGACGGCAGCGGCATCCTCAACAAACTCGACGCGGGCACCCTGGTACTCAACGGCGCCAACAGCTACACCGGCGGCACGCAACTGGACGGCGGCACCCTGGTGGTCGGCAGCAACACCGCACTGGGCACTGGCGCGCTGATCGCCAATGCCGGCACGCAACTCGACAGCAACACCGCTGCGACCCTGGCCAACGCTGCCACGCTGAATGGCAACCTGACCGTGCTCGGCAGCAATGCGCTGACCCTCAACGGTGTCATTTCCGGCACCGGCGGCTTGATCAAGAACGGCTCGGCCAGCCTGACCCTCGGCGGCAACAACGCCTTCCTCGGGCCGGTGGCACTGAACGCGGGCGGTCTGGTTCTGGCGTCGAACAGCGCGCTGGGTTCAGCCACCCTGAACGCGGCGAACGGCACCACACTCGATGCCAGTGGCGCCTTCAGTGCGGGCAATGCGATCAACCTGGCGGGCAACCTCGCTATCGTCGGCAGCAACAACCTGACGTTGTCAGGCGCGATCAACGGCGCCGGCAGCCTGACCAAGAACGGTGCGGCCAACCTGATCCTGAGCGGGGCCAACAACTTCCTCGGTGGCGTCACCCTCAACGCCGGCACCCTGACCGCCGGCAGCAACGGCGCCCTTGGTCTGGGCAACCTGACCGTGGCCGGTGCCTCGGCGCTGGACAGCAACACCTCGGTGTCGCTGGGCAACAACGTGGTACTCAACGCCAACCTGACCAACACCGGCAACAGCGACGTGGCCCTCAGCGGCGTGGTCAGCGGTACCGGTGGACTGATCAAAAATGGCGCCTCCAACCTGACCCTCAACGGCATCAACACCTACAGCGGCGGCACTACGCTGAACGCCGGCACCGTGACCCTCGGCACCTCGTCAGGCCTGGGCTCCGGCGCGGTGACCGTGGCGGGCGCGTCGACCCTCGACACCACGGCGCCGCTGGTACTGGCCAACAACCTAAACGTCAATGCCAACCTCAGCGTGGCGGGCAACAACAACCTGACCCTCGGTGGCGTGATCGCCGGGGCCGGCACCCTGACCAAGAACGGTCTGGCCGACCTGACGCTGACCGGCAACAACACCTTCAGCGGCACCTTCGATGTGCAGTCCGGCAGCCTGACCACCCTGGGCAACTCGGCACTGGGCAGCAACGCCGGGGTCAATCTCGGCGCTGCGGCGACTCTCAACCTAGGCGGCTCGGGCAGCCTCGCCAGCCTGACCGGCAGCGGGACCGCACTGATCGGCGGCGGCAACACGCTGAGCATCGGCGGCAACAACGCCAGCGGTATTTTTGACGGTGTGCTCACGGGCACGGGCGAACTGAGCAAACTCGGCACCGGTACGCTGACCCTGACCGGCCTCAACAGCCTGACCGGCAACACCACGGTCAACGCCGGCACCTTGAACGTCAGCGGTTCGCTGGACAGCGCCAGTGTGCTGGTCAACAGCGGCGGCACCCTGACCGGCGGCGGTTCGCTCGGCGGGACCGTGACCGTGGCGGATGGCGGTCATCTGGCCGGCGCTACCGGCAGCACCCTGTCGGTGAATTCGCTGGTGTTCAACGCCAACTCCAACTTCGATGTCGGCCTCGGCGCGCCGGTGTCCGGTGGCGGCAACGCGCTGGTCAACGTCGGTGGCAACCTGACCCTCGACGGCACCCTCAACGTCAGCGACATCGGCGGTTTCGGCAGCGGTGTGTACCGGTTGATCAACTACACCGGCGGCCTGACCGACAACGGCATGCTGATCGGCACCGTGCCGGGCAGCGTCACCCCGGGTGACCTGACCCTGCAAACCGCGCTGGCCAACCAGATCAACCTGCTGGTCACCGCACCGGGCGTCACCGTGCAGTTCTGGGACGGCAACCAACTCGTCGCCAACGGTTCGGTGGATGGCGGCAGCGGCACGTGGGGCACTGGCACCACCAACTGGACCGACGTCAACGGCACCACCAATCAGGCCTGGACCAACAACTTCGCAGTGTTCCAGGGCACCGCGGGCACGGTCACGGTCAACGGCGCGCAAACCATCACCGGCATGCAGTTCGTCACCGATGGCTACAGCCTGCAGAACGGCACGGCCGGTTCGCTGAATCTGGTCGACGGTTCGCTGGGCAATGCGACCGTAAGGGTCGATCCGAATGTCACCGCCACCGTGGGCGTCGCGCTCAACGGTGCCGGTACGCTGGGCAAATACGACACTGGCACCCTGGTGCTCAATGCGGCCAACGGCTACACCGGCGGCACCGCGCTCAATGGCGGCAAGATCGTGGTTGGCAACAACGCCGCCCTCGGCACTGGCGTGTTGACCGCCGCCAATGGCACGGCGCTGGACAGCAACACGGCGGCCAGTCTGGCCAACGATGTGGTGCTCAATGGCGGACTCACCGTCACCGGTTCCAACGCGCTGACCCTTGGCGGTGTGGTCAGTGGCAGCGGCAGTCTGATCAAGACCGGCGCATCGAGCCTGACCCTTAACGGCAGCAACACTTACAGCGGCGGCACTCAACTGTCCGGCGGCTCGCTGATCCTGGGCAACAACAGCGCGATCAGCAGCGGCGCCCTCAGCGTGCTCGGCAACGGTACCCTCGACAGCACCTCTGCGCTGCAACTGGCCAACGCCATCAACCTGGGTGCGCAACTGACCCTGGCCGGCAACCAGAACACCACCCTGATCGGGGCGATCACCGGCAGCGGCAGTCTGGTGAAAAACGGCAACGGCGACCTCGTCCTCAGCGGCGCCAACACCTACAGCGGCGGTACGACGCTCAACGGCGGCAGCACCCGTGGCGACACCAGCAGCCTGCAAGGCGCCATCGTCAATAACGCGGCGCTGACCTTCGAGCAGAACAGCGACGGCAGCTACACCGGCAACCTGACGGGCGCCGGCACCCTCAACAAAACCGGCACTGGCGCCTTGCTGCTGACCGGCAACAACACCTTCACCGGCAACACCGCGGTGCAGGCCGGTTCGCTGAACGTCAGCGGTGTGCTCAACAGTGCCAACGTCAACGTTGCCAGTGGTGCGAAGCTCGGTGGCGGTGGTCAACTCGGCGGCGCCGTGCAACTGGCCAACGGGGCAACACTGCTCGGCGGCGGGCACTCGACCGCGTTGTCGGTCGGTTCGCTGGCACTGTCTTCCGGCACCAACCTGGACTTCACGCTCGGCTCGGCCGCCAGCTCCACAACCGTGGTCAACGTCGCCGGCAACCTGACCCTCGACGGTACGCTGAACATCAGCAACGCCGGCGGCTTCGGCACCGGGGTCTACCAACTGTTCAGCTACGGCGGCAGCCTGACCAACAACGGTCTGGTGTACGGCAGCCTGCCAGTGTCGGCGGCCAACCTGACTCTGCAAACCGCGTTGGCCAATCAGGTCAACCTGCTGGTGCAGAACACGCCGGGTGAGGTGCAGTTCTGGAACGGCGGCACCACCAACCCGGACGGCAGCATCGGCGGCGGCAGCGGCGTGTGGGGCCCGGGTACCAACTGGACCGATCCGACCGGTACTCAGGCGCAGGCGTCGAGCGGTCAGTTCGCGGTGTTCGGCGGACAGAGCGGCACGGTCACCGTGCAAGGCAATCAGAACTTCACCGGGTTGCAGTTCCTCACCAACGGTTACAGCCTGGTTCCGGGCGCCGGCGGTACGTTGACACCGGTCAACGGCGCGGACGGCAGTCTCGCACCCGTGCGGGTGAATGCCGGTGGCAGCGCGGAAATCTCCGTACCGCTGGTGGGCAGTGGCGGCATCGAGAAGCTGGATTCCGGCACCCTGATCCTCAGCGGCGCCAACACCTACAGCGGCGGGACCACGGTCAGCGGCGGTACGCTGATCGGTAACACCACCAGCCTGCAGGGCAACATCCTCAACAAAGCATCGCTGGTGTTCCAGCAGAACGCCAATGGTCAGTTCAACGGGGTACTCAGTGGTACCGGCGCGTTGGCCAAGCGGGGTGACGCAACCCTGTTGTTGACCGGCAATCAGCCGTTCAGCGGCACCGTTGCGGTCGATCAGGGCGTGCTGCAGGTCGGCAGCCGCTCGGCCCGGGCTTCGCTCGGCGGGCGGGTCACCGTGGCCAACGGCGCCGGGTTGAGCGGTAACGGCAGCGTCGGTTCGTTGGTCAACCATGGTGTGGTGCAGTCCGGTGCCGAGGCTGGCACCTTGAGTGTCGCCGGCAACCTGACCAACGCCGCCGACGGTGTGTTGGCCCTGACTGTCAGCTCGCCGACCGCCACACCACTGGCAGTCGGTGGTACTGCCACCTTGGGCGGCGGTCTGCAGGTCAACAGCCTGGCACCGTTCACCGGCAATACCGTGTACTCACTGATCACCGCCGGAGGCGGGGTGATCGGCACGTTCAGCGCCGCCGATCTGCCGCAGTATGCGTTCCTTGACTCGGCGCTGGTGTATGACGCTAACGCGGTGAATCTGGTAGTCAGCCGCAACGGCAACTCGTTCGTCGACGTCGCGGCCACCCGCAACCAGCGCAACACTGCCTCGGCGTTGATGCGCAACGGAGCAGCGGGCGCAGCGTTGCAGAACGAACTCGTCAACCTCAGTGTGGCCGGCGCTCGTAACGCCTTCGACAGTCTGTCGGGTGAAATCCATGCCAGCACCGCCAGCGCAATCCTTGAGGATTCGCGCTACGTGCGGGACGCGGTCAACGACCGTATGCGCCAGCCGTCGTGCAGTGCTCCGGACGATCCACGCCGCGCCCTGGCTCCGAGCGAAAATCAGCTGAGCAGCAACGGCTGCCACGGCGAAATGGTCGGCTGGGCCCGTGCACTCGGCGCCTGGGGCGAGTCGGACGGCGACAGCAACAGCGCGAAACTGGATCGCAACCTGAGCGGCTTCATGCTCGGCACCGACAAGCAGATCGATGACCAATGGCGCGTCGGCATGGCCGCCGGCTACACCCGCAGCGATCTGGATGCCCATGATCGTCGCTCGGATGCCACGGTCGAGAGCTACCACCTGGCGGCGTACCTCAACTCGCAATTCGATGCTCTGGCAGTGCGCCTCGGCGCGGCGTACAGCTGGCACGACATCGAGACCAAGCGCGACGTCAGCGTCGGCGCCTACAACGACCGCTTGAAGGCCAACTACGACGCGCGCAGCGCTCAGGTGTTCGGTGAAGTCGGCTACGCCATCGAAGCGGCCGGGATTGCCCTGGAACCGTTCGCCGGCCTGGCATACGTCAACTACGACAGTGACAAGGCCAAGGAAAAAGGCGGGGTGGGCCGCCTGCGCGCCGAGGCCGATCAGGACATCACCTTCTCGACCCTGGGCGTGCGCGCCGGCAAGGTCATCACCCTGGCCAACGGCGGGCAATTCACCCCGCGTGCGGCGCTCGGCTGGCGGCATGCCTTCGGCGACACCAAACCCGACGCCGACCTGACCTTCATCGACGGCGGCGCCTCGTTCAACACCCAGGGCGTGCCGATTGCCAAGGACAGCGCGGTGGTCGAAGCAGGCGTGGACTTCCAGATCAGCCCGACCGGCAAACTCGGCATCGGCTATTCAGGGCAGCTGTCGAACGAGAGCAACGACCATGCGATGACCATCAGCTTCAGCCTCGGGTTCTGATTCAGGAGCGAAGCACTTCAGCCGCCCGCAAGGGCGGCTTTTTTTTGATCGTTGCTTTTCGTTTGCTATCCGTATGAAGGAATGATCATTGCTCTTTTAGTTGTACTTTCAGTTCGATCTCAACGCGTCGGTCTACCGCCAGGCATTCCTTTTGTTCAGGGAGTGGCAGGTCTCTGGTGCATGTCGACTTGGGTTCCAGCGAGCCTTGTCCGAGTCGTTTTACTTGTGCCTCAGGCAGGTCGGAAAACAGTTCTTTGATCTCTGCATACACGCTGTCGGCGCGCCGCATGGACAGGGCCGCATTGGAGTCTCCCGGCTTGAGCACGGGGATTCTGTCGGTGTGGCCGATGATGTTGGCGGAAAGTATCTTCAGATGATCGGCTGCCAGCCTTAGTTCGGTTTCCTGAGTAAATTGAGCGAGTTGCTTCTTCCCGTTAGCGCTGATTTTGTCGTCGTAAATATCGAAAAGCGTGTCGGTGTTCACGGTTAAGCAGGTCTTGAAACTATTTCGCTTGTTCTCCGGAGTCAGGACTTTAACGCCGCTGCGATCCAGTTCGATTTTTGCGATTTTTTTGTTCCATTTCTTGCTTTCAGTATCGTAGGCGAGCAGTTGTACAAGACTGCGTTCGCCCAATCCGTGCCAGAGGACATTGAAGTGATGAGCAATATTGGTTTGGTTTCCCTCCTTCGTACAGCCATAAATCGAGAGGTTCAGTTCTTTTGCAGTGTCGCTGATGATTCTTTGATTTTCTTCGCTTAACACCAGTGAAACGTCTTTTTGCTGGACTCCAATAAAGCCAAAGGTCCCGTCAATGAACTTGCCGAAAACCGGTGGCACCATGGCTGCCGGGATAATGATGGCAATCACCAGCAAAACGATTCGTTGCAGTGTTCGCTTTTGTTTTTCAGCTGTATCGGACAGGTCGGATTTCCAGTGGTTTACTGCAATGTACAAGATGAATCCGCTGGCGATGGGCGCAAAGAAAGCAGCCCAGTCCTGCATGAAGTAAGCAACCAGGGCAAGCGCGCTGAAGAAAAAGAAGCTGAATAAAATGGAGAATACTTTGTCGATGAGGTTTTTATCTTTGAATGCAGCGAAAGCAAAGTTAAAAGCTATAAAGCTGCTTCCCAACCAGTACGAATACAAAAAACCAAACCCTAGTGCTATGAAAATAAAAACCAGGCTATCTGCCAGGTTGAGGCCGGTCGGGAAGAAATTGATCAGGAAAGCGCAGTAACCCCAGGTGATAAGAATGCCAAGTGCAATGGTTGATTTGGCTGCAAAGGAGGAAAGTTTTTGAAGGGTTTCAAGTAATTCAGACACGAGTTTTCCTGAGGAAGAGCCTGCACGCGATGCATGCAGGTTTGTTTTTCTTGATTGACCAAGCAAGTGAAACGACGAGCCATGTTCGATGGCCAGCTAAAACTGGCTCGGCAGAGAGGGGGGTCAGGTAGCCAGGCTACTTTCCAGCTCCAAAAGCAATCTGTCGTTTTCTGCCATCGCCTGCCGCAGGTTTCGATCCGACTGTTCGTTGAGCGCGATCAACTCGCGGTCTCGGTTCACGCCCAGCAGATCCAGCTTGTCCACCAGATAAACAACAAAAGTGCTGGCCAGGCCTGTCAGTGCACCGACGATTACGGCTGACAAGATCGCACCCAAGGCACCCAGACCGGGAATCGTGAGCATCTGTTTTTCGATGATTTCTTCCAGTGCGACTCCAGCGATGATGACTCCGCCGGCGCAGGTGATTTTGATTGCCTCGTGTGCCGCCTCACGTAATGTGAGCCCTTTCGGGGGCAGCAACAGCGTTTTGAGTGCCTTGAGCAGTGACATGAATCCTTCACGAAACATGCGCACCGCGCGTTTGCCCGTGGTGACGAAGACGTTGATCAGCGTTGTCACCAGGTTGGCCAGAACGCCGGCCACGAAGCCTCCACCGCCTGCCGCCAAGGCTGTTTGCCATTGATTTGCGACTCGCTTCGCAATGCGTTCCAGACGTGTCCGCAACTCAGGCACCAACGACTCATGAGATCGGCCATTGCGGTACAGATCTGTAACTTCGTCGAAGGTCGCGCTGAAGAATTCGATGAGCATGACGCCGAAGGCTTGCTGAAAGGCCATCTTGCCGCCTTCCTTCAGGCTGGTTTTGGCGAGGTCGGATTTGAATTTTTCGCTTTTGTAATAGGCATCACTGAGCTTCTTTTCATACGCCTCGCGCGCTGCTTTGTCCTTGGCCAGGAGCAAATCGGGGGTTTGTGCGATGGCCTCTTGTTGCTTGAGTAATCGCAGACGATTTTCGTCTTTGGGCGTCAGCTCTTCTTTGTCGGACAAACGCTGCATTTCTTCCTGGCGGCTTTGGGTGTTCTTTTGCAGCTCCTCGACGAATTGAGTGGCGTTTTTTTTGCCCTTTGACTGGTTCAAAGCTTTTTTGGTCGGGTTCAGATTCGAATCTGCATTGGCCAGCGTCGGCCCATCCACATCGGCCAGTACACGTCCTGCATCGTTGTGAATCACATTGGCTGAAATGGTGTGATCAAGGTTACGCGGGTCATGGTTTTTGTTCTGACTGAAGGTTTCGTTGGTGTAGGCGTCCTTGAGCACGCCTGAATTCTGAGCGAGAGTGTCTTTTGCGTTTTTTGCGATGTAAGCCTTGTCCCCATGGAACTTGTTCGAGTCGTACTTGGGCAGATCTGCATATTTGTCTGCTGCAGCATCGGTCGCATACACCTTGTTTCGCGCATTGTTAATGGTATCGACGTTGCCACCTTTTTTGTCGTACACCGCCAACACGCGGCCCAGACCGAAAGGCACCGCGATGGCCTGCAAGACTTCGCGTTTGCTGTCTCCGATCAACTGATCGAATCGTTGCTGGTTGAAGGTTTGCGAATACCCTTTGAGAATGGCCTCTGCTTCGTCGTCGGCAACGTGCAAGTCCACCGAAAAATCAGCGCTGATAAACACGTCCTCCGTCGTACGGAGCAAGGGTTCTTCAAGCAATTGTCGAGCGATATCGGACTCGGGCAATTCGACAAGTCGTGCGGTGTTACTCAAGGCTGCTTGCTGACGTTGCCGGGCTTTGAAACGTTCAATTCGATCCGTCATGGTGTTTCTCCTTTCAAGCAACGGCAGACAACTGTGCCCATCCCGAGCGAAACGCCTTTTGCGGCACGTTCATTTCGCCATTCAGTGTCGTGACGAAATCAATGATCTCTTCAAATAATGGCTGCGCCTCGGGGCCGACTTTTCGTGCGCGAACGAAAGCTTCTTTGAGCGTGGGAGGGTTGAGGGACAGCAGGTTTATTGCACTTTGTACTGTCGCTGGGAGGAATCCGCCGCCCATTCCCATCAGGAACTCGTCGATCTGCTGTTTATCTTCTTTGCTGGCCACCCCGGCGCAGGCAGCACTTGCCTGGGCGACAGCTTGCATGGCAATCAGCATCTTGAAGTAGGCTTCGTGGCTATCGATGCAGGCCTTGGCTTTTGCCAGTGCCTCGGTGAAGCGCTTTTCCCGAATTTCACTCTTGGCTTTCTGGCGCATTTCACCACGAGCTTCCGCGTTTTTTTCCTTACGCTCTTCCAGCTCTTTTTTTGCATTCCAGTAGGTTGCCATTGACGTGCCGAATTCGGCCACATAGTCACGAGAGCTGTCGTAACCGCTGGCTATGGTTTCACGTGTGAAGTCGTAGGCATCACCAAGCACATCACCCACTTTGTCTGCCGCGTCTACCACGGACTCGACAGCCGAGGTGTAGGCGTCAGCCACAACATCGGCAGCGCTGGAGGCGGTTTCGACGGTGGAATTGTAGGCATCGGATACAGCGTCACCGACCTTTTCGGCTACTTCAGTTACAACGTCCGCAGCATCGGAAATCGTTTCTACAGTGGCGTCATACAGATTGCCGACTTTATCTCCGACGATGTCCGCAGCTTCTGTCACCGTCTCGCGCGTCGCGTCAAATGCCCGGCCTACAGCGCTGGTGATGGAAGAGAAAATGTCAGTCGAGCGAAAGTTTGCGGCACAAGGGGCAGCGGTTTCGCGCAGCCAACTATCGATAATCGTTTCTTCCGTGGGGCAGTAGGCGCGAAATTTCATAAGTAATCCCTGACTTTTTCAGATATGGCGGGGATTCTCCCTTGTTGAAAGGTGATGTCAATATGCCTTCAGTTATCTTAGGAAGGATTGACACGGCAGCCCCATTTGGCTCTCTGCTAGTATTCGCGTCATTCCCTGCCAGGAGACTGTCCCCATGACCGAGCCCATCCGTCTGACCCAATACAGCCACGGCGCCGGTTGTGGCTGCAAGATTTCGCCCAAGGTGCTGGAGGTGATTCTGGCCGGCAGCGGGGCGCAGAATCTTGATCCGAAACTGTGGGTCGGCAATGCGTCGCGCGATGATGCGGCGGTGTATGAAATCGATGCCGAGCGCGGGGTGGTCTCGACCACGGATTTCTTCATGCCGATCGTCGACGATCCATTCGACTTCGGCCGGATCGCCGCCACCAATGCCATCAGCGATATCTACGCCATGGGCGGCGATCCGTTGATGGCGATTGCGATTCTCGGCTGGCCGGTCAACGTGCTGGCGCCGGAAGTGGCGCGAGAGGTGATTCGCGGCGGGCGCGCGGTGTGCGATGCGGCGGGAATTCCGCTGGCCGGCGGGCATTCGATCGATGCGCCGGAGCCGATCTTCGGTCTGGCCGTCACCGGACTGGTGGAAAAGCGCTTCATGAAACGCAACGACACCGCCACCGCCGGTTGCCTGCTGTACCTGACCAAACCGTTGGGCATCGGCATCCTCACCACCGCCGAGAAGAAGGGCAAGCTGCGCCCCGACGACATCGGCGTGGCCCGGGACTGGATGTGTACGCTGAACAAGCCCGGCAGCCGTTTCGGCAAACTGGCCGGAGTCACCGCGATGACCGACGTCACCGGGTTCGGGCTGCTCGGGCATCTGGTGGAAATGGCCGACGGCAGTCACCTGACGGCGCGCATTTTTTATGATCGGGTGCCGCGTCTGGCGAGCGTCGAGTACTACCTCGAACAGGGCTGCGTGCCGGGCGGCACCCTGCGCAATTTCGACAGCTATTCAAGCCGCGTCGGGCGGGTCCAGGAATTGCACAAACGGGTGCTGTGCGACCCGCAGACCAGCGGCGGTCTGTTGGTGGCCGTTACTCCCGAAGGCAATGCCGAATTCCTCGCCGTCGCCGCCGAACTGGGTCTGACACTGGAACCCATCGGTGAACTGCTGGAGCGAAAGAGCACCGCCGTCGAGGTGAATTGATGGCCGCCGACTTCACCGACTATCACGACATCTTCCTCAACGACCGGCCGCTGATGGACGCTCGTGCGCCGGTCGAATTTCACAAGGGCGCGTTCCCCGGTGCGGCCAATCTGCCGTTGATGAACGATATCGAGCGGCAGCGGATCGGCACTTGCTACAAGCATCACGGGCAGCAGGCCGCCATCGAGCTGGGCCATCAATTGGTGTCCGGCGCGGTGAAGGCCGAACGGCTTCAGGCCTGGGCGGACTTTGCCCGGGTGCATCCGGACGGTTACCTGTATTGCTTTCGTGGCGGCCTGCGCTCGCAGATCGTCCAGCAGTGGCTGAAGTCGGAGGCCGGTATCGACTACCCGCGTATCGGCGGTGGCTACAAGGCGCTGCGGGGTTTTCTGATCGACACTCTTGAATCAACCCAGGCCGACTGTGATTTCGTGTTGCTGGGCGGCATGACCGGCACCGGCAAGACCGAAGTGCTGGTGCAACTGCGCAACGGCGTGGACCTGGAAGGCCATGCCAATCACCGAGGCTCGAGTTTCGGCAAACGCGCCTCCGGTCAGCCGTCGAACATCGATTTCGAGAACCGGCTGGCCATCGACTTCCTGAAAAAACGTGCCGCCGGCATCGATCAGTTTGTGCTGGAGGATGAGAGCCGGGTGGTGGGGAGCTGCGCGCTGCCGCTGTCGCTCTATCAGGGCATGCAGCAATACCCGATGGTCTGGCTGGAGGACCGTTTCGAGCAGCGCGTCGAGCGGATCCTGCGCGATTATGTGGTGGATTTGTCCGCCGAGTTTCAGTCTGTGCATGGAGACGAGGGTTTCGGGCGGTTTTCGGAGCGGTTGCTGGATAGCCTCGACAATGTGCACAAACGGCTGGGGGGCGAGCGGCATCGACGGATGCGAGTGTTGATGGAAGAGGCGCTGGCGGAACAGGGCCGCAGCGGGGCGGTAGACTTGCACCGCCCGTGGATCGAGGGTTTGCTGCGCGAATATTACGACCCAATGTATGTGTTTCAGCGCGAGAAGAAGGGCGGTCGGATCGAGTTTGCGGGGGAGCGGCAGGCCGTTATCGAGTACTTGCGTGAGCGGGTGAATCAGCAAAATTGATGGTGCTTCTGCCGGCCTCATCGCGGGCTTGGTCCGGGCGGCGATCCGACGATGGAGCCGTCCCAGACGAAGGATGACTCAGGTTGGACAGCTTTCCTGCCCGTTATCCAGCCCCTGTTTGTAGCTGTGGCTCTGCAGGCTGGCCTTGCCGTTGTGCCAGGTCAGGGTCAGCACATACAGCGAGTCGTAGTCGCTGGATTCCCAGTCCTCGGTGATCTTCTGCTTTTCGCCGACCGCCTTGCCCGCGACCTTGTTGATCAGCTCCGGCAGGTAGCCGTGGGACCACGCGGTGTAGATGGTCGAGTTGTGGTACTTGTCTTCGATCAGCTCCCGGGCCAGATCGCTGGTGTCGTTGGCCGAGAATTCGATGTTCACCGGAAGGCCGAGCTTGATCGCGGCCGGGCTGATGGTCATCAGGGGGCGGATGTAGCTGTAGGAGTTGTCCAGTTCGCCTTCCTCGACATTGCGCGTCGGGTTGGCGGCGAACACATAGTCGGCCTTGCCGAATTTTTCCGGCAGGAGGGTCGACAGGTCAATGGCCCGGTTCAGGCCCTGGCAGTTGAGCTGGCCCAGACCGCCGGCGGGTTTCTCCGCGTGGCGCAGGAACACCAGGGTCTGGGTGCCGTCCACCGGTTGCGCACGGCTTTCGCTGGATTCCAGCGACAGGAACAGCGCGCTCACCGCCAGCAGGGTGGGCAGGGCCACGTACGCGCGATGTTTGAAGCGTTTGGCGACTTTTATCAAGTTCGTCATGGGATAAGGATTCTTCAGTCTGTTCGGTTAAGGCTGACAAACCTCTTCACCGGTGCAGGCGCGCCGGGTGTTTTCCCTGTCATCAATGGCTTGCTTGGAGCCCCCTGAGGCCCGTTTGGTTCGATTCGCTTGAGTGCGCCGCACTTTACCGTTCAGCCTGTGCGGTTGGAGGGAAGGTTAACCACAGGATGTTGCGGATTTAAGTAAGCCAGCGGGCGAGGGCGTAAAGAACCCGAGCCAGAGCGCTGATCGTGGATTATGCTCAGGCCTTTCATTTTGTGACTGGATGCTACACATGACTGATCTGTCCGCGTTCCCGATCACCCAGAAATGGCCGGCGCAGTACCCTGACTGGATTCAGCTCTATTCCCTGCCGACCCCCAACGGCGTCAAGGTCTCGATCATGCTCGAAGAAATCGGCCTGCCCTACGAGCCGCACCGCGTGGGCTTCGACACCAATGACCAGATGTCCCCGGAATTCCTGTCGCTGAACCCGAACAACAAGATCCCGGCGATCCTCGACCCCCACGGCCCTGAAGACAAACCGCTGCCGTTGTTCGAGTCCGGCGCGATCCTGATCTACCTCGCCGACAAGAGCGGTCAGTTGCTGGCCCAGGAAGGTGCGCTGCGCTACGAAACCATTCAGTGGCTGATGTTCCAGATGGGCGGTATCGGCCCGATGTTCGGCCAGCTCGGTTTCTTCAACAAATTTGCCGGCAAGGACTACGAAGACAAACGTCCCCGTGACCGCTACGTCGAAGAAAGCCGCCGCCTGCTCAGCGTCCTGAACACCCGCCTGGAAGGGCGCGACTGGATCATGGGCGAGCGCTACACCATTGCCGACATCGCCACGTTCCCGTGGGTGCGCAACCTGATCGGCTTCTACGAGGCCGGCGATCTGGTCGGCATCAACAACTTCCCGAACGTCACCCGGGTGCTGGAGCGCTTCCTGGCACGGCCGGCCGTTGTGCGCGGCCTGACTATCCCGTCCTGATTTCAGGGTTCTACACCTGACCCTGTGGGAGCTGGCTTGCCAGCGATGAGGCTGTCACAGTCAACATCGATGCTGATTGACCCATTGCTATCGCTGGCAAGCCAGCTCCCACAGGTCATCGGGTGGTTCTTATGATTATTGCGTCCTGGGTAACGCACTGTTGATTGATCCAGGTTTGTACCCCGATCCCCGCAAGGCATAAGCTTCGCCCCCTACGACTTTCGTCTCATCCGCTGTTTTCAGGAAAGGCCCCATGTCCAGTCAGTTCCCCGAAGCACGTCCACGCCGTCTGCGCCGCAATGCGAGCCTGCGCAGCCTGTTCCAGGAAACCGAGTTTTCCCTCAACGATCTGGTGCTGCCGATCTTCGTCGAAGAAGAGATCGACGACTTCGTACCGATCAAGAGCATGCCCGGCGTGATGCGCATTCCGGAGCGCAAACTGGCCGGCGAGATCGAGCGTTACGCCCGGGCCGGGATCAAGTCGGTGATGACCTTCGGCGTGTCCCATCATCTGGACGCCAACGGCAGCGACACCTGGCGCGAAAACGGGCTGGTGTCGCGCATGTCGCGGATCGCCAAGGACGCCGTGCCGGAAATGATCGTGATGTCCGACACCTGCTTCTGCGAGTACACCGACCACGGCCATTGCGGCGTGATGCACAACCATGAAGTCGACAACGACCAGACCCTGATCAACCTCGGCAAACAAGCCGTTGCAGCAGCGCGTGCCGGTGCCGACGTGATTGCACCGTCGGCAGCGATGGACGGCCAGGTGCGGGCGATTCGCCGGGCGCTGGACGACGCCGGCTTCACGCAGATTCCGATCATGGCCTACTCGACCAAATTCGCCTCGGCGCTCTACGGCCCGTTCCGCGAGGCTGGCGGCAGCGCGCTGAAAGGCGATCGCAAAAGCTACCAGATGAACCCGATGAATCGCCGCGAAGCCCTGCGCGAATCGTTGCTCGACGAGCAGGAAGGCGCCGATGCGCTGATGGTCAAACCCGCCGGCGCGTACCTCGACATCATCCGCGACATCCGCGAAGCCTCGACCCTGCCGCTGGCGGCGTATCAGGTCAGCGGCGAGTACGCGATGATCAAGTTCGGGGCCCAGGCCGGGGCGATCGACGAAGATCGCGTAGTGCGCGAAAGCCTCGGCGCGATCAAGCGCGCGGGTGCGGATCTGATCTTCACCTACTTTGCGATGGATCTGGCCCTGGCCGGAATCTAAGCAACATCACAACACCCAATGTGGGAGCGAGCTTGCTCGCGATATCGGCGTATCAGACAACCCTGCATTGACTGACAGACCGCTATCGCGAGCAAGCTCGCTCCCACAGTGGTTTGTGGTGTTCTTGAGTCAGGTGAAAAACGGCCGGATCCCGTGATCACGGAAATACCGTTCGATCACCTTCGGATCCGCGCTGTTGTCGGCAATCGCCACGTAGGTATCCGGGCGCAGCAGGTAAAAACCGTTGCGCCCCAGCCCCGCCGTTTCAAACGCCGGACGCCAGTCGAACACGTGCAGCGGCAAGTGGTGTTCGTTGCACCAGGCGATCATCTCGTCGCTGGTGTCGCCATACACATGCACCTGCCAGCACGGATGGCGCAACGGTTCGTAATTATCGCCCTCACCATCATGGGCCCACGGCAAGCGGTCGCCGCCGTGGACGTGCCCGGCCACGCCTTCACTCAACACCATGCCCCGATAGTTGACGGTGATTTGCGAGACAGTGCGAAACAGGAATTCGCGACTGGTCTCGAATGACGCCATTTTCGGAATCAGGAACGGTGCCAGCCGCGTGCGCAGCAGGTCGGCCATACGACCTTCGGCGGTGACGAAGCTGAAGACCTTGTCGGTGGTCGACACCAGTCGCCGGGCGAAGGCGATGCGTTCGGTTTCGTAGCTGTCGAGCAACCCGGGCGTGGCAGCGCCGCCGAGCACCGCCGCGAGTTTCCACGCCAGGTTGATTGCATCGCCGATCCCGGTGTTCATGCCCTGACCGCCCGCCGGGCTGTGTACGTGTGCCGCATCGCCGAGCAGAAATGCCCGACCCTTGCGAAAGTGATCCGCCACCCGGTGATGCACGCGGTAGGTGGAGAACCAGTTGACGTCCTCGATGTGCACGTTCAGATGTTCGATGGCGCGATTGCTGACATCGGAAAATTCCAGGGTTTCGGCGCGATCAGCGCGTTCGTCACGCACCGTGCCGATCAGCCGCGCACGGCCTTCGCCGGCCAGCGGGAAAACAGCGAGGAAGTCCGCTTCATCCAGATCCAGATGCAACTCGCCGTTGAGCGCCGGGCCGCTGGCCTGCACATCCGCGACATAAAAAATCTGCTGATAAGTGCCACCGGGAAAACCGGTGTCGAGGGTTTTGCGCACGACCGAACGGGCGCCGTCGCATCCGGCCAGATAGCAGGCCTGACAGATTTCCTGCTCGCCATCCGGCAGGCGCAAATGCGCGGTGAGGCCGTCGCCGTTTTCCGTGAAACTCTCCAGCGTCGTGTTGCGCTCGACGGTCACGTCGTAGTCTTCGAGGCGGTCGATCAACAGTCGCTCGTGTTCGTCCTGCGGATACATTTCCAGAAAGGCATAGGGCGTCAGGCCTTCGCCGATCCGGTTCAGCGGCAACTGCGCCACGGGTTTGCCCTTGACCCAGAAATTCGCCGCCGCCACCCGGTGGCCGTTGCGCACCACCGCATCGGCCAGATCCAGTTGCCGGTACAGCTCAAGGGTGCGCGCCTGCACCGCCAGCGCCCGTGAAGTGGTGCCGGGGGCGGAGCTCTTGTCGATAATGCGCACGCGCACGCCCAGTTTGCTCAGCCACAGGGCCAGCACCAGTCCGGTGGGGCCTGCGCCGATGATCAGAACATCACTGCGGTTCATGGTCTGTCCTCCTCGCGTGTCCTGACCTGAGGCTTGCCACTGAATGTGCAGCAGCAAGTATGGATCAGACGGCGAGGGCGGCCAGTCGGCCTGCCAAACGGGACGATGGAACAGCGCCGCCGGCCCGCAGTCCTATCCTGCACCCTGCGATTGAGCGTAGGGTTAACCCGGCTCAACGGACTGGATGAAGCGTTATGCACACCCCTCGATTATTCGTCAGCCTCGCCGCGCTGCTGGTGCTGGCCGGTTGCGCCGGTCAACGCAGCGAAGAACCTGCGCCGCGCCCGCCCGCCGAGGTCAAGGCGCAGATCGTGCGCCTGCTGCCGGCCAAAACCGCCGACCGCCAGGGCTGGGCCACCGACATCTATGCCGCGTTCGCCGCCCAGGGCATCAGCCCGACCACGCAAAACCTGTGTTCGGTGCTGGCCGTCGCCGAGCAGGAGTCCACTTTCCAGGTCGATCCGCCGGTGCCCGGCCTGGGCAAGATCGCCCGTGACGAAATCGACCGCCGCGCCGCCAAGGTGCATATCCCGAGCCTGTTGGTCAGCGGCGCCTTGCAGGTGCGCTCGCCCAACGGCAAGACCTACAGCGAACGCCTGAGCGCCGCCCGCAGCGAAAAGGAATTGAGCGCGATTTTCGACGACTTCATCGGCTCGGTGCCGATGGGCCGCACGTTGTTCAGCGGTTTCAACCCGGTGCATACCGGCGGGCCGATGCAGGTCAGCATCGAATTCGCCGAGCGGCACGCCAAGGACTATCCGTACCCGGTGGACGGGACGATTCGCCGCGAGGTGTTCAGCCGTCGGGGCGGGATGTATTTCGGTATCGCCCATTTGCTGGGTTATCCGGTGAGTTATCGTGAGCCGCTGTACCGCTTCGCCGACTTCAATGCGGGCTGGTACGCCAGTCGCAACGCGGCGTTTCAGAACGCGGTCAGCCGCGCTTCGGGCATTCCGCTGGCGCTGGATGGCGACTTGATCCGCCCGGGCGCGATCATGCCGGGCAGTACCGAACTGGCGGTGCGCGCCCTCGGCAAATCGCTGGGCATGCGCAATCCGGTGATCCGCGATCAACTGGAGAAGGGCGATAGCCTGGCTTTCGAGGAGACCAAGCTGTATCAACGGGTCTTCGAGCTGGCGGAGCGTGCGGAAGGCAAGTCACTGCCCCGCGCGGTGTTGCCGGGCATCGTGCTGCAGAGCCCGAAGATCACCCGCAAACTGACCACGGCGTGGTTTGCCAAACGGGTCGACGAGCGCTATCGGCGCTGCATGGCCAAGGGCTGAGGACGATCAAAAGGGAATAAAAAAACCCGGCTGACGGGAGCCGGGTTTTTTCTGGGCTGTTGCGATCAAGCCATTCATTCAGGCAACGCGACGTTCAATCAGACGATCCGAGCCACCTTCAGCAACGCGACGTTCCAGCAGACGATCAGAGCCACCTTCAGCAACGCGACGTTCCAGCAGACGATCAGAACCACCTTCGGCAACGCGACGTTCCAGCAGACGATCAGAACCACCTTCAGCAACGCGACGTTCAATCAAGCGATCCGAACCACCTTCAGCAACGCGGCGTTCAATCAAGCGATCCGAACCACCTTCAGCAACGCGGCGTTCA
This sequence comes from Pseudomonas gozinkensis, assembly GCF_014863585.1. Classification (NCBI taxonomy): domain Bacteria; kingdom Pseudomonadati; phylum Pseudomonadota; class Gammaproteobacteria; order Pseudomonadales; family Pseudomonadaceae; genus Pseudomonas; species Pseudomonas gozinkensis. The sequence goes on along the minus strand of NZ_CP062253.1, from coordinate 4,314,819 downwards.
ATCAGACGATCCGAACCACCTTCGGCGATCATGGTGTGGGCCGGTTTGGCGGCAAATGCGTTGAAGGCCAGAACCGAGAGGGCAATGCTGAGGATGACTTGGCGTTTCATGATTTTTGCTCCGGGGGTGTTGTTTGTTTGGTATGGAGCGGATGTTACGCCCGGGAGTTTTTAAGAGAACTTCATTGACGTGATGGTGAACATCGACGCCGATGATGGTTTGTCAAAGCACCTTCACCGCGCGGCCAATCGCCTGGATCGGCCCGGTGGGTTTGCCGATCGGCGAACCGCTGGCGCCTTCCAGCGTCAGCTCGAACAACTGGTTCGGTTGCAGCGGTGGCAGTTTGTCCAGCGGGATCGACAGCGCCTGCCCCGGCTTGACCAGCCCCAGCGACACCGGGCCTTGCCAGCCGTCGGCCTTGGTCCAGAACTCCAGCGCCTTGTCGGTTGGCACCTCGACCACGCCCAGCGGAATCAACTGAATCTCCCGTGGACTGCTGGCCTGGATCACCCAGCCCGGCGCCTTGTCCTGTGGGGCGACCAGCACCACCAGAAAGCTCGGTTTCGGTGTGGTCTGGGTCAACAGGATCGAACCCAGCAACAAAGTCGCGGCCAACCCGGCAGCGCTCAATCCGCGCCACAGCGACAGACGGTTCCACCAGGAAATCTCTGGCGCCCTCTTGTGGGTGAGTTGCCCGACACTGCGTTCGATGCGCTGCCACAACTGCGACGAGGGCTGATGCGCCGGGGCGAGGTCGGTCAGTTCCAGCAGACGCCGTTCCCAGGCATCCACCGCCGCTTGCAGCTCGGGCTCGTTGGGCAAGCGCCGTTGCACCTCGGCGCGCGCTTCGGCCGAGAGGGTGCCGAGCACGTATTCGCTGGCCAGTTCATCGCGTTCCTGCGCCGATTCGGTGGTCATCCCATGCACTCCCGCAACGCATTGAGGCTGCGCTTGATCCAGGCTTTGACGGTGCCCAGCGGCGTGTCGAGGCGTTGGGCGATCTGCGCGTGGCTGTAACCGTCGACGTAGGCGTGAAGGATGCAGCGGCGGCGTTGCGGTTCCAGTTGATGCAGGCAGCGGTGGATGCGCGCTGAATTGGCCTGTGCGTCGAATGCGTCATCGACATGGAGTGCGTCGTCGTCTTCGAGTAACGGTATTTCCCGACTGTGATTGCGCAACACATTCAGCGCCAGATGCCGGGTCACGCTGAACATCCAGCCCCGGGCCGAACCGCGCGCCGGATCGAAACCCGCCGCACCAGCCCAGATCTTGATGAACGCGTCGTGAACGATGTCTTCGGCCAGCGCCGTGTCACGCACCAGACGCCGGGCCACACCCAGCAGCCGCGGACTTTCCTGCACATACAATTCGCGCAGGGCCCCGCGCTCGCCGCGGGCACAGGCGGCGAGGCGGGCTTCGTAATCGAACGCGGTTTCGGGCAATGGCATGTCCTGCAATCTAGCAAGCATCGGCCAAACGTCCAGTCAGGCTCAGTTCGCCGCCCAGAAAATGTAGTCGGCCTGGTACTTCACCACTTCCTGTTTACCCTTGTTCGCCGCCGTGCATTCGCTGCCCGGCGCCACGCCGCCCTTGAGCGCGACACGCTGGATGTAGCTCACGCCGCTCATGGCGCCTTTGCCCTCAGCGGGATTGGCCTTGACCAGTTGATAGGGCAGGTTGCCCGGGCTCGATGGCGCAACGGCCAGTTGCGTGCCGGTGACTTTCGAGCCGTCCTGCGCTTGCCAGGTGGCGGGCGGGCCGAAGTAGGTGCCGACCTGTTTGCCGCTGCGATCATTGAGCACCGCTTTCGGGCCGACGAACACCCACTCGGTCTGGCCGGCGACATTGGCCTTGTCCCGGCATTCGTAGGTGATCTCGCCGACCCCGGTGGTTTCCATCGCGATCTTGTGGCCGTCCGGCACCTTGATCGCGTCGGGATAACTGCTTTGGGCAAAACTTGTCGAAGCGACGGCGAGCAAACCGGTGAGGCCGATCAGTTGTGTGATGTTCATCAGTGTTTCTCCGAAAAAGGGTAAACCGCTGACAGCCGAAAGAGGGCTGTTACAGGGACTACCCGTGACGAAGGCGTTTGGATGCAGTGGCCCGACAAATAATTTTGAAAACACTGCAATCCCTGTGGGAGCGGGCTTGCCCGCGATGGCGTAGTGTCAGCCAGCATTTATGTGGCTGACACCCCGCATTCGCGAGCAAGCTCGCTCCCACAGGGATCTTTGTCAGGCTTCAGGCCGGAGGCTTTCAGGAGTTCCTGGGTATACGCATGCTGCGGCGCCGCAAAAATCTGGCGCGACGCTCCCTGTTCCACCACCTTGCCGTCCTTGATCACCATCAAGTCGTGCGCCAGCGCGTGCACCACCGCCAGGTCATGGCTGATGAACAGGTACGTCAGCCCATGGCGGATCTGCAACTGCCGCAGCAATTCCACCACCTGTTTCTGCACTGTGCGATCCAGCGCGGAGGTCGGTTCGTCGAGCAGAATCAGCGCCGGTTCCAGCACCAGCGCCCGGGCGATGGAAATGCGCTGGCGCTGGCCGCCGGAGAATTCGTGGGGATAACGATGGCGGCTCTGCGGATCGAGGCCGACTTCCTCCAGCACGCGGATCACCGCTGCCTCACGTTCCTCGGCCGTGCCGATGCCGTGTGTAAGCAGGCCTTCGGCGATGATCTGCTGCACCGACATCCGTGGGCTGAGGCTGCCGAACGGGTCCTGGAATACCACCTGGATCTGCCGGCGCAACGGACGCATCAAACGCTGATTGAGCAAGCTCAATTGCTTGTTGCCGAAGCGAATGTCGCCCTCGGATTCCACCAGCCGCAGAATCGCCTGGCCCAGCGTCGACTTGCCCGACCCAGACTCGCCGACAATCCCCAGGGTCTTGCCCCGTTGCAGCCGGAAACTCACGCCGTCCACGGCCTTGATGTATTCCTGGGTGCGGCTGAACAACGCCTTGGGCAGCGGGAACCAGACTTTCAGATCGTCCACTTCCAGCAGGTTGTGATCGTAGCGACTCGGCACCGGCGCGCCCGACGGTTCCGCCTCGATCAGCAGGCGGCTGTAAGGATGCTGCGGGTTGCGGAACAGCGTTTCGCAATCGGCTTGTTCGACGATCTCTCCGTGGCGCATCACGCACACCCGTTGGGCGATGCGCCGCACCAGATTGAGGTCATGACTGATCAACAGCAGCGACATGCCGAGGCGTTGCTGCAACTCGATCAGCAGCTCGAGAATCTTCTGCTGCACGGTCACGTCCAGCGCTGTAGTCGGCTCATCCGCAATCAGCAATTCCGGCTCGTTGGCCAGCGCCATGGCGATCATCACTCGTTGCCGCTGGCCGCCGGAGAGCTGGTGCGGATAGGCCTTCAAGCGCTGCAACGGTTGGCGAATGCCCACCAGCTCCAGCAGATCGAGCGTGCGCTGGCGCGCGGCGCGGCCCTTGAGTCCCTTGTGGATCTCCAGCACTTCGCTGATCTGTTTTTCCACCGTGTGCAGCGGGTTCAGCGAGGTCATCGGCTCCTGGAAAATCATCGCGATGCGGTTGCCGCGCAAGCTGCGCATCTGCTGCTCGCTGGCGTGCAGCAAATCCACGCCGTTGTAGCGGATGCTGCCCGTGTTGCTGACAGTTTTGCCTGGCAGCAAGCGCAGGATCGAGTGCGCCGTCACCGACTTGCCCGAGCCGGACTCGCCGACCAGTGCCAGGCACTCGCCACGGCGGATGTCGAGGTTCACGCCGTGCACCACTTCATGCCCGGCGAAGGCGACGCGCAGGTCGCGGATTTCAATCAGGTTATCGGTCATTTCAGCTCCGGGGATCAGGATCGCGGATCGAACGCGTCACGGCAGGCTTCGCCGATAAACACCAGCAGGGACAGAATCAGCGCCAGGGCAAAAAACGCCGTCAGCCCCAGCCACGGCGCTTGCAGATTGCGCTTGGCCTGTCCGATCAGTTCACCCAGCGACGCGGTGCCGGCGGGCATGCCGAAGCCGAGAAAATCCAGCGCGGTGAGGGTGGCGATGGCGCCGGTCAGAATGAACGGCAGGTAGGTGAGGGTGGAGGTCATGGCGTTGGGCAGAATGTGCCGGCGCATCAGCTCGCTGTCCGTCAGGCCCAGGGCTCGTGCAGCCTTGACGTATTCCAGGCTGCGGCCGCGCAGGAACTCGGCGCGCACCACGTCCACCAGTGCCAGCCAGGAAAACAGCGCCATGATCCCCAGCAGCCACCAGAAACTCGGCGAGACGAACCCGGACAAAATGATCAGCAGGTACAGCACCGGCAGCCCTGACCAGATCTCCAGCACCCGTTGCCCGAGCAAGTCGACCCAGCCGCCGTAATAACCCTGCAACGCCCCGGCGACGATGCCGACCAGCGCACTGACGGCGGTGAGAATCAGCGCAAACAGAATCGAAATCCGCGTGCCGAAAATCACCCGCGCCAACACGTCCCGCGCCTGATCGTCGGTGCCCAGCCAGTTGCTGGAGGACGGCGGGCTCGGCGCCGGTTCGGTGAGGTCGTAATTGACCGTGTCGTAGCTGAACGGGATCGGCGGGAACAGCATCCAGCCGCCCTGATCCTCGATCAGTTTGTGTACGTAACTGCTGGCGTAATCCGGCTGGAACGGCAGCTCGCCGCCGAAATCGGTTTCCTGATAATCGCTGAGGATCGGGAAGTAGAAAGCGTTGTGGTAGCGGATCACCAGTGGCTTGTCGTTGGCGATCAATTCGCCGCCGAGGCAGATCAGGCACAGCCCGATGAACAGCCACAGCGACCAGCGCCCGCGACGGTTGGCCTTGAATTGCGCGATGCGCCGCCGGCCCAGAGGGGAGAGTGTGAACATCAGGCAGTCCTCGCCGAGAAGTCGATGCGCGGGTCGAGCAGGGTGTAGCAGAGGTCGCCGATCAGCTTGATCAACAGGCCGAACAGGGTGAACAGAAACAGCGTGCCGAACACCACCGGGTAGTCCCGCGACACCGCCGCTTCGTAGCTCATGCGCCCGAGGCCGTCGAGGTTGAAGATGGTTTCGATCAGCAGGGAGCCGGCGAAAAACACCTCGATCAATGCCGACGGCACACCGGCCACCACCAGCAGCATCGCGTTGCGAAACACATGGCCGTAGAGCACGCGTCTTTCGGTCAGGCCCTTGGCGCGCGCGGTGATCACGTATTGACGGCTGATCTCGTTGAGGAAGCTGTTTTTGGTCAGGATCGTCAGCGTCGCAAAACCGCCGATCACCAGCGCGGTCACCGGCAGCACCAGGTGCCAGAGGTAGTCGCCGAGCTTGCCCAACAGGCTCAGGCTGTCGAAGTTGTCCGAGACCAGCCCCTGTACCGGAAACCAGTTGACGTAGCTGCCCCCGGCGAACACTACGATCAACAGGATCGCGAACAGAAACGCCGGCATCGCGTAACCGACAATGATCGCCGTGCTGCTCCACACATCGAATGCGCTGCCGTTTTTGATCGCCTTGCGAATGCCCAGCGGGATCGAGATCAGGTAGGTGATCAAGGTCGCCCACAGGCCGAGGGACAGCGACACCGGCAGCTTCTGTACGATCAGATCGGTGACCTTCGCACCGCGAAAGAAACTGCTGCCCAGGTCCAGTTGCGCATAGTTCTTGAGCATCAGCCACAGGCGTTCGTGCATCGGCTTGTCGAAGCCGTAGTGGTGCTTGATCTCTTCGATCAGCGCCGGGTCCAGGCCACGGCTGCTGCGCCCGGCACCGCCGATCGCGGTGACCTCGCTGGCGCCGCCCATGCTGTGCCCGCCGAAGCCTTGCAGGCGGGCGATGGCCTGTTCCACCGGGCCGCCGGGCGCGGCCTGCACGATGACGAAGTTGACCACCAGAATGCACAGCAGCGTCGGGATGATCAGCAACAGACGTCGACTCAGATAACGCCACATGTCATTGGCCCCCCGCGAGCGAGTGCAGAGCACTCATCTGCTGATTGGTCAGCGGCTTGGCCGAGACCTCCCACCAGGTGTCGAGGCCTTCGCTGTAAATCGGCTGCACCGGCGGCCTGCCGAAGCGGTTCTGATACACCGTCGGCGTGCCTTTGGAGTAGTAGTTGGGAATCATGTAGTCACCCCATTGCAGCACCCGGTCGAGGGCGCGGGCGTAACGCACCATGGCGTCGCGGGTATTGGCCTGGACCAGGCCGTCGATCAGCCGGTCCACCGCAGGGTCCGCCAGCACCATCGAATTGGAGCTGCCGACTTGTGTGGCGCTCTGTGAGGCATACAGGCTGTACAACTCGCGGCCCGGCGAGACGATCGGATCGCCGCTGCGGGGGAAACTGGTGACGATCATGTCGTAGTCCCGGGCGTTGAGCCGGTTGATGTACTGCGCCGAATCGATACGCCGCAGATTCAGGGTGATGCCGATCTGCGCCAGGGTGCGTTTGTAGGGCAGCAGCATGCGGTCGAAACCACCCTGGCCGTCGAGGAAGGTGAACTCGAATGGCTCGCCGGCGGCGTTCACCAGCCGATTGTTTTTCGGCGTCCATCCGGCTTCGGCCAGCAGCTTCAGGGCCTGCAACTGCTTGTCGCGGATGTAGCCGCTGCCATCGGTTTTCGGCGCCCGATAGACCCGGCTGAAAACCTCGTCCGGAATCTGTCCGCGCAGCGGTTCGAGGATCGCCAGTTCCCCTGCATCGGGCAGGGCGGTGGCGGCCATTTCACTCTTCGGCCAGTAGCTGTTCTGGCGCACGTAGAAGCCGCGCATCATCTGCTTGTTGGTCCACTCGAAATCCCACAACAGGCTCAGCGCCTGACGCACGCGGCGATCCTTGAACAACGGGTTCTGCAGGTTGAACACAAAACCCTGGGCGCTGGTCGGTTTGTCCGGGGCGAGAATCGCCTGTTGCAGGCGACCGTCACGCAGGGCCGGGCTGTCGTAGCCGACCACGTAGCCGGACGAGGAAAACTCGCGGTTGTAGTCGAACGCGCCGGCCTGCAGCAGTTGCCGGGCGACGTCGGTGTCGCCGTAGAAATTCACCGTCAGGCTGTCGAAGTTGTACATCCCGCGACTGACCGGCAGGTCCTTGCCCCACCAATCCGGATCGCGCTGGAAACCGATGCTGCGCCCCGCGTCGACCTTGCTCACTCGATACGGGCCGCTGCCCAGCGGGGGTTCGAAGCCTCCGCCGTTGGCGAAGTCGCGGGTTTTCCACCAGTGCTCGGGCACCGGTCGCAACGACGCCAGATCCAGCGCCAGCGTGCGGTTGAGGTTGTTCTTGAAGGTGAAGCGAATCTGTCGCGGACCTTCGATCAGCACGTCCTGCACATCGGCGTATTGCTGGCGATAACTCAGGCTGCCCTTGGTCATCAACAGCTCGAAGGTGTAGCGCACGTCCTCGGCGGTGATCGGTGTGCCGTCGGCGAAACGCGCCTCGGGATTCAGGTGGAAACGCACCCACAGACCGCCGGGATCGCGCTCCATGGTTTGCGCCACCAGACCGTAGACGGTGTAGGGCTCGTCCAGCGAGCGGAACGCCAGCGGCGAATACACCCAGTCATTGATCTGCACTACGGAAATGCCCTGATCGGCATACGGGGTGATGTAGTTGTACTGACCGATCTCCATCGAAGCGCGGCTGAGCGAGCCACCCTTGGGGGCATCGGGATTGACGAAATCGAAGTGCCGGAAACCGGCGGGGTATTTCGGCGCCTCGCCGTACACCGTCATCGCGTAGCTGCCGCCGGCGAGCGCAGATACCGCGTTGCACAGCAGCGCGCTGCCGAGCAGCAGGCCGGCCATGTTGCGCAAAAAGCTCATGAGATCACTCCTCAAACCTCTGAAAGAACAAGGACCCATGTGGGAGCTGGCTTGCCAGCGATAGCGGTATGTCAGTGCAGTCGATGTCGGCTGACACGACGCCATCGCTGGCAAGCCAGCTCCCACAGGGTTATGCAGTGCTCGATCCTTAGAAGTGATACGTCATGCGCGCAAACAGCGTGCGGCCCAGCGGATCGGTGTAGCGCGGGTCATAGCCGCTCTGGAAGTTGTAGGCCTGGTTGGAGAACGGCGGATCGCGGTCGAACAGGTTCTTCACCCCGGCATCGACGTCCAGCACCTTGTCGAAGGTGTAGCCGGCCGACAGGTCCCACACCGAGTACGACGCGACCCGTGCGTTGGTCTCGCGGTCGTAGTCGTTGTAGCCGGTGGTGAAACGGTTGGTCAGCGCCGCACGGGCTGCGCCGAAGGTCCAGGAACCGGTCAGGTTGTGTTTCCAGCGGGCAATCACCCCGTCGCCCTTGAAGTCGCCGACCTTGTCGGTGAACGGGCCCTTGATGGTGCTCTGGAAGTCGTACTCGTCGACATAGGTGCCTTGCAGACCCATACCGAATTGACCGTACGGCGTGTTCGGGAAGCGATAGTCCAGCGACACATCGACGCCGTTGGTTTCGACGATGCCGAGGTTGGCGTTGCCGGTGACGATGTAATTGAGCGTGCCGTCGGCGTTGCGCACGAAGCGGTCCGGGTAGCTGCCGGCCTGATCGAACACGGTGGATTCCGGGAACGGCTGGATCTGGTTGGAGATGTGAATCCACCAGAAATCCAGGCCCACGGACAGATTGCTGACCGGTTGATAGACGAAGCCCAGCGTCACGTTGCGCGCCTTTTCCGGGGCCAGGTCTTCGTTGCCGCCGATCTGGTTGAGGAACTGCTGACCGCAATCGCGCCCGCCGTTGCCGCCCGGTTGCACCACGCCGCCGGTACACAGCACCGGGTCGTTGTAGTAGCCCTGGGTGTAGGTGATGCTGCGCGGCGAATACAACTCATACAGCGACGGCGCGCGGAAGCCTTCGCTGTAGGCGCCGCGCACTACCAGTTCCTTGAGCGGCTGATAACGGAACGAGTATTTCGGGTTGGTGGTGCTGCCGAAGTCGCTGTATTTGTCGTGACGCACGGCGGCGGACAATTCCAGGCTGTCGAGCACCGGCACGTTGATTTCCGCGTAGGCGGCTTTCACGCTGCGGTCACCTTCGACGCTGCCGGCCGGGTCGATGCCCAGGCTCTGGATGTCGCCGGCAAATGACTCGAAGTCCTGGTGGAATTTCTCTTTGCGGTACTCGCCACCGAGCGCCAGACCCGACGGGCCGGCACCGAACCAGTCACCGATCTCGCGGCTGATCCGCCCGTCGAAACCGGCGACCCGCCCGACCGCCGTGGAATAGGCACCGTGGTACATGGCCTGGTCGATGTACTGCTGACCGGCGCTGGTCTGCGGGCCGAACGGGTTGAGCAGGCCGCTGGCCAGACCGTCGATCATCGCCTGATCGCTGACGTAGCCGCTGGTGACGCTGGAGACGATCTTGTTCTGGTTGTACGAGGCGCCGACGTTGTAATCCCAGCCGCCGACCAGACCGTCGAAGCTCAGCAGAAAGCGCTGGCTGGTGTTCTGGTCTTTCGATTCGCGCGGGCCGGCGGCGGTTTCGCGCCAGTTCACGTCCACCGGTTGCGTCGGGTCGAGGGCGAAACCGGTGGGCGCCGGGGTGATGCCGTTGCCGGGGTAGTAGGGCGAGGAGGAATCCAGGCTCAGGCCGGTCAATGGCGCCGGGCCGACAGCGGTGGCGTTGTTGTTGCGCGACCAGAAGTATTCGAGGTTGACGTTGTGGTCGTCGGCCAGTTTGCCGGTGGTCTTGCCGAAGAACGAGGTCTTCTCGGTCTGCGGCACCAGGTCGATGTATTCGCGGGTGCTGAAGCGGCAGAGGCCGTCGCGGGCCACCAGGTTGGGACCGTTGCAATTGCTGTTGGCCAGCGGGTTGGTGGCGTTGCCGTTCTGGCTGTAGTTGCCGGGAAACGCGGTGCCGGAGGTCTGGTCCAGGCCACGGCCGGGCACGTAGTCGCGGGCGAAGGAGCGGTCGTTGGCGTCGAGGTTCTGCTGCTTGTTGTAGTTGAACACGCCGAGCACGTTGAAGCGGTCCTGCTCCAGGTCGCCGTAACCCCAACTGGCACTCATGTCCTTGGTCGCACCGCCGCCGCTGTGGGTCGGGGTTTCGCCGCCGAGGGTGAGCTGGCCGTCGGTCATGGATTTCTTGGTGATGAAGTTGATCACGCCGCCGATGGCGTCGGTCCCATACAGGGCCGAGGCGCCGTCGCGCAGCACTTCCACGCGCTCGATCGCGGCAAACGGGATCATGTTCAGATCCACCGCGCCGCCGGCCGAGTTGGTGCCCGACAGGGCGTTGTTGGCCAGCCGGCGACCGTTGAGCAGCACCAGCGTCTTGTTCGCGCCGATGCCGCGCATGTCGGCGAACGATGCGCCGCCGGTGGCCGCGCCGACCGAGCCCGCGCTGTTGTTGATCGACTGGCTGCCGGTGATGCGCTGCACCAGTTCGGCGGTGGTGGTCACGCCCTGTTTGCGCAGCTCTTCAGCCTTGAGCACGGTGATCGGCACCGCCGTTTCCGCGTCGACCCGACGGATCGCCGAACCGGTCACTTCGACCCGTTGCAGTTGCGTGGTCGGCGCGACCACCGCAGCGGCGGCCGGGACGCTGTTGTCGTCCTCGGCAGCCTGAACCCCGGCGCCCATCCCCATGGCCACCAGGTACAACGGAACGAAACGGTGGCGGGAAATCGTCGCCACCAAAGGTTTGAGCGTGAAGCGTGGAGTGTTCATCAGCATGGTTGTTTCCGACTTTGTTAGACGTTTATCGAAATGGCCTTGTGAGCCCTCTTTGCACGGAGCACGGTGGTGCCGCGCCGCGAAAACCACTTTCTTCAAGCAAGCCGATCCCCTCCGAAGACGCGCTGCGTTTTTCGGTCGGCCGATTGCGGCGGGATTCAACGAACGGTGGCGGGCGCGTCCCTCACAGCGCGCCCGGCACCGCCGTCAGCGGGTGGTCATCACCGATATTTTGGTGATGCCCGAGCGCTCGATGGACGCCATGGCTTTGGCGACCTGGCCGTAATTCACGGCGGAGTCGGCCTGCAGCTGCACGCGTACGTCGGCATCTTTGGCCTTGACCTCCTTGAGGCTGGCCTCCAGCGATTCCGGCGCCAGCTCGGTCTTGGCCAGGAAGAACTTGCCGTCCTGATCGACGCTGACCACCACCGGGTCTTTCTTTTCGGCGGGGGCGACGGCGTCGGTTTTTGGCAGGTTGACCTTGATCGCGTTGGTCATCAGCGGCGCGGTGACGATGAACACCACCAGCAGCACGAGCATCACGTCCACCAGTGGCGTGACGTTCATTTCGCTGAGCACTTCATCGCTGTCTTGAGTGGAAAAGGACATCAGCTGGCCTCCCGCACGGCGGCCGTGGATTTGGCGATGGCCTGGCGGCTGATGGAAAACGCACTGCGCGAGGCGAGGGCGTCGAAGTCGTGGGCGAAGTCATCCATGTCCGCCGAGGCCAGCTTCAGGCGCCGCAGGAAGAAGTTGTAAATCAGCACCGCCGGCACCGCGACGGCAATCCCCACGCCGGTGGCGATCAGCGCGTGGCCGATGGGCCCGGCCACGGTTTCCAGACTGGCCGAACCGCTGGCGCCGATGCTTTGCAGGGCTTCCATGATTCCCCACACGGTGCCGAACAGGCCAATGAACGGCGCGGTGCTGCCGATACTGGCGAGGATCGCCTGGCCGTTTTCCAGCGAGCGGCGTTCCTTCTGGATCTGCTGGCGCAGGTTGCGTTCCAGTCGGTCGGAGCGGTTGATGGTGTGCGCCAGTTGCTGGGTGGTGCGGGGCGACTCTTCCACCAGCAGGGCTTCGAAACCGCTGCTGGCAATCCGCGCCAGCGAGCCCGGATATTGACTGGCGTGCTCGGCAGCGGTGAGCAGATCCGGTGCACCCCAGAAAGCTTTGCTGAACTGTTTGTTCTGGGTTTTCTGGCGCAGGTACTGCGCCGACTTGACCAGCAGGATCGCCCAACTGACTACGGAAAACAGCACCAGCCCCCAGAGCACGCCGGGGACAATCATCGAAGACAAAGAATCGTTCATGGCTACACCTCGCTTGCGTTAATCGGTTGTGAGTTCGGTTGTTGTGCCGTCATTGCGGCAATTTGAAGTCGATGGTCTGGGTGGCGAAGCCGTCGATCGGTGTGTCGCCGCGCTTGGCCGGAATGAATTTCCAGTTCTTTACTGCCGCGACCGCCGCGTCATCCAGTTGCGGCTTGCCGCTGGATTTGGTCACCGTCACCGAACCTGCGCGACCGTTGGCCAGCACCTGAATCCGCAGCACCACGCTGCCTTCCCAGTTGCGCCGCAGGGCCAGTGACGGGTATTCCGGCGGCGGGTTGCCAAGGCTGGCGAGGCCGGAAATCGCCGCCGACTCTTTCACCGGGCCCGGTGCCGCAGCAGGTGCCGGGGGCGCGCTCGGGGTGGCCGGAGCGGCAGGCGCTGCCGGTTGTGCAGGTGCGGGTGGCGCTTTCGGTGGCTCGACTTTTTTCACCGGTTTGGGTTTCTCGACCGGTTTCGGTTTTTCGATCGGCTTGGGTTTCTCCACCGGTTTGGGCGGCGGCTTGACCGCGTCCTCGTCTTCCACCGGTTGTTCGGGTTCGGGCGGTGGCGGCGGTGGCGGCTCCGGTGTCGGCGGGGCCGGAGGTGTCGGGCTGGTGAGCTCGACGGTCATTTCCGGAATTTCCGGTGGCGTGGGCAGCGGTTCGGCCCGCGCCTGCTGGAAAAACCACCAGGCGCCGCCGTGTATCAACGCCGACACCGCCACCAGCAACAGCATCTGCTGTTTGTTCAGCCCGCCGGGCTGCGAAGTGTTGGCCTTGTAGACGGGCCGACCCGCCACCGACGCAAGCGCTGCGTTCGGTACTGGCCCCGGCGGCGTTCTGTGCTTTACCGCATCGTTCATTAAAGCTCCCTCGGGTGGATGAAGGGCAATAAGGTGCCGTTCGAACAACACAGCGTTGCTCGAGTAATTGGTCGCAACTTTTATATAGGTGTGCAGAAGCCGACAGTTGAACTATCTATTGAGCATGGCTTGTGCAGCTTATTGCTTCAGTAACATCGACTTCGATGGTTCATTGATCCGGTCCGTGGCTGTTCTTTTATGAGTGAGTGTGCAATTGAGTGGCGAACATCGTTCCTGCCCTCATGGTTGATGCAATAGCAACCGCTGTGCCAGAAAGTGACAAATTGTGTAGCGGATATTTCTCGGATGATACGTATGTCGCATTTATGTAAGTTTCATTAAGCAAGCCGGTTTTCATGGGTGCATAACCTCCCGACAGCCCGGTTTACAGGGCTTTCTCCAAGGCGAGACAGGTCTGGCTCGGTATCGCGCTGTTGAGCGAGATAGAGCGGCTGCTCTCGGGTCTTCCAGGTCGCGTGATGGTGCGTGGCGGACTGATTTGGTGCGGGTCAGTGTTTTAGCGGGTCACAGGCGGTGTTCCTTGTTCTTGTCTAAGTAAAGTCGGTTGTTCCGCTGGGTCGGTGTAATGACTGTAAGTGCAGTTTTGGTGCGCTTAAGAAATTAACGCCGAACAGTAAAAGTTGTAGCGGTGTGCTGTCTGGAAGTTATTGTCGAGCAATGTGTTGTTGCATTCATTAATGCAGCGCGCACGCAATGACTTCTTGCGTGCTATTTAAAAAATAAATAGTGCAGGCGCTCAGGTAATAAAAGGAATGCACGGACAGTTCGGAGGGCGAACACGGCGCAGGTACAGGGGCACGGAAAGAAGAGTGTGGCGCAGCAGGTGAAGATTCACGCGGTGAACTCCTTGTTGCCAGCTCGGATACGCGAACTTTTGGTTCGGTATCGCACCTTACAAGAACGCGGATAGCGTTCGCTGATTGCTCTTGGTGCGGGATGGGCACCGCCAGCGCTGTTTTGCGAGATCAGGGATTCGCAAGCTGCCGATGAATGCGCAATCCGTGCCAAATTCGATACAACAGCTATAAATAGGGCCAGGCAGGATGCCTTTCGCAGCGGAGGAGGGGATATGTATCAGCTCTACGGACATCGCAATTCAGGGGCGGCGGCCATCGAGGCGGCGCTCGAGTTGTGCCAGGTCGCTTACCGTTTCATCGATATCGAGGCCAGCGCGGAAGCGGCGCAGGAGCTGGCGCGGCTCAATCCGCTCAAACAGATCCCGACCCTGCAACTGCCGGACGGCAGTGCAATCACCGAAAGTGCGGCGATCCTGATTCATCTGGGGCTGAGCTTCCCGCAATCCGGTCTTTTGCCTGCCAAGGGGGCTGACCGGGATCAGGCGATCCGTGGTCTGGTGTACATCGTCAGCAATTGCTACGCGGCCATCGGCGTCATTGATTACCCCGAGCGCTGGCTGGTGATGCCGGACGAGGCCTCGCGGCAGAACCTGATGGCGGGTGCGCGGGAACGCCTGCACTGGACCTGGGAGGTGTTTGCCGACCAGTTCTCCGCCGAGCTTTACCTGGACGATGAAACGCCGGGGGCGCTGGACGTGCTGGCGGCGGTGGTCACGCGCTGGGCCGGTGCCCGCGAACACCTGCGCCAGGCCCGACCCGGTTTCCATGCATGGCTGCAGCGCATCGACCGGCACCCGGTGCTGGCGCCGGTCTTCGCGCGGCATTGGCCCGTTTGAACAAACAACTGTGGGAGCGAGCTTGCTCGCGATGGCGGTCTGTCAGGCAGATACTTTTTACCTGATACACCGCTATCGCGAGCAAGCTCGCTCCCACAGGGGTCGTGTGAAGTCTGGGACTATTCCCCGCGAATGTACTGCTCCAGCTGTTTGATCAGCTCGGCCTGTTCGGCAATCGCTTCCTTGACCAGGTCGCCGATCGACAACAGGCCGATCAACTTGCCGTCCTCCACCACCGGCAAGTGACGCAGGCGTTTGTCGGACATGATGCCCAGGCAGGTGTCGACGGTCTGGTGGGTGTCCACCGTGATCACGTTCGCCACCATGATGTCGCGTACCGGCGTACCCACCGAAGAGCGCCCATGCAGCACCAGTTTGCGCGCGTAATCGCGCTCGCTGATGATGCCCACCACTTTGTCGTCTTCCACCACGAGCAGGGCGCCGACGTTTTTCTCGGCCATTTTCATCAGCGCTTCGAGCACCATGTGATCGGGTTTGATCTGGTGCACTTCCTGATTTTTCTGATCTTTGAGCTTGAGCAGTTGGGCGACGGTTTTCATGGCGGTTACTCAGGTGTTGTCGTTGTTCTCCAAGCATCGTAGACGCAGGCGCGCAGAGCAAGGCCGCAAAACGGCAGATAACACGCAAAAAACGTCATTTGACCGGGTTTTTCATGGCGAGGCCTTTGTCACCGGTTGTGGCAATGCCGCGTAGAATGCCCGTCTGAATCAATTCTTGAGGTCGCAGTGGTGGATTTACAGCAGGGCTTCGTCCTGACCCGGCATTGGCGCGACACCCCGGCCGGCACCGAAGTCGAGTTCTGGCTGGCGACCGACGCCGGGCCGCGCCGTGTGCGCTTGCCGCATCAGCCGTCGGTGGCGTTCATCCCGGCGGCGCAGCGCGAGCAGGCCGAGCGGGTACTGGCGGACGAAAAGAACGTCGAACTGCGCCCCTTGGCTCTGCAGGATTTCGAACATCGTCCGGTGCTGGGGCTGTATTGCCAGCAGCACGGTCAGTTGATGCGCCTGGAAACCGCGCTCAACCGTCACAGTGTCGATGTCTTTGAAGCCGATGTGCGGCCGCCCGAGCGTTACCTGATGGAGCGTTTCATCACCGCGCCGGTGTGGTTCAACGGTACGCCCGATGCCGACGGTGTGCTGCTCGACGCCCATCTCAAGCCTGCGCCCGACTATCGTCCGCAACTGCGGCTGGTCTCGCTGGACATCGAAACCACCGAGCAGGGCGAGTTGTATTCCATCGCCCTGGAAGGTTGCGGCGAGCGGCAGGTGTACATGCTCGGTGCGCCGAACGGCGATCACAGCATCGTCGACTTCGACCTCGAGTACTGCGAATCGCGGACCCTGATCCTCAAGAAACTCAACGAGTGGTTCGCCCGTCACGACCCCGACGCGATCATCGGCTGGAATCTCGTGCAATTCGACCTGCGCATTCTCCACGAGCACGCCCGGCGTCTGGGCGTGCCGCTCAAGCTCGGGCGTGGCGGCGAGGAAATGCAGTGGCGCGAACACGGCAGCCGCACTCATTACTTCGCGGCAGCGGCAGGAAGGCTGATTATCGATGGCATTGAATCCCTGCGTTCGGCGACCTGGAGCTTTCCGTCGTTCAGCCTGGAAAACGTCGCCCAGACTCTGCTCGGCGAGGGCAAGTCGATCGACAACCCGTACCAGCGCATGGACGAGATCAACCGCATGTTCGCCGAGGACAAACCGGCGCTGGCCAAGTACAACCTCAAGGACTGCGAGCTGGTCACGCGGATCTTCGCCAGGACCGAACTGCTGAAGTTTTTGCTGGAGCGCGCCAGCGTCACCGGCCTGCCGGCGGATCGCAGCGGCGGCTCGGTGGCGGCGTTCACCCATTTGTACATGCCGTTGATGCATCGTCAGGGTTTTGTGGCGCCGAACCTTGGCACCAATCCTCCGCAGGCCAGCCCCGGCGGGTTTGTCATGGACTCGCAGCCGGGGTTGTATGAGTCGGTGCTGGTGCTCGACTACAAGAGCCTTTATCCGTCGATCATCCGCACCTTTCTGATCGACCCGGTGGGGCTGATCGAAGGCTTGCAGCATCCCGATGACAGCGACTCGGTGCCGGGTTTTCGCGGCGCGCGCTTCTCCCGCACCCGGCACTGCCTTCCGTCCATCGTCGCCCGGGTCGCCGAGGGCCGTGAGACCGCCAAATGCGAACACAACGCGCCCTTGTCCCAGGCGCTGAAGATCATCATGAACGCTTTCTACGGCGTGCTCGGTTCCAGCGGTTGCCGGTTCTTCGATACACGACTGGCGTCCTCGATCACCCTGCGTGGCCACGAGATCATGCTGCGCACCCGGCAGTTGATCGAGGCCCAGGGTCACGCGGTGATTTATGGCGATACCGACTCGACCTTCGTCTGGCTGCGTCGCCCCCACGGTCAGGAAGAGGCGGCGACCATCGGCCGGGCGCTGGTTGCGCACGTCAACGACTGGTGGCGCGAGCATGTGCGTGAGCAATACGGGCTGGAAAGCGCCCTCGAATTGCAGTTCGAAACCCACTACAAACGCTTCCTGATGCCGACCATTCGTGGCGCGGAAGAGGGCAGCAAAAAGCGTTACGCCGGCCTGGTGACCCGCGCCGACGGCACAGAAGAGATGGTCTACAAAGGCCTGGAAACCGTGCGCACCGACTGGTCGCTGCTGGCCCGGCAATTCCAGCAGGAACTGTACGAGCGGATCTTCCAGCGCAAGCCGTATCAGGATTACGTGCGCGAGTACGTGCGCAAGACTTTGGCCGGCGAGTTCGACGAGCGACTGGTCTACCGCAAGCGCCTGCGCCGCACGCTCGATGACTACGAACGCAACGTACCGCCGCATGTCCGTGCCGCTCGGCTGGCGGACGATTACAACGCGCAACACGGTCGCCCGCGCCAGTATCAGAACGGTGGCTGGATCAGCTACGTCATCACCCTGGCCGGCCCCGAGCCGCTGGAAGTGCGCCGCGCGGCCATCGATTACGACCACTACATCACCCGCCAGCTGCAACCGGTGGCGGATGCGATCCTGCCGTTTGTCGACGACGATTTCTCAACCCTGATCGGGGGGCAGTTGGGCTTGTTTTGAGTCCAGAAGTTGCAGGGTCCATTCGTCCTGAATGCCGTGGAAGTAACGCTCCAGCGCCTGATGCCAAAGGCTGTCGTCGTCGGCAAATTGGGCGAACAGCGTCATCGATGAGTGGAATTTCAGGTCGTCCGGATGGCCGAAAATCTCGGCAATCGAACGTTGCTGCACATTCAGCACCAGTTGCGTGCAGGTCCGCAGCCGGGCGCCGAGCAACGGGTGGCCGAGGTAGGCACGAGTTTCCGGCGCCGAGCTGATCGCGAACCGCCGCGACATCTCGCTGCCGCCGAGCCCGGCGAACTGCGGGAACACGAACCACATCCAGTGGCTGCGCTTGCGGCCCTCGTCGAGCTCGCGCTGGACCCGTGCGAACACCGGATCCTGGGCGAGCACGAAGCGTTGCAGATTGAATGGATCGTCCTGATCAGTGCTTCTCATGGCGAAGCCCTCTGTCAGTCGGCGGGTGGCTCAGACCATGGCCAGCCGCTGCTTGCGTTGTGGCGCGTGAAACGCCTGGTCCAGCGCCGCCAGATCCCCGGCCTCGAGTTGCAGCTGCGCCGCTTGTGCATTGAGCTGCACGTGTTCCGGGCGCACGGCCTTGGGAATCGCAATCACCCCATCCTGACGCAGAATCCACGCCAGCGAAACCTGTGCCGGGGTCACGCCGTGACGAGCGGCAATCTGTTTCAGTACTGGCTCGGCCAGCATCGCGCCGCCCTGGCCGATCGGGCAGTACGCCATCAGCGGCATACGCTGTTGCTGGCACCACGGCAGCAGGTCGAATTCGATGCCGCGTTCTTCCAGGTTGTACAGCACCTGATTGGTCGCGCAGGCCGAGTTCGACAGTTCCTCAAGATCGTCGACGTCGAAGTTCGAGACTCCCCAGCGGCCGATCTTGCCGTCCTCGCGCAGACGCTCGAAGGCCTCGACGGTTTCCTCCAGCGGATACTGGCCGCGCCAATGCAGCAGATAGAGATCGATGTAATCGGTGTCGAGCCGGCGCAGACTGCGCTCGCAAGCCTGGGGAATGCCTTTGCGGCTGGCGTTGTGCGGGTAGACCTTGCTCACCAGGAACACTTGATCGCGAAGACCGGCGATGGCTTCGCCGACCACGCTTTCGGCACCGCCCTCGGCGTACATTTCGGCGGTGTCGATCAGGGTCATGCCCAGCTCGATACCGTTGCGCAGGGCCGCCACTTCACGCGTGTGCGCCGAGCGGTCTTCGCCCATGCGCCAAGTGCCCTGGCCAATCACCGGAACCTGCACGCCAGCCAATTCGAGGGTACGCATTCAAACCTCCTTTCTGAAACGGTCGATACCTTTAAGTGGGCAGCAGGATAGCCCATGGGTTCCAAATGCAGTTGAGGCGTTTATTGCGAAGTTCTCTTGTTCCAATGTAATGAACGGGCGTTTCTGAAGTGCGCAAGAAGTTGCGCAGCTGTCCGTAATAAAACCAAGGCAAAAACCGCTACAGGCCCTGCCGAGCAAGGCCTCCAGCCAAGTGCGCAAGAAGTTGCACAGTACAGCGCAACTTCTTGCGCACTTTTCGACGAATACAGTGGGAATTTTCGCCGCAATGGCGAAGAAAACTCACCCAACCCCCGGTTTATAAGGGCTTGATAAAATTGGCATGCTATTTGATGGCCATTGGCCGCCTCATAGGTGATATCACCTGTCAGCGCACCCAACGACTCAGCAAGGAGCACACCCCATGGCAACACCAGCGTACATGTCGGTTACCGGCGAAAAACAAGGCCTGATCACTGCCGGCGCTTTCACCGCCGACTCCGTTGGCAACACCTACCAGGAAGGTCACGAAGACCAGGTCATGGTTCAGGCGTTCACCCACGACGTGATCATCCCGCGTGACCCGCAATCCGGTCAGCCAACCGGTCAGCGCGTGCACAAGCCAGTTGTGATCACCAAGGTCTACGACAAGGCTTCGCCACTGCTGCAAGCAGCTCTGACTTCCGGCGAGCGCATGAGCGAAATCGTTATCCAGTGGTACCGCACTTCGGCGCAAGGCACCCAAGAGCACTACTACACCACCAAACTGGAAGACGCGATCATCGTCGCCATCAATAACAAAATGCACAACTGCCAGGATCCAGGCAACGCCCACTTCACCCACCTGGAAGAAGTGCAGTTCACCTACCGCAAAATCACCTGGACCCACGAAGTATCCGGTACTTCGGGTTCCGATGACTGGCGTGCTCCAGTCGTTTAATCGCGGCTGATGGTTGTACCGTCTCGGCCGGTTTAGCCGGTCGAGGCATCTTCACTACTCAAAGATTTTTTGCCGCCAGATCCTTAGCGATCTGGCGCGCATCGCAGCACAGCACGAGGGACAAGGGAATGTTCTCACCGGCCAACCAGGCTCATTTCAATCTGACCATCGATGGCGCGGACACTGACTTTCAGGTGCTGTCGTTCACCGGTCGGGAAGCCCTCAACACGCCCTTTGAATTCGAGCTGGAACTGGTCAGCGAAAAGGCCTCGATCAACCTCGAAAGCCTGCTGCACAAACTGGCGTTTCTTCAACTGTCGCCGAGCGGCAGCGGGATTCACGGGCTGGTTTACAGCATTGCCCAAGGCGAGGCCGGCAAACGCCTGACCCGCTATAAAATCTCGTTGCGACCGCAGCTTTCGTACCTCGCGCACCGTTTCAACCAGCGCATTTTCCAGCAGATGACCGTACAGCAGATCATCAGTCAGGTGCTGGAAGAACACGGCATCCTCGCCAGCGATTACCACTTCCAGCTGAGTGCGATCTATCCCGAGCGCATCTACTGCACCCAGTACGATGAAAGTGACCTGCACTTCGTCCAGCGCCTGTGCGAAGAGGAGGGGATTCACTACCACTTCCAGCACACCGCCAGCGGCCACAAACTGACCTTCGGCGATGACCAGACGGTGTTCCCGAAACTGGCGCCGGTGGCCTATCAGCAGGACTCCGGACTGGTGGCGGACCAACCGGTGGTCAAGCGTTTCGGCCTGCGCCTGGCCACCCGCACCAGCCGCACCACGCGGCGCGATTACGACTTCGTCAAACCGAAGATCGAGCTGGAAAGCGACGCAAAAAGCAGCGCCCAGCCGGACCTGGAAGACTACGATTACCCGGGCCGATTCGTGGATCGCGAGCGCGGCAAACACCTGGCCAATCGCAACCTCGAACGCCATCGCAGCGACTACCGCCTGGCCGAGGGCAACAGCGACCAGCCGATTCTGGTCACCGGGCATTTTCTGGCCCTGACCGACCACGCCAACCCGACGTGGAACGACCTGTGGCTGCTCACCGAAATCTTCCACGAAGGCAAACAGCCGCAAGTGCTGGAAGAGTCGGTGACCAGCGACACCACCGACGACAAGGACGACTTCCATCAGGGCTATCGCAACCGCTTCAGCGCGATCCCCTGGGACGTGCCGTACCGCCCGCCGCTGGACCACCCGAAACCCAAGGTTCTCGGTTCGCAAAGCGCCGTGGTCACCGGTCCCGAAGGTGAAGAAATCTTCTGCGACCAGTACGGCCGGGTGAAGGTGCAGTTCTTCTGGGACCGCGAAGGCCAGCACGACGACAAGACCACCTGCTGGATGCGCGTGGCCTCCAGTTGGGCGGCGGAAACCTTTGGCTCGATCAACATTCCACGGGTCGGCATGGAAGTGCTGATCACCTTCCTCGAAGGCGATCCCGACCAGCCGCTGATCACCGGTTGCCTGTACCACGGCGCCAACCTGCCGCCGTACAAGCTGCCGGACTTCAAGACCCTGGCCACGGTCAAGAGCAAGGAATACAAGGGCAGCCGCGCCAACGAACTGCGCATCGACGACACCACCAGCGAGATCAGCATCGCGCTGCGCAGTGATCACGGTGCGAGCGCGATCAACCTCGGTTACCTGACCCATCCGCGTCCAAGCGGCGGTCAGCCTCGGGGTGAAGGTTTTGAATTAAGAACCGACCGCCACGGCGCCGTGCGGGCCGGTGCCGGTCTGCTGATCACCACCGAACCGCGCCCGAACGAATCGAAACACCACAAGGACCTGCCGGAAACCGCCGAGCGTCTGGCCACGGCCAGCGATCAACAGGACAGTTTCGCCACACAGGCCAAAGAGCTTCAAGCCCAGGAAGCGGGCGATCAGGATGACGTGGCCAAGGCCTTGCACGCGCAGCATCAGGGCGTGCTCGGAAGCGGCCCGGCGAACCTCACCGCCAATGAATTCCCCGAATTCACCGAGCCGCATCTGGTGCTCGCCAGCCCCGCCGGCATCGCCCTGACCACACCGCGCTCCAGCCACATCGCCACCGGCGAACACCTGGCGCTGAGCAGCACCGGGCACACCAGTCTTTCCATCGGCAAACGTCTGTTGGCCAGTGCCAGTCGTGGCATGCGCCTGTTCGTGCAGAGCATGGGCTGGCGGCTGGTGGCGGCCTCCGGCGACATCGACGTCAAGGCACTGAAGGACAGCATCAACCTGCTGGCCAAACTCAACATCACCGCCAACGCCGACCGCATCACCATCACTGCCAAAACCGAACTGGTGATCCAGGGCGGCGGCAGCGCCACCACCTACAACGCCGGCGGCATCACCCACGCCACCAGCGGCCCGTACACCGCCCACGCGGCGAACTTTGCCTACACCGGGGCGAAATCCCTGGCGGGCGTGTTCCCGGAACCGCCGAAACCGGGCAAGGGCAATCTGGAGCTGTTCAACCAGTACGCCGGGCGTCAGGGCATCAAGGAAGGCGATTACGAAGTCATCGATGCCTTGGGCAAAAGCATCAAGGGCAAGCTCGACGCGAAGGGCTTCGCCAGCGTTGCCGGTGCCGCACCGGGGCCAGCGCGGGTGCTGTTCGGCAAGGATCCGGCGGACACCTGGAGCGAGGGCAGCTACATCGGCAAGCCGGAATGGCCGTTGAATCCGCCGGGCGCCGAAGACGTGCCGAGTCAGGTGCAGGCCATGGTGGCGCAGGCGCTGCCGAGCAAGAACTGGGACATGTTGGAGAAGGGCAAGGAATTGGCACAGACAGGGATGGGTGCAATGCAGACCGCGCAAGGCGCGATGCAAACGGCGCAGCAGGTGAAAGGCGTGATGCAGGGCGGAGCGGCCGGGCTGCCGAAACTGGCGAGTGCGGCGATGCCGAGTGCGTCGGGGATTCTCGGGGCGGCCAGCAAGAGCGGCAAGTTGCCGAGTCTGCCGGCGCCGACGCTTCCAAAAACTTCCTTGAAAACCCCGGGCCTGCTGGCGGGTGAGATGCTGTCATGACCACTGAAACTGCTGTTGTAAAACGTGAACCTCAGGTTGCGATCGTTCCTTTAAATGCCATCGACATTCAGGATGTCGCCAGCAGCGCGGCGACCTTCGATGCCTGGCTGCAATCGGCCAGTGGCGGCGTGGTCACCCTCGACCGGATCAAGAACGTCGCCGGCGCCTTACCCGTGGTAGGCAACATCATGGCGCTGGTCGATGCGCTGGGTGACATCGTCACCCTGTCGAACGCGCAGAAACGCGACCTACTCGCGTGGGCCAGTCTCGGTATCAATCTGATCGGTGTTTTGCCGCTGCCACCGGCAATGGCGGCAGCACGCATGACCTTGCGCCCAACCCTGTTTCTGGTGCGTCAGGAGATGAAGGCCACCAGCAAGATGCTGCTCAGTTCATCGGTCATCGAAGTCCTGATCGGACACTTGAACGAGTCCATCATCGGTACGCTCGACGATTTCGTTGAACAGGCCAAAGGCAAGCTGCCGGGCATTCTGGCGGACGCTGGCAAGCTGGGCGAGGACGTCATCAACGAGATTGCCAAAGGCCTCGAGACGGTGGCCAATGGCAAGCTTGATGCCAAGGGCGACCTGAACGCGGCTGGCGCACAAGCGAGTGCGGCGGTCGATCAATTCAAGAATGATCCCCTTGCATCGTTCGGCAACATCTTCGGCGCCGCGTGCAGCGCTTATAAGGCCGCAGGCAAAGGCTTGGCCAACAGTGCGGCCGATCACCTGCTGCCCGATGAGGTGAAGAAGCGGGTTGCTACGGAAACCGCGAAACTGCGGGCGATGGGTCCGGAGCTGCGCACCCAGTTGAGCAAGCTGGATGATGAGTCCGTTCAGAACTCCATCGGTTGGTTGCTGCTGATTCTTTCCAGCGCCGTGACGTTGTGGCGCAAGCGCAATGCCCATGGCCAGAACGCCGCCGTCCATCCGGAGAAGACCGGACAGGCGAAGCGTACGGCATCTGAGGGGCAGTTGGCCGCCCACGGCCAACAGGCACCGGCGAAAGGCGCACCCAATCCAAAGAAAGGCCCCTGCGAATGCGCCACGGACTTCAGCATCAATTTCGCTTTGGGTTCGGAAAGCCTAAGCCATACCGATTTCAGCCTGCCCGGCCCATTCCCGATCGAATGGACACGCACTTACAACTCACGCCTCGACGCCTACGATCAGAGCGAGCTCGGCGCCCGCTGGATCAGCGAGTTCACCACACGTTTCGACTGCGTGGACGATGGCCTGACCTTCTACGGTGCCGACGGCCGTGACCACAGCTATCCGCTGCCCAAAGTCGGTCTGTTTCATTACGACGCCATCGAAAACATCACCCTCATTCGTGCCAGCGAAGATCAGCTATTGCTGTGCCACGGTTTCGAACGCAAGGAAACCTACGTCCGTCGTGGCCAGCGTTATGTGCTGACCAACATTTCGCTGCGCAATGGCGCCGGGATCATGCTGCATTACGAGCATCGGCACGGCGAACAATCGGTGCTCTCGGACCTGATCACCTATCAGGAAAACGACTTCACCAAAGTCCACCTGCACCTCGGTACGATGATCGACGATCACGGCCGACTGACGGGTCTCTGGCAAATCGTTGACGGCGAACCGCAGCGACAGCTCTGCGCCTACCAGTACGACGCCTATGGCGACCTGATTCAAGCACAGGACGAGAACGGTGCAGTCTGGTCGTATCAGTTCCAGCATCACCTGATCACCCGCTACACCGACCGCACCGGACGCGGCATGAACCTGCAGTGGGACGGCCCGGGCTCCAAGGCCAAAGCCATCCGCGAATGGGCGGACGACGGCAGCTTCGACACGCGCCTGGAGTGGGACGAAAACATCCGTCTGACCTACGTCACCGACGCCCTCGGCAACGAGACCTGGCACTACTACGACATCCTTGGCTACACCTACCGCATTCGCTACGCGGACGAGCGTTCGGAATGGTTCTTCCGCGATGAGGCCAAGAACATCGTGCGCCGTGTCAATGCCGACGGCAGCACCGATCGCTACAGCTACGATGAACGCAGTAACCTGCTCGAACACATCCGTGCCGATCACACGGTGATGCATTACGCCTACGACGATCAAGACATGCTGATCAAAATCAGCGATGCCGAGGGTGGTCAGTGGCAACGCGCCTATGACGACCAAGGCAACCTGGTCGAAGCGCTCGATCCGCTGGGCAACAAAACCGAATACGCCTACAACAAATCCGGTCAGCCCACCGCGATCAAGGACGCCAACGGCAACGAAAAGACGTTGGACTACAACGACGCCGGGCAAATGGTCGAGTACGTCGACTGCTCAGGCAAGACCAGCGCCTGGGAATACAACGAACTGGGGCAGATGATCTGCTTCACCGACGCCGCCGGTAACGCCACCGAATACGAATACAAGGCTGGCCAACTGGTGCTGATCAAGCACCCGGACAAGACTGAAGAGCGCTTCGAACGCGACGCCGAAGGCCGGCTGTTGACGCATGTCGACGGTCTCGATCGCTGCACTACCTGGAGCTACAGCGCGGCCGGTTTGATCGCCGAACGTGTCGATGCCGCCGAGCAAACCCTGCGCTATCGCTGGGACCGTCTCGGACGGCTAACGGCTCTGGAAAACGAAAACGAACAACGCGCACACTTCCACTATGACCCGGTCGGTCGACTGCTGGAAGAGAGCGGATTTGACGGGCGCAGCACACGCTATCAGTACGACTCGCTAACCGGTCGCCTTGCCCAATCGATCAATGGCAAACGCGTCATCTCGGTGAGCTTCGACCCGATGGGACGTTTGACTGAACGTCGCGCCACCTTGGGCGAGCAGTCGCAAAGCGAAACCTTTGCCTACGATGGCAACGGCAACATGGTGCTGGCCGACAACGCCGACAGCCGCCTGCAATGGTTCCACGACCCGGCCGGCAATCTGCTGCGCGAACACCAACATTACCTCGGACTGGAAAAGCCCACCGTCGCGATCTGGCAGCACGAGTACGACGTGCTTAACCAGCGTGTTGCCACCGTTCGCCCGGACGGCCACCGCGTCAGTTGGCTCACTTACGGCAGCGGCCACCTGCTGGGCATGCGCCTGGACGAGCATGAGCTGATCGGTTACGAACGCGACGACCTGCACCGCGAAGTTGCCCGCCACCAAGGCAATCACCTGCTGCAAACTCAAAGCTGGGACCCGGCCGGTCGCTTGCAGGAGCAACTGCTGGGGCGCAGCGATGACAAAAGCACGCTGCTCAAGCGCGAATACAAATACGACGCTGCCGGCCAACTGACTGACATTAACGACAGTCGCCGCGGCCCGCTCGCCTATCGTTACGATCCCGTCGGCCGACTGCTCAGCGCCGTGACGCGTCAAGGCGTTGAAACGTTCGCCTTCGATCCGGCCGGTAACCTGCTGGATGACAAGACTGACGAAATCCGTCGTCCACTGGATCTGACGCCGCCGCGCAGCAAACTGGTCGACAACCTGCTGCGCGAATACGCCGGCACCCACTACGACTACGACGAACGCGGTAATCAGATCCAGCGCTGGCACAACGGTCAGCGTAGCGATATGCGTTGGGACCTGTTTGATCGACTGGTGCATTTCGAAGATCCACATCTGAGCGTGGATTTCGCTTACGACGCACTGGGACGCCGCCTGCACAAAAACTCCCGAGCGCACTATAAACAGCGGCCTGAAGCCGGTTCCCTCTGGAACAGAAACGAGCACGCCCGCAAACAACGCGAACTTGGCTGCGGTTTTACGCTTTACGGATGGGACGGCGACAACCTCGCGTGGGAAAGCAGTCTGGCGCAGGGCGATGGCGAGCCGGGACGCACGGTGCATTACGTCTTTGAACCGGGCACTTTTGTCCCTGTTGCACAGGCTGTACGGCATGCGCCGATCAATCTGATGGGGCTGCCGGATTACAGTGGTGAATACAGCCTCGATGAAGACCCGGTGTGGAATCACAAGGCAAGGGCATTACCGTTTGATGCGTTGGCCTGGTACCAGTGCGATCACTTGGGCACGCCGCAGGAACTGACGGATTCACAAGGCAACATGGCTTGGACCGCGCAGTACAAGGCGTGGGGGCAGGTGACGGAACAGCGTTCAGAATGGGCGCGGCAGCATGGCGTGACGAACCCGATACGGTTTCAGGGGCAGTATCACGATCATGAGACGGGGCTGCACTACAACCGGTATCGGTACTATGATCCGGAGGTTGGGCGGTTTATTAGTAAGGACCCGATTAGCTACGCGGGGGGACTCAATCTTTATGCTTATGCTCCTAACCCGACAGGCTGGATCGATCCGTTCGGGTTAACTCCATCGTGCTCTCGACGTACTCAGTTACCAGGAGACCAAACATTTCCTTCAAAGAGAGCGGCACGAAGGGCTGCGATGCGTTCGAAAAATATTCCTACGTCTCAAAGTTATAACTCTAGAACTATCAAGGATCCAGAGGACACACGTAAAGGCATTCACCCTAGTGAGAGATATAAAGTTGAAACCCTCACCAGTGGCGGTCAGAAAGCGGGGGGTGAAACACCAATAGGTTCCG
Organism: Pseudomonas gozinkensis; assembly: GCF_014863585.1. NCBI lineage: Bacteria > Pseudomonadati > Pseudomonadota > Gammaproteobacteria > Pseudomonadales > Pseudomonadaceae > Pseudomonas > Pseudomonas gozinkensis. The sequence continues at coordinate 4,287,362 of NZ_CP062253.1, read as the reverse complement.
TAAAAATACACGACGCCGGGCACGAGTTTAAGGATAATGACACCTATGAACTCCCCCACTACCACGGTGTCAACGGAGAGCATTATTCATATGAGAATCAAAGGTCTAAAGGATGCCCACAATGAAAGCTTTAGTTGATGCCGGGTCCGTTCTTGCTTCGAAATCTGCAGGATTTCGCTTTGATAATTCATGCGACTCGATATGGTATCTGGCTACAGGCTATGATTATGGATTGATTTTTGATTGCTTGGCTCCCATTTTTTTTCGGCATAATATATATGCGGTGCTTGCTGCCGAGCTCGATTCCAGTAGCAGTATCGCGAAGAAATTAGGCCAGCATAAAAGAGCGTTTGGGAAGCTTGGCTTGGTCGCAGCGAACAAAAGAAGACACTTGGAATTAGACTTGGATATTGAGGGGAAACATCATTTCTGTGACCTCTCTGCCCTCTCTAGCAGCGAAGAAATAAAAACCCTTTTGACTGCCACGTACAAAGGATGGAATGCATTAATATTTTTATCAGAGATAGAACTTAATGAAAGTGATAAAAAAGAAATCCTCGGTGTAGTCTCTGAGGTGTATAGAGCCTCAGGAACAGATTTCTCTGAGGCCTCCTCATTAGAGTTATTTTATAAAATAACGGCAATGCTATTTTCAAAAAAGTGTACTGTCGTCATGCTAGGTGAAGATCTCTCTGATACTCGAGCAATACTAATCTCAGGCCATCCGGAACAGATAATCGAATTTTCAGAGCTCACAAACACTTTGGTTCGAACCGACTCCAATTGGACTCCAACACCGTTAACACGAAATTTCACAATAAAAACCCCTTTCGCGAGAAGGCGTATGTTTGAGGTATGACCAATAATTGGGACGGATTTGTTTTTTGCAATGAGTTATGAATGCAAGCTGGTGTTCAACGACGCCACTTCAGCCAGCGAAGTAATGAAGGAAGTAGAGGGCGGCGGCGCATGCGTTCGCGTGCAACAGCCTGGTGACCTCTACCTGAAAGATCAGTCGCTCAACAGCAGCGCTGATTATGACGCTCGATTGATCTATGAAAGTGAGAGCGTTCTGTGGCTTCAGGTCAATTTCAAGTCATTGAGCCTTTACCAAACCATGCTCTCGGCGTTGGGCGGCAGCGACTATAGATGTCTTGAGGATGGTGATGACGATAAAAAGGTGCCGCTCAAGGAAGCATTTCGCATCAAGGGCAATGTTTGAAGAGCGGTTGAAGGTCTGCATTGTGCGTCAGTGCAAATAGACAGGCCATGGTCAAAGGAGTGACAACATGAAAGACGCCATTCGCTTGGGCGACTCCACCACTCACGGTGGAAAGGTACTCGAAGCATTCTTCCAGACTAATCTTAATAGAAAGCCGATTTCTGGGCTTGGTCAGGAGGATAGTTGCCCATTGGAGTAATAGGCACGGATTTATTTTTTTGAGTTAGGGGGGACGGCGTCCGTGATGTGCATGGCACTAACAAGCCGCTTGGTTCAGTTTGTAGCCCCCTAGTAAAGAAGTTTAACTTTAATGTTGTCACTGGGTGCGGAGGAAATTCTTGATGTCAGAGTTTTCGAACAGGCTTTTAAAACTTTCTCCGATAGATTTGCAACTCTATGCATCGAAATCTTTAAATGCTTATTGCGCAGCAAAGTCTATTCAGCACGTGACGGTCGATGAGTTGATAGCCCACCTTAATAGTCGTCCTGAAGGCCGTGACTTGGCTGAGTGGGAGAGAAGGGGTGCGCTATTGCCGCTCAACGGAAGGGGGGATGATATGCCTCAAGAACTTAGGCAATCGATTCCATCTCAAGATATTGACGATTTTTGTCATATTGTGGATAGCGCGGTCGAAGTCGGAATAGTAGATGTCTATGGAACTCCAAGCGAGCTGCCGGCCAAATTCGTAGAAAAAATAACTTCAATTCTTCGCAAAAATCACATTGATATTCCTCAATTTTGATTGATGGAGTAATGGGGGTGGATTTGTTTTTGTATAGTTTTTCCATTATATGAATCTGTCACCTTTGTGCATGGTAATTTTTGTGTATGAGTGGGCACCATGCCGCAGGAACGAATCAGGTAGCGCGCAACTAAGAGAATATATGATTGTTGCTGATTTTTATAAGCTGATTGCGCTGTTTTTAGAAGGAGCAGGTAATCTTCAACCAAATATTTTTGGATTGAACGATTTCTCTGAGCCGGAATTTATAAATGCTGATTTTGAGTTGGTTGGAGATCTGGATGATTTTCATTTTTTCGAGAAGGAATACAGCGTTTCTTATTTGCGTCAAAAAATATCGATAGTATTTAAGCAATACTTTTTCGTGAGTGAGGCATTAGGGTGCGGCCTTGGTGTTGCATGTGGGGTGAGGTTGACTTCTCTTTTGAAAAAGCAACCATTTGCTACAGCGTTGAGACAGACGGGTGATAATCGGATTTCGTTCTATTTCTCCGAAGATAAAAGTGAAGGGGCGCTGATTTTTGATAGAAAGATTGTAATGAGATTTGGTCGGCGATCCAAAAAAAGCTCATACATGATATCAACTATTGAGTGCGATTTTGATAATGAGCGTTTTGGTGACATGGCAAGGAAATCAGTGTGTGAAACGTACGAGTGCCTTTCTCCCGATTCGATGATAAACGAAGCAAAATTACAGGCTTGCTCAAATTCTTTCAAACGCTTGGTTCGACAGATTTGTGCCGGCAGTAATATGCAATGAATAATGCCATCTGCTCCCAACCAGAAGGAGTGATGGCATGAAGAAATTAAGAGGGGGTGGATTATTTCGTCACTTTTACGTTGTATGAAACTGGCGCCCTTAAAGTTGTGGCTCCGTACTCTCAACTCTTGGAGTCCACTATGATTAGTCATGAGAAAGTTGTTCATTTTTCAGAACGGTTGAATAAAGGTAAGACTGAAGCCGATGCGGCTCGGAACATAATGAAGTTTATGTGTGCGGGCGTCGGTATGGTGCTTCAGGACGAAGAAGTTTCCCCTATTGTCAAACGCGCGTTCGCAGCTGCGCAGAGATACTGGTTTGAGGGGGGCAAAAATGAAAAGGAGTTAAATGCTGCCAGAGTCAAATGCTGGGATTTTCTGGAAGCGAAAGGACGCGATGTCGACATTGAAGATAACGAGGATGCAGTCGTAAGAGGCTTATTTTGCGTCATGTATCCCGACAGAGTTTCCGATGAAGATTTCGTGCAGGAGTCTTTTCAGTGGTTTTTCGAGATGATCAACAGGATTGGCGATTTCAGTCCAGCGTTTGAACAGCTAGCCAAAAAAGTAGCCCTTGATGGCATCATCGGCAACAGGACGAGTAGCCGGTCAAAGGAGTGACAACATGAAAGACGCAATCCGCCTCGGCGACTCCACCACTCACGGTGGCAAGGTCCTCGAAGCATTCTCCCGGACCGACCTCAACGGCAAACCGATTGCCGGAGTCGGTCACAAGGTCAGTTGCCCATTGTGCAAGGGGGTTTTCCCGATTGCCGAGGGCAGTAGCACCTACACTGTCGATGGCGTGCCTATCGTGCTGGACGGTATGAAAACCGCCTGCGGGGCGGCGCTGATTGCCAGTGGCCCGAAAGGCGCCGTAATCAGCTGAGTCTCTGAGTTTCTTTTACCCCTGTTTGCCCCGGTCGATATCCAGAGTGGGCAGCAACTAGTCCAGGGATTCAAAAAGCAAAAAGATCGCAGCCTGCAACAGCCCTCCATCAGGATTAATTTTCCTCTGTAGGCGCTGCCACAAGCTGTGATCTTTTGCTTTTACTTCGCAGAAAACTTCAACACCACGCTCTGGCTGTAGGTCTGTCCCGGATCCAGCCGGGTGCTCGGAAAGTTCGGCTGGTTCGGCGAGTCCGGATAGTGCTGGGTCTCCAGGGTAAACGCGCCCCAGTGCGGATAGACCTTGCCACCCTTGCCCTTGACCGTGCCGTCGAGGAAGTTGCTGGTGTAGAACTGCACGCCCGGTTCGTTGGTGAACAGTTGTAAGTGGCGACCGGATTGTGGGTCGCTGACTTCGGCGGCGAGTTTGCTGACGTCCCCCTTGGTGTCCAGCGCCCAGTTGAAATCGAAGCCACCTTGTTTTTCTTCAGCGAATTTCAATTGCGGATGATCGGCCTTGATGTGCTGACCGATGGCGGTCGGTTTGGTGAAGTCCATCGGCGTACCGGCCACGGGCGCCAGTTCGCCGGTCGGGATCAGTTTGGCGGTGACCGGGGTGTAATGGCTGGCATGCAGGGTGGCGACTTGCTTGAGGATGTCGCCATTGCCGGCGCCGGCGAGGTTGAAGTAGCTGTGGTTGGTCAGGTTGAGCACCGTCGGTTTGTCGGTGCTGGCCTTGTAGTCGATGCGCAGCTCGTTGCTGTCGGTGAGGCGGTAGGTCACTTCGGTGGTGAGGTTGCCGGGGAAACCCATTTCGCCATCCGCCGACAGGTAGGTCAGGGTCACGCCGACCGAATCCTTGTCTTTGGTTTCCGTCGCTTTCCAGACCTTTTTGTCGAAGCCCTGAGTGCCGCCGTGCAAGGCATTGGTCTTGTCGTTCTGCGGCACTTGATAGCGTTTGCCGTCGAGTTCGAAGGTGCCATCGGCCAGGCGATTGCCGAAGCGGCCGATGGTCGCGCCGAAGTACGCGGTGCCTTTTTGATAACCCTGCACATCGTCGAAGCCGAGGACGATGTCGTCGAGCTTGCCGTGTTTGTCCGGCACCTGCAGCGCCTGCAAGGTAGCGCCGTAGGTGATGACCGTGGCCTGCATGCCGTGGCTGTTGCGCAGGATGTATTGCTCGACGGGTGTGCCGTCATTGGTTTTGCCGAACGCTTTGTGTTCGCTGGACAGGCCGGCGGCCTGGGCGGAGAGGGTGGCGATCATCAGGGACAGTCCGAGGCCGCAGAGTGAGTGTCGGGATTGAAGCATGGTTGACCTTCCTTTTTGTTGTTGTTTTGAAAATCGCTAAATAGTCATGCTAATTAATGGTTGAGTGAGAATTTATAGCGGATGAAACGGTTAATGCAAAAATAAAGTCGGACTAAATTGATTGGGCACCATTGCGCCGAAGGTCGGGAATCCACGCCGGCACTGCACTTTTGCGAAATCCCCGGCTCTATCCATGGCCAGGGTGCGGTGACTTCCGCCGCACAGGAACGTGTCCGTCAAAGAATTCATGCCGAGAGTTTTGCGCCACACCGCTGCATTCATTCATCGCCCGTGCCTGCTGCTGGCCTGTCTGTCGACGCTGTTGCTCGGCGGTTGCAGCCATCAGGACGGCAACAATTTCATCACCCAGATGCGCGAGGGCAGGCCTCAGGAATTTCTCCAGACCAGCGTCGACCGCATGGCCACGCTGGCGATGCGCGACAACCTCGACAGCCTCTATCGGCTGATGGGCAAGCTGTATTTGCGCAACCCTGAAGAGCTGCGCAAATCCGGGTTCCTCGACGTCAAGACTGCCGTCAAACAAGTACGGCTGGCCATCGAACAGCAACAGCCTTTGCCGACCCTCGGCGGCAAAAAAGACCTGGCGGCGCTGAGCTATGCCATGAGCCCGGAGTTCCTCGGCGACCGGGTCGGCGCATTCATCTATGCGATCGGCAGCATGCTGGTCACCGCCCACGGCAACCGCACCGAGTTCTACATGACCGATGCGATCAATCCGACCTTCGTCAACAACGCTGCACGCAACATCGAGAAGGCCACGTGGATCCTCGCCCAGCGGCAGAACAAGGAAGGCCAGCCGCTGCTGTTTTCCAACGAGATTTCCGAGGAGGGCAGCAACCTGAGCTTTGCCACGGAGTTCGGCAAAGTCGTGGCGCGCCTGGATCTGCTGACCCAGATGCTCGACGAACGCTACCGGCGCATCGGTCTGAATTACGCCCAGAGCCTGCTGTTCTTGAATTTTTTGCCAGTGCAGTGAGCCAAGTCGGGTAGAGTGGCGATCGATAAGGTTTGTATACAATCTGTCGTCCGATTTGACTCAAAGGGAGCTGCACCTGTCATGACCGACCCCGCAAGCGCCGAATACTCGAGCCTGGAACGTGCCACCCGCACGGACAAACTGCCTTACGCCGCATTGCTGGCGTTTGCCATGACCGGCTTCATCGCCATCCTCACCGAAACCCTGCCAGCGGGCCTGTTGCCGCAGATTGGCGCCGGCCTCAACGTCAGCGAAGTGCTGGCCGGGCAACTGGTGACGCTGTATGCGCTGGGCTCGATTGTCGCGGCGATTCCGCTGACGGTCGCCACCCGTGGCTGGGGGCGCAAGCGGGTGCTGCTGATGACGGTCGGCGGGTTTCTGCTGTTCAACACCATCACCACGTTTTCCAGCCATTACGGACTGACCCTGGCGTCGCGATTTCTGGCCGGGATGGCGGCGGGGCTGTCGTGGGGGATCATGGCTGGCTACGCGCGGGGGATCGTGCCGGTGCACCAGCAGGGTCGGGCGCTGGCGATTGCCATGCTTGGCACGCCGGTGGCGTTGTCGCTGGGTACGCCGGCGGGCACCTGGCTGGGCAATGTGATCGGCTGGCGCGCCTCGTTCGGGATCATGTCGGCACTGGCGCTGGTGCTGGCGGCGTGGATCGTTATCGCGGTGCCGGATCGTCCGGGTCAGGCCCGCGCCGAGCGATTGCCGCTGATGCAATCGCTGCGTCTGCCTGGCGTGCGTCCGGTGCTGTTCGTGGTACTGACCTGGATGCTTGGACACAACATTCTCTACACCTACATCGCGCCGTTTCTGACGCAGGCCGGTCTTGGCGAGCGGGTCGATCTGGTGCTGCTGGTCTTCGGTCTGTGTTCGCTGCTGGGGATCTGGATCATTGGTCTGCTGGTGGATCGCTGGTTGCGTGGGCTTGCCTTGATCAGCCTTGCGGTGTTTGCCGTGACTGCGCTGGTGCTGGCACTGGTCGCGCCGTCGCCCTGGCTGATTTATGCCTGCATGGCGGTGTGGGGCCTGTCGTTCGGCGGCTCGGCGACGTTGCTGCTCACCGCCGCAGCGGACTCCGCCGGAGAACATGTGGATGTGGTGCAGGCGATGCTCACCACTTCCTGGAACGTGGCGATTGCCGGCGGCGGATTGTTCGGCGGATTGCTGCTGGATCGGGCAGGGGCGATGTCGTTTCCGTGGGCGTTGCTGATCCTGTCGCTGATCGCACTGGCCACGGTCTGGCTTAACAGCACCCACAGTTTCAAACCGGGCCGACGGCAGCACTGACAAACAAAAAATTGCATAACGATAGATCCGATCGATATAGGTCGATATAAGAAAACTGGTTATGCTGCGGGCCGGATTTTTCCTGTGGTTTGTCTGGACGTCTTAATGGAATTGGCAAATTTCGGCCTGGTGATTGCCGGGCTGGTCGTGGGGTTCATCGTCGGCATGACCGGTGTCGGCGGCGGTTCGTTGATGACGCCGATCCTGCTGTGGTTCGGCATCAATCCGGCCACGGCGGTGGGCACGGATCTGCTATACGCGGCCATCACCAAATCCAGCGGCGTGCTGGTCCACAGGAAGAACAAGAACATCGACTGGGCCATCACCGGCTGGCTGACCCTGGGCAGTGTCCCGGCGGTGGCGATGACCTTGTGGTTCCTCAGCACCCTGCACACCGCGCCGGACGCGATGAACGCCATCATCAAGCAAGCGCTGGGCTTCGTGCTGTTCGCCACGGCGCTGGCGATTCTGTTCAAGAAACGCCTGCTGGAATTCGCCCACAAACGCGCCGGCGGCAACTACAACCCGAGCGGCGCGCGCCTGAATGTCATGACCGTGATCACCGGTCTGATCCTCGGCACCATGGTCGCCCTGACCTCCATCGGCGCCGGCGCCCTCGGCACCGTCGCATTGTTCATCCTCTATCCGCTGCTGCCGACCCGCCGCCTGGTCGGCACCGAAATCGCCCACGCCGTACCTCTGACCCTGGTCGCCGGCCTCGGCCACGCGAGCATGGGCAACATGGACTGGGGCGTGCTGGGCTTTCTGCTGGTCGGTTCGTTGCCGGGCATCTGGCTCGGCAGCCACCTGACCGGTCGAGTCTCCGATGAACTGCTGCGCCCGTGCCTGGCGACGATGCTGGTGTTGATCGGTTACAAGCTGGCGTTCTGATCGAGCGCCCGCTTCATCACCGTCACCGGCAAACCGTCGTACTCCGTTTCTTCCAGCACCTCCCAACCCAGCCGCGCATACAGTGACTGCGCGGCATCGGTGTACAGGTACAACTGCGGCACACCCAGTGCGGCGGCTTCCTCGACGATGCGGTTGACCAGTTGCGAGGCGATCCCACGGCCACGCTGTTCGGCCTTCACGTAGACGCCGGCCAGCCACGGCGTCAGTTGCGGGCGCGTGTCCATGTCGCTGTCGATCAGCAGCGCACCGCCGAGCAGTTTTCCGTCTTCGATCGCCACCACCACGCTGGGGATCGCGCCTTTACCGCAGGCGGCGCGCATGCGTTCGGTGCGGCTGGCGAGGGTATCTTCGGGGCTGTATTGGCCCCATTCCTTGAAGTTGAGTTCGGCCAGTTCCTCGATCAGTTGCGGGTGATGGCAGAGGTAGTCGATGTGCATGCGCGTTGAACTCCATTTCGCAGGCTGAACCTCCACCCTAATGCGGTCATAAAAGGTAATCAAATGCGCGACAGGATCGCGCTCAACCGGTTGCGCAAAATCGGTGCTGACCTAAGCTTTGGGCAAGGCGAAACACTTTTGCCGGGCACCCCCCGGAACAATCGCCGCGATGCGCAATCATTAGAGCGTGGATATCAAAAGGAGATGCGCATGCTCATCAGGTCACTGACCCTGACACTCTTGCTGGCGATTGCCGGCCCCCTGTTCGCCGCCGACGGCGATTCCCCTCTGGACGTCGACAAGGGCATCAACCGCCCGGTGATCGTGATCGCTTCCAGTACGGTCGATTCATATTGGGTCAGCCTGAAAAAAGCGCTGGACGATCCGGCCAACAAACAAGGCATCGCCGACCGCAAGATCAAGGTTTACACCATCCTGAGCATGAGCGGTCAGGTCGATGGCAAAAGCCTCGAGCAGCAGCAAACCATGGCGCTGCTGCGCTCGCTGAAGCTGGGCGCCGGGGCGTATCCGAAGGTTTTCCTGGTGGGCAAGGATGGAGAGACCAAGCTGACGGCTTCGGGGGATGAAGCGGCGGCGGTCGATTTGAAGAAGATCTTCGACACCATTGATGCGCTGCCTGCCGCCGAGAAAGAAACCACCTCCACCGTGGTCACTGCCCCGGCCGCTGCAGAACCGGCGCCGGCCAAGGGTGCGAAAGGGACAAAACCGGTGAAGCCAGCCAAACCGGCCAAGCCGCCGGAAATGCCGGATGATTGATTGAGGCAGGCTCTGAATAAAAATGGCGAACGTTATCAAGCGTTCGCCATTTTTTTTGCTCACGGTGTTTTGATCTGAAGATGACCGCAGGTGGTCACGGATGACATTCCAACACTGTTCTGCGATGCCGGTTTCTTTGGTTCTGATCCGCATCTGACTGACATCGAGTTTTCAAAGGCTATTGCGCTCGTAGAGCTCGTCGTCATTCAGCACGTAAACCAGTGCATCTTTTGCTTCGCTAACGACCAAGGGAGACTGGGTTGTCAGCACGAATTGGCAGTTTGGAAATGTTTTGTTCAATTGCTGGATAAGGTTGAGCTGCCATTCCGGATGCAGATGAAGGTCCACTTCATCGATGAGGACGATGCCTTCGCCGTGGAGCGGATTGTCCAGTGACGGGTTCATCATGGCCAGTCGGCGGGCGATGTCGCCGACCAGTGCCAGCATCGATTTTTCGCCTTGTGACAATTGGGCGACATTGAAAGTGACGCGGTCCTTGTCGATCGCCATGTGCAGGCGAGGTTGTCGCTGTATTCGCAGGTTGGTGAAGCCCGGCATGAAGGCCGCGATGGCGCAGCGGACGGCCGTCAGTTGGGAGTCACGGGACGAAGCTTTGAGCTCGGATAACGTCTTCCAGGCTTCGCTTTCAGGACCAAATTTTTGAGCTATTTCGTTCAATGCGGAATCGGAAATACCGGACTCGTTTTCGCTGTCTTCGCGCTCTCGAAACCATTCAAAGAAGCCACGAAAATCGGTGCTGTGTTTCAGGGATTCGTCGTAGCCCGCCAGTTGATCGAAGGTTTGTCCGCTTTTGATTTTCAGCGGGATTTCGAGAACCGATCGCTCCACCGGATAGTAGGCGATCAGGGGGAGTGAGGCGTTGTCATCGGCTGTCATCAGGGCGCGATAGTGATCGGCGAGCAGATTTACGTCTTCCAGGGAGCTGCTCAGAGCCGTTTTCCCGCCCTGCTTGCTGTGTGACATACCCCATACGAATACATCGTCTTCTTCATCGGGATCAGACTCGGGATTGACTCGCGGATGTGCAGGTTCTGCTACCGCGATCGAGACGATGGCAGCCGGGGTCCCGTTACGAATGTCTTCCTCTGCGATATGACTGCCATTGCCTTTTCGGGTGCGAATTCTTGCTATCAGCCAGCTCAGGCAGGTGGTGAGCGCTTTCAGCAGGGTGGTTTTACCGGCGCCGTTGATTCCCACGAAAACTGTGATGTTGGAATGGGGGCCGGAGAGAGGAGCCAAATGAACGGTGATGTCATTGAACCGACCTACATTCGTGAGTTTGAGGCTGTCGATCTTCATTAATCCCCCTCTGTGTTTCAGTCGGTCAGGTGTTTGGCGAACGTCATTTCATCCGCGATAACCCGGCAATGCGGTGCAGTTTAGATGCATCTCTTTCAGCCGGTCACCTTTGAAAATCATTGCTGAATGTGCCCGGAAATTTACGCGGCAACACCCTTCAAATCCGTCGGACGTTTCCTTCAAAACGCGGCGGCGTTGGTGAACTGGTGGCTTGAGTCGTACGCCGATAACCTCATCGGGCCGCTGCAAAATCAGCGGTCGGATGTGGAAGTCCGGTGAATCCTGAATGCGCATGTGCGCCTGTAAACACTTGTTGGCGCCTTTATACCAACATTGTTTGCTTATGGCAGCTATGCGCAGGAGCACTCTCGAGTGCACCGGGTTTTTTGGGATCCCGGACTTCCACACCTGCGCAAAGCTGCCACCCTCTCGTGGAAGGGAGCTCGGCAGTTTTTTCTCCAACTGCACGAGATATTCACACATGAAAGAATTTGATTCGAACGCAGCCGAAACTCCCACCAACCCAGATTCCCGCGAACAAATCGCTAATCCCAAACCCCGCTACATCCCTATTACCGGCATCGACTGCCAGATTCCCTGCCTCCTGATCGACCGCGAAGCTCCGGTAGACGTACTCCACGGTACAGCTGCCTACCGATTACGAAGCGTGACTCAGCTGCTGGAAACCCTTTCCCTCAGCGACGGCATCGGTCATGACTCATTACTGTTGCAGGACTTCGCCCGGGTGCTGGCAATCCCTCTACGTGACAGCTGCGACCTGATGGATGTACTGGGCTGGAAGCTACAGGCGTAGTTTTCAAACCCCCAAACAAAAACGGGCGACCTTCTCGGGTCGCCCGTTTTTTATGGCGTGATTACCGGGTCAACTCACCCAGAATCCTGTGCGCAATCTTCACCCGCTCAGCATTCGGGTAATTACGGTTCGCCAGAATCACGATCCCGACTTTCTTCGACGGCACGAACGCGACGTACGCGCCGTAGCCACCGGTGGAGCCGGTCTTGTTGAGCAGCACGTTCGCCGGTTCAGGCTGTGGCGGGTTGAGCCATTTGACCTTGTGCGCTTCCATGGCCATTGGCGTCGAGTTGCCGTCCAGCAGGCGTTCGAGGCTGATCGGGTAGGTGTAGCGTTCCCAGCCCAGGCCCTGGGTCATGTCGCCGACGGTGTAGTAACCGGTGTGGGTGAGGGCGACGGCTTTTTGCAGCGGTGCTTCGAGTTTGGCGGTGTCGAGGTTGGCCTGGACGTATTGCAGCAGGTCGGCGGCGCTGGTTTTCACGCCGTAGGCTTCGGAATCGAGGGCGCCGGGGCTGACGCGAACGGGTTTGTTGTTTTTGTCATAGCCCTGGGCGTAGAGCTTCTCTTCAGACGCCGGCACTGAAAGGAAGGTGTGCTTGAGTCCGAGTTTCGGAAGCAGGGTTTCAGTCATGACCGGATTGAACGGTTGGCCGAGGCTTTTTGCGGCCAGGTAGCCGAACAGGCCGATGCTCGGGTTGGAATACAGGCGATGGCTGCCGGCCGGAAAGGTCGGTTTCCACTGTTGGTAATAGCCGAGCATCTTGTCGGAAGAATCCGCTGCATCCGGGAACTGAAGCGGCAGGCCGCCGGCGCTGTAGGTGCCCAGTTGCAGCAGGCTGATGTGGTCGAAGGCGCTGCCTTTCAGTTCAGGCCAGTGCTGGCTGGCCTTGTCGGAGAATTCCAGTTTACCGCTGGCCTGGGCGTAGGCGGCGAGGGTTGCGGTGAAGGTTTTGCTCACCGAGCCGATTTCGAACAGGGTATTTTCACTCACCGCTTGCCCGCTGCTTTTGTCGGCGACACCGTAGTTAAAGTAATGTGCCTTGCCATCGACGGTCACGGCCACCGCCAGCCCAGCGATATCCTGTTGCTGCATGACCGGGGTCACGGTGGCCTCGACCAGCGCCTGCAACTGATCGTCGGTTTGCGGGGCGGCCAGGCAGGTGGCGGCGCTGAAGAAAAGTCCGACAGCGCTGAAGGGCTTGAGTTTGTTCAGGTTGATCGAAGACATGCTTGAACCACTCTCCATGAGTGTTGATGGTGTTATCCCGCTACACTGCGAGCGTTTTTTCATCGGGTTGCTGATCAGCGCCGCAAATCTAGGCAGTCCGGCGTCATTCGACAAACGATGAAAACTCGGACGAGCCATTAGAAAAATTTGGGACCTGGCATGATTCGACCTCAATTGCCGTTGAATGCATTACGCGCTTTTGAAGCTTCTGCGCGCCACCTGAGTTTCACCCGCGCCGCCGTGGAGTTGTGCGTGACCCAGGCCGCAGTCAGCCATCAGGTCAAAAGCCTGGAGGCGCAACTCGGCGTGATCCTGTTCAAACGCCTGCCCCGTGGGCTGATGCTGACCGGCGAGGGCGAAACCCTGCTGCCGGTGCTGACCACGTCGTTCGATCATATCGCGCAGATGCTCGAGCGTCTGGCAGGCGGGCAATATCGGGAAATGCTCACGGTCGGCGCGGTGGGCACCTTCGCGGTGGGCTGGTTGTTGCCGAGGCTGGAGGACTTTCAGGCGAAACATCCGCTCATAGATTTGCGGCTGTCGACCAACAACAATCGGGTGGACGTCGCCGCCGAAGGGCTGGATTACGCGATCCGGTTTGGCGCCGGCGCGTGGCACGGTATCGAGGCGACCCGTTTGCTGGAGGCGCCATTGTCGGTGCTCTGTGTGCCTGAAATCGCCCGACAGTTGCACACGCCGGGGGATCTTTTGCAGCAGCGTTTGCTGCGTTCCTACCGCACCGATGAGTGGCCGGAGTGGTTTCACGCAGCCGGTCTGGCGACCCATGCCGCGCCGCCCCAGAGCATCGTGTTCGACTCGTCGCTGGCGATGATGGAAGCGGCAATGCAGGGTGGCGGGGTGGCACTGGCGCCGCCGTTGATGTTTGCCCGGCAACTGGCGGCGGACCTGATCCGCCAACCCTTTGCCATCGAAATCACCACCGGCAGCTATTGGCTGACGCGGTTGCAGTCACGGCCGGAGACGTCGGCGATGGCGGCGTTCAAACACTGGTTGCTGGAAATTTCAGGCTGGTGAAAGTCCTTGTGGGAGCGAGCTTGCTCGCGAAGACGGCCTCAATTTCGAAAAGTAATCGACTGACACTCTGCCATCGCGAGCAAGCTCGCTCCCACAGGGAATTGCGTTGAATACGGGTCAGCGCACCAGGCACGGCTTCTTGTTATCGAACGTCCAGCCCGGAATCAGAAACTGCATCGCCACGCTGTCATCCCGCGCGCCCAGGCCCATGCCTTTATAGATTTCATGGGCCTTGGCCACCTGGTCCATGTCCAGCTCCACCCCCAGTCCCGGCTTCTTCGGCACCTGCACGCAGCCGTCGACGATTTGCAGCGGCGCCTTGGTCAGGCGCTGGCCGTCCTGCCAGATCCAGTGGGTGTCGATGGCGGTGATGTCGCCCGGTGCAGCGGCCGCGACGTGGGTGAACATCGCCAGGGAAATGTCGAAGTGGTTGTTGGAGTGCGAGCCCCAGGTCAGGCCCCATTCATGGCACATCTGCGCCACCCGCACCGAGCCCTGCATGGTCCAGAAATGCGGATCGGCCAACGGGATGTCCACCGACTGCAACTGGATTGCGTGACCCATTTCGCGCCAGTCGGTGGCGATCATGTTGGTGGCGGTTTTCAGGCCGGTGGCGCGGCGGAATTCGGCCATCACTTCGCGGCCCGAGTAACCGTTTTCCGCACCGCACGGGTCTTCGGCGTAGGCCAGCACCTGATGCTGGTCGCGGCACAAACGGATCGCTTCTTTGAGTGACCACGCGCCGTTCGGATCGAGGGTAATGCGCGCGTCAGGGAAGCGTTCGGCCAGTGCGGTCACCGCTTCGATTTCGGCATCGCCGCTGAGGACGCCGCCCTTGAGCTTGAAGTCCTTGAAGCCATAGCGCGCGTGGGCAGCCTCGGCCAGACGCACCACGGCGTCGGCGGTCATGGCTTTTTCGTGACGCACGCGGAACCAGTCATTGTCGGCATCCGGTTCGCTGCGGTAGGCGAGGTCGGTTTCCTGGCGATCGCCCACGTAGAACAGATAACCGAGCATCTTCACTTCATCGCGCTGTTGGCCTTCGCCGAGCAACGCGGCTACCGGCACGTCGAGGTGCTGGCCGAGCAGGTCGAGCAGGGCGGCTTCGAGGCCAGTGACCGCGTGAATGGTGATGCGCAGGTCGAAGGTCTGTAGCCCACGGCCGCCGGCGTCACGGTCGGCGAAGGTCTGGCGCACCTGGTTGAGGATCTTCTGATACGTGCCGATCGGGCTGCCGACCACCAGGCTGCGCGCGTCTTCAAGGGTCTGGCGGATGCGTTCGCCGCCGGGCACTTCACCGACGCCAGTGTGGCCGGCGTTGTCCTTGAGGATGACGATGTTGCGGGTGAAAAACGGCCCGTGGGCGCCGCTCAGGTTGAGCAGCATGCCGTCGTGGCCGGCCACCGGGATGACTTGCATCTCGGTGATGATCGGGGCTTTGGCGATGTCGTGTGCGGTCATGTCTTGTTGTCCTTTCAAGCGGATTCAGGCGTGTTTCGGCGCGGCATCGGCCACGGCGACGTCAGGTGCGGATTTGGGTGTCATGCGGGCGGCGAACACGATGATTGCGGCGATGATCGAGGTCGCGGCCAGACCATAGAGGCCGCCCTGGATCGAGCCGGTGTGTTGTTCCAGCAGGCCGAACGTGGTGGGGGCGACGAATCCGCCGAGGTTGCCCACCGAGTTGATCAGCGCGATCACGGCGGCGGCGATCCGCGCATCGAGATAAGCCTGCGGTATCGGCCAGAACAGCGATGACGCGGATTTGAAACCCAGTGCGGCAAAGCAGATCGCGACGAAAGCGAAGATCGGCCCGCCGGTGGTGGACATGAACATCCCCGCGGCGGCGATCAACAACGCCGTGGCGACCCACGCCTGCTGGTGTTTCCACTTCGCCGAGAACGAGGCGAACGCGTACATGCCGATGATCGACAGCAGCCACGGAATCGAGTTGAACAGGCCGACCTGGAAGTCGCTCATCTCGCCCATTTTCTTGATGATGCTCGGCAGCCAGAACGTCGCGGCGTAGATGGTCAATTGAATGAAGAAGTAGATCAGGCAGAACAGGATGATCTGGCGATCCTTGAGCAGTTTGCCCAGCGACGGCCGGATCGGGGTCGCGGCTTCACGGGCCTGTTGTTCATCGTCGATGGCTTTGACCAGCGCATCCTGCTCGGCGCGGGTCAGCCACTTGGCGTCGTGGGGTTTGGCGTCGAGCCAGAACCAGACGAATACGCACAGGCCAACCGAGAACATCCCCTCGATGAAATACATCCACTGCCAGCCGTGCAGACCCAGACCTTCGATCTGCAGCAACAGGCCGGACAACGGACCGGAAATCAGCGAGGCCACGGCCGAACCGCTGAGGAAGATCGCAATCGCCTTGCCGCGCTCGGCCCCCGGCAACCAGCGGGTGAAGTAGTAGATCACCCCGGGAAAGAACCCGGCCTCGGCCACGCCGAGCAGAAAACGCAGGATGTAGAAGTGGGTTTCGTTCTGGATGAACGCCATGCCGGCGGCCACCAGGCCCCAGGTGAGCATGATGCGGGTCAGCCAGATTCGCGCGCCGACCTTTTGCAGCAGCATGTTGGAAGGGACCTCGAACAGCGCGTAACCGATGAAGAACAGCCCGGCACCGAAACCGTAGGCCGCGGCACCGATGCCGAGGTCATGTTCCATGTGGGTGCGGACGAAGCCGATGTTCACCCGGTCAATGTAATTGACGATGAACATGATCACGAAAAGCGGCAGGACGTGGCGTTTGACTTTGGCAATGGCCGAGGACAGCACGGAATCGGCGCCCTCGTTCATCCCGGCAATGGATGATTTCACTTGGTTTTCTCCCACTCGTTATTTTTATGCGGGGTGTGTCTGGTGTTGCGTTGTTGATAGACATCATACAACTAGGTTTTTTTGTCCTACAAGCGGCAGGGCTCAATCAAATTTGTCTACGGGGAGCAGTTCTTATGCTTTTTTAGGTTTCATGTGCCGTTTTTATTGGATCTTGTAGGGGGTGTATCAGGCGTGGCAGAGCATCCTGTTCCGGTGATCGTGGGGAGATTGCTCGGCGAAGTGGAAGGTTTTCTAGCTAATATCGAGAGTTGTCATACAAGTTGGGGGCCGAAATCATAGGAGCTCATACAAGTCATTGCCCGCAGTGCTACGATCGGTTTGCCCCGATCAAAGGAACCGACCATGCAACAAGATCTCGACGCCCCCGCCCCTAAACGCGCACACAACCTGGCCCATGATCTGGTGGAAAAACTCACCCAGAGCATCCTGCTCGGCCAGATGTTGCCCGGTGACAAGTTGCCCTCGGAAAACTCGATCGTTCAGGAGCACGGCGTCAGTCGTACCGTGGTGCGTGAGGCGATTTCCAAATTGCAGGCGTCGGGATTGGTGGAGACGCGGCACGGTATCGGCACGTTCGTGATCGAACGCGCACCGGAGCAGGGCCTGCGGCTGAATGTCGACACCGCGTTGGGCGTGCGCAGTATTCTCGAATTGCGCATGGGCCTGGAGACGCAGGCGGCGGCACTGGCCGCGCAGCGCCGCACCGAACAGCAACTGGTGCAGATGCGTCAGGCGCTGGACGACTATCAGCGTCTATTGGCCAACAACGACAGTTGCGTCGAAGCCGACCGGCGCTTCCACCTGCTGATTGCCGAAGCCACCGGCAATGTCTGCTTCACCGAGATCATGCAGCACCTTGGCAGCGCGATGATTCCGCGTACCCGTGTCAACGCCGCCGAGCGCGGGGCGGTGGATTTGAGCAAGCTCGGGCAACTGGCGAATCTTGAGCATGAGGCGATTCTCAACGCGATCAAGCGTCAGGATCCGGACGCGGCGCGTGCGGCGATGTGGCTGCACCTGACCAACAGTCGCGACCGGTTTTCGGCTCAGGGTTGATTTGAATGAAAGCTGTTGGCAGGCCGGCCTCATCGTCGGATCCCCGCCCGTATCGCTATCGCTGGCAAGCCAGTTCCCATAGTTTTGTGTCAGCCCCAGATCCCGCGTCCGACACCAATCCCTGTGGGAGCGGGCTTGCTCCGGGCGGCGATCCGACGAAGGCGGCGTCTGCTTCGAAATAATTCAGGATCAGGTTTGAGTTGCCCGGATCACCACCGGCCGTTCCAGATTCAATGCCAGCACACTGATCAACACCACCGTCGAACCCGCCAGCACCAACAGCGTCGCTCGCTCGCCCAGGCTCACCGAAGCAATCCCCATCGCGGTCGGCGGGGTCAGGTACAGCGTCATCGTCGCCCGGCTCAGGTCCACATGCTTGAG
The DNA here is from genome assembly GCF_014863585.1 of Pseudomonas gozinkensis. Taxonomy (NCBI): domain Bacteria; kingdom Pseudomonadati; phylum Pseudomonadota; class Gammaproteobacteria; order Pseudomonadales; family Pseudomonadaceae; genus Pseudomonas; species Pseudomonas gozinkensis. The sequence continues at coordinate 4,269,333 of NZ_CP062253.1, read as the reverse complement.
CACGAATGCCCACGCCAGATAGGCGAGGGCGCTGGGAAACACGCCAAGACCGAGCACCGCCCATTGCACCCGCAGCGGCGCACTGGCCACGCTGTCGGCCAGCCCCGGCAAGTAGATCAACAGCAACAGCGTGCCGGACCACACCGTGTAGCAAACCAGCGTGAGCCCGTCGTAGCGCCGGGCGTGGTGTTTTTGCAGGGCGAAGTAAACGCTCCACGACACAGCGGCCAGCAATATCAACAAACCATGGACGTCGATGCTGCCGAGGCCGCGATTGCCGCTGACCACAATCACCACGCCGACGAACCCCAGTAACACACAACCCCAGCGCCAGACGCTGACCCGATCCTTGAACACAAACCGCGCCAGCAGCGTGCTGAACAGCGGCGTCGATTGCGCCAGCACACTCGACGCGCCGGCGCTGACGCTTTGCTGGCCGATGTTCAGCACCACGTGATGCAGGCTGACGGCAAAAAAGCCCAACGCAAACAACAACGGCAAATCCTGCAGACGCGGCAGGTGAATACCCTTGAAGCCTGCAATCACCGCCATCAACAACGACGCCAGTAGAAACCGCAGCAGCGCCAGATGACCGGGCTCGTAGGCTTGCAGGCCGATGTGGATACCGGTCGGCGAATAAGCCCAGCAACCGACCACGAAGGCCATGGCCAAAAGGATTTTCAAAGCTGAAGTGGAAGGCATGAGCGAGGCACCAAGGTGATTGATGCACCGAGTATCCGGGTGGCAAATCATTCGCCACAACTGACTTATACTGCGTAAACCGTTCACTCAGAGTGATGAATTATGGAGCTGGCGCAGATCCGCATGTTCAAGACCGTGGCCGAGCTCGGCAGCATCGCCAAAGCGGCTGAAAAGCTGTTTTGTGTGCCGTCGAATATCACCGCGCGGATCAAATCCCTGGAAGCGGAACTGGGTGTGGCGCTGTTTCTGCGCGAAGGGCGGGGGCTACGGATCAGCCCTGCCGGGCAGACCTTTCTGGCTTACGCGGAGAAGATTCTGGCGCTGACAGCCGAAGCCAAACGCGCGGTCGATCCTGCCGCCGAGCCGTCCGGGCCGCTGCGCATCGGCGCCATTGAGTCTTCGGCCACCGGGCGTCTGCCACGCCTGCTGGCGAAATTTCACAAGCGCTATCCGAACGTGGCGCTGGAGTTGACCACCGGCACCTGGGGCCAACTGCTCGACGATACCGTCAGCCATCGTCTCGATGGTGCGATCGTTGCGGTGGACGTCGAGCGCGCACAGCTCAAGCGCACGCCGATGTACCGCGAGGAGTTGCTGTTGATCGCTTCGACTTCGTTCGGGCCGGTACAGGGCATCGCTGATTTGCAGGACAAAACCGTGTTCATGTGGCCGCAGGGTTGTCCGTATCGCGCCGCGCTGGAGCACTGGTTGTTGCGTCAAGGTCTGGCGCTGCCGATTGTCAGCCTGGCCAGTTACGGGGCGATTGTCGGTTGTGTGAGTGCCGGGGCTGGCGTGGCGCTGGTGCCCAAGGGGGTGTTCGAACAGTACGCCAAAGGCGCGGGGTGTGCGGGTTACGAATTTCCCGAACTGACGGCCGTCGACAACTTGTTCTACTGGCATGAAAACGCCGGGGTGCACCCGGCGCGTGAGGCATTTGTGGCGATGTTGCGCGAGGAATTTGTCTGAGTCGGATCAGGCCCTGCTCACGTCGCGCATCAACAAGCCAAACCGCAAATCCACCGCATCCGGAATCGGCAGATAAACCGTGTGGCCGTCCCCCGGCGCCACGTCGATAGCTTCGCCTTTGAGGTTCTGCAGTTCGTGCAGATCAAAATGGAAGTTGCCCTTGGGCGTCATCAGTTCCAGGTGATCGCCCAGGGCAAAGCGGTTCTTCACCTTGACCTCGGCGAGTCGATCCCGACGTTCGCCGGTCAGCTCACCCACGAACTGCTGACGCTCCGACACCGAGCTGCCGTTCTGGTAGTTCTGGTATTCGTCGTGCACGTGCCGGCGCAGGAAACCTTCGGTGTAGCCGCGCTGGGCGAGGGATTCCAGATCGGTCATCAGGCTGCGGTCGAATTCGCGACCGGCCACGGCATCGTCGATGGCCCGGCGATAAACCTGGGTGGTGCGCGCGCAATAGAAATGCGATTTGGTCCGGCCTTCGATCTTCAGTGAGTGCACGCCCATGCGGGTCAGGCGCTCGACGTGCTGCACCGCGCGCAGGTCCTTGGCGTTCATGATGTAGGTGCCGTGCTCGTCTTCGAATGCCGGCATCAGCTCGCCGGGACGGTTGGCTTCCTGCAACAGGAACACCTGATCGGTGGGGGCGCCGAGGCCGAGGGTCGGTTGCGGTTCGAAGGTCTGCACGATGTCGCCGAGCTGGTTTTCGGTGGCTTCCTGCGCCGTATATTTCCAGCGGCAGGCGTTGGTGCAGGTGCCCTGATTCGCATCGCGCTTGTTCATGTAACCCGAGAGCAGGCAACGGCCGGAATAGGCCATGCACAGCGCACCGTGAACGAACACTTCCAGCTCCATGCCCGGCACTTGCTCGCGGATTTCGCCGATCTCTTCCAGCGACAGTTCACGGGACAGGATGATCCGGCTCAGCCCCTGCTGCTGCCAGAATTCGACGCTCGCCCAGTTCACCGTGTTGGCCTGCACCGACAGGTGGATCGGTATCTGTGGAAAGTGCCGACGTACGAGCATGATCAGGCCTGGGTCGGACATGATCAGAGCGTCCGGCGCCATCTCGATCACTGGCGCCAGATCCTTGAGGAAGGTCTTGAGCTTGGCGTTGTGCGGCGCGATGTTGACCACCACGTAGAAGCGCTTGCCCTGGGCCTGGGCTTCACGGATGCCGAGCGCGAGGTTGGCGTGATCGAACTCGTTGTTGCGCACCCGCAGGCTGTAGCGCGGCTGGCCGGCATACACCGCATCGGCCCCGTAGGCGAAGGCATAACGCATGTTTTTCAGGGTGCCGGCGGGGGCGAGCAGTTCGGGGGTGAAGGAGGTCGTCATGGCGGCGTCGGTCGCAAAAGCGCGGCAGGGTAGAGCAGTTGCGCCGAGGGTTTATTGATCTGGATCTATGCTCCATGAAGAAACAGGGCACTCGCGCTGACGCTGGCTGACTAAGCGGGACGGGCGCGGTTGGCGCCTGACTGACATGGACTGGACATGAACCAAAAGAGTCTGCAATTCAAATCCCTCACCGTGCTGCTGTTTCTGGTGACGGTGGCCTTTATCTGGATCCTGCTGCCGTTCTACGGCGCGGTGTTCTGGGCGGTGATTCTCGGCATCCTGTTCGCGCCGATGCAGCGCCGGTTGCAGCAGAAGTTCGGATGGCAACGCAATCTCACTTCTCTGTGTACGTTGAGTGTCTGCCTGGTGATCGCGATCCTGCCGGTGATCGTCATCAGCGTGCTGCTGGTGCAGGAAGGGGCGGTGCTTTACGACAACATCGAAAGCGGCAAGCTCGATATCGGCGCGTATCTGGCGCAGTTCAAGCACAGCCTGCCGCCGTATTTTCAACATCTGCTCGACCGCTTCGGCATGGGTGAACTCAATGCCTTGCGCGAGAAGATCGTCAAGGCCTCCATGCAGGGCAGTCAGGTGCTGGCGACCCAGGCGTTCAGTTTCGGCCAGGGCACTTTCGATTTCGTGGTGAGTTTTTTCATCATGCTGTACCTGCTGTTTTTCTTCCTGCGCGACGGCGCCGAACTGGCGCGCAAGGTGCGCACGGCGGTGCCGCTGGAGGAGCACCACAAGCGTCGCTTGCAATTGAAGTTCAACCGGGTGGTGCGCGCCACGGTGAAGGGCAATCTGCTGGTGGCGATCACGCAGGGTGCGCTGGGTGGAGCGATTTTCTGGTTTCTCGACATTCCCAGCGCGTTGCTCTGGGCGGTGATGATGGCGTTTCTATCGTTGTTGCCGGCAGTGGGGGCGGGGATTGTCTGGGTGCCGGTCGCGGTTTACTTCCTGCTCAGCGGGATGATCTGGCAGGGCGTGGTGCTGGGGTTGTTCGGGGTGTTTGTGATCGGTCTGGTGGATAACGTCCTGCGCCCGATCCTGGTGGGCAAGGACACCCGGATGCCGGATTACATGATCCTGATCTCGACCCTGGGCGGACTGGCGGTGTTCGGCCTCAACGGCTTTGTGATCGGGCCGCTGATTGCGGCGCTGTTCATGTCGAGCTGGGCGCTGTTCATCGAAACCAAGCCGAAAGTGCAGCTGCCTTAAGCCTTGAACGGGCCGTTGAGCAGTTGTTGCGACAGCGCCTGAGCCGCCGGCAAGGACGTGAGCGGGCCGCTGACCGGCTCGCCGTCGCGTACCAGGTACCAGCAGGCGAGCAAACCCATTGCTCTGAGCGAGGCGGGAACGGCGCTGCCGACAACGGACATGATTTGAACCTGAGCCATGAAAAGTACCTCCATCAATCTATGGAGATACCTTAGGGAGTTGGCCGTTTCAGGGACAATCAACGCTTTCGATAGTGGTCATTGACGGCGCTGAGGGCTGGCTCAGTCCACCACTTGATCGAGCATGTGCACGATCTCGTGTTCATTGAGAAAACCCTTGCGCACCAGGTTTTCCGACAACAGCGCGAGAAACTTCGCCGTGCGGTGGCCTTCCAGGTGCTTGAGTTCGGTCAAGGTGTTGTAGACCTTGCTCGAGGTGCACAAACCGACGATGCGGTGGGGATTCTGTGTAGGCATTCAAGTCGTCCTTGTTGTTATCAACCTGTTGTATGCGGACGGATTCAGAGTGCGGTTCCGTCATGACAAATAGATGACCGTTTGTGTTTTTCCCCCAACGGTCGAGTCCATCATGCCGACTTTAACGGTTCAAACTGTCCCCACAGCGACCTTGGCGAGATTTTTTCAGACCTTGGCCGACGGACGGTTGGCTATCGCGAAGGCAATAAAAAGCCCCGCTATCAAGCGGGGCTTCGTGTACCGCTTACCAGCGCGGACCACCGTAATAGTGCGGCCGACCGTAATAACCACGGGGTGGGCCGTAATACACCGGGGCCGGTTGGACATAGACCGGCTGCTGTACATAAACCGGGGCCGGCTGGTAATAGACCGGTGGCGGCGGTTGCTGCACGTAAACCGGTGCCGGTTGAGCGTAAACGGGCTGTTGGACGTACACCGGCCGATCCTGGTTGATGAGCGCCGAGCCGATGATGGCCGAGCCGACGATCGCACCAAATACCGCCGGGCCCTGCCAGCCACCGCCGTGGGCTTCTGCCTGACCCGTGATCGCGAAGGCACCAATCAACAAGGCCACGATGGGGAGTTTACGAATCATGATAATTCCTCGGTTCTTCGACCCGGCGTCCGGGCCTGCAACAGGCTCGGGATGGCGCGGGGATACTTCTAAGACAGCAACATTTTGAAAAACAGCACGGCCGCCAGGTAAATTTTGTGTAAGGTCTGTACCGGTTTGTTTACCGGATTTCCGGCATCGGCTGTGATGCCCGGAACAGACCGCCTTATGATCGTTCAGAACCCGATGGTCTGGCTAATCCCGTCCATCCGAAAGTGCATTCGAAGGAGCCTCCCATGCAGATGAACCCCAACAAAGACACCCAATTGTGCATGTCCCTGTCTGGGCGTCCCGGGAATTTCGGTCTGCGTTTTCATAACCATTTGTATGAACAACTGGGCCTGAATTTCTACTACAAGGCGTTCAGCAGCCAGGACCTTGCCGGTGCGGTCGGCGGGATCCGCGCGCTGGGGATTCGCGGTTGCGGAGTGTCGATGCCGTTCAAGGAAGCCAGCATTGCGCTGGTCGATGAACTGGATGCCTCGGCGGCGGCGATCCAGTCGATCAACACCATCGTCAACACCAATGGCCATCTCAAGGCCTACAACACCGATTACATCGCCATCGCCCAGTTGCTGGAAACCCACGCGGTGCCGAAGGACACGACTTTCGCCCTGCGCGGCAGCGGCGGCATGGCAAAAGCCGTGGCCAGTGCCTTGCGCGATGGCGGTTACAAGAATGGTTTGATCGTCGCCCGTAACGAGCGTGCTGGCCGTGCTCTGGCGGATTCCCTCGGGTATCGCTGGCAGGCAGAACTGGGCGAGGAACGCCCGCAGATGCTGATCAACGTGACCCCAGTGGGCATGGACGGCGGCCCGGAAGCAGGGCAGCTTTCTTTTGACGTGGATGTGATCAAGTCTGCCGACACCGTGTTCGATGTGGTGGCGATCCCCTCGGAAACCCCGTTGATCGTGCGTGGCCGTGCCGAAGGCAAAAAAGTGATCACCGGGCTGGAAGTGATCGCGATCCAGGCGCTGGAGCAGTTCGTGCTGTACACCGGCGTGCGGCCGACGGTTGAGCAGTTCGATGCAGCGGTGGCGTTTGCCCGTAGCTAAAAGACTTGGAGAGGCGGTGCCTGATCGGTCTTTTTCGCGAGCAAGCTCGCTCCCACATTGAAATGCATTTCCACTGTGGGAGCGAGCTTGCTCGCGAAGGCCGCGACATGGTTTTTGATCCGAACAGTTTGCCTATACTGCCGCATCAGCAAGCGCAGACTTGCCCATCACAAAAGCCGAGGTTTGCATGTATCCGCCCATTCTCAACCTGAATGACGTCGAACTTGAACCGCTCCCCGAAGCCCTGTCTCCGGAAGGCGAAACCGCCGGGCGTTATCAGCAACGGTTCGCCCGGGTCGGCCAGCAATTGGGCGCGCAAAAGCTCGGATATCGCCTGTATGCGCTGCCGCCGGGCATGCGCGGCAGTCCGTTTCACAGCCATCGGGTCAATGAGGAAATGTTCTACGTGGTGGCCGGGGAAGGGGAGGTGCGCTTGGGCGTCGAGCGTTTCCCGATTCGTGCTGGCGACGTGATCGCCTGCCCGCCGGGCGGTCCTGAAGCCGCGCATCAGATCATCAACACCAGTGCTGCGGAACTGCGCTATCTGGCAGTCAGCACCCAACAGCAACCGGAAATCTGCGAGTACCCGGACTCGAACAAATACGCGGTGATGGATAATTTCAGCGTCGATGCCGAAGGCAAGGCCTCGGGCTTCGTGGCGGTGGCGCGGCAGGCGGACGGGGTGGATTACTGGGACGGCGAATAACGCCGCCCCGGTGCGCTCATTCTTCGAGGCGGGCCAGACGCTCTTCCAGCGCCGCGATTCGCGCTTCCAGCTCTTCGATGCGTTCGACTGACACACCGCTGGCCGCGCCGCGATCACTCGGATTCTGGCGCGCGGCGATAATCGCCTCGATGTCCGCCGGATCGCCCAGTGCGTGGGTGTAACGATCTTCGCGCTGGCCGGCCTGACGCGGAATCAGCACTGCCAGATCCCGAGCGATCAGGCGTTCCAGTTGATGCACCACTTGTTCGGCGTCTTCGAATTCATGCATGCGACCGCTGCGGGTCAGCAGTTCGTTGACGGTCTGCGGGCCGCGCAGGAACATCAATCCGGTCAGGATCAATTGCGCCGGCACCAGCTCCAGGGCCTTGTCGACCTTGTGCTCCCAGCGGTCGGCGCGACTGCCCATCACCAGTTTGGCGAAACCGCGGCTTTCAAGGGCGCGCAGGCTCTGGCCGACCTGGCCCTGGGTCAGGTTCATCACCGGTTCCCGGCTGGTTTTCTGGTTGCAGGCCAGCACCAGCGCGTTGAGGGTCAACGGGTAGGTTTCCGGGCTGGTGGCCTGTTTCTCGATCAACGAGCCCAGAATGCGGATTTCCGTGGCGTTGAGCCGTGGTTCGTCGGAGTTGGTTTCAAATTCTGTGGTCATCGCGCGTTCCCTCTGCAGTCGAAGGCGCCTAGCCTAATCCTTGCTGGATAAAAGACAAGCCGCGCCGCCCGCGAGCATGGCTATAATCGCCCCCACGATTCACCCAGCCACCACGTGAGACTGCCATGACCATTTCCCTGTACGCCGCATCCGTCCCGGTTTTCCAACAAATGCTCAACGCCGTGAGCGATGTGCTGAAAAAGGCTGAAGCTCACGCCACCGAGAAAAACATCGACCCGAACGCCTTCCTGCAAGCGCGTCTGTACCCGGACATGTTTCCGCTGGTGCGTCAGGTGCAGATCGCCGTGGACTTCGCCAAAGGCGTTTCCTCGCGTCTGGCCGAAATCGAAATCCCGAAATATGACGACACCGAAACCACCTTCGCCGAGCTGCAGGCGCTGATCGCCAAGGTTCTGGCCTTCATCGGCGAGATCAAGCCAGAGCAGATCAATGGCAAGGAAGGCATCGAGATCGTGACTCGCCCGGGCACCCCGAAAGAGAAGCGCTTCAGTGGCCAGGCTTACCTGCTGAGCTACGGCCTGCCGCAGTTCTTCTTCCACGTCACCACCACTTACGCACTGCTGCGTCACAACGGTGTTGAAGTGGGCAAGCGCGATTACATGGGCGCGTTCTAAACCGCTCGGCTTAACCCTGCGAAGCAATAAAAAAGCCCGCCAAGGTTTGCACCTTGGCGGGCTTTTTGTTGCGCCGGGATTTACGCCGGACGCTGGGCTTTCTGTTCTTCGCCCAGGCACGCGGCGGCGGTGAACAGCACGTCGGTGGAGGAGTTCAGCGCCGTTTCGGCCGAATCCTGCAGCACGCCGATGATGAAACCGACCGCCACCACCTGCATGGCGATTTCGCTCGGGATGCCGAACAGGCTGCACGCCAGCGGGATCAGCAGCAGCGAACCACCGGCCACGCCCGAGGCGCCACAGGCGCAGATCGCGGCGACGACGCTGAGCAGGATCGCGGTCGGGATGTCCACGGCGATGCCCAGAGTGTGCACGGCAGCGAGGGACAGCACGGTAATGGTGATCGCCGCACCGGCCATGTTGATGGTGGCGCCGAGCGGGATCGATACCGAGTAGGTGTCTTCATGCAGGCCCAGGCGCTTGCTCAGTTCCAGATTGACCGGAATGTTTGCCGCCGAACTGCGGGTGAAAAACGCGGTGATGCCGCTTTCGCGCAGGCACTGAAGTGTCAGCGGGTAAGGGTTGCGACGCAGCTTCCAGAACACCATGAGCGGGTTCATCACCAGCGCCACGAACAGCATGCAGCCCAGCAGAACCGCCAGCAGATGTGCATAACCGATCAGTGCGCCAAACCCGGAGGTGGCCAGGGTCGAAGCCACCAGACCGAAAATGCCCAGCGGTGCAAAGCGAATCACGACACGAACAATCACCGTCACGCCGTTGGACAGATCGCCCAGTACTTCGCGGGTGGTGTCGCCGGCGTGCCGGATCGCCACGCCCATGCCGATGGCCCAGGCCAGAATGCCGATGAAGTTGGCGTTCATCAGTGCGCTCACCGGGTTGTCGACCACGCTCAGCAACAGGCTTTGCAGCACTTCACTGATACCGCCTGGTGCGCTCACGGCGATGTTGTCGGTGGACAGCACCAGGTGCGACGGGAACATCATGCTGGCAATCACCGCAACCACGGCAGCGGCGAAGGTGCCCAGCAGGTACAGGAACAGAATCGGCCGGATGTGGGTTTCCTGGCCGTGCTTGTGGTTGGCGATCGAGGCCATGACCAGCACAAATACCAGGATCGGCGCCACGGCTTTCAGTGCCGAGACGAACACCTTGCCGATGAAGGCCGTGCCTTTGGCCGCTTCCGGCGCAAACAGCGCCAGGGCGATGCCGGCAATCAGGCCGATCAGGATCTGCGTGACCAGACTGAGGCTTTTGAGGCGTTGCAATAGAGAAGGGGATGAAGCGGTCATGAACGGCATCTCTGTTTTTTTATAGGGTGCAAGATTGCGCAATCCGGGCGTTGAATCGGGGCAGGCCACAGACACGAACCGAAAGGACTGACGCGCCAGCCACGCCGTTAAACGGGTGGTTGAACAAGGTGTACGTTTTGCAGGGCGCGGACTTTATCACAGGGTCATCCGATTCCTTCAGGCATGTGACGATCTGCCACCGCATTCATCGGCAACTTGGACAGGTTTGTGCAAGTCACTCTGGAAACACTCTGTTAAGATTGCGCATCCTAATTTTCAAGTTCTGCCAGCGGGCCTTCGGGTCAGCGCTGGTGTCGTCGTTTTGCTGGAGTTCCTCATGCTGTTGCCCATCCTTCTGTTGTCCGCCGCCGGGTTTACGGTGCTGACCACGGAGTTCGTCATCGTCGGCCTCCTGCCGGCGATCGCCCGCGACCTGGCCGTCACCATCCCGCAGGCCGGGTTGCTGGTCACGCTGTTCGCTTTCACCGTGGCGATGTTCGGTCCTTTCTTGACCGCGTATTTCGCCCGCTTCGAGCGGCGCAAGCTGTTCATCACCATCCTGATCATGTTCGGTCTGGCCAATACCGTGGCGGCCTTGGCGCCGAACATCTGGGTCATGGCCATTGCGCGGCTGATCCCGGCGCTGGGGTTGCCGGTGTTCTGGGCGCTGGCCAGCGAAACGGCGGTGGACATTGTCGGTCCGGACTTCGCCGGTCGCGCGATCGCCAAGATCGGCTTCGGCATCGTCTGCGCCACCGTGTTCGGCATTCCGGTCGGCACGCTGATTTCCGACGCGTTCGGCTGGCGCAGTGCGTTCGGCATTCTGGCGGTGATCGCGTTTGCCAAGGCGTTGCTGCTGTTTGTCTACCTGCCGAAAACCAGCCTGCACCAGCATCAGGTCAGTTTTGCTTCGCAGTTCAAGATCCTGCGCAGCCCGCTGATGCTGGGCCATGTGCTGCTGTCGATCCTGGTGTTCAGCGGCATGTTCACCGCCTACACCTATCTGGCGGACATCCTCGAGCGACTGGCCGGCTTCAATGGCACTGTGGTCGGCTGGTGCCTGATGGGCTTTGGCGCGGTCGGTCTGATCGGCAACTCGCTGGGCGGTCGCGCGGTGGATCGTCATCCGCTGATGGCTTCGGTGATGTTCTGCGCATTCATGATTCCGGGGATGGTGGCGCTGGTGCCGAACATCAATTCGTCGCTGGGTCTGGCGGCGGCGATGGGCATCTGGGGCGTGACCCAGGCGGCGCTGTTTCTGGTCAGCCATGTGCGCTTGATGAAAGCCGCACCGCAAGCGCCGGCCTTTGCCGCGTCGCTGAACATTGCCGGGGCCAACCTCGGGATTGGTCTGGGCGCGATCATTGGTGGTCGAGTCATCGACAGCGCCGGCCTGGGTTTTGTGGGCTTTGCCGCCGCCGGGTTCATTCTGCTGTCGATTTTCCTCGCCATGGTGCTGATGGTGCTCAAGCCGCGCGACGTCTGCGCGCCGGCTTAAAAGGCTGTAAACAGCTCGCGTCGGGCACCTTCGGTAATCGCTTTGATGCCGGGGTGCTTGACCTTGCGCTCCACCGAGATCGCGTAGAACGACTCGCTCACCGCATCGGTCTGGCCGATCAACTCGACGCCGTACTGGCGCTTCACTTCATCGGCAATCACGCTCGGGCCGATGAAAATTCCGCTGCCGGACTGGCCGAACGCCTGCATCAACGCGCTGTCATCGAACTCCCCGACAATCCTCGGCTGAATCTGCTGCTCGGCGAACCAGCGCTGTAAACGGCTGCGCACCACGGTTTCCGCGCCGGGGATCAACAGCGGCGCACCGTGCAGGCTGCGCGGGAAATCCTGACCGTATTGCGCCGCCAGTTCGGCGGTGGCGAAAAAACTGATCCCGCATTCGCCGAGTTTCTGGCTGTAGCCCTTGATGTCCAGGTGCGAGGGCATGGGGCTGTCGGAAATCACCAGATCCAGACGCTGGATTGCCAGGTCCGCCAGCAGGCGTTCGAGTTTGTCTTCGCGGCAGGTGATGCGCAGCGGCTCGCTCAATTCCATGGTCGGCGCAATCAGGCGGTACACGATGGATTTTGGCACCACATCCGCCACGCCGACCCGGAACAGGATCTGCTGTTCGTTGGGCTGGGCGCGCAGCATCAGTTCGAGTTCGCCGCCGAGCTGGAACATCTGCTCGGCGTAGGGCAGGGCCTGACGCCCGGCTTCGGTGAGTTCAAGCTGCCGGCCGACCCGCTGAAACAACTCGATGCCGTAGGTCTGTTCGAGCAGGGAAATTTGTCCGCTGATGGTTTGCGGCGTCAGGTTCAGTTGCTCGCACGCGCGCACGATGCTGCCGGTCTTGGCCACCACCCAGAAGTAGTGCAGTTGTCGGTAATTGAGCATGGGGTTCGGTCCGTCAAATACAGTTCGTATAAATCGAAGTATAGCCGCTAAAAATACGAATTTTCCTGAAGTGTTTGTCTCCCTAGAATGCCCAGCCATCGACGAGTGGTCTGCGACCCTGTCTATTCATTCGAAGGAAACCTCATGAAATACACGATCCCGGCACTGATGTTTACGTCTTTACTGCTTATGACCGGTTGCGACCAGGCGGAAAAAAGCGCCCAGCAGCTGATGGGCAAGGCTGCCGAGAGCGCCAAACAGGCGATCGACGACACGCACAAAGCCGCTGAACAAGCGCTCAGCGACGCCACTGGCGGCCTGATCGAGAAAAAAGAAGCTCCGGAAAAAGATGCGGAAAAATCCGAATCTTCTTCCAAGACCATCTAAATCGCCTTACAAGAGTCAGGACTGACCCATGGAATACCTGTTAGAACTCGCTTCCAGCCCGACCGCATGGATTGCCTTGGCCACATTGGTGGTGATGGAAATCGTGCTCGGTATCGATAACCTGATCTTCATCTCGATCCTGACCAACAAGCTGCCCGAGCAGTATCGGCAGAAGGCTCGCCGCCTGGGCATCGGCATGGCGCTGATCATGCGTCTGGCCTTGTTGAGCACCATCGCGTTCATCGTTCAGTTGACCGCGCCGGTCATCGAGATCCTCGGCCAGGCGTTCTCCTGGAAGGACATGATCCTGATCGCCGGTGGCCTGTTCCTGGTGTGGAAAGCGACGACCGAGATCCATCACAGCATGGACCCGGCGCCGGAAGATCCGAAGTCTGCAACCTCGACGGTAACCCTGGGTTTCGCCGCCGCCATCGGGCAGATCCTGATGCTGGACATGGTGTTCTCGATCGACAGCATCATTACCGCTGTCGGCATGACCGAACACTTGCCGATCATGGTGATTGCAGTTGTTGTCTCGGTACTGGTGATGCTGTTTGCAGCTGATCCGCTGGCCAAGTTCATCAACGACAACCCGACGGTGGTGATGCTGGCCCTGGGCTTCCTGATCATGATCGGCATGACGCTGATCGCCGAAGGCTTCGGCGCCCATGTACCGAAAGGTTATGTGTATGCCGCCATGGCGTTCTCGGCTTCGATTGAAGTGCTGAACATGATGTCGCGCCGCGCCAAGCAGAAGAAATTGACTGCCGAGGCGTAATCGCCGGAAAACCAAAGGCCGCCTGAACTCGCGAGAGTCCAGGCGGCCTTTTTGTTTGTGTCGGTTACAGACAGTCAGTGCGCGGTGGCGTGACGGGCTTCGTGTTTCTCGATCTTCCTGGTCGGTGCAGGTTGAACCGGGTGGTGATGGCGGCGGGAAATCCGCAGCACGCCCCACAGCATGGCGGCGGCTACGGCCAGCCAGCCGGCAATCAGCATTACGATGGTCATGGTCAGGCTCATCTGTGCCTCCTCTTTGCCCTGCGTCGGGCGCTCGCGCTTTGGCTCTTGTCTGACTGACAGTCTAGTCGCTGGCGTGTTTCAGGCTATTGACCAAAGGTCGGTGATAACCAATCAGTTCGCTCTATGCAGTCGATCCATCTGCCGTTTTGGGCTATACCGCAACGATGCGTCGTCCTATGATCCTCGACCAAGCCGGAACACGATGACCGGTAACTGATCAAGAGAGTGACGATGGTGCAGCTATTTTCCCGGATTCGCGCGGCGCTGCTGGTGGCCGGTTGCGTGACAGCTTTGGTGGGGTGTGCGGGCAGTGTGGCGCCAGAGGTCAAGCGCCTGCCGGAACGGGTCGAGCTCAGCGGCACGTTCTATCGTGGTGAGGCCTTTCAAAGCGGGCCGCAGGTGCTGGCCAGCCTGTTGTCGCAGCAGGGCATCGTGATCACGCCGGGTCTGCTGGAAAAGCCGCTGCATTTGCCGGGCGCCGAGGACAAGTTGCAACAGAATCTGCAGAGCCTGGCGCGTGAATACGGCATGGTTGTGTATCCGCTGGACAGCAACCTGCCAGCGCTGCTGACGCAGGTGGCGGCCGGGTATCCGGTGATGGTGCGTTTCAGCGAGGGTTCGGCGTTTTGGGCGGAGCCGCGCTACGCGATCCTGTCTGGCTACGATCGTTTGAAGCAGAAGGTGCTGCTGCGCGCCGGGATGAATCGCCGTGAATTGATGAGCTTCAGCTCGTTCGAATCGGCCCTCGAAAAATCCGGTGGATGGGCGGTGTTGATCCAGAAACCGGCGCAGATTCCGGCGGCGGTCGATCAACAGCGCTGGCTCAAGGCTGCCGACGCACTGGCCCAGGCTGGGCAGGAGCGGGAAGCGGCGCAGGCCAGGAAGGCGCTGGCGGCGCACTGAGGTTCCGTTCGTCGCCTGTCGGGCACCCTAGCGGAGGATGCGCTTCTGAACTGTAGCGTCCCGTATTTTTCGGGCCAGGTATCAGGAGATGAGCATGGCAATTCCAACTTCACCTAGCGGGCCGCATTCTTCCGAGCATGGGAGTGGCGACGATCTGGGCTTCGATCCGGACTCGCCTGATCTGGACGATCCGCAAGTCGATCCCATTGGTCCGGCTAAAGCACCGAAGGACGTGCAGCTGGACGATGATCCCAGACGTCCGGCCAAGCCCTACGATCCGCTGGCGGATCTCAAGCCTTGAAGCGAGGTGCGTATGAGTACCGATTCGAGTTTCGACGACCACAAACCTGACAGTGTGCCAACCACGCCTGAGCCGGAAGTTGATCCGGTACTGGATCCGGAAAGTCCCATGCGCGATCCGCTGGCGCGTCCTGCGGTGGTGACGCCGGAGCATTCGCGCGACCCGAGCGCCGGTGACGGCATTCCCGATGACGACAAGATGCCGTTGCCCAACGACTGACTGCATAACTGCATAAATGAAAAAGCCCCGACGATTCGGGGCTTTTTCATGGGTGACGGATTACTTGGAGGCTTCGATCACGCCGCTCTGGCGACTCTTGAGGTTTTTGTCGGCCTTGTATTGCTGAGCCACCGCTGGAACGTTGGCGCTCTTGCCGGTTTCCACCCAGCTGCGGATGCGGCTGGCATCGGCGAAGTGAGTGTATTTGCCGAACGCGTCAAGAATCACCAGGGCCACCGGACGGTTGGCCATGCGGGTCACCAGCACCAGGCAGTGGCCGGCAGGGTTGGTGAAGCCGGTCTTGGTGATGCGGATATCCCAGTCGGCCTTGTTGACCAGATGGTCGGTGTTACGGAAGCCCAGGGTGTAATTGGGTTTGCGGAACGAGACCGTCTTTTCCTTGGTCGTGGTCAGCTCGATGAGCAGCGGCTGTTTATGCGCGGCCACCAGCAACTTGCTCAGGTCGCGGGCGGTGGAAACGTTGCGCTCGGACAGACCGGTGGGTTCCACAAAATGGGTGCTGGTCATACCCAGCGCCTTGGCCTTGGCGTTCATCGCTGCGATAAACGCAGCGTAACCGCCGGGATAATGGTGAGCCAGGCTGGCAGCTGCACGGTTTTCCGAGGACATCAGGGCAATCAGCAGCATCTCTCGGCGGGGCAGTTCGCTACGCAGTTTGACGCGAGAGAACACACCTTTCATTTCCGGGGTATGGCTGATGTCGACGTCAATCCATTCGTCCATGTTCTGGTGAGCTTCGACCACTACCAAACCGGTCATCAACTTGCTCACGGAAGCGATGGGCACCACCACGTCCGGGTTGCTGGAATAGATGACTTTGTTGGTCTGCAGATCCATCAGCAGGGCGCTGCCGGAGGCAATCTTCAATTGCGAAGCGTCTCGAGGGGCAGCGGTAGTTTCGGCGGCGTTGACCGTTGGCGTGAGGAGCGTGCCTGAAAATGCAAAAACCAGGCTCAGGATGGACAGACGAATATTCACGCGGGCGAACTCATGAAGGTTGGAAATGCCGTAATTTGTAACGGCCTGTGTCGTAAAAACGACGCATTTTAGGAGTATGGCTGAAGAACTGTCGATGGTTGTTTGAAGGGCATGAAAAAGTCGTGAAAAGCCCTGTAAAAATAGGGGTTTCCGGCGAACGGTAAAGGTTTTTTCGAGGGCATGAAAAACCCCGCACAAGGCGGGGTTCTCGGTGCGCGAAAAACGCGACTCAGGCGTGCAGGGTTTCTGCCGCGTAGAGGGTATTTTCCAGCAGGCAGGCACGGGTCATCGGGCCGACGCCGCCCGGTACCGGGGTGATCCAGCCGGCGCGGGGCAGGGCGGTTTCGTACACCACGTCACCGACCAGTTTGCCGTCTTCCTGACGGTTGATGCCGACGTCGATCACGATCGCGCCTTCCTTGATCCACTCGCCCTTGACCAGGCCCGGCTTGCCGGCGGCCACGACTACCAGATCGGCGCGGCCGACGTGGCCGGCCAGATCCTTGGTGAAGCGGTGGGTGACGGTCACGGTGCAACCGGCCAGCAACAGTTCCATCGCCATCGGGCGACCGACGATGTTGGAAGCGCCGACAACCACCGCGTCCATCCCGTACAGATCGGCACCGGTGCTTTCCAGCAGGGTCATGATGCCCTTCGGGGTGCACGGGCGCAGCAGCGGAATGCGCTGGGCCAGACGGCCGACGTTATAAGGATGGAAACCATCGACGTCCTTGTCCGGGCGGATGCGTTCCAACAGTTTGGAGGCGTCCAGGTGCTCAGGCAGAGGAAGTTGAAGCAGAATACCGTCGATTGCCGGGTCGTCGTTCAGTCGATCGATCAGATCGGTCAGCGCTTCTTGAGTGGTTTCGGAAGGCAGGTCGTAGGCTTGAGAGAGGAAACCGACCTCTTCACAGTCTTTACGCTTGTGCGAGACATAAACCTGAGAGGCAGGATCGCTGCCGACCAGGATCACCGCGAGGCCTGGCGTGCGCAGACCTTGCTGGCGACGTTCGGCAACCCGTTGGGCGATCTGCTGGCGCAGGCTGGCGGCGATCGATTTGCCGTCGATTAGTTGTGCAGTCATTGCGCGTGATTAACCATCGAGAGGGGAAAAAAAGAGAACGCATTCTCGCATGTCAAACGGTGAGGGCAAAGGCGCTTGGTCAGCAAATTCCTCTAAGCCCTTTAATTAAATGAATTTTTTTCAAAAAGGATTTGACGACCTTCGGGTCGCTCTATACTATTCGTCGCACTTGTCGGGCACAGCCTAGCACTGGTTAAGAAGGTCGAGCGAAATCAACGTTTTGCGAGACTGGAAAGCACTTAGTTTGTAGTCCTCCAAGGGTACAGCTAACAAGGCGCCCGTAGCTCAGCTGGATAGAGCATCCGCCTTCTAAGCGGATGGTCGCAGGTTCGAGTCCTGCCGGGTGCGCCATTAGGCAGCATTGGCACAAGTAGCGCGATATGGTGGGCGTAGCTCAGTTGGTAGAGCACGGGATTGTGACTCCCGTTGTCGTGGGTTCGATCCCCATCGTCCACCCCATATTTCGAAAGGCGCCAGATGTAACAGTCTGGCGCCTTTGCTTTAAAAAGCTTCATCTGCGGATGTGGTGGAATTGGTAGACACACTGGATTTAGGTTCCAGCGCCGCGAGGCGTAAGAGTTCGAGTCTCTTCATCCGCACCAATCAAAGCTTCATTCATGCCGTTGGCCGGGTGAAGTTCTACAAAGAAGTTGTTTGGCTTCTTTGGCACGCAGTATGGTGGGCGTAGCTCAGTTGGTAGAGCACGGGATTGTGACTCCCGTTGTCGTGGGTTCGATCCCCATCGTCCACCCCATATTCCGAAAGGCGCCAGATTTAACAGTCTGGCGCCTTTTTTGTTTTACGGTTTCGGATTTTGGCGGCTGCAGGTTTCGGGTCGCAGGGCAGGGCGCTTCGTCGTATTAATGTTGCTCGATGATGCTGCGCTGCCCGCCGGCCTTGCTTGCGAGGTCGGCTGTCAGGGAGATGATTCAACCGCCTCTATATATAGAAGAGGTTGGCGCAGAGCCCTGGCTTGAATTGGCTGTATTTGCTAACAGGGCGAGGCGCAACCGTTTGTCCCCGCCTTCAAATGGCCTGCTGTTTTTTTACCCGTTTTCAGTAGGGTGACTTCTTGAGTTTGACCTACTAGAATGCTTGCCCTTGATTCTTGGGTCGGAAACGGCCGGCTAACGTCTGTGCAACGAGGAATATCCATGCAAGTTTCTGTTGAAAATACTACTGCTCTTGAGCGCCGCATGAGCATCACCGTGCCGGCTGAGCAGATTGAGAGCCAGGTCAACAAGCGTCTGCAGCAGACTGCCCAGAAAGCCAAAATTGCTGGCTTCCGTCCAGGCAAAGTGCCAATGAGCGAAATCAAACGTCGTTTCGGTGCTGACGCACGTCAGGAAGCGATCGGCGACGTGATTCAAAAATCTTTCTACGAAGCTGTGGTTGAGCAGAAGCTGAACCCGGCCGGTTCGCCATCCATCGAGCCAAAATCGCTCGAAGCTGGCAAGGACCTGGAATACGTAGCCGTATTCGAAGTGTTCCCTGAGTTCACCGTTGCGGGCTTCGAAGGCATCACCGTCGAGCGTCTGAGCGCTGACGTGGCTGACGCCGATCTGGACAAGATGCTGGACATCCTGCGCAAGCAGAACACTCGTTTCGAAGTAGCCGATCGCGCTGCCCAGAACGAAGACCAGCTGAACATCGATTTCGTTGGCAAGGTTGACGGCGAAGTATTCGCTGGCGGTTCCGCCAAGGGCACTCAGCTGGTGCTGGGTTCCGGCCGCATGATTCCTGGCTTCGAAGAAGGCCTGGTCGGCGCTAAAGCCGGCGAAGAGCGCGTTCTGAACCTGACCTTCCCGGAGGACTATCAGAACTTGGACCTGGCTGGCAAAACCGCCGAGTTCACCGTGACTGTAAACACCGTTTCCGAGCCAAAACTGCCTGAGCTGAACGAAGAGTTCTTCGCTCAATTCGGCATCAAGGAAAGCGGCATCGACGGTTTCCGCACCGAAGTTCGCAAGAACATGGAGCGTGAACTGCGTCAGGCGATCAAATCCAAGGTCAAGAATCAGGTAATGGACGGTCTGCTGGCCACCAACCCGATCGAAGTGCCTAAGGCTCTGCTGTCCAACGAAGTTGACCGTCTGCGCGTGCAGGCTGTTCAGCAGTTCGGTGGCAACATCAAGCCAGACCAACTGCCGGCCGAGCTGTTCGAAGAACAAGCCAAGCGTCGCGTTGTACTGGGTCTGATCGTGGCTGAAGTGGTCAAGCAATTCGACCTGAAGCCAGACGAAGCCCGCGTTCGCGAAATGATTCAGGAAATGGCTTCGGCTTACCAAGAGCCTGAGCAGGTTGTGGCCTGGTACTACAAGAACGATCAGCAACTGAACGAAGTCCGTTCGGTTGTGCTGGAAGAACAAGTTGTGGATACTGTTCTGCAGAAAGCTAGCGTGACCGACAAATCGGTCTCTTACGAAGAAGCGGTCAAGCCGGTAGAAGCTCCAAAAGCCGACTGATTGTTTTTGCGTTAGAAGCACACACCATAAGCCAGCCTTCGAGCTGGCTTATGCGTATTCAAGACATGACTATTTGGGAGTGACTGCAGAGCATGTTCCGTAATTCCTATATTCAGCAGAACTCTGATATCCAGGCCGCCGGCGGCCTGGTCCCGATGGTTGTCGAGCAATCTGCTCGTGGCGAGCGCGCCTATGACATCTACTCGCGTCTTCTCAAGGAACGAGTGATCTTTCTGGTTGGTCCGGTAGAGGACTACATGGCCAACCTTATCTGTGCGCAATTGCTGTTCCTTGAAGCGGAAAACCCGGACAAGGACATCCATCTTTATATCAACTCCCCGGGCGGTTCGGTGACAGCGGGCATGTCGATCTACGACACCATGCAGTTCATCAAGCCAAACGTATCGACTACTTGTATTGGTCAGGCGTGCAGCATGGGCGCATTCCTGCTGACAGCCGGTGCACCTGGCAAGCGTTTCTGCCTGCCGAACTCGCGCGTGATGATTCACCAGCCACTGGGCGGTTTCCAGGGCCAGGCTTCGGACATCGAAATCCATGCCAAGGAAATCCTCTTCATCCGCGAGCGTCTGAACACGCTGATGGCCAAGCACAGCGGTCGTACGCTTGAAGAAATCGAGCGCGACACCAACCGCGACAACTTCATGAGTGCAGAAGCTGCGAAGGAATACGGTCTGATCGACGAAGTGATCAACCAGCGCCCAGCTTAAAAATAAGCGACTCAAAATAGGCTTGGTCGGCGCGTCTGATCAGCGGCGGGCTTGAAAAAGCCCGCAATAGCCTTCATCTTGTGTTGCAAGCCTATCGGATTTGGATCGAACGAATGACTGACACCCGCAACGGCGAGGACAACGGCAAGCTGCTCTATTGCTCCTTCTGTGGCAAAAGCCAGCATGAAGTGCGCAAATTGATTGCCGGCCCCTCGGTCTTTATCTGCGACGAGTGCGTCGACCTGTGCAATGACATCATCCGCGAGGAGGTGCAGGAAGCACAGGCCGAAAGCAGCGCGCATAAATTGCCTTCGCCTAAAGAAATCAGCGGCATCCTTGATCAGTATGTGATCGGTCAGGAGCGTGCCAAAAAGGTTCTGGCAGTAGCGGTGTACAACCACTACAAGCGTCTGAACCAGCGTGACAAAAAGGCTGACGACGTCGAACTCGGCAAGAGCAACATCCTGCTGATCGGCCCGACAGGCTCCGGTAAAACCCTGCTGGCCGAAACCCTGGCCCGCCTGCTGAACGTTCCGTTCACCATCGCCGACGCAACCACCCTCACCGAGGCGGGTTATGTGGGTGAAGACGTCGAGAACATCATTCAGAAGCTGCTGCAGAAGTGCGATTACGACGTGGAGAAAGCCCAGATGGGCATTGTCTACATCGACGAAATCGACAAGATTTCGCGCAAGTCCGACAACCCGTCGATCACCCGGGACGTTTCCGGTGAAGGCGTGCAGCAGGCCTTGCTCAAACTGATCGAAGGCACGGTCGCTTCCGTTCCGCCGCAAGGTGGCCGCAAGCATCCGCAGCAGGAATTCCTTCAGGTTGATACCCGTAACATCCTGTTCATCTGCGGTGGCGCATTCTCCGGTCTGGAGAAGGTCATTCAGAACCGCTCCACCAAGGGTGGCATCGGTTTCAACGCAGAAGTGCGCAGCAAGGAAGAAGGCAAGAAAGTCGGTGAATCCCTGCGTGAAGTCGAGCCTGACGATCTGGTCAAGTTCGGTCTGATCCCGGAATTCGTCGGCCGTCTGCCGGTTCTTGCGACGCTGGACGAGCTGGATGAGGCTGCGCTGATGCAAATCCTCACCGAACCGAAAAATGCCCTGACCAAACAGTATGCCAAGCTGTTCGAGATGGAAGGCGTGGATCTGGAATTCCGTTCCGACGCACTGAAATCGGTCGCCAAGCGTGCCCTGGAACGTAAAACCGGTGCCCGTGGCCTGCGTTCGATTCTCGAAGGTGTGCTGCTCGACACGATGTATGAAATCCCCTCGCAGTCCGAGGTGAGCAAAGTCGTGATCGATGAAAGCGTGATCGAAGGCAAGTCCAAGCCACTGTATATCTATGAAAACAGTGAGCCGACTGCCAAGGCGGCGCCGGACGCTTAAGCGCCCGGTCTGCCGGAACAAAGAAGGGGCCTTCGGGCCTCTTTTTTTTTATGTCGTTTTTTACATCCGCTTTGCGCTTGTTTTTTTTCAAGGCAGCCCCCATCTTGGTTTCAAGCTTAATTCCATCTGATTACGGCCATATGGCCGCCGTAGAGGCGAAATCATGAAGACCACCATCGAATTGCCTCTCCTGCCATTGCGTGATGTCGTTGTGTATCCGCACATGGTTATCCCGCTGTTCGTGGGGCGCGAGAAATCCATCGAAGCCCTCGAGGCCGCGATGACGGGCGACAAGCAGATCCTGCTGCTGGCCCAGAGAAACCCGGCTGACGACGATCCCGGTGAAGAAGCTCTCTATCGCGTAGGTACCATCGCCACTGTTCTGCAACTGCTGAAACTGCCGGACGGCACCGTGAAGGTTCTGGTCGAGGGTGAGCAGCGTGGCGCTGTCGAGCGCTTCAGCGAAGTCGATGGCCACTGCCGTGCCGAAGTGTCGCTGATCGACGAAGTCGACGCTGCCGAGCGCGAATCCGAAGTGTTCGTGCGCAGCCTGCTGTCGCAGTTCGAACAATATGTGCAGCTGGGCAAGAAAGTCCCGGCTGAAGTCCTGTCGTCGCTCAACAGCATCGACGAGCCTGGCCGCCTGGTAGACACCATGGCCGCGCACATGGCGCTGAAGATCGAGCAGAAGCAGGAAATCCTCGAAATTATCGATTTGTCGGCTCGGGTCGAGCACGTTCTGGCCTTGCTGGACGCCGAGATCGACCTGCTGCAAGTCGAAAAACGCATTCGTGGCCGCGTCAAAAAGCAAATGGAGCGCAGTCAGCGCGAGTACTACCTGAATGAGCAGATGAAGGCCATTCAGAAAGAGCTCGGCGACAGTGACGAAGGCCACAACGAAATCGAAGACCTGAAAAAGCGCATCGACGCGGCTGGTCTGCCGAAAGATGCCCTGGCCAAAGCCACTGCCGAGCTGAACAAGCTCAAGCAGATGTCGCCGATGTCCGCCGAAGCCACCGTGGTGCGCTCGTACATCGACTGGCTGGTTCAGGTGCCGTGGAAGGCCCAGAGCAAGGTGCGTCTGGACCTGGCCCGCGCCGAAGACATTCTCGACGCCGATCACTACGGCCTCGAAGAGGTCAAGGAACGCATCCTTGAATACCTCGCCGTGCAGAAGCGCGTGAAGAAAATCCGTGGCCCGGTGTTGTGCCTGGTCGGTCCTCCAGGCGTGGGTAAAACTTCGCTGGCCGAGTCGATCGCCCATGCCACCAACCGCAAATTCGTGCGCATGGCCCTCGGTGGTGTGCGGGATGAAGCGGAAATTCGTGGTCACCGTCGGACTTACATCGGTTCGATGCCAGGAAGATTGATTCAAAAGATGACAAAAGTGGGTGTGCGCAACCCGCTGTTCCTGCTCGATGAAATCGACAAAATGGGCAGCGACATGCGTGGCGACCCGGCGTCGGCGTTGCTGGAAGTGCTCGATCCGGAGCAGAACCACAACTTCAACGACCACTACCTGGAAGTCGATTACGACCTCTCGGACGTGATGTTCCTGTGCACCTCGAACTCGATGAACATTCCGCCGGCGCTGCTGGACCGGATGGAAGTCATCCGTCTGCCGGGCTACACCGAAGACGAGAAGATCAACATTGCGGTCAAGTACCTGTCGCCGAAGCAGATTACAGCCAACGGCCTGAAGAAGGGCGAGCTGGAATTCGACGAAGAAGCGATCCGCGACATCATCCGTTACTACACCCGCGAAGCCGGTGTGCGTGGCCTCGAGCGGCAGATTGCCAAGGTCTGCCGCAAGGCGGTCAAAGAGCACGCGCTGGAAAAACGCTTCTCGGTAAAAGTGACAGCTGATCTGCTGGAGCATTTCCTCGGCGTTCGCAAGTTCCGCTACGGTCTGGCCGAGCAGCAGGATCAGATCGGTCAAGTAACCGGCCTGGCCTGGACTCAGGTGGGCGGCGAACTGCTGACCATCGAAGCCGCTGTTGTGCCGGGCAAAGGTCAACTGATCAAGACCGGTTCGCTGGGTGACGTAATGGTCGAATCGATCACTGCTGCCCTGACCGTGGTGCGCAGCCGTGCCAAGAGCCTGGGCATTCCCCTGGACTTCCACGAGAAGCGCGACACGCATATTCACATGCCCGAAGGCGCTACGCCGAAAGACGGTCCGAGCGCCGGTGTAGGCATGTGTACTGCACTGGTGTCGGCGTTGACGGGTATTCCTGTGCGTGCCGATGTCGCCATGACCGGCGAGATCACCCTGCGTGGTCAAGTCCTCGCCATTGGCGGTCTGAAGGAAAAACTGCTGGCCGCTCACCGTGGCGGAATCAAGACAGTGATTATTCCGGAAGAGAACGTGCGCGATCTGAAGGAGATTCCTGACAATATCAAGCAGGATCTGCAGATCAAACCGGTTAAATGGATTGACGAGGTCCTGCAAATTGCGCTGCAATACGCGCCGGAGCCCTTGCCGGATGTGGCTCCGGAGATAGTTGCCAAGGACGAAAAACGTGAGTCTGACTCTAAGGAAAGAATTAGCACGCATTAATACGCTTTTGCCTGGGGGGCTTCCTTGACAGCTTTTTAGAGCCCTTGTTATAAAGCGGCTCTTAAGTGTCTGTAGGCCATTCAGCACTCGTTTTTGCTTTCACCAAAAAACTTAGAATCATACTCAAATAGATATAAGGGGACTTAGAGTGAACAAGTCGGAACTGATTGATGCTATCGCTGCATCCGCTGATATCCCGAAAGCTGCTGCTGGCCGTGCGCTGGACGCTGTAATCGAATCCGTCACTGGCGCTCTCAAGGCTGGCGACTCCGTTGTTCTGGTTGGTTTCGGTACTTTCTCCGTGACTGATCGTCCAGCTCGCATCGGTCGTAACCCACAGACCGGCAAGACTCTGGAAATCGCGGCAGCCAAAAAGCCAGGTTTCAAAGCCGGTAAAGCCCTGAAAGAAGCCGTCAACTAAGTTTGATTCAGGTTTTTACCCATCCGGGTCGGGGTCATGCCTGACTTGGCAGCGGAGCGGTAGAGCAGGCGGTTGGAATAGCTGCCTGTCACACCGGGATCGAGGGTTCGAGCCCTGTCCGCTCCGCCAGTTACGAGAAGGCGCATCCTCGGATGCGCCTTTCTTCTATCCGGATTCTACCCACGCTCCACGGTTGCCTAATTTTGAAGTTCAACCGTTTCTGGGGGACGCATGCTGCAGAATATCAGGGACAATTCACAAGGCTGGATTGCCAAGACCATTATCGGAGTCATCGTTGCACTGATGGCTCTGACCGGTTTCGACGCCATTTTCCAGGCCACGACTCACAAGAATGAGGCGGCCAAGGTCAACGGTGAAGAAATCAGCCAGAACGAGCTGAGCCAGGCGGTGGATATGCAACGCCGTCAGCTGATGCAACAACTGGGCAAGGATTTCGACGCCTCCTTGCTGGACGAAAAAATGCTGCGCGAATCGGCCCTCAAGGGGCTGATCGATCGCAAACTGCTGCTGCAAGGCGCAGAACAATCGAAATTCGCTTTCTCCGAAGCGGCCCTGGACCAAGTGATCCTGCAGACGCCTGAATTCCAGGTCGACGGCAAGTTCAGCTCCGACCGCTTCGATCAGGTGATCCGCCAACTGGGCTACAGCCGTATGCAGTTCCGCCAGATGCTGGCTCAGGAAATGCTGATCGGCCAACTGCGCGCCGGTGTGGCGGGCAGCGGTTTTGTGACCGATGCTCAGGTGCTGGCCTTTGCCCGTCTGGAAAAGCAGACCCGCGATTTCGCCACGCTGAACATCAAGGCTGACCCTTCGGCCGTGAAGCTGACCGATGATGAGGTCAAGGCTTACTACGACGAGCACGCCAAGGAATTCATGACTCCGGATCAAGTGGTCATCGATTACCTGGAACTGAAGAAGTCTTCGTTCTTCGATCAGGTCGCCGTCAAGGATGAAGACCTGCAGGCGGCGTATCAGAAAGAGATCGCCAATCTGTCGGAACAGCGTCGTGCGGCGCACATTCTGATCGAAGTCAACGACAAGACCACCGAAGCTCAGGCCAAGGCGAAGATCGAAGAAGTCCAGGCGCGTCTGGCCAAGGGCGAGAAATTCGAAGCGCTGGCCAAGGAGTTCTCGCAGGATCCGGGTTCGGCCAACAACGGCGGTGACTTGGGTTATGCCGGTCCTGGCGTTTACGATCCAGCCTTCGAGAAAGCCCTGTATTCGCTGAACAAGGATCAGGTTTCCGAGCCGGTTCGCACCGACTTCGGCTTCCACCTGATCAAGCTGCTGGGTGTCGAGGCGCCTGAAGTGCCGACCCTGGCCAGCCTGAAAGACAAGCTGACCCGCGAGCTGAAAACCCAGCAAGTCGAGCAGCGTTTCGTCGAGGCGACCAAGCAACTGGAAGACTCTTCGTTCGAAGCGTCCGACCTGGCCCAGCCAGCGCAGGACCTGAAACTGACCGTGCACACCTCCAAGCCGTTCGGCCGTGAAGGTGGTGAAGGCGTTGCAGCCAACCGTGCTGTAGTGACTGCCGCGTTCAGCACCGAAGTGCTGGAAGAGGGTGCCAACAGCACCGCCATCGAGCTGGATCCGGAAACCGTGATCGTGCTGCGCGCCAAGGAGCACCTGAAGCCTGCTCAATTGCCGCTGGAAAGCGTGGCTACCGCCATTCGCGCCCAGTTGACCAAAGAGCACGCCAGCGCTGCTGCCAAGACCAAGGCGGAGCAACTGATCGCCAGCCTGCGTGATGGCAAGACGCCGCTGGACAAGGCGGTGGACGGCCAGAGCTGGAAAGTCACTGAAGCGGCGCACCGCGCTCAGGAAGGCGTTGATCCAGCGGTACTGCAAGCATTGTTCCGCATGCCGAAACCGGCCGCCAAGGACAAGCCGACCTTCGCCAGCGTGACGCTGGCAGACGGCAGCCTGACCATCGTGCGCCTGAACGGCGTGAACGAAGCAGCGGCTCCGACCGATGAAGAGAAAGCGCAATACCGTCGCTTCCTTGCATCGCGTGTGGGCCAGCAGGACTTCGCGGCGTACCGCAAACAGCTGGAAAGCGAAGCCGACATCAAGCGTTTCTGATGCCTGGCTGAGCCGCAAGACCCGAGCCCCGGATGAATATCCGGGGCTTTTTTGTGCGCGCTATCCGGCGTTCGGGAAGCCATGGCTCCGGGCCTTGACAGCCGCATACAGGGTCAATAGCAACAGACCCCCGACGATCCACGGGTAACTTCCGACGCTCAGGTTGTTCAGCAGCAGACCGCCCGCAAGTCCGCCGCCGGCAATGCCGACATTCCACAGGGTCACCAGCATCGATTGCGCGGTATCTGCAGACTCCGTGGCGGTTTTCGCAAGAGCCGTCTGCAACAGCGAGGGCATCGCGCCAAACGCCAGTCCCCAAACGGCGGTGGCGGTGTAGATCACGCCCGGCCATTCGCGCCACAGGCCCAGTGCGATCGCCGACAGCAGGAACAGCGTAGCGCTGACCAGTACCAGCTGACGCAGCCAGCGATCAATCAGGCTGCCGACGATCCACAGGCTCAGCACCGACGCCAGGCCGAATACCAGCAACACGCGGTCGATTTCTACGCCAAGTCCCGATGGCTCCAGAAATGGCGCGATGTAGGTGTACAGAAGGTTGTGCGCGACGACGTAGGACAAAGTCACAAACAGCACGGGTCGCACCCCCGGCAAGGTAAACACCTGACGCAGTGGCAAGCGTTTTCCGGCGCGTTCACCGGCGAAATCCGGCACTTGCCAGCGCACCCAGATCACCAGCAGCACGGTCAGCGCGGTCATGATCGCGAAGCTCAGACGCCAGCCGACTGCCGTGCCCAGCAGCGTCCCGGCCGGAATGCCCAGCGACAGCGCAAGGGGCGCCCCGAGCATGGCCACCGTAATGGCCCGGCCTTGCAGGTGAGGCGCGACCATCCGGCTCGCGTATCCCGCCAGTAAAGCCCAAAGCAGCCCGGCGAATACGCCCGCGATCAAGCGTGCAACCAGGGTCAGCCAGTACAGCTCCGACAACGCAGTGATGCTGTTGGCAATGGCAAACCCAGCAATGGCCGCCAGCAACAGCGGGCGTCGACGCCAGCCCCGGGTGGCAATGGTGAGCGGAATGGCCGCCAGCATCGAACCGATGGCGTACAGCGTGACCAGTTGCCCGATCAGAGCCTGAGAGACATCAAGCCCCGCGCTCATCTGTGGCAACAATCCGGCGGGCATCGCCTCGGTCAACACGGTGATGAACCCGGCGGTGGCCAGCGCGAGCAGCGCGCCCAGCGGTAATCGTTCCGCGGGCTCGGCGGTGCCGGCGAGTGAGGGGGAAATGAGTGGTGCATCGTTCATGGGCGGGTTTCCATTTTGCCGAAGGAGACGAAGGCCATAGGGTAGGGCGCTGCACATTCGGGAAAAACAGGTTAGGGTTCCGAACATCTCGGACAGGAATGTCGTGAATCAGAGAGGGAAGAATGGACAGCCTGGGCAGTATTTCGGTGTTCGTGCAGGTGGCGGAAACCCGCAGTTTTACCGAGGCCGGCCGCTTGCAGGGCGTGTCTTCGTCGGCGGTCGGCAAAAGCATCGCCCGCCTGGAAGCACGGCTCAATGTGCGGTTGTTTCATCGCACCACCCGCAGCATTACGCTGACCAGTGAAGGGGCGCTGTTTCTTGAGCGTTGCCGCAAGATTCTGGCCGAGGTCGAAGCAGCCGAATTCGAGTTGTGCGATGCGGCAGCGGCGCCTCACGGCAAGTTGCGGATCAGCCTGCCGCAGGTGCATGACCTGGTGATGCCGGTCATGAATGAATTCATGGCGCTGTACCCGCAGATCGAACTGGATCTGGACCTGACCGATCGTATGGTGGATGTGGTTGAAGAAGGCTTCGATGCTGTCATCCGCACAGGTAAACCGCGAGATTCGCGATTGATGGCACGACCGTTGGGCGAGTTTCACATGGTGTTGGTGGCCAGTCCCGCGTATCTGTGCGAACGCGGCGAGCCGCTGGTCCCGGCTGATCTGGCGGAGCATGCCTGCCTGCGCCATACGTTTCACGCCACCGGCAAACTGGAGCCCTGGCCGCTGAAGCGCCAGGAGGGTGCCTCCGAGGCGACATTACCGACGCGTCTGGTCAGTACGTCGATTGAAGCCGTGAGGCATGCAGCGCTGGCGGGCATGGGCATCGCCTGTCTGCCGGACTTCATGATCGTTGAGGCGCAGCAACAGGGTCGCCTGCAGCGTGTGCTCGATGAGCATCTGGAGCACGTCGGGCAGTTCTGGGTCCTGTGGCCATCAAGTCGGCACGCGACCGCCAAATTGCGGGTGTTTGTCGATCATTTATCGGTGCGACTTTTTCCTGTCGCCCATGACCGGTAGAGTTGTAACTGTTTTAAGACACTAATCCATACGCCGCGGGGCAGCGATCTGTTGCACAATACGCCCCGGACCGTTTTCCCTCAGGATGTTTAATGTTGAATTCTATTCCCGTGCGTTTCATCGGGTTGGCGTTGTTGCTGACCGCCGCTGCCGGCTGCTCCAAGGACAAGCCTATCTACGAGCATGAGAATTTCGACGACTCCGGCACCTTTTCGCGCAATTACCCGGTGACCGACACCGCCAGTTGCGAAGCGGCCCGCCGAGCGTTGCTCAGCCAGGGCTACATCATTACCAGCAGTGACCCGAAACTGGTCAGTGGGCACAAGAGCTTCCAGCAGACCGGCGAAACCCACCTGGAGATCAGCTTCAACGTGGTGTGCGCCGATGATGGCAGTGCCGGCCATCATGCCACCGTGTTCGCCAATGCCCTGCAGGACCGCTACGCGCTGAAGAAGACCAACAACTCGGCCAGCCTCGGTGTCGGCGTGTTGGGCTCGGTGTCGATGCCGATCGGCTCGTCTGACGATTCGATGGTCAAGGTCGCCAGCGAAACCGTGTCGTCGCAGAAGTTCTACGAGCGTTTCTTCACCCTGGTCGAGCTGTTCCTGCCGGCTGATGCGAAGAAAGCCGCGCACATCACCGAAAAACCGAAAACCGACCTGGGTGTGCCTGAAGCCAAGGCGGCGCCGGCTCCGCTGGCTCCAGCCCCTGCGGCTGAACCGGCCCCGGCCCCAGCGCCAGCCGCCGAACCCGCTGTTGCACCGACGCCAGCGCCTGCAGAAGCGGCCCCGGCCAGTGCCGAGCCGGTAGCACCGCCGGCCGAAGCTGCACCGATCACCCCGGCACCGGTTGCCGAGCCTGCGCCCACGACGGAAACCATCACCCCTCCGGCCAACCCGACGGATATACCGCCGCCCTCCGAGCCGATTCCGGCCATGCCTGCCTCCGGGCAGTAAACCTGTGGGAGCGAGCCTGCTCGCGATAGCGTCGGCACAATCAATATCAATGTGTCGGAAAGTTCGCTATCGCGAGCAGGCTCGCTCCCACAGTGCAATGGATGAGTTCTTCTCAAAATTCCCCGCGATAAATTCCTGACCACCTGCTACGTTTATTTCATGAAGGCCGTGTTTCATTTTTCCTTCATACGGGCACTTTATGCTCGAGGCACTGGTCATTTGTTCCAGGCCATTTCAAGCAAGCGTCAGGGGGATTAAGTGATGGATGACTATCAAGAAGAACTGCTCGAATTCCAGGCTTACGAACTGGATTCACCAGAGCCTGCGGAAGACGCCACCGAGCTGTGAGGCGTCAGCCTGTCTTGCGGTGACTGCGGCGAAATTCGCCCGGTGTCTGGCCGTTCCAGCGCTTGAAGGCGCGCTGGAAAGCTTCGGCCGAGGCAAAGCCCAGCAGGTAAGCGATTTCACCGAATGCCAGTTCGGTGTCGCGGATGTAGGTCATCGCCAGATCACGGCGAGTGTCATTGAGGATCGCGCGAAACTGCGTGCCTTCCTCGGCCAGTTTGCGCCGTAACGTCCAGGTCGGCAGCTTCAAGCGTGCCGCCACTTCTTCCAGGTCGGGTTCCCGGCCGCCATTGAGCAACGGCCCGAGCAATTGCGTGATGCGTTCACGCAGGCTGCGGGTGCGGGTCAATTGCTCGAGCTCCCGTTCACACAAACCGAGCAAATGTTTCCAGGTGCTGGGGCAATGCTCCGGGTTGCGTTGGGCCAGGCTGGTGAGGCTCAGGCGCAGTTGATTGTGTTCGGCGCCGAACTGTATCGGGCAATCGCCGAGCACCGCATAAGCGTCGCGATAATCCGGGCTGTCGAATTCGATTTCGATCCGTTCGGCACGCAATGGCTCGGGGCTGATGCTCGACAGCTGATGCAGCCAGCCGGCAATGATCGAATCCACCACAAAGCGGTTGTAAGCGTTGTACGGGCTGATCGAGTAGAACCGCAGCCACGCACCGCTGGCGTCTTCGTGAAAACTCGACTGGCCGCGATAGTTGGAGCCGTACAGCGGTTCGAAACGAATCAGGCAGCGTGCGGCTTCACGAGCGGTCGGCGCCTGCGCGGCGGTCACCCCCGCCAGCCCTGCCTGACTCAGTCGACTGAGCCGGCCCATGCGCAAACCCAGTGCCGGATCGCCGGTCAGCTGAATCGCGCCATGCCCCAGGCGCATGTAGCGCGGGATCGACAGACGCGCCCCGGCTTCGGCCAGGCGTGCGGCATCCAGGCCGTACTGTTCGAGCAATGGCTGCGGATCGACGTCATGGCTGCGCACGGCATCGGCCAGGCTATGGACGAAGCCCACCGACAGATCTCCGAGTCGCATCGGCAGCGGTTTCATGGATTACAGCCAGAGGTTCAGCAGGCGTGCGCCACGGGCTTCGCTGTCGGCGAATTGCTGGCCGTTGCTGCTGAGGAAACTTTGCCCGGAACTCGGTTTGTCCCAGAACTGCCCGCGCAGAAACACACTCATGCCGGCCAGCGCCTTGCTGGCCGACGGTTGCGCGGTCAGGGTCAGTTGGTGCCAGGCCTGGCCTTCACTGACTGCTCCCGGTTTCAGGCTGACCGAGTCCGGCACGCTCAAGCCTTTGTAACCTTTCCAGGGTTGATCCCAAACGCCATGACCGACGACAAACGCAGGCACCGCGATCAGCTGCGCGCCTTGTTCGTCGAGTTTGCGGTAGTTGTCCGGGTACCAACTGTCGTTGCCGATCAACACGCCGAGGCGTCCGGCCGGCGTGTCGACCACATTGATCCGGGAAGCCTCGCGGGGGCTGGATGGTTCGTCCTGATCGAAGATCGGACGCATCTGCCGCTGTGGCTGGCCGAGCGGGGCGCCGTCGCGACCGAATACCACCGTGCTGTTGTACAGCGCGCCACTGCCGGCCTTGAGCCGGCCATCGGTGATGTTCGGTTCAGGCAACACGATCGAGCCGGCCACCAGGGTGATGTGGAATTCCTTGGCCAGGCCGCCGAACAGCGCCTGATAGTCCTTGGCCATGTCCCGGGACTTCATGCGCAGGTGCGCGTCATCCAGACGGCTGCTGCCCTTGGCGGTAAGCCAGGCGCGAGCAAACTGCACCGGGTTGCTCGCCGCCAGCCAGTTCATCGCTTCGGCGAGGGTGGCGGCCTGGTACAGCTCGTCTTTTTCGCCGCTGATCATCAGCCAGGTGCCGACATGCTCCGGCAGGATGACCACGGTTTTATCATTCAACAGCCCCTGATCCTGCGCCTGCTGCAAATAGGCGGCGAGCTTGCGGTGCAGGCGTTCGGGGCTTTGGTAGTCGGTGGGGAACAGCTCGGGCTGGATGCCCAGCAGGTTGCCACGGTCGGCGGGGGTGCCCTGATCGACCGCGAGTTTGATCCGCAGGTCCGACAGGTAATGACCGGCCGGACGGTCAGCCGCCCACATGGCGTAGAAGGTGAGCGCGGCGATGAGCGCCATGGAAAAAGTCAGGTACAGAAGTTTGCGCATGAAATCCAACAACAGCCGGGTACAGGGTGTGCGGACAGGGTAGGGCGCCAGCCCCGGCTTGCCAAGGGGCGCTGCGCATTTGGATCAATAACTTGTCAGTTACGGTCATTGAGTGACAGCGATGCGACTCCTAATCTGTCGAACATGACTGACGGGGGACGCAGAGCTCCCGCATTTTCCGTGATCGCTCGCTGTGGAGTTAACGATGACCGCCACTCAATACCCGCACCTGTTGGCCCCGCTGGACCTGGGATTCACCACGTTGCGCAACCGCACCCTGATGGGCTCGATGCACACCGGCCTGGAAGAGAAGCCGGGTGGTTTCGAACGCATGGCGGCGTACTTCGCCGAGCGTGCCCGTGGCGGCGTCGGCCTGATGGTCACCGGCGGTATCGGCCCGAACGACGAGGGCGGCGTGTACTCCGGCGCGGCCAAGCTGACGACCGAGGAAGAAGCGCTCAAGCACCGCATTGTCACGCGCGCCGTGCATGATGCGGGCGGCAAGATCTGCATGCAGATCCTCCACGCCGGCCGTTATGCCTACAGCCCGAAACAAGTCGCGCCGAGCGCCATCCAGGCGCCGATCAACCCGTTCAAGCCCAAAGAGCTGGACGAGGAAGGCATCGAGAAACAGATCAGCGATTTCGTCACCTGCTCGGTACTGGCCCAGACCGCCGAGTACGATGGCGTGGAGATCATGGGTTCGGAAGGTTATTTCATTAACCAGTTCCTCGCCGCGCATACCAACCACCGTACCGACCGTTGGGGCGGCAGCTACGAAAACCGCATGCGCCTGCCGGTGGAAATCGTTCGCCGCGTACGTGAAGCGGTCGGCCCGAACTTCATCATCATCTTCCGCCTGTCGATGCTCGATCTGGTGGAAGGCGGCAGCACCTGGGAAGAAATCGTCACCCTGGCCAAAGCCATCGAGCAGGCCGGCGCGACCCTCATCAACACCGGCATCGGCTGGCACGAAGCGCGGATTCCGACCATCGCCACCAAAGTGCCGCGTGCGGCGTTCAGCAAGGTCACGGCCAAGCTGCGTGGCTCGGTGAGCATTCCGCTGATCACCACCAACCGCATCAACACCCCGGAAGTCGCCGAGCAGATTCTGGCTGAAGGCGATGCCGACATGGTTTCGATGGCGCGGCCGTTCCTCGCCGACCCGGACTTCGTCAACAAAGCCGCTGAAGGCCGCGCCGACGAAATCAACACCTGCATTGGTTGCAACCAGGCCTGCCTCGATCACACCTTCGGCGGCAAGCTCACCAGCTGCCTGGTCAACCCGCGTGCCTGCCACGAGACGGAACTTAATTACCTGCCGGTCAAGCAGATCAAGAAAATCGCGGTGGTCGGTGCCGGTCCTGCCGGTCTGTCCGCTGCCACCGTGGCCGCCGAGCGCGGACATCAGGTGACGCTGTTCGATTCGGCCAGTGAAATTGGTGGTCAGTTCAACGTCGCCAAACGTGTGCCGGGTAAGGAAGAGTTCTACGAAACCCTGCGCTACTTCAAACGCAAACTGCAGACCACCCACGTCGAGGTGTGCCTGAACACCCGCGTCGATGTGGCGAAACTGGTCGAGGGCGGTTACGACGAAGTCATCCTGGCGACCGGTATTGCACCACGTTTGCCAGCGATTCCGGGTGTCGAGAATGCCAAAGTGCTGAGCTATCTGGATGTGCTGCTTGAGCGCAAACCGGTCGGCAAGCGTGTGGCGGTGATTGGCGCCGGCGGTATCGGTTTCGACGTCTCGGAATTCCTCGTCCATGAAGGTGTGGCCACCAGTCAGGATCGCGCTGCGTTCTGGAAAGAGTGGGGCATCGACACGAATCTGGAAGCCCGTGGTGGCGTGGCCGGGATCAAGGCTGCACCGCACGCACCGGCGCGGGACGTGTTCCTGCTGCAACGCAAGAAGTCCAAGGTCGGCGACGGTCTGGGCAAGACCACCGGCTGGATTCACCGCACCGGTCTGAAGAACAAGCAGGTGCAGATGCTCAACAGCGTCGAATATCTGAAGATCGACGACGAAGGCCTGCACATCCGCATCGGCGAAACCGGCGAGCCGCAAGTGCTGCCGGTGGACAACATCGTCATCTGCGCCGGCCAGGATCCGCTGCGCGAGCTGCACGACGGTCTGGTCGAGGCCGGGCAGAACGTGCACCTGATCGGTGGCGCCGATGTGGCGGCCGAGCTGGATGCCAAACGTGCGATCAATCAGGGTTCGCGTCTGGCCGCCGAGCTGTAACGCGGCAACCAGATTCAGCGTGCCAATGACCATCTCGAGCAAGCTCGCTCCCACAGGTTTTGCGTTGTTCACAGATGTTGTGAGCTCAGCAGAACCTTGTGGGAGCGAGCTTGCTCGCGATGGCGTCCTTTGAGCGACTAGAATGCTGGCTCTGTTAAGAACGAAAAGTCGCCAATGCTTCTTCCCCCCGCTGACTGGCTACCTCAAGCCCCCCTCGAACCGCTTCATCTGGACTGGCTCACCGCCACCGGAATTGAAGTCGCGATCTTGCGTCTCGACCGGATCGATCCGCTGATCAGCGGCAACAAGTGGTTCAAACTCGTCGAACATCTCAAGGCCGCCGACCGTGCGGGTGCCGAAGGCATCATCAGCCTGGGCGGTGCGCACTCCAATCATCTGCATGCGCTGGCGGCCGCCGGCAAACGCCTGGGATTCACGACGGTCGGGCTGTTGCGCGGGCATCCGCAGGACACGCCGACAATCAGGGATCTGCAGGACTTCGGCATGCAGCTGCACTGGCTCGGTTACGGCGGTTATCGGGCGCGGCACGAGCCGGGGTTCTGGCAATCGTGGCTCGCGCAATATCCGACGCTGCATCCGGTGCCCGAAGGGGGCGGCGGTTTGCCGGGGGCGCAGGGTTGCGCGTCATTGAAGGATCAGGTCAGTCAACAACTCGGCAAGCTCGGCTGGGACGACTATCACGGTTGGTGGCTGGCCTGTGGCACGGGCACCACGCTCGCGGGATTGGTGTTGGCGGAGGCAGGACAGCATGCAGTGTATGGCGCAATGGCCGTACCCGACGATCACGGCGTCGCGGCCAATGTCGAGGCGATTGTCGGGGACGTTGAAGGCTACGAGCTGATCGACGCCAGCCGTGACGGTTTCGCCAAGGTCGATCCGACGCTGCTTGAGCTCATCGCGCAAACCGAACAGGCCAGTGGCATTCCTCTCGAGCCGCTGTACACCGGCAAGGCCTTGCTGGCGCTCAAACAACAGGTCGAGGCGGGTCACTTTGCCCGGGGTTCACGCTTGATCTTCGTCCACACCGGCGGCTTGCAGGGCCGGCGCGGCTTCGACGGTTAACCCTGGCTGCGCTTGGGCATCATCCGCAGCAGCGTGTTATCGCGCACCACGTAATGGTGATAGATCCCCGCCAACGCATGCAGGCCGATCAGCCAGTAGCCGATGGTGCTGATCAGCACGTGCCAGTGCTCGACGTCTTTGGCGAACACCTTGTCTTCACTCACCAGCAACGGCAGGTCGAAACCGTAGAACATCACCTGATGACCTTCCGCGCTGGTGATCAGCCAGCCGAGGATCGGCATGCTGATCATGAACAGGTACAAGGCCGAGTGCATCAAGCGTGCGAGGGTGGTTTGCCATTGTGGCGAGGCCGGGAAGATTTTCGGTGCAGGGCCCAGGCTGCGGGCGAACAGGCGAAACCAGACCAGCACGAACACGGTCAGGCCAAGCATGTAATGCACTTCGCGGATCAGCGTGCGACCGCCGCTGCCCTTGGGAAACAGGCCGCGCAATTCCATGCTGGCGTACACCAGCACCAACAGCACCAGCATCAGCCAGTGCAGCAGGATCGACACGGTGCTGTAACGGGATTCGGAATTTGTCCACGGCATACGACGTTCCTCACGGTTCAGGGCTCAAGCGTGCCGTTCTGCGACGGCATGCCTTAACTGTAACCGTGTTGAGGCCATTCTTCCTCCGCGATCCGTTTTTTATTGATGCATGTCATTGGCATTGCAGTGACTGACCAAAGTACCGACTGAATGGCTGTAACAAGGCATTGTTTATATTTTGTATTTGCGAAAGTTTGAGTGCCTGGAGTGAGGTGGTTATTGTTGGGCGCAGTCGAGAGTTGAAATCTGGCTCGATAAATAAATCAATGGCGTCGATCAAGGATGCTGTACTCGTAAAAAGGATTTAACAATGGCTTTTAATGTTCTTCTTAATAACAAACATGGATTTATTGTAAAAAAGGCAATGGCCAAGGCACCTGTGCCGAAGCCAAAACCGAAGCCTGCAGTTACGCAGCCCTCCAGGCCGGTGAGCAAGCCATCCGTTCCGCCCGTCAAGCCGCCGGTGCAGCCGGCAAAGCCTCCGGTGAAGCCCGCCGTACCGCCAGTCAAACCTCCAGTACCGCCAGTCAAACCTCCAGTATCGCCGGTGAAACCACCCGTGCGGCCGGTCAAACCGCCGGTAAAACCTGCTGCTCCCGTCAAGCCAGGTTCGCCCGCAATCAAGCCACCGGTGGCGCCGACCAAGCCTGTTGCCGTCGCAAGGCCGCCAATGCCGTGGCCTACGCTGAATATCAATGTGGACCCGGTGGCGCTGATCAACCTGCTGAGCGCGATCGGAAACAGCCGTCATCCGGATGGATCCACCACGTTGGCCGATGGAAGTCTGGTGAATGCGCAACAGACGGCAGTGACGCGTCCAGACGGCATCATTCAGCATACAGACGGCAGGGTCGAACAGCCTGACGGACGCATTGTGTGGCCGGACGGCACAATCGAATATCTCGATGGACGCATTGTCTGGGCTGATGGAACCGAACAACGGGCAGATGGTTCTGTGAAGTATCCCGATGGGTTGAGTTACGACGCGCAGGGTAACCTGGTTTCTGAATAATTCTGTTGTTCCGAAAGAGGACGAATGATGGCTTGCAAGTTATCTGTTCAGTATTTGTGATTTATTAATAAAAATACCGCCGGCTTGTTTCAGTCGGCGGTATTTTTTTTGTCGGGGTTAGTTGTTTTGCGGCATTTCACCCTTGGCCAGACGCTGGTTGATGTCGGCGATCACTTCCGGCAGATCGCTGATGGTGTCGATCATGTAGTGCGGGCGCGAACCTTCGAACAGCGCGTGAATGCGCTTGCGTTCGCTGGCGAGCGCGTCGCTGCCCAGTGCGCGGTAGCCTTCGTAATCCAGGCCCAGCGCATTGCCGGAGCAGATCAGCGCTACGGTCCACATCCCGGCGCGACGACCTTCGAGAATGCCCGGCACGGTGTCGTCGATCTTCACGCAGGCGGCGACATCGTCAATGCCTAGCGCAATCACGTTGGCCAGCGCTTGAGCCGGCCATGGGCGGCCGTTCGGCACTTCGTCGGTGGCCACCACGTGGTCGGCGATGTAGCCGTTAGTGGCGGCCAGTGCCACGACCTTGTCCATCACCTGTTTTGGATAGCCCGAGCAGGAACCGATCTTGATGCCTTGCTGACGCAGGTTGGCGATGGTGTCCAGTGCGCCGGGAATCAGCGCCGAGTGCTCGGCGATTTTTTCGATCTGCAGCGGCATGAAGCGGTTGTAGATCGCGGTGACGTCATCGTCAGTCGGGGTGCGGCCGAACACCTTGCGATAGCGCTCGGCAACCTGCGGCTGATCGCAAAGGGTGCGGATGTGATCCCACTTGCCCATGCCCATCGGGCCACGGGCTTCTTCGATGGAGACCTGGACGTCGAACTCGGCAAAGGCTTCGACGAAGATCTGGGTGGGTGCGAAAGAACCGAAATCGACCACGGTGCCGGCCCAGTCGAGGATGGCGGCTTGCAGTTTGGTTGGGTTGTTGTAGTTCATTGCAGAAATTCCTGTGATAACACGCAATTCGGAGTTTGCTGTCCTTGTGGGAGCGGGCTTGCTCCGGGCGGCGATCCGACGATGGCGGTCTGACATTCACCATGGATGTCGACTGCCAGGGCCTAATCGCGGGCAAGCCCGCTCCCACAGGGATTGTTGGTGTGGTTTAAATCTCTAACACTTCCATCTCGCGCAGCACTTCACCCACCGCCGCGACGGCTTCGCGCATCTGCGCCGGGGTGACGTGGCCGATGCAGCCGACGCGGAAGGTTTCGACCTGGGTCAGCTTGCCGGGGTAAAGGATGTAACCCTTGGCCTTGACCCGTTCGTAGAAGTCCTTGAACTGGTAGCGCGGATCTTTCGGCGCGTGGAAGGTCGCGATGATCGGCGCCTGGATCGCAGCAGGCAGAAAGCTGCGCAAACCGAGTTTGCCCATCTCGTCCATCAGCGCCTGGCAGTTGGCGGCGTAACGCGCGTGCCGCGCCGGCAGGCCGCCTTCTTCGTTGTATTGCAGCAGTGCTTCGTGCAGCGCGGCGACCACGTGGGTCGGCGGGGTGAAGCGCCACTGACCGGTCTTCTTCATGTAGCTGTGCTGGTCGAACAGGTCCATCGCCAGCGAGTGCGAATTGCCGGCAGCTGCGGCCAGAGATTCCTTGCGGGCAAACACGAAGCCCATACCCGGCACGCCTTCGAGGCATTTGCCGGAGGCGGCGATCAGTGCATCGAACGGGACTTTCTGCGCATCCACCGGCAGCGCGCCGAAGGAGCTCATGGCGTCGATGATCAGGCGTTTGCCGTGTTGCTCGACGACCTGGGCAATTTCCGGCAGCGGATTGAGGATGCCGGTGCTGGTTTCGCAGTGGATCAGCGCGACGTGGGTAATGTCGCTGTCGGCGCGCAGCAGGCGGTCGACGTCGGCGGCGGTGGTCGGCTCATCTTCAGCGGTTTCAAAGGTGCTGAACGAGCGGCCCAGCACTTCGCAGATTTTCGCCAGACGCTTGCCGTAAGCGCCGTTGATCAGCACCAGCACCTTGCCGTCGCGAGGGACGAGGGTGCCGATCGCGGCTTCGACGGCGAAGGTGCCGCTGCCCTGCAACGGTACGCAGTGGTGACTGTTGGCGCCGTTGAGGATGGCCAGCAGCTGCTCGCAAAGGCTGGCGGTCAGTTGGTTGAAGCGGTCATCCCATGAACCCCAGTCGACCATCATCGCCTGGCGGGTGCGGGCCGAGGTGGTCAACGGGCCGGGAGTGAGCAGGATGGGTGCGGCAGTACTCATTCGTGTGTCCTCGCGATAGCGCTGTGGGATGAAGCTACGGGGCATACGTTGCAATTCGGCGGATCATCAATCAAATTGTTTGTTGTTATGCCAGCCATCAGTGAGGGTTATCCATGAACCTGTTCCAGCTCCGCGCCTTCGACGCCGTGGCCCGGGAAGGCAGCTTCACCCGTGCCGCCGCGCGGTTGTTCATCAGTCAGCCGGCGGTCACGGGGCACATCAAGGCGCTGGAGGAGCATTACCAGATCACGCTGTTGCGACGGACGGCGCGCCGGGTCGAGCTGACGGAGGAGGGCATCAAACTGGCGGCGATCACTCGGGCGATGTTCGGCATGGCCGAAGAGGCGCAGGCGTTGCTGGAAGCCAATCGGCAGCTGCTCACGGGGCGTCTGGAGGTCGCGGCGGACGGCCCGCACATGGTCATGCCGATGCTCGCCAGCCTGCGGGCGCGGTATCCGGGGATCACGGTGAATCTGCGGTTGGGCAATGCTCAGGAAACGCTGGCGGCGTTATTGTCCGAGCATGCTGACGTGGCGGTGCTGACCGAGGTCGAGCCGCGCAAGGGCCTGCATCTGCAAGCGTTGAGTGAGTCGCGAATCTGTGCGCTGGTGCCGGCTGGGCATCCGTGGGCGAGTCGCAGCGGCGAGGTCAGGCTCAAGGAACTGGATCAGGTGATCATGGTGTTGCGCGAGCCGAGTTCGATTACCCGGCGCACGTTTGATCAGGCCTGTGCGCAGGCGTCGGTGAGTCCGCGGGTGTTGCTTGAACTGGACAGTCGCGAGGCGGTGACGGAGGCGGTGGCGGCTGAATTGGGGGTTGGGGTGGTGTCATCGGTGGAGGTCAGCCATGACCCCCGCGTCGTCGCGATTCCCATTGCGGGAGAAGGGCTGGTGAATCGGCACATGATCGGCTGTGTGGAGCGGCGGCGGGAGTTGAGGCTTATTCAGGCGTTTTTCGGGTTGGCGCCCAACTGATAACCGTATCGCGGCCATTCGCGAGCAAGCTCGCTCCCACAGGGTTTGTGCACGCCGCGGTTCCAGTGTGGGACCGAGCTTGCTCGGGAAGGGGCCGGAACTGACTACACAAGGCTTTCGCGCACCATCTCGAGAAACGTCGCCACCACCCGCCGCGAACTCTGCTCGCGCAGGCACACCAGCGTTTCGGTCAACCGCCGGGTGCAGTCGGTAATCGGCAGCGCGCAGACCCGTGAGTCCGCGCCAAACTCCGCCGCCGACACCACACCCACGCCAATCCCCACCACCACTGCCTCCCGCGCCGCTTCCCGGCCTTCGACCTGAATCGCCGGGCGGATGCGAAACCCGGCGCGGGCCATTTCCTCTTCCAGCGTCTGACGAGTCACCGAGCCGTGTTCGCGCAGCACCAGCGGCGTGTCGTCCAGATCTTCCAGGCAGATCGATTCACGCTCGGCCCACGGATGATGGCGCGACACGAACGCCACCATCGGATCATTGCGCAGCGGCACGCACAACAAACGTTCATCGCTGACATCACGCCCAAGCAACGCCAGATCAGCCTGATAGTTGAACAGTCGAAACAGCGATTCATCGGTATTACCGGTTTCGATCTTCACGCTGATCCCCGGATAGCGCTCACAGAACCGGGCGATCTGCGGCAGCACATGCACCGGCGCATCCACCGCCAGAATCAGGCTGCCGGTCTGCAACGCCTGGGATTCCTGCAGCAACTCCTGGGCTTCGGCCTCGACCACGAACAGACGCTGGGTGATTGCCAGCAAGCGTTCACCGAGATCCGTCAGGCGCACAGAGCGCTTGTTGCGGTGGAACAGCAACACACCGAAACGTTCTTCGAGCTTGCGCACCTGGTCGGAAATCGCCGGTTGCGTCAGATAAAGCCGCTCGGCGGCCTTGGTGAAGCTTCCGTGCACCGCCACGGCGTGAAAGGCTTTGAGCTGGGCGTGGGAAACCGACATGACTGATACCTCGTTTACAGGCGCAGCTCAGTA
Source organism: Pseudomonas gozinkensis (assembly GCF_014863585.1). Taxonomy (NCBI): domain Bacteria; kingdom Pseudomonadati; phylum Pseudomonadota; class Gammaproteobacteria; order Pseudomonadales; family Pseudomonadaceae; genus Pseudomonas; species Pseudomonas gozinkensis. The sequence continues at coordinate 4,227,799 of NZ_CP062253.1, read as the reverse complement.
ACAAGCTGAGCTTATGTGTGAAATACGATAAATCGATTTTATTTATTAAACAGTAATTGCTTTGATCGGCTCACGCCAACGCTGACTGCCCGCTCGGGCAGCGACGCTGGCCATGAGCCTGTGCGTGCAACACCAGGACTCATCTGACCGGTATCGCCGAAGGGACGGGGTGATATCGCAGTGCTCAACAATAAAAAACACAGGCGTTTACTCATCGATTCTGCCGGCACACTCACACCCTGAGGTCAGAACCACAATGAACAAGCACATCGGCACCCTTGCGCGTTGGCGCATGCAGATCTTCGCTGTCACCTGGCTCGCTTACGCCGCGTTCTATTTCACCCGCAAAGCCTTTTCGGTGGCCAAACTGGGCATCGCCGAAGACCCCAGCTTCACCCTCGACAAAATGGCCATGGCCAACCTCGACGCGATTTACCTGGCGGCCTACGCCATCGGCCAGTTCACCTGGGGCATGCTCGCCGACCGCTTCGGCCCGCGAGTTGTGGTGCTTGGCGGTTTGCTGATTTCCGCCGCTGCGGCGCTGGTGATGGGCAGTTTCGCGACCTTGCCGATCTTCGCCACCTGTATGTTGATTCAAGGGCTGGCGCAGTCCACCGGCTGGTCGGGGCTGTGCAAGAACCTCGGCAGTTTCTTCCCTTCCGAACAGCGCGGGCGAGTGCTCGGGTTGTGGAGTTCCTGTTATGCATTCGGCGGTCTGGTGGCGTCGCCGTTCGCCGGCTGGTGGGCGTACACGCTGATTGGATCGTGGCACGCGGCGTTCATTTCCAGTGCGGCGGTGGTCGCGGTGGTGGCGGTGTTGTTCTTCATCTTCCAGCGCGACAAACCGGAAGACGTCGGCCTGCCCGCCGTGGAGCCGGAGCCGGTCATCAGCGCCGAAGAAGCCGAAGCCAACAGCAAACTCAGCATGTGGGAACCGCTCAAGGAAATCCTGCGCAACCGCACGGTGCTGGTGCTGGGTCTGGCGTATTTCCTGCTGAAACCGGCGCGTTACGCGATTCTGTTGTGGGGGCCGGTGATCGTGTTCGAACAGATGCCCTCGGTCGGCAAAGTCGGTGCGGCGATCATTCCCACCGCGTTTGAACTGGCCGGTCTGCTGGGTCCGATCATGATTGGTCTGGCGTCGGACAAACTGTTCGGTGCCCGACGCATGCCGGCCTGCGTGTTGAGCCTGCTGGCGCTGACCGTGACGCTGGCGCTGTTCATGGGTGCCTTGCACACCGGCAGCGTGATGCTGGTGGTCGCACTGTTGTTCGTGATGGGCCTGACCCTGTACGGCCCGGACTCGATGATCAGCGGCGCGGCCGCCATCGACTTCGGCAAGGCCAAGGCCGGCGCCACGGCGGCCGGATTCGTCAATGGCTGCGGCTCCGTCGGTGCGGTGCTCGGTGGGTTGCTGCCGGGTTACTTCGATTCGGTGACGGTGTTCATCGTGTTCGCCGGTTGTGCGCTGTTCTCGGCGCTGGTGCTGATTCCGCACTGGAACAGCCGCCCCGTCGGCGTCATGGAACCGCGTGCCTCAGTGCCCAATCGCGCCCTGACCATCAAACCCCTGCGTAACTGAAAACCCTTGCCTCGCGGCCTGCTGCGGCACTCGCGGCAGGCTGTGCCGTGGCCAACTGACTGGAGAATTTTCATGAGACCGTTTTGGCTGGAGCAGGCTTTGCAGCTCGACACGTCCGAACCTTGCCCGCCGCTGCAAGGCGATGTGCGCACCGACGTGTGCATCGTCGGCGGCGGTTACACCGGGTTGTGGACGGCGATCATGCTCAAGCAGCAGAACCCCGAACTCGACGTGTTGCTGATCGAAGCCGACATCTGCGGCGCCGGCGCCAGTGGGCGCAATGGCGGCTGTGCGCTGTCATGGTCGGCCAAGTATTTCACCCTGGAGCGGCTGTTCGGCGTCGAAGAGGCGGTGCGTCTGGTCAAGGAATCCGAGCGCAGCATCCACGCCATCGGCGAGTTCTGCGAGCAGTACGGCGTCGATGCCGATTACCGGCTCGATGGCACGCTTTACACCGCCACCAACCGCGCGCAATGCGGCTCCACCGATGCGGTGATTGCGGCACTGGAGCGCAACGGCATCAACTCGTTTACCCAGCGGCCGGTCGCCGATGTACAGCGCATGTCCGGATCGGAAAAACATCTGGAAGGCTGGTTCTCGCCGGCCGCCGCCAGTGTGCAGCCGGGCAAACTGGTGCGCGGCTTGCGCCGGGTGGCGTTGCAACTGGGCGTGCGGATTCACGAAGGCACGGCGATGACCGGGCTGGAGGAGGGCCGTCCGGCGCGCCTTCACACGGCGAACGGCCGGGTGACCGCCGACCGCGTGGTGCTGGCGATGAACGCGTGGATGGCCCGTGCTTTTCCGCAGTTCGAGCGCAGCGTGGCGATCGTTTCCAGCGACATGCTGATCACCGAACCGCGTCCGGATCTGTTGCAGGAAATCGGTTTGACCAGCGGCGTCACCGTGCTCGACTCGCGGATTTTCGTGCACTACTACCACAACACCCCGGACGGCCGGATCATGCTCGGCAAGGGTGGCAACACCTTCGCTTACGGCGGGCGGATGCTGCCGGTGTTCGACCAGCCATCGCCCTATACCGGGCTGCTCAAGCGCAGCCTCGACGACTTCTTCCCGGCGTTCGCCGATGTGAAAGTCGACGCAACCTGGAACGGCCCTTCGGATCGCTCGGTCACCGGCCTGCCGTTCTTCGGCCAGATGAGTGCCAGCGGCAATGTGTTCTACGGTTTCGGTTATTCCGGCAGCGGTGTCGGGCCGTGCCACATGGGCGGGCAGATTCTCGCTTCGCTGGTGCAGGGCCTCGACAACCCGTGGACGCGCTCGCCGCTGGTCAACGGGCCGCTGGGTTACTTTCCGCCGGAGCCGATCCGCTACCTCGGCTCGCTGATGGTGCGCAACGCCATTCGCCGCAAGGAGCGCGCCGAGGATCACGGTCGGCGGCCCCGGCACCTTGACGTGCGTCTGGCAAAATTCGCGGCGGCGGCGGGCAAGGCCGACAAAGGTTGATCGTCAGCGCGGCGGGGCGGAGCGGTTGAGCAGCCAGTCGAGCAAGAGGTCGTCGTCAGGCTCGGTTTCTGTGGGCTGCGACGTTCGCGGGCGGCAGGCGTCGAGGCAGAGGATCGGCCGGTCGGGATCGCTGTCGAGAAAACTCACCCAGACCTCGCTGCCGGCGCAGGGCAGATTTTCCCGAGGCAGGCCCCCGCCGGCATGGGGCATGACCACCGGCAACCACAGCCCTTCACTTGCGTCTGCATGAGGCTGTTCGGGCCATAACCGCACGGCGATGCGCCCCTGATCGTCCACTTGTGCCGGTTTCCCCGGCGCGCCGAGCACTTGTGCCGGGTGATACCCCGGAATGCCAGGACGCGGTTGTTTCTGCGGCGGGCGAAACGGGGTTGACCAGGGGAGCGCCGTGAAGTCGTTGTGATAGCGACGAACCGTCGGCACTGGATCGAGAATCGAAGGTTGCTGGCCTTGATGACGCAATTCCGTGATCAGCCACTGCTCGTTGAACCCGCTCACCGGGTGCTCCATGACCTGCAACAGGCGCCCGCTGAGCAGTCGCAGGCAATCGCTGCGCCCCAGGATCGAGCGCGACCGGCAACGTTGGCGCTCCAGCAGTCGGCGACTGCGTTGGGCGACGTAGCGTTGTGCGCTCGGCAGAAATCCCGGTGGGGCGATGGCGCTTCCCAGCGTGTGGTTAGCGGCCTCCTGGCCCCTGATCGGCTGTCCTCGTTCACGCACGCCGGTGGGCATCTGAGGCGGCACTGCCTCGTGGCGCTGGAACAGGCTGCTGAGGCCGGTGGACGGCGCATCGATCTGCGTGTTGAAAGGAATGGCCGTCGGTTGCTGCGGCAGGCTCAGGCTGTCATCGGCGAATACCACCACATGGCCGTCCGGCTGATGTTCGAAGTGATAGTGAATGCCTTCCTCCTCGCAAAGCCGTTGCAACAGGGCCAGGTCGGTTTCTTCGTACTGAATGCAGAACGGGCGCAGCGGGTAGTGGCCGACGGTCATCTCGAACCGATAGCTGTGGGCAGGCAGGTGATGTTCGATGATCAGTTGCTCAAGGATGTCCGGCACGCTCAATTGTGTGAAGACCCGGCGTACGGAATGTTGCTCGAGCGATTGCAGATGGGGCACCAGCACCAGTTGGTAGGCGATCCGGTGCGTCGCCCGGTGTTCGCAACTGGCACTTTGAATGATGCCGTGAATCCCGTGGTCGTCATCCAGGTGCAGAAACGCTGCCTGATGCAACAGTGTGCCGGGTGACCAGGCGGGTGCCAGACCCATGACCTCGATCTCGAACCGATAGGGCTGATTCAGCGCTTCATGACCGCTGAAGCGCAGGACCGGCAGGCTTATCCCGCCTTCGGCCAGGGTCAGCGTAAACGGACTTTCCTTGTCATTGAGCATGGGGGCGGGCTCTGTCAGGCAATACGGGCGACAGAGGGTACGAAAACGCGACGTTGAATGGACGTGGCAAACCGGTTTTTCAGAATCGCCCTACAAGGCGCGTAGAAGATGTCGATGCGCATCGGAATTTTTGGTCGATTGCCGACTTTAGGCCGTATAAACTTGGCGCCATGCGTCGGCCAATAGATGTCTCGGCGCCACAGATCAAGAGAGTGAGTAATGGGCGCACAGTGGAAGGTTAAACACAAAGAAGCGGCAGCCAACGCCAAGGGCAAGATCTTCGGCAAACTGGTGAAGGAAATCACCATTGCTGCGCGTAACGGTGCCGATACCGCCACCAACGCACACCTGCGTCTGGTGGTCGAACAGGCCAAGAAAGCCTCGATGCCCAAGGAAACCCTGGATCGCGCCATCAAGAAGGGTGCTGGCCTGCTGGGCGAAACCGTTCAATACCATCGCGTGACCTACGAAGGCTTCGCGCCACATCAGGTGCCGCTGATCGTCGAGTGCGTCACCGACAACATCAACCGCACCGTGGCGGAAATCCGCGTGGCGTTCCGCAAGGGCCAACTGGGTGCTTCCGGTTCCGTTGCCTGGGACTTCAACCATGTCGGCATGATCGAAGCGTCGCCGGACACCCCGGACGCCGATCCGGAAATGGCCGCGATCGAAGCCGGCGCCCAGGATTTCGAGCCGGGCGAAGAGGGCGCGACCCTGTTCCTGACCGACCCGACTGACCTGGACTCGGTGCAGAAAGCCCTGCCGGAACAAGGCTTCACCGTGCTGTCGGCCAAACTGGGCTACCAGCCGAAGAACCCGGTCAGCGGCCTGAGCGACGAGCAGATGGCTGAAGTCGAGGCGTTCCTCGAAGGCCTCGACAACCATGACGACGTGCAGGACATGTTCGTCGGTCTGGCCGGCTGACACACCAGAAAATCGCAGCCCTCGGGCTGCGATTTTTTTCAGGCGTCTTGCAACACCTGGCTGATCTCGCCGAACCCCGGCCGCGCCAGCACATCCGGCTGACAACAGCGCTGTTCCAGGGCTTCCAGCACCTGACGCTGTTCATCGCTCAACCCCGAGTCGATGCGCGCCAGCAGTTCCCCCAGCAAAATTCCGAACGCCCGCACTTCGAGGCGTTGCAGCGCGCGGGTTTCAGGCGTGTCCGCCATGGCATGGAACGACGCCGCACCAAAATCCCCCAGCAGACAGTCGCCCTGATCGTTCAACAGAATGTTGTGTCCGTAAAGATCACCATGGGTGATGCCGTGACGGTGCAGATGCCCCGCGACGGAGGCGATGCCCCGAGCGATGCGCAAGGCAACGTCGGCGCTGAAATGGCAATCATCGGCATACACATCCCGTGAACAGGACGCCAGGCTCGGCAGCCCGGCCAGGTTGCGGTAGCTCGGATCGATCAACTGCATCACCAGGCCTTGCTGGCCATCGGGATGCTGGTCGATGCGGCCTTCGACGCGGATCAGGTTCGGGTGCAGCCCGGCGGTGATGCACGCGTTCATTTCATGCAGCGGCGAGCCATCGCTGGTCATTTCGCCCTTGTACAGCTTGACCGCCACTGGCGTGGCCGGCTGATTGTCAGGTTGCCAATGCGCCCGGTAAATGACCCCGGAAGCGCCTTCGCCCAGCCGTTGATCCAGATGCAGCGCCGACCAGTCGATCAGGGGCGCAGCGTCGAGCGCGGCGGCATCGGCTTCGGTTTCCAACGGATTGCCGGCGTAGGCCAGCCAGGTCAGGCTCGGCAGGGTCAGCAGCCATTGCGGCAACTCGGTCAACCGGTTGGCGGCGATGCGGATCAGCTCCAGCCGATGGCACTGGCTCAGTGACGGCGGCAGGGCGCGCAGGCGATTGCCGGCGAGCATGAGTTTCTGCAGCAACGGGCGCTCGCCCAGTTCCGTGGGCAGGGTTTCGATGGCGTTGTCGGTCAGGATCAGCCAACGCAAGTTCGGCGGCAGCGCCGCGCCGGGCACCTGAGTGATCCGGTTGGCCTTGAAACCGATCATCGTCAGCGCCTGGCACTGACCCAGGCACACCGGCAATTGCGTGAACTGATTGTCGGAGCAGAACAGCACGCGCAGGCGCGTCAGACGGTGCAGGTCGTCCGGCAGGCGGTTCAGGGCGTTGCCGCTCAGGTTGAGCACTTCCAGCGTTTCGGCCAGGTTGAAAATCTCTGGCGGAAATTCGCTGAGGCCTTCAGCCAGATCCAGCCGGGTGATGCCCGACAGTTCGCCGGCGCGCAGTTGTGCAAGGGTGTGCATGAAAATGATCGCTATCGAGAAGGCGCCGGGGCGCCGGAAATGGGGCGCATGATAACGGCAAATCAGCCCGGTTCGTGCACTTCCCGCAATTGCCCGAGCCGGCTGCGAGTACGGGCCAGATCGATCGCCTGACCGCCGAGGCTTTCACGTAACGGGAGCTGGCCGAGCAGGGTCAGGTGTTTGTCCTGGTCGTAGAGCACGTCGATCAGGTTGATAAAACGCTGCTGGGCGGCGATCGAACATTCGCCCAGTTCCGGCAGTTCATCGATGATCCAGTGGTCGAAGCGCCGGCAGAGTTCCAGATAATCCATCACGGCGGTGGGCTGTTCGCAGAGGTCGTTGAAGGTGAAACCGACGCGCCGGTCTTCGCACAGCCGCGCCTGCAAGTGCCGGCTGCCGACCGCCAAAGGCAACGGCGTGGCGTTGAGGGGCGGCAGGTTCAAGGCGAGGCGCTGCGCCGGGGTGGCCGGCCAGACGTAATGACCCTGGGTGAACATTTGATGCGCATGACGGCGCGCCTGGCTGCGGTAATCGTGCGGGCCGCCGACTTCCATGACCTGCATGCGCGCATGGATCAGGTCGATCACCGGTTTGAACCGCGCGTGGTAGAGCGGGTTGGGCAGCAAGCCTTCGGGCGGGTAATTGGAGGTCACCAGCAACAGGATCCCGCGCTTGAACAGCGCCTTGAACAAGCGGGTGATGAGCATCGCATCGCCGATGTCATGCACGTGAAACTCATCGAAACACAGCACCCGACAGTCCATCAGCAGCGCGTCGAGGGTGACGGCGAGGGCGTCGTCGCGGTCGCGGTGCTCGAACATGCCCTGATGCAACTGGGCGAAAAACCCATGGAAGTGCAGGCGGCGTTTTTGCTGGATCGGCAACGCCTGGAAAAATCCGTCCAGCAACCAGCTCTTGCCGCGCCCGACCGCTCCGTGCAGATACAGGCTGGGCGGGGTTTGCGCAGGGGTGCCGAACAACAGGCCGGCCTGATGGGCCATGCAGTCGATGACCCGCTGCTGGCTGTGGCTGAGGGTGTAGCCCTGGCCGTGGGCCTTGTTTCGGAAATAGTCACGGACCGATTGCGCGCTGGCGGTACATTGGCCCTTGGCGGCAGTGGAGCGTTTGCCGAAGAGGCGGCGCAAGGCTGACCAACGCTGGGTCAGACGCGAACGTTCGGGCGGTCGGGCGGGCACTTCAGTCACTCCGTCATCATCGGGCCGGCTCCCCCCGAGCGCGGCGGCGTAGTGTAACCAGGCGGGTAGTTTTGCTTCCACTGCGCTTTATCGGGCCGGCGTTTTTCCAGACAGCAATCTTCGGCGCGTACAGGTTTTTTCAACACTATAAATCGACGTATTGCCAAGATTTCGAAACATATCCCGGCGGATAGCTGGATCCAATCGACTGGCGCAATTGCCGTCCGTTGCTAACCTGAAACACTGTAACGGCAGAGACGCTGTCGCCATCAAGGAACAGGCAGTGAATGCAGGGATGGTCTGGGCATTGCTGGGCGGGCTCATATTACCGGTCCACGCCGCCGACCTTCAGGTCGAAGTGCGGGTCGATGTGCAGCGCGGTTGCCAGTTGATCGGCCAGCAACGCGAGGCCGGCATCGAGCAACTGGGCGTTCTCGACTTCGGCACCACGGCGCGGCTCGGTGACCACGACGGCCCACTCGGAGCGGCGCTGACCCATTCGCGCCTGCCGCGTCTGGAATGCAACCCGGACACCCCGTACCAGTTGCGCGTCGACGGCGGTTTGCACGGCGGAGTCGGTGAAGTGCGCTACATGGCGGGGGAGGCCGGCAGCAAGCCGATCCCTTATCGCTTGTATCAGGACGCCGCGCGGCGGGTGCCGCTGGTGGTGGATGTGCCGGTCAGCGGCCGGGTGCCGGACAGCGGCACGGTCGACTTGCCGTTATACGGGCGGATCGAGCGGATGGCCGAAGTGCCACGGGTCAGCCGGTATTCGGATCTGGTGAAGGTCACGGTCACCTGGTGATCGTGGAGATTTTTCAGCCATCCGGTGGAGCCGGGTGGCGCAGGGAAGGGCGTTCAATGATGAGCGCAGTGGTCGAGTGATCCTGAAGGAGTAGGGGCTCAATGATGGGCAGACACGGGCGGGTAATCGCCACAGCCACGCTGCTGTTGTTCACCGAGGTCGCATCAGCGGCGGTCAGTGGGCAGATCCTTGCGCGGCTGACGCTGATTGCCGGCTGCGAAGTGACCAACGCCACCAGCCCCGCCAGCCCGGTGGACGGGCTCGGTACTCTCGATTTCGGCCAGCAGGGCCCCACCTGGAACGCACCGATCAAGGCCAGCCTCAGCGAAGCGGGCAGCGGCCAGCTCAATGTCGCCTGCAACCCTTCGGTCACCGGGTTCACCGTGACAATCGACGGCGGCACCCATGGCGACGGCACCACACGCCGCCTGAGCAACGGGCGCCAGACACTCCCCTATCAGCTGTTTCTCGATGCCTCGGGCAGCCAGAGCTACAGCATCGGTCAACAACACAATTTCGCTGTCACCAGCGGCGCACAGATACCCATCCCGGTATTTGGCTCGGTGGTGGCGAACACCCGCGCGGTACCGGCCGGTGTCTATACCGACACCCTGACGGTGACGCTCGACTGGTAACCCCGTAGAGGACGGACACCATGCGTACGATTGCATCAAGGATAGGTTTGTCGTTGCTCGGCCTGACGCTGGCTTCCAGCGTCAATGCCGCCACCACGGTCACCGGCCAGATCACCTCCAGCCTGATCCTGATCAGCAGTTGCCAGGTCAACGGCTCCGGCGGCTCTACCGGGCTGAACTTCGGTGCGTTGAACTTCGGCACCGCCAACAGCCTGTTCACCACCGCGACCGGGCAAGTGCTGGGCGGCGGGGGCGGGGCGCTGTCGATCCTGTGCTCGGCCGGCACCACGCCGACGGTCAAGGTTCGGGCCGGCGCCCATGACGGGCTCTCGCCAGGAGGCACCCGGGCGCTGTACGACGGGGTCGCCAACTATGTGCCGTACGACCTGTACACCGACGCCGGGCACTCGCAATTGCTGGCCATCGACGGGGTGATCAACCTCGCCGCCAGCACCGGTGTGGCGCAGACCGTGAACATCTACGGTCAGGCGGTGGGCAAGGCCGGACTGCCGGCGGGCACTTACACCGACACGATTTCCGTCGAACTGACGTTCTAGTGCCATGGGCCGTCATGGTTGTGCGGCGCTGCTCCTGCTGTGTGCGGGCAGCTTGCCGCTGCCGTTGGCGGCGGTGACCAGCCAGAGTTTTCAGGTCAGCGCCACGGTGACACCGGGCTGTCTGGTGGTGGGGGGCGTATCGAACTATGGCGGGCTGAATTTCGGTTCGCGTTCGGCGCTGGCCACCGGCACGGTGCAGGTCGCGTTGACCGGTGGCGTCACGCTGCAATGCACGCCGGGCGTGACCCTGAACATGACGGTCGATGGCGGCCAGTACAACAGCGGCGGGCGACGCATGCAGATCAGCGGAGGCAGCGCGAAGGTGGCCTATGCGTTGTTTCGCGATGCGGCGTACAGCCAGAGCCTGGGCATCGGCCAAAGTGTGGCGGTGGCCTACAGCGATGCGAACAACATCAGTCTGCCGATCTACGGACAGGTGCAATTGCCGGGCAATCAGCCCGGGGGGACATACAGCGATGTGTTGCAGGTGCAGCTGTCGTGGTGATGTGAAATGACAAGGAGCAGGTTCATGGGGTTTTTCACGTCACGCTATTCGTCCGTGTGTTGCGCCGTCCTGGCGCTGGTCATGTTCGGGACGCTCAACGCCCAGGCCGCCAGTTCGGTGCTGATCTGGCCGATCGATCCGGTGCTGGAGGCCGACCAGCAGGCCAGTGCGCTGTGGCTGGAAAATCGCGGCACTGAAACCGCCAACCTGCAGATCCGCGTGTTCGGCTGGAGCCAGAGCGGTTTCGAAGAGCAATACCGCAATCAGCGCGAGGTGATCGGCAGCCCGCCGGTGGCGAAGATCGAGCCGGGTCAGAAGCAACTGGTACGCCTGACCCGAACCAAGGACGTGCCGCCAGGCCAGGAACTGGCGTACCGGATCATCATCGATGAAATCCCCTCGGCTCAGCCCCCCGTTGCCGAAGACGGCAAGACCGCTGCGGCGATCCGCTTCCAGATGCGCTACTCGGTGCCCCTGTTCGCGTATGGCGCTGGGCTGTGGAGCAAGGAAGACAGCACCCGTCAGCGTGACCCCAAGGGCGTCGGCCTGCCGCAATTGAGCTGGCGCACGGTGGCGGTGGAGGGCCGTCCTTATGTGGAAGTGCGCAATCAGGGCGCGGTTCATGCGCGATTGACTGATGTCGCCATCAAGCAGGGCAGCCAAAGTAAACCGTTGGCCGAAGGCCTGCTCGGTTACGTGCTGCCCGGCGCGGTGATGCGCTGGCCGGCACCGGCACCGGTGGCGGGAGAATTGGCTGGGCGGATCAATGGCGCGGCAAAGGTGCAGAGCATTCCGCCGGCGCGGTAGCCGTAGCGAGTCATGCCGAAGCTTTCGGGCTTCGGCGCCAGCGGTTTCAGGAGGAATCAGTCCATTGACGGACAGAACACGCTAATGAGTCCGGGATGGGCTCGCCGTATTCAGCGTCCGTTGTGGCTCATGACCGGCGCGTGGTGCCTGATGTTCATTCATCCATCCGGGGCCGGCGAACTGCCGCCGCCTCCCAGCGGCATGGAGGCCGTCAGCGATGCACAGTTGTTTCTGGAACTGGTGGTCAACCAGATGAATACCGGTCGGGTGGTGGCGGTGGAGCAGCGTGGCGGTCGCCTGTTCCTGCCGGCCAGCGTATTGCGCGACACCGGCATGAAGCTGCCGGAAGACGCTGGTGCCGAAGTCGATCTCGACGGCCTGCCGGGCCTGCACAGCGACTACGACAGCGTCAGCCAGCGCTTGCTGCTCGACGTGCCGCCGGACTGGCTGCCGGAGCAGTTCATCGGCAACCGTGAAGTCTATCCACGCACCCCGGCGCTGAGCAGTTTCGGCGCCTTGTTCAACTATGACCTGTACCTCAATGACACCGACGACGCCGGCACCTATCTGGCGGCGTGGAACGAGGTGCGGGTGTTCGACAGTTGGGGCACGTTGTTGAACACCGGGCAATATCGCCGCACGCTGTCGGGGGATGCGGTCAGCACGCTGGACAACGGTTATCTGCGCTACGACACCACCTGGCGCTATTCCGACGACGAGCGGATGCTGACCTACGAGGCCGGGGACGTGGTCAGCGGCGCCTTGCCCTGGAGCAGTTCGGTGCGCCTGGGCGGCGTGCAGTTCTCGCGGGATTTTGCAGTGCGTCCGGATCTGGTGACCTACCCGCTGCCGCAGTTCGCCGGGGAAGCGGCAGTGCCGTCCTCGGTGGATCTGTTCATCAACGGCTACAAATCCAGCAGCACCGATCTGCAACCGGGGCCGTACACCCTGACCAACATTCCGTTTATCAACGGCGCGGGTGAGGCGGTGGTGGTGACCACTGATGCGCTGGGCCGGCAGGTGTCGACCACGGTGCCGTTCTATGTCACCAGCAGCCTGTTGCAGAAAGGCCTGAGCGACTTTTCGGTGGCCGCCGGTACGCTACGCCGGGATTACGGCCTGAAGGATTTCAGCTATGGGCCGGGCGTGACTTCGGGCAGTTTGCGTTATGGCGTCAGCGACACGTTTACTCTGGAGAGTCATGCCGAAGCGGCGGATTCCCTGACTCTGGGGGGGCTGGGCGGTAACTTGCGGCTGGGCAATTTCGGGGTGCTCAACAGCGCGATCAGCCAGAGCCGTTTCGACGGTGACGGTGGCCAGCAACTGAGCCTCGGTTATCAATACAGCGGTCAGCGCTACAGCTTTTCCTATCAGCGTCTGCAACGCCGCGATCGCTATGCCGACCTGACCGTGGTCGATAGCCCTTACACCACGCTCAGCAAGCGCAGTGAGCAGGCGACCCTGAGCCTCAACCTCGAACGCTGGGGCAGTCTCGGCGTCGGATATTTCGACATTCGCGCGGCAGACGAAACCCGCACACGGTTGCTCAACCTGAGCTGGAGCAAACCGCTGTGGCGCAACAGCAGTTTCTACCTGTCGGCCAACCGTGAAATCGGTGACAGCAACTGGGCGGTGCAGGCGCAACTGGTGATTCCGTTCGACCTGCGCGGCAGCCTGGCCATCAGCAGCGAACGCAGCAAGACCGGGCAGACGCAGCAGCGGGTCAACTACAGCCGCGCCGTGCCGTCCGAGGGCGGGGTGGGCTTCAATCTCGGCTACGCCAAGGGTGACGGCGCCGATTACCGCCAGGCGGACGTGACCTGGCGTCTGCAATCGGTGCAATTGCAGGCGGGCGTCTACGGGACGTCCGACGCCGAAACCCGTTGGGCCGATGCCAGCGGCTCGCTGGTGTGGATGGATGATCAAGTGTTCGCCGCCAATCGTATCGACGATGCGTTCGTGGTGGTCAGCACTGATGGCTACGCGGACATTCCGGTGCGTTACGAGAACCAGCAGGTCGGTCAGACCGACCGCAATGGTCACTTGCTGGTGCCGTGGAGCAGCGCCTATTACCGGGGCAAGTACGAAATCGATCCGCTGAACCTGCCGGCCAACGTGCGCAGCCCGAATGTCGAGCAACGTGTTGCCGTGCGCCGGGGCAGTGGCTATCTGCTGGAGTTTCCGTTGAGCCGGGTGATCGCCGCGAGCATCGTGCTGGTGGATGCGCAGCAAAAGGAATTGCCGCTGGGCAGTGGCGTTTTGCATGAACAGAGCGGCGCGCGGACGGTGGTCGGTTGGGACGGACTGGTCTACCTGGAAAACCTCCAGGCGCAAAATTCGCTGCGGGTGACCCTGGCGGACGGCAAAACCTGCCAGGCGCAATTCAGCGTCGATCTGAAGCAGAACGAAGTGCCGCTGATCGGCCCGTTGGTGTGCCAATGATCCGGGCGCGGCTTGTTCTGTGGCTGCTGTTGCTGCTGCCGGGGCTGGCGCAGGCGCTGTGTTCGGTGGTCACCACCACGCCGGCCGGGTTCGGGAACATCAGCTCGATCGCCGTGCGCACCACCTCGCAACCCAGTTCCACCCTGAACGGCGGCTTGAGTTGTACCGGTTCGCTGCTGTCGCTGTTGACCAACAATGACCATTTCTGGGCCACCGTCACTTCGACCCAGAGCGGTTTGCTCGGGCCCACTGGCGATGTGATCGGCTACACGATCTACGCCAACAACAGCACCAGTTACCCGCTGACGCGCGGCACCGCCTATGACTTCGCCCGCAACGGCATCATTGATGCCCTCGGCTTGCTGGCCGGCACCGTGCCGAAAACCGTGCCGCTTTATTTCGGCACCACCATCGGCAGCAACGTGGCGGCGGGGGTATACACCGAAACCCTGAGCATCTTCTGGAACTGGAACTACTGCTCCGGGATCGGCGTCGGCGGCATCTGTCTGGGACGCGATATCAGCAGTGGCACCACGACGCTGACGGTCAACCTGACGGTGGCCAACGACTGCACCATTACTGCGCCGAACATCGCCTTTGGCAGTGCGCCGGTCATCAGCGCTTTTACCGTGGTGACCGGGCAGACCATCAACCTGGCCTGCACCAAGGGCAGTGCCTACACCGTGGGGCTGAACGACGGGCAGAATGCGCTGAGTGTCGGCGGGCGGCGGCGGATGATTTCCGGCAGCAACTATCTGGCCTACGACATTTTCAAGAGCGCCGGGACCACCCGTTGGGGCAGTGTCGGCGCGGCCCGCCGGGCCAGCAGCGATGCCGAGGTCAACCCCGGCAACGGGCTGGGCACCGGCAGCCAGATCTTCAATTACAACGCGAAAATCTACACCGACCAGACCACACCGCCCGCCGGAACCTACCTGGACAATGTGGTACTGGATGTGGGGTTCTGAAGCGGCTAGAAACTCACGGATTGCTTGAGCATTTTCGCCGCCGGGGTATCGGTCGGGCTGACCATCGCGTAGTTGTAGCCCTTGCCGGACCAGTATTCGGCCTGCAGATCCCCGTCCTGACGGCTGCCCCGGGGCAGAAAGGTATTTTTCGGTCCCGGTGGGCGCACGTAGAAACTGACCTTGTGCCCGTTCTGGTCTTCATACATCACCATCGCCGCCGGGCCTTCATCGGTACTCAGCAGACGGCCGCTGACCGGTGCAAAACCCGCCGACGTCAGGTCCGGCAGGCGATTGGCCTGAGTGAAATAGCGGTCGAGCCAGCGCTGGATATCGCCGTCGCCGTCGACCTTGTAGTCCGCCGGCAGAAGCCCTTGCTGGGCGATCAAGCGGTACGCCTGCAAGGCGTCCGTCATCGGTGCCGGGGGATGAAACACGGTCATGTCCCGGGCCTTCCAGCCACCGACACCGCCGAGGCTGACAGCAATCAAAAGCACCGCCGCGCTGGCCCATTGGCGGCGCGACTGGCGTTTGAGTCGCTGGCGGATCAGCGACGGATCAAGGTCCGGATTGGCCGGTTGTTGCAACGCACCACCGAGGGCGGCGCGCAGGTGCTGGGCATCCTGTTGCCAGGCGCGAACCTGCGCCGCTTCGTCCGGATGGCTGGCGAGCCAGGTTTCCAGCACATGCCGGTCGGCCTCGCTGAGCTGGTGGTCGACATAGGCGTGCAGGTCACGTTCGTTGGGGGGCAGACTGATCATTTGAGTATCCGCAAGGAAGGGCTGTTGATTTCCCCGTCGCTGAGCTGGCGCAGGGCCTGGCGAGCACGGGACAGGCGCGACATCACGGTGCCGGTGGGGACGTCGAGAATCTCGGCGACCTCCTTATAAGTCAGGCCTTCCACTGACACCATCAGCAGCAGCGCGCGCTGTTCGGTGGGCAATCGGTCGAAGGCCTGCAGGGTCGATTGGGCAATCACGGTGCGTTCCACCGAGGGCTCGGTGTCATCGCGGCCGGTGAAGAATTCGAGCATCCGCGCATAACGCCGCGAACGCCGATGCGCATCAAGAAACTGCCGGTACAGGATCGAAAACAGCCACGCGCGCAGATCGCCATCGGCGCGTTTGTCGCCCCAACCCGACAGCGCCTTCTCCAGGCTGGCCTGTACCAGGTCGTCGGCGCTGCTGCCGTTGCGGGTCAACGACACGGCAAAGCGCCGCAATCTGGGAATGATTTCTCTCAGTTGTTCGTCGAATTCGCTCATGAAGTTCTGCTAGTCACTACGCTGTGGACTAGGAAGACGCCCGGCATTGGAGGTTATTCCACGTCCTGAAAAATAAATACCGGGCCGTGGAATAAATCCCGATGGCGTGCGTCTTGCTGATTCTTCCTACTTGTGGCCGATGGCCCTGGAGTGCTTCATGGTTGATCGCAGCTCATCGCCCGGCGGGCCACAACGCCCGCCACTGAGTGCCGCGAGCCTGGTGTTGCGTCTTGGCGGAATCGCCGTGGTGGTCGCAGCCCTGGCCGGGGCGTTTGCCTACGTTCATGGTTCATTTGACCCACAACGTCTGACGCCAAAAGCGTTGGTCGACGTGCTGGAAAAGAACAACGGCGTGCATCCCGGCTTTCGCCGCAATCACGCCAAAGGTGTTTGCGTGATCGGACATTTCGAGAGCAGCGGCGAGGCTCGCCCGTATTCTGTCGCGCAAGTGTTCAACGAGCCGCGCACGCCGGTGGTCGGGCGTTTCGCTTTGCCGGCCGGCAGTCCGTATGCGCCGGACAGCGCCGTACCGATCCGCAGTCTGGCGCTGCGTTTCTCTCAAGCCAACGGCCAGCAGTGGCGCACCGGGATGAACAGCATGCCTGTGTTCCCGGTCGGCACGCCCGAGGCGTTCTATCAGTTGCAGCAGGCGCAATCGCCGGATCCTGCCACGGGCAAGCCGGATCCGTCCAAGGTGCCGGCATTTTTTGCCGCACACCCGGAAGCCGTGCCGTTTCTGACCTGGATTAAAACCGCCAAACCTTCTGCCAGTTACGCGACGGAAACCTACAACAGCGTCAACGCGTTCTATCTGGTGGATGCCAGCGGCAAGAAGCAGGCAGTGCGCTGGAGCATGACGCCTCTGGCCCAGGACGCTGCCGGTGCGACTGCGCCTGAAGGTAGCGACTTCCTTGAGAAGGACCTGGTGCAACGCCTGGCCGAAGGGCCGCTGCGCTTTCAGTTGAACATCACGTTGGCCAATGCCGACGATCCGGTGAACGATGCGAGCAAGAGCTGGCCCGCCGGTCGCAAGATGTTGAACGCCGGCACTCTGGTGCTGGAAAAGACCCAGCCGCAACTCAGCGGCGAATGCCGTGACATCAACTACGATCCGCTGGTGCTGCCGGCCGGCATTCAGGGTTCCGACGACCCCTTGCTGGCCGCGCGCTCGGCCGGTTACGCCGATTCCTACCTGCGTCGCACCAGCGAAGTCAGCCAACTGCCGACCGGCAAAAAGGAGGCTCGCCCATGAGCACGCAACCGACTCATTTCAATCCGCTGGCGCGGTTGCTGCACTGGCTGATGGCGTTGATGATCATCGCGATGTTGTTCATCGGCGCCGGCATGGTGACCTCGGTGTCGGCGCGGCATGAATGGCTGATCAATCTGCACAAGCCGTTGGGCATCGCGATTCTGTTGCTGGTGATCGTGCGCATTCTGGTGCGACTGGGCACTCGTCAGCCGCCGCTGCCGGCGGATCTGCCGGGCTGGCAGGTGATGGCGGCCAAGGCCTCTCATCTGTTGCTGTACGCGCTGATGCTGGTGCTGCCGCTGCTGGGCTGGGCGATGATCAGCGCGGCGGGGGATCCGGTGATGCTTGGCACGTCGCTGCAATTGCCGTCGATCGTGCCGGCGGATGCGCAGGTGTTTGCGTTGCTGCGCAAGGCTCATGGGTATCTGGCGTATCTGTTGTTCCTGACCGTGCTGCTGCACCTGGCGGCGGCGCTGTTCCATGGCTGGGTGCGCCGCGACGAGGTGCTCGACAGCATGCTGCGGGGACGCCATCGCGGTTGATAGGGTGTCAGTCCGACGTGGCGAGGGCGCAAGCAGCCTCGCCACGTTTCGGTGTGGCCAGTGTGAGCCACCAATAAAACAGCGCGACCATGTTGATTGCGGCACCCAGCCAGCAGACTCCTGGCCATCCTGCCCAGGCATACATGGCCGTCGAGGCGATTGAGCCCGAGGCGCTGCCAATTGAGTAAAACAGCATGTAGCCGGCAGTCAGTCGGCTCTGCGCCTCTGGGCGGACGCTGTAGATCATGCTCTGGCTGGTGACGTGCACGGCTTGCAAGCCCAGATCCAGGGTGATGACGCCAAGCAGCAACGCCCACAATGAAGACTGGGTGAGTGCGATCGGCAGCCACGAGCCCAGCATCAGCATCAGCGAGAGCCCGCTGACCCTTTGTCCCCATCCTCGATCCGCCAGATGTCCGGCTCTGGCAGCGGCCAGTGCGCCTGCCGCGCCGGCGAGTCCGAACAATCCGATTTCACTGTGGGAAAGCGACAGCGGCGGGGCGGCGAGCGGTAGCACCATCGGCGTCCACAGCACCATGGCGCTGGCGAAGGTGAGCAGGGCCAGGATCGCTCGTTGGCGCAGCACCGGTTCCTCACGAAACAGAGTGAATACTGAAGCGATCAGTACCACGTATCGTGTGCCCGGTCGTGCTTCTTCATCCTTGGGCAACACCCGAAACAGCAGCACGGCCATCACCAGCGTCAGTCCCGCCGACAGCAGATAAATCGAGCGCCAGCCGGCCAGATCGGCCATGCCGCCCGCCACCGTGCGCGCGAGCAGAATGCCCACGACGATGCCGCTGGTGATCACGCCCACAACCTTTCCACGTTGCGCCGGGACAGCCAGGGTTGCGGCGTAGGCGACCAACACCTGGGTGACCACGGCAAGCAGGCCGGTCAGGGTGACGCCGATCAGCAGCCAGGCGCTGTTCGAGGCCATGGCAATCATCAGCAAGGCAGCGGCGGACAACAGCGTTTGCGTGACGATCAGTCGCCGGCGGTTGAGCAAGTCGCCAAGTGGCACGAGCAATAACAGCCCGAGGCCGTAGCCGACCTGGGTCAGCGTCATGACGATCCCGATACTGCCCGGTGACAGTCCAAAGGCGTCGGCCATCGCATCCAGCAGCGGCTGGGCGTAATACACGTTGCCCACCGCGAGGCCGCAGGCGATGGCGAAAAGCAGAACGACACCTTTATCGAGGGTTGCAGTGTTCATGTCCCGGATCCTTTTAGGTTTCAATTTGAAACTTGATTGACGGTAAGTAATCCGGTTTTGATTTGCAACCTGATTGGATAAAGTCGACGCAAAAAAAAGATCGCAGACAGGCTGCGATCTTTCGTGAAGCGAAAATCAGGGGGGATCAGCGCAGGGTGTCGACCATGTCCGCGACGGTGGTCAGCACGTCTTTGCCCAGTTGCTTCGAGCGTTTGCCCGACCAGCCGGTGAGCGGGTTCGGTGCGTCGTCGTGATCCTTGAACGGCATTTCCAGGGTCAGCGACAGGCAGTCGAACTTCTGGCCGACGCTGTTGCAGGCCAGGGTCATGTTGGCCTGACCCGGTTCGTCGCGGGTGTAGCCGTACTTGGTCTGGAAATCTTTGGTGGTGTGCTTCAGGTGGCTGCGGAAGTGCTCTTCGAGTTTCTCCAGGCGCGGCGTGTAGCCCGGATTGCCTTCGCAACCGGCGGTGAACACGTGGGGAATTTCTTCGTCACCGTGTACGTCGAGGAACAGATCGACGCCGTACTTTTCCATCTGCTGTTGTACGAAAAGTACTTCCGGGCTGACTTCCTGGCTGGCGTTCTGCCAGGCGCGGTTCAGGTCCTGGCCCATGGCGTTGGTGCGCAGGTGGCCGTGGAAGGCGCCGTCCGGGTTCATGTTCGGCACCAGGTACAGATCGGCGCTGGCCAGCAGTTTGTTCAACACCGGATCGTCGTGATGTTCAAGGCGTTCGATCACGCCTTCCATGAACCACTCGGCCATGTGCTCGCCGGGATGTTGCTGGGCGATGATCCAGATCTTGCGGCGACCTTCAGCGCCGGTGCCTTTGCGCAGCAGCTGGATGTCGCGGCCTTCGACGCTTTTGCCGGTGGCCAGCAGTTCGGTGCCGGCCTTGGTCAGTGCTTGCTCGATCAGCCAGTCATGACGGCCACGGCTGTAAGGTTCGAAGTAGGCGAACCAGGCGTGAGTCTGCTCGGCTTCGAGGCAGAAGCGCAGGCTGTCGCCTTCGAATTGGGTCGGAATGCGGAACCAGTTGACGTGGTCGTAGGAAGCGACCGCCTGATAGCCGGTCCAGGCTTTGTTGTATGAGGATTGGCTGGCGTTGACCAGACGGAACCAGTGTTCCTGATGGACGTGCAGGCCGCTGGCCTTGAAGTGGAACCACTGGAAATGGGCGCTGCGGGTATCTGGCCGAATTGCCAGAACCGGGTTGAGCGGATTGCTGATGTCGATGACTTGGATGTTGCCGCTGTCGAAGTTGGCGCTGATGTCGAACGAAGATTTGGCCACGGTCATAATCGGTTCCTGAATATGATTTTTATGGCGGCTACTTTACACGCAAGACAGGGGTGAAACCGAGGTAAATTGCGGGTTGCGGCGGGGGGCGTCCTCCATGACGCGAACGCAGCTTAGTGGCTGTGCGATTGATTCTCAAGTGCTAATTGGCATTACTTTGCCCCAATGTGGCCGGGGTCCGCTTGCCAAGCAATATTCTTTTGATATTATCCGCGCCATCGAATTTGCGGCACCCAAAGACTTCATTAGCCTGAAGCCACAAGCCAGAAAACTGGCAAAAAAAAGACCCGGCAAAAAGCCGGGTCAAAAACCGTGATTAGCCTGATGAGGAGATAGTCCAGAAGACCGACCTAAGGTCTCTGGTCCATCGACTGATCTCGCGACCAGCTGCTTGCAATAATAATCATTATCATTTGCAAGTCAAATGTTTTTATCTGCGCGATTGGAAAATTCTTTCCTGTCCGTCCGAACTCCCGTCTTCAGCGAACCGCGCCATCGAGCGAGTGATCAACCATCGCCCGCGCCATGTCCACCATGTGCACGACCGAAAACGCCAGATCCCGATTGACGCCCTGCAAGCTGTCCGCTGCCTTGAACGCCGTAGCCGCTGCACATCGCAGCAGATCCGAGGCGTGGACCAGCGATTCTTCGCCACTCAGATTGCTGTTTACGCCGAAAAAGCGCTCATCCACTTCCGGTTCTGACACAGCTGGTTTCAAGTAATAGTCCAACGCCCGTTGCGCAGCGGCACACCCTTGCGGGGACGTGAAGGTGGTGTCCATTTGCAGGTCGGGCAAGTCTTTGCTGGTGATATTCATGGTGAAAGGTCACTCCTTGGTCGATTCAAATCCGTGACTCAAGAATAGTACTATTGGTATTTGTGACCAGAATTTAAATACTACAATATGTGTTTTGCTGGCCGCAGGCGTCCACGTATGGTGCCGCACATGGATAAATGGATTGAGTTGGTCAAGGCCAAAATGAGTGAACTCAACGTCACTCAAGTCGAGCTCGGCGAGCGCGTCGGCATGTCTCAGGGCGGTATCGGCCATTGGCTGAACAAGCGCCGCGAGCCCGGCATCACGCAGATGAACCGCGTGCTGAAAGCACTGGGCATGGAGTATCTCGAGGTCGCAGTGGTGATTCGCGAACCGCAGATCGATGCGGACGACGAAATGCCCCTGGCGCAGAAGTACAACCCTTACTTTCGCTATCCGGTCAGCGAGTGGAATGCGCCGATCGAGGCCCGTGAGAGCCAGCCAGCGTATTCGAGTGCCAAGGACAAGCGACGTTTCGAACTGACGGACTACCACGCCCGCGGCCCGGCGTTCTGGCTCACCGTGATGGGGAATGCGATGACCGCGCCCACCGGGCAAAGCATCGGCGAGGGGATGATGATCCTGGTGGATCCGGCGCTTGAAGCCGAGCCCGGCAAACTGGTGATCGCCCAGTGGCCGGACAGTGATGAGGCGATTTTCCGCAAACTGATCGAAGAGGGCGGCCAGCGTTACCTGGTGCCGCTCAATCCGACCTGGCCGAAAGCCTTGTTGACCGACGAGTGCCGAATTATCGGCGTTGTGGTTCAGGCGACGGCCAAATACTAGTCAGATCGATCCTCGCCAGGCGTAGGATCGATCCTCCTTTCAAGCTTCTTCCAGTTCGACCAGTGCACTGCCTTCGCTGACCATTTCGCCCTCCTGGCAATAAAGCGCCTTGATCACCCCGGCGTGGGGCGCGCGGATGCTGTGTTCCATCTTCATCGCTTCCAGCACCACCAATTGCGCGCCGGCGTCAACCGATTGCCCGGCCTCCACCAGAACCCGCACGATGCTGCCGTTCATAGGCGCCGTCAGACCGCCCTGATGGCTGTGACTGGCCTCGACAGCACTGATCGGGTCGTACGTTTCAACACGCCGCAACTCGCCGTCCCATTGCAGGTACAGAACCTCTCCACGACGAATCGCACGCAGCTGTCGACGCAGCCCATCGTGCTCGAGCACCAGATGCTCGCCGATCAGTTTTGCATTGCTGCCAGCACCGAGCGTCAGCGCCCGATCCTGTCCCTCGCAACTCAAATGCAGAGTAATTTCACGAGGCAATCCGGCCCGCAAACCACTGTGAAGCGCCCAAGGCGAAGCTGGATCATCCGCCCGAGCTGCTCCCGGCAGACTCTGCGCGAAAGCCTGCGCCGCCGCATCCCAGAACTCATCGCTCAGCGCAGCAGGCGCTGGCAACAACTGTTCCTGATAGCGAGGAATGAACCCGGTATCCAGTTCCGCTGCTGCAAACGCCGGATGACCGATGATCCGCCGCAGGAAGTTGATGTTGGTCTTCAACCCGCCAATCGCAAACTCATCGAGCATGCTCAACAGCCGCAGCCGCGCCTGCTCACGATCCTCGCCCCAGGCAATCAATTTACCGAGCATAGGGTCATAGAACGGCGAAATCTCATCGCCTTCCTCAACGCCGCTGTCTACACGGCGCCCCGGCCCTGCTGCGGATTCGCGATACAGATCCAGACGCCCGGTCGCCGGCAGGAAATCGTTCGACGGATCTTCCGCATACAACCGAACTTCAATCGCATGCCCTTTCAGCGGCACTTGATCCTGAGTGATCGGCAACGCTTCGCCACGCGCAACACGAATCTGCCAGGCCACCAGATCGAGCCCGGTGATGGCTTCGGTGACCGGGTGCTCGACCTGCAACCGCGTGTTCATCTCCATAAAGAAGAACTCGCCGCGAGCGTCCAGCAAAAACTCCACCGTGCCGGCACCGACGTAACCGATGGCCTGCGCCGAACGCACAGCCGCTTCACCCATCGCCCGACGCAATTCCGGACTTAGCCCAGGTGCCGGCGCCTCTTCAACGACCTTCTGGTGCCGACGCTGAATCGAGCAGTCGCGCTCGTTCAGGTACAGGCAATTGCCATGCTGATCGGCAAACACCTGGATTTCCACATGACGCGGCTTGAGCAGGTATTTCTCCACCAGCATCCGCGAATCGCCGAACGATGACTGCGCTTCACGCTGGGCCGAGGCCAACGCTTCAGCCAATTGGCTGACGTCTTCAACGACCTTCATGCCCTTGCCACCACCGCCGGCGGTGGCTTTGAGCAACACCGGATAACCGATTCGCTCGCACGCGTCACGGAAGGTGTCCAGATCCTGCGCCTCACCGTGATAACCCGGCACCAGCGGCACGCCGGCAGTTTCCATCAGGGCTTTGGCGGCGGATTTGCTGCCCATCGCGTCGATGGCAGAGGCGGGAGGGCCGAGGAAGATCAGGCCGGCCGCTTCGATGGCGCGAGCAAAACCGGCGTTTTCCGACAGAAAGCCATACCCCGGATGAATCGCCTGAGCGCCGCTGGCCTTGGCCGCTGCGATCAGTTTGTCGATTTGCAGATAGCTGTCGGCCGCTTTGCTGCCGCCCAGATCGACGCGGATGTCGGCTTCACGGCTGTGCCGAGCCTCGCGGTCGGTGGCGCTGTGCACGGCCACGGTGGTCAGGCCCAGCGCCTTGGCGGTACGCATGACCCGGCAAGCGATTTCGCCACGGTTGGCCACCAGCAGGGTGGTGAGAACAGGTGCGCTCATCAACGCGGCTCCTTGGTGGTGGTTGCGGCTTGCCAGCTCGGCGGACGCTTCTGCAGAAAGGCCCGCAGACCTTCCTGGCCTTCCGGGCTGACGCGGATGCGGGCGATGGCGTTTTCGGTGTAACGGCGCAGGGCCGGCGTCAGCGCGCCGTTGCCGACTTCACGCAACAGATCCTTGCTGGCGCGCATGGCGGCGGGGCTGTTGAGCAGCAGATTGTCGATCCATTGCTCGACTTTCTGTTCAAGCTCGGTCGCTGGATAGCTCTCGGACAACAAGCCGATTTCCCGTGCCCGCTGCCCGCCGAAACGTTCGGCCGTCAGCGCATAACGCCGCGCCGCACGTTCGCCGATGGCTTGCACCACGAACGGACTGATTACCGCCGGCGCCAGACCGATGCGCACTTCCGACAGGCAGAACTGCGCGTCATCGGCGCCAATCGCCATGTCGCAGCAACTGATCAGGCCCAATGCGCCGCCGAACGCCGCGCCTTGCACCACGGCCACGGTCGGGATTTTCAGCTTGGCGAGGTTGTACATCAGCTCCGCCAGTTCCCGGGCGTCGTCGAGGTTGGTGTGGTAATCGAGTTCGGCCGATTGCTGCATCCAGGCCAGATCCGCGCCGGCGCTGAAGTGTTTGCCGCGTCCGCGCACCAGCAAAAAACGCAGGCTGGCGTCGCTGGCAACCTTGTCCAAAGCCAGAATCAACTCGCGGATCATCTCGGCGTTGAACGCATTGTTCTTTTCTTCGCGGCTCAGCCACAGGGTCGCGAAACCCCGTGGATCGCTTTGCAGTTCGAGGGTGTTGAAGTCGCTCATGAGGTTCTCCCGATCACATCCGGAACACGCCGAAGCGGCTCGGTTCGATAGGCGCGTTCAACGACGCGGACAAGGCCAGGGCCAGTACATCGCGGGTCTGCGCCGGGTCGATGACGCCGTCGTCCCACAGCCGTGCGCTGGAATAGTAGGGGTGACCCTGCTCTTCGTACTGGTCGAGAATCGGTTGCTTGATCTCGCTTTCCTGCTCGGCGCTGAACGCCTGGCCGCTGCGTTCGGCCTGCTCGCGCTTGACCTGAACCAGCACGCCGGCCGCCTGTTCGGCGCCCATCACGCCAATCCGCGCGTTCGGCCACATCCACAGGAACCGCGGATCGTAGGCCCGCCCGCACATGCCGTAGTTACCGGCGCCGAAGCTGCCACCGATGATCACGGTGAATTTCGGCACTTTGGCGCAGGCAACGGCGGTCACCAGTTTCGCGCCGTGTTTGGCGATGCCGCCGGCCTCGTATTTCTGACCGACCATGAAGCCGGTGATGTTCTGCAGGAACAACAGCGGAATGCCGCGCTGGCAGGCCAGTTCAATGAAGTGCGCGCCTTTTTGCGCGGCTTCGGCGAACAGGATGCCGTTGTTGGCGAGGATCGCGATCGGGTAGCCGTGCAGGTGGGCGAAGCCGCACACCAACGTGGTGCCGAACAAGGCTTTGAATTCATCGAACACCGAACCGTCGACCAGTCGCGCAATCACTTCGCGCACATCGAACGGCTGCTTGGCGTCCGCTGAAACTACACCGTACAACTCGTCGCTGGCGTACAGCGGCGCAATCGGCGTGCGCTGCTGCACTTCGCCGAGCTTGCGCCAATTGAGGTTGGCAACGCTGCGGCGGGCGAGGGCGAGGGCGTGCTCATCGCTTTCCGCGTAATGGTCGGCGACCCCGGAAATCTTGCAGTGCACATCGGCCCCGCCGAGGTCTTCGGCGCTGACCACTTCGCCGGTCGCGGCTTTCACCAGCGGCGGTCCGGCGAGGAAAATCGTCGCCTGATTGCGCACCATGATCGCTTCGTCGGCCATCGCCGGCACATAGGCGCCGCCGGCGGTGCAGGAGCCCATGACCACCGCAATCTGCGGAATGCCCATGGCGCTCATGTTGGCCTGGTTGAAGAAGATCCGTCCGAAGTGCTCGCGATCCGGGAACACCTCGTCCTGACGCGGCAGGTTGGCGCCGCCCGAGTCCACCAGATAGATGCACGGCAAGCGGTTTTGCTGGGCGATGGTCTGTGCGCGCAGGTGTTTCTTCACGGTCAGCGGGTAGTACGAGCCACCTTTCACGGTCGCGTCGTTGGCGACGATCATGCACTCGACGCCTTCCACGCGGCCGATCCCGGCAATCACGCCAGCGGCGGGCACGTCTTCGCCATACACGGCGTGGGCGGCCAACTGGCTGATTTCCAGAAACGGAGAGCCCGGATCGAGCAAACGGTTGATCCGCTCACGCGGCAGCAGTTTGCCGCGCGAGGTGTGACGTTCCTGAGCCTTCGCGCCGCCACCCTGAACCACTTGGGCGAGCAGGGTGTGCAGGGCGTCGACCTGTTCGAGCATCGCCGCGCTGTTGGCGGCGAACTCCGCTGAACGGGGGTTGAGCTGGGTATGCAGGATAGCCATGGACAGCTCCGTTTAGCGGGTTTCGTTGAACAGTTCGCGACCGATCAGCATGCGACGGATCTCACTGGTGCCAGCGCCGATTTCGTACAGCTTGGCGTCACGCAACAGACGGCCGGCCGGGAATTCGTTGATGTAACCGTTACCGCCGAGAATCTGGATCGCGTCCAGGGCCATTTGCGTGGCGCGCTCGGCGGTGTAAAGGATCACGCCGGCGGCGTCCTTGCGGGTGGTTTCGTTGCGCTCGCAGGCCTGGGCCACGGCGTAAAGGTAAGCGCGGCTGGCGTTGAGCTGGGTGTACATGTCGGCGACCTTGCCCTGGATCAGCTGGAACTCGCCGATGCTCTGGCCGAACTGCTTGCGGTCGTGGATGTACGGCACAATCAGGTCCATGCACGACTGCATGATCCCGGTCGGGCCGCCGGACAGCACGACACGCTCGTAATCGAGGCCGCTCATCAGCACTTTCACGCCGCCGTTGAGCACGCCGAGGATGTTCTCTTCCGGCACTTCGACGTCATCGAAGAACAGCTCGCAGGTGTTGGAGCCGCGCATGCCGAGCTTGTCGAACTTGTTGCTGCGGCTGAAGCCTTTCCAGTCGCGCTCGACGATGAATGCGGTTATGCCGTGCGGGCCTTTTTCCAGGTCGGTCTTGGCGTAGATCACGTAGGTGTTGGCGTCGGGGCCGTTGGTGATCCAGGTCTTGCTGCCGTTGAGCACGAAACGGTCGCCGCGTTTGTCGGCGCGCAGTTTCATCGAGACCACGTCGGAACCGGCGTTCGGTTCGCTCATCGCCAGAGCGCCGACGTGTTCGCCGCTGATCAGCTTCGGCAGGTATTTGGATTTCTGTTCGTGATTGCCGTTGCGGTTGATCTGGTTGACGCAGAGATTGGAGTGAGCGCCGTAGGACAACGCCACCGACGCCGAGCCCCGACTGATTTCTTCCATCGCCACCACGTGCGCCAGGTAACCCAGGCCAGCGCCGCCGTACTCTTCCGGTACGGTAATGCCGAGCAGGCCCATGTCACCGAACTTGCGCCAAAGATCGGCCGGGAACAGGTTGTCGCTGTCGATCTGCGCGGCACGCGGGGCGATCTCCTTGGCGACGAAGGACTGAACCTGATCGCGCAGCATGTCGATGGTTTCACCGAGGGCAAAGTTCAGGGATGGGTAGCTCATGGGTCACCTTTTGGCTTTTTTGTAGGGTAGGGAGAAGGGCGTTTCAGTTCTCACCTTTACGTTAACGTAAGCCTGTGACGAATGGCTGTCAATCACCCTTTACGTTAACGTCAACTTGAGCGAGAGTAGAGCCAGTTCTGAACGGTCGGAGCTCATATGGCTCCGGTCCAACACCCACTAATAAAGACAATAGGGGTCGTCATGGATCAACCCAGTGCAAACCCGCAGCGCAGCTATACCCGTGGTTCCCAGGACAAAGCCTTGCTGGCGATGACCATCGGGCAAAGGTTCGACGAGACCGTCGCGCAGTACCCGGACGGCGAGGCGCTGGTGGTGCGCCATCAGCAGCTGCGTTACACGTGGCGGCAACTGGCCGACGCGGTGGACGTGCATGCCAGAGCGTTGCTGGCGTTGGGTTTGCAGGCCGGCGACCGGCTCGGCATCTGGGCACCGAACTGCGCGCAGTGGTGCATCACTCAGTTCGCCACCGCGAAGATCGGCGTGATCCTGGTCAACATCAACCCGGCCTATCGCAGCTCCGAGCTCGAATACGTGCTCAAGCAATCCGGTTGCCAATGGCTGGTCTGCGCCGGCGCCTTCAAATCTTCGAACTATCACGGCATGTTGCAAGGCTTGCTGCCGGAACTGGCGGAGCAATCCATCGGCGAGCTGCGCAGCGAGCGCCTGCCGGAGCTGCGTGGTCTGATCAGCCTCGATCCGCAGCCGCCTTCGGGTTTTCTCCCGTGGTCGCAACTGGCAGAACTGGCCGCCAGTGTCTCTCCAGAACAATTGCGTGAACGCAGTGACAGCCTGCACTTCGACCAGCCCGTCAACATCCAGTACACCTCCGGCACCACCGGTTTCCCCAAGGGCGCGACCCTCAGTCACTACAACATCCTCAACAACGGCTACATGGTCGGCGAAAGCCTCGGCCTGACCGCCGCTGATCGCCTGGTGATCCCGGTGCCGCTGTATCACTGCTTCGGCATGGTCATGGGTAACCTCGGTTGCATCACTCACGGCAGCACCATGATTTATCCCAACGATGCCTTCGATCCGCTGCTGACCCTGAACACTGTCGCCGAAGAAAAGGCCACCGCGCTGTACGGCGTACCAACCATGTTCATCGCCATGCTCGATCAGCCGCAACGCGCCGAATTCGACCTGTCGACCCTGCGCACCGGGATCATGGCCGGCGCCACCTGCCCGATCGAGGTGATGCGTCGGGTCATCAACGAGATGCACATGAGCGAGGTGCAGATCGCCTACGGCATGACCGAAACCAGCCCCGTATCGCTGCAAACCGGCCCATCCGACGAACTGGAACTGCGCGTCACCACTGTCGGCCGCACCCAGCCACAACTCGAAAGCAAGATCATCGACGAGGCCGGCAATCCGGTGCCACGCGGCACCATTGGCGAACTGTGCACCCGTGGTTACAGCGTGATGCTCGGCTACTGGAACAACCCGAATGCCACCGCCGAAGCCATCGACGCGGCAGGCTGGATGCACACCGGCGACCTGGCGAGCATGAACGACGAGGGTTACGTGTGCATCGCCGGCCGCAACAAGGACATGATCATCCGTGGCGGTGAAAACATTTACCCGCGTGAACTCGAAGAGTTCTTCTTCACCCATCCAGCGGTGGCGGACGTGCAGGTGATCGGCATTCCCTGCTCGCGATACGGCGAGGAAATCGTCGCCTGGATCAAATTCCATCCCGGCCACAGCGCCACCGAACAAGAGCTGCAAGCGTGGTGCAAGGAACGCATCGCCCACTTCAAGACGCCGCGTTACTTCAAGTTCGTCGAGGAATTTCCGATGACGGTAACGGGCAAGATCCAGAAATTCCGGATGCGCGAGATCAGTATCGAGGAGTTGCGCAGTAACCAGGGCTGAGGAGCGGATCTGTGGGGGCTTTGCTCCCACAGTCTCCTGCAGGATTTCAGAAGACCAGACAGCACAAAGGGGAGCCGAAGCTCCCCTTTAATTTTGTCGTCGCGTGCTCTTTTTTATTATTGAGGGGCGGTCTGTTGTTGTTTTTGGCAACCGTGGCCCTTTACCGCTGTTTTTGGCGACCCCCATCCGGGGTCAAGAGCAAACGTATTTTTTTGAGCGCTGATCTGCTTTCTCGTCTAGCGATCCAACCGATTCGGGAGCTACCTGAAGGTAGTTTTATTGTTCTCTGCCCGGTTGCGGGTCATTCCGAGGAATACCCTGAAAAGCACACCTTCTCCAAAAAAATCTGTTAGCTGCGTCTCTGCCGTGTTGTTTTTGTTATGTCAGAGTCGGTACGTCTTATTTTTATTGGTTTGCTGCTTTTTATTCTTGTTATGCCATAGAGATAGCAGAAGCCGTGCCAACTTTTCAAAACCCTTGTAAATCAAGGGTTTGAGATTTTTGAAGGATTTTTCCTTCAGGCAAAACCAGACAATTTGTTTCCGTGTTACTCGCTTGTGCCCACGTTTCGCGCTCGGCGGTAACACCATCCCCTCACTGTGCGCTGCGAGCCTTGGCCACGCGCGAACCGGTCGGGCGACCCAGCACGGCACTGATCTGCTGGCCGGCGGCAATCAAGGCGTCGAGGTCGATACCGGTCTCGATGCCCAGGCCGTTGAGCAGGTACACCACATCCTCGGTGGCGACGTTACCGCTGGCGCCTTTGGCGTACGGGCAGCCGCCGAGGCCGGCGATCGAGCTGTCGAACACCGCGATGCCTTCCAGCAGGCTGGCGTAGATGTTGGCCATGGCCTGGCCGTAGGTGTCGTGGAAGTGGCCGGCGAGTTTCTCTCGCGGCACCTGCTTAGAAACCACTTCGAACAGCCGGCGGGTGGCGCCCGCGGTGCCGGTGCCGATGGTGTCACCCAGCGACACTTCGTAGCAGCCCATCGCGTACAGCTCGCGGGCGACCATGGCCACTTGCTCCGGGGCGACATCGCCTTCATAAGGGCAACCCAGCACGCAGGACACGTAACCGCGCACGGTAACGCCGTGCTGTTTCGCCGATTCCATGATCGGCGAGAACCGCGCCAGGCTTTCGCTGATCGAGCAATTGATGTTGCGTTGCGAAAACGCTTCGGACGCGGCGGCGAACACCGCGACCTCCTTGACCCCGGCGGCCAGCGCATCTTCAAAACCGCGCAGGTTCGGCGCCAGTGCGCCATAGATCACGCCGGGCTTGCGCTGGATCTGCGCGAACACGTCGGCGGAGCCGGCCATCTGTGGCACCCACTTGGGCGAGACGAAACTGCCGACTTCTATATAGCCGAGGCCGGCGGCGCTCAGCGCGTCGACCAGTTGCACCTTGTCGGCAACGCTGATGGGTTGGGCTTCGTTCTGCAGGCCGTCACGGGGGCCGACTTCGATCAGGCGTACTTGGGAGGGGAGGGACATGGGCTGAACCTGCTCATTATCTGACTGTATCGAGAACCCTGTGGGAGCGAGCTTGCTCGCGATAGCGGTCTGACATTCAAAAATGATGCTGACTGTCTAACCTCAATCGCGAGCAAGCTCGCTCCCACAGGGGATTTGTGTTGGCTCACTGAACTGATTGCTGACTCTTGAGCGTCTGCTCCAGCGCCTGCACGCAGCGTTCTTCGGCGGTGTCGAGTTCCAGCTTCATCTGTTCGATGTCCAGCAGCTGCTGTTCGAGCTGTTCGCGACGTTCGCTGATTTTCGCCAGCATGCTGTTGAGTTGTTTGGTGTTACCGCTGGAAGGGTCGTAGAGCTCGATCAGCTCGCGGCACTCGGCCAGGGAAAAACCGATGCGCTTGCCCCGCAGGATCAGCTTCAGGCTGACCTTGTCGCGTGGCGAATAGATGCGTTCCTGGCCTCGGCGCTCGGGGCTGAGCAGGCCTTGTTCTTCATAGAAGCGGATCGCCCGGGTGGTGATGTCCAGCTCGCGGGCGAGGTCGGAAATGCTGTAGGTCTGGCTGCTCATGAAAGCGCTCGAAAAAAGGTCTTGGCGCTAAGCTAATGGCAGGTTGACGTTTACGTCAAGTAGCGGGCGCCTGCAGCTTGTCGAGCTTCTTCTCATGCGCCGTCACTTGTTGGCACAACTCGATCATCTGCTCGCGCATCCAGCGGTTGGCCGGGTCCTGGTCGGTGCTTTCGTGCCAGTACAAATGGGTTTCCACCGGCGGCACATCGTTGACCGGCAGATTGAACGCATGCAGGTCATGGCGACGGGCGAAACGCTCCGGCACGGTCATCACCATGTCGGTCTGCTGCAACACCTGGGACGCCATCAGATAGTGCTGCGAGCGCAGGGCGATCTTGCGCTGGATGCCCATTTTGCCCAGCGCCAGATCGACATGGCCCAGGCCACTGCGACGGCTGGAAATATGAATGTGGGTCAGCGACAGGTAATCGTCGAGGGTGAATTTTTCCTTGGTCGCCAACGGATGGCCCTTGCGCATCGCGCAGACGTAACGGTCTTCCATCAACTTGACGTGGCGCACCTGCGGGTCGGTGTTGAGCGGCGCATCCACGGCAAAGTCGAGACGTCCGGCGGCCAGCTCTTTGGTGGTTTCCCGGCGTTTGGACAGGAAGCTTTCGATGATCACCGTCGGCGCCAGACGACGCAGGCGCTGGAACAGCGGCGGCAGAATCACTGCTTCGGTCAGGTCGGTCATGCTGATGCGGTAAGTCTTGACCGCTTGCGAGGGGTTGAAAATGCGGCTTTCCTGAACCGACACCCGCAACAGCGACAGTGCGTTGCGCACCGGGCCGATGATGTTCTGCGCCATGGGCGTCGGCACCATGCCCTGGGCCGTGCGTACGAAGAGCGGGTCGTTGAAGGTCTCGCGCAACCGCGCCAGGGCGTTGGACACCGCAGGCTGGGTAATGCCGACAATCTGCCCGGCGCGGGTCAGGTTGGCTTCGGTGTAGATCGCGTCGAAGACGATGAAAAGGTTGAGGTCGACCTTGCTCAGATTCATTACGCGGCTCTCTTTTTATAGGTGGATGGCGCGGGTCAGGGCGGCCAGGAAAATCAACCAATCATATATCGGTGATGAATGTTTATACACGCCGAGAATAGGCTAGGTAAATTATCAACGCTGTTCTAGCATCGATTGCATGACTTAAACAACCTGCCGAAAAAAGGTAATTGCTCATGGATTTCGCTTATTCGCCCAAGGTGCAAGAACTGCGTGAGCGCGTGACCGCGTTCATGGACACTTACGTTTACCCGGCCGAAGCCGTGTTCGAGCGTCAGGTCGCCGAAGGCGATCGCTGGCAGCCGACGGCGATCATGGAAGAACTCAAGGCCAAGGCAAAGGCTGAAGGTCTGTGGAATTTGTTTCTGCCTGAGTCGGAGCTCGGCGCCGGCCTGACCAACCTCGAATACGCGCCATTGGCGGAAATCATGGGCCGTTCGCTGCTGGGCCCCGAGCCGTTCAACTGCTCGGCGCCGGACACCGGCAACATGGAAGTGCTGGTGCGTTATGCCAACGAAGAACAGAAGCAGCGCTGGCTCGAACCGTTGCTGCGCGGCGAGATCCGTTCGGCGTTCGCCATGACCGAGCCGGACGTTGCGTCCTCCGACGCCACCAACATGGCCGCCCGTGCCGTGCGCGATGGCGACGAGTGGGTGATCAACGGCAAGAAGTGGTGGACCTCCGGCGCCTGCGATCCGCGCTGCAAGATCCTGATCTTCATGGGCCTGAGCAACCCTGACGCTCCGCGTCACGCCCAGCACTCGATGATTCTGGTGCCGGTCGACACCCCCGGTGTGAAGATCGTCCGTCCGCTGCCGGTGTTCGGTTACGACGATGCACCCCACGGCCACGCCGAAGTGCTGTTCGACAACGTGCGAGTGCCGTACGAAAACGTTCTGCTCGGTGAAGGACGCGGCTTCGAAATTGCTCAAGGTCGCCTTGGCCCGGGCCGGATTCACCACTGCATGCGTTCGATCGGTATGGCCGAGCGCGCACTGGAATTGATGTGCAAACGTTCGGTGAGTCGCACCGCGTTCGGCAAACCGCTGGCGCGTCTGGGCGGTAACGTCGACAAGATCGCCGACTCGCGGATGGAGATCGACATGGCACGCCTGCTGACCTTGAAAGCGGCGTACATGATGGACACCGTGGGTAACAAGGTCGCCAAGAGCGAAATCGCGCAGATCAAGGTTGTCGCACCGAACGTCGCGTTGCGGGTGATCGACCGGGCGATCCAGATTCATGGCGGGGCAGGGGTGTCGAACGACTTCCCGCTGGCCTACATGTATGCCATGCAACGCACCCTGCGCCTGGCCGATGGCCCGGACGAAGTGCACCGCGCGGCGATCGGCAAGTTCGAGGTCGGCAAGTACGTGCCGAAGGAAATGCTGCGCAGCGAGCGCTGATCCAGCACTTCACTCCTGATCCTTCCCACGCAAGGCGCTGATCGCGGTGATCGTTCCCACGCTCTGCGTGGGAATGCATACCGTGACGCTCCGCGTCACAGTGGACGCGGAGCGTCCATGGCTGCGTTACCACGCAGAGCGTGGGAACGATCAGTGGTTCGACCTCAGTAAACCCAAACCTCAACCCGCCGATTCTTGATCCGGCCCTCATCCCCGCTGTTGGTCGCCACCGGCATCAGCGCGCCAAACCCGCGCACCTCGCGCAATACCACGCCGTTTTTCACCAATTCCCGGCGTACCGCCATCGCCCGCAGCTTCGACAGCAAATCCGCCCGTGCCGGATCGTCCTTGGCGTCGCCAAATCCCACCAGTGTTACTGCGCGATCGGTCTTGTCATGGTGCTTTATATAGTCGAACACCCGGGCCAGATCCTGGCGGGCCTTGTTGTCGAGGCTGGCGCTGCCTTCTTCGAAACGGAAGTTCACGGTCAGGCGCTGGGCATGGCGGCTGAGGGATTGATAACCCTCGGGCATCAGCGCATTCGGCGTGACGGCGATGGCCTGCACGGTCTGGGCGATAAAACCGTTGGCCGCGACAATCGCCTGGCCCTGACGGCTCTGCGCAAAGTCCACCAGAGCTTGCGCCCACGGATTCTGATTGTCGGGCGGTAAATAGAAAAACAAGCGCCGAGAGAGTGGATAGTCTTCGGTGGCGATCAAACTGGCCAGCGGCAACATCGCCAAGGACTGCCCGTCGACAATCGCCACGGCTTTGGCCTGACGCACATAGGGCAGGCCGATAAAGCCAATGCCTTGTGGATCGGCGCTCACGGCGTCGGACAATTGCTCGCTGGATTCGAAGCGTTTCGCCGAACTGTTCAGGGTTTTCCCACGACGGCTAAGGACAAGTTCCTTGAAGGTGTCGTAGGTGCCGGACTGATCATCCCGCGCATATAAATGGATCGTCCCACCCTTGCCGCCGACGTCTTCCCACGTCTTCGCCTCCCCGCTGAAGATCCGCGCCAGTTGTTCGGTGTTCAATTGATTCAGCGGATTGTCGGGATGAAGGATGATCGCCAGGCCATCGATGGCGATGACTTGCTCGGCACCGGGGCTTTTCAGGTCACCGAGGGATTGCAGGCTGGCGAGTTCGCTGTCCTTGATCGGGCGCGAAGACGCGGCCAGATCGGCGCTGTTGCTTTTCAGTGCCGTGAAACCGGTGCTGGAACCGTGGGCGGCGATTTCCACCACGACTCTCTGGCCTTGAGCCGTCAGGCCGACGACCCGTTGTTCGTTGGCGGTGTCCGGGGTTTCGCTGTGGACTTTCAACAGTCCTTGGTCTTGCAACAGACCTTCCACCAGCGCCGGGCCGAGCGCCGCGCCAATGGTGTTGGAACCCTGGATGCGCAATACCGGGCCGTTCTCGGGAATGGGCAATGCCGCGGTCGCAACCTGCAGCCAGGCGCTCAGGAGAAAGACGAACAGAACACGCAGGGTCATGCCGGCACCGATTGCAGCCAAGGGGATTGCCGGGGAGATTAAGTCAGGCGCATGACCAATACATGACAGCTGAGTCAATGTGGGAGCAAGCTCGCTCCCACAGGATCTCAGCTCAATTCCAGCCAGATCGGCGCATGGTCCGAAGGCTTTTCCATCCCGCGCAGTTCATAGTCGACACCGGCGGCTTTCACCCGTGGCAGCAAACCGTGGGATGCCAGAATCACATCAATGCGCAAACCACGCTTCGGCTCGTCTTCAAACCCGCGACTGCGGTAGTCGAACCAGCTGAACATGTCGGTCACGTCCGGGTTCAGGTGACGGTAGCTGTCGGTCAGGCCCCAGTTTTTCAGGCGGGCCATCCACTCGCGCTCCTCCGGCAGGAAGCTGCATTTGCCGGTTTTCAGCCAGCGCTTCATGTTGTCCGGGCCGATGCCGATGTCGCAGTCTTCCGGGGAAATGTTCACATCGCCCATCACCACCAGCGGCTGTTCATTGTTGAACTGGCTTTCCAGCAGGGCTTGCAAATCACTGTAGAAGCGTTGCTTGGCCGGGAATTTGGTCGGATGGTCGCGGCTTTCACCCTGTGGGAAGTAGCCGTTCATGATCGTCACCGGAGTACCGTTGGCATCAGCGAAGGTGCCCCAGATGAAGCGCCGCTGAGCGTCTTCTTCATCGGTGGCGAAGCCTTTGTGCACGGCAATCGGTTCCTGGCGCGAAAGCAGGGCGACGCCGTAATGGCCTTTCTGGCCGTGGAAATACACGTGATAACCCAGGGCACGTACTTCTTCCAGCGGGAACTGGTCGTCGTGGACCTTGGTTTCCTGCAGGCCGATGACGTCCGGCTGATGCTTTTCGATCAGCGCCGCCAGCTGATGCGGGCGGGCCCGCAGTCCGTTGATGTTGAAGGAAACGATCTTCATGGTCGGCAGTCCTGGCAAAAGGGCGATGCTAGCTGACATGTAGGATCTGGGCCAGCGTGGGGTAAGCAGATTCATTCAGGTCTGTCAGATGTGCGCGGCCCCTAATGGCCCCATCGCTGGCAAGCCAGGCTCCCACAGTATCTCGTTCGTCCACAAAATCCGTGTACGCAAAAAATACCTGTGGGAGCCTGGCTTGCCAGCGATGAGGCCCGACCAGTCGATGAAAATCTCTGGTTAGTCTATACCTGTGGGGAACTGTGCCATCACCAAAAGGTTCGTACCAACAAGAGCGCCGCCATCCGAGCGCGCCCCGGGGAGAATCACCGTCATGCCTGAAACCCAAACCGCCATCGCCGACATTCATATGCTCGACCGCGGTTATTCCCGGGAAGCGCGATCCCTTCTTTATCAGGCTTATCGCCACGAGCCGACCTTCGCTTACCTGTTCGAAGCCGAGCGTCCGGGTTACGAGCAGCGGGTACGCGCCACGGTGCGGGAGCTGGTCAAACAGCATTTTTTGCAGGATTTGCCGGCCATCGGCCTGTTGGTCAACGACCGCTTGATCGGCATCGCCCTGATCGCGCCGCCGCAACGGCGTCTGGGTGTTACCGAAAGTTGGGCCTGGCGTTTGCGCATGGTGCTGAGCACCGGTTTCCGCTGCACCCGGCGTTATCTGGAGTACCACGCCGCCGTCGAGGCCTGCGTGCCGACCGACTCGGTGCACATGCTGCCGCTGCTCGGCGTGCATCCACAATTTCAGGGCAAGCATTTCGGCGAACAGCTGCTGCAAGCGGTGCACAACTGGTGCGCGGTGGACGAAAGCTCCCAAGGCGTGATCCTCGACACCGGCAACCCGCGTTATCTGGAGTTCTACAAGCGTCAGGGTTACGAGGAAATCGGCGAAGTCGCCGTCGGCCCGGTGCGCGAGCACGTGTTTTTCCACGCCAACCCGCAGGTGTTACAAACTGCAACGGGATGACCATCGAACTTTTTCGGAAATTTCCTGTTCTATCACGCTCCCAAGCCCGTGATAGCATCCGCGCCTATGAAGTTTCCAGGAAGATTTACCAGTGGCGTGCTCATGCTGTTAACCAGCTGCGCGGCGCTGGCGCAAAGTGAATTGGATGTGCGGATCAAACCGTCCAACGATGAACTGAAAGCCAATATAGAAGGCTATATCGGCAGCCTCGGCGATCGTGACGAAGAAGCCTTGCAGCGCTTCAGTCGCGGCGCCGAAGAGCAGGCGCGCAAGGCCGCCCAGGCCTTGGGTTATTACCAGCCGCAGATCGAAAGTGACGTCAAGGGCGGTGAAAAACCGCGTCTGGTGCTGAACATCGATCCTGGCGAGCCGATCCGCCTGCGCAACGTGACCGTGCGCATCGACGGCCCGGCGGCCTCCCTCAAATCCTTTCGAGTCCCGAAAAGTGACGTGCTCAAGCCTGGCGCGGTGCTCAACCATGGGCGTTACGAAGACGCCAAGCGCCTGATCCAGAACCAGGCTTCGCGCTATGGGTTCTTCAGCGGCCATTTCACCAGTCAGAAATTGATGGTCGATCCCCGCGCCGGGGTCGCCGACGTCGAACTGATCTACGAAAGCGGCCCGCGTTATGCGCTGGGCAAAGTCAGCTTTGAAGGCGACACACCGTTCGACGAAGACCTGCTGCAACGCATGGTGCCGTTCAAGGCCGGCGAACCCTACGACTCCGAGCTGATCGCCGAACTCAACCGCGACCTGCAATCGAGCGGCTACTTCGAAGGTGTGCGTGTCGACGCCGCGCCGACCGCCGCGAAAAACGACGTGATCCCGGTGGACGTCAAACTCGACACCCGCAAGCCGCGCACCATGGGCCTGGGTCTCGGTTATTCCACCGACGTCGGCCCGCGAATCAAGGCCAACTGGACCCGCCACTGGGTCAATCCGCAGGGCGACAGTTATGGCTGGGAGGCCGAACTGTCGGCGCCACGACAAAACGTCGGCCTGTTCTACGACATCCCGCTGGACCCGCCGCTGACCGACAAACTGCGCTGGGCCGGCGGTTATCAATACGAGGACATCGACGGTTCCGACACCTTGAGCAAGCTGCTGACCTTCGGCCCTGAATGGCACAGCAAACTGCCGAGCGGCTGGCAGCGGGTGATCTCGCTGAAATGGCAGCGCGAGGAATACCAGCTCGGCGACGACTCCGGTCTGAGCACTTTACTGATGCCCGGCGTCAGCTATTCCTACCTCAAGAGCGACAACCGCATTGACCCGCACAATGGCTATCGCCTGACCTTCGAAAGCAAGGTTGCGAAAGAAGGCCTCGGTTCCGACAACAATCTGGTTTACGGCACGGCGCTGGTCAAAGGCCTGACCACCGTATTCGACAAGCACCGTTTGCTCGGCCGGGTACAGGTCGGCGGCAGCGCCACCAACGGCTACAAATCGGTGCCGCCGTCGCTGCGCTTCTTTGCCGGTGGCGATCAGAGCGTACGCGGCTACGACTATCAGAGCCTGTCGCCGGAGAACTCCGACGGCGACCGAATCGGCGGGCGCTACATGGTGGCCGGCAGCGTCGAATATCAATATTCGATTGCCGAGAAGTGGCGCGTGGCGACCTTCGTCGATCAGGGCAACTCCTTCAACAAACTCGAACTGCCGAACCTCAAGACCGGGGTCGGTATCGGTGTGCGCTGGGTTTCGCCGGTGGGGCCGATCCGCCTCGACCTGGCCCATGCGCTGGACGACGATGGCGGCATCCGGCTGCACTTTTCCATGGGGCCTGAGCTGTGAAGCGTGGTTTGAAGATTTCGGCGCTGGCGCTGTTGTCGCTGGTGCTGCTGATTGTATTGAGCGTTACCGCTGTGCTCGGAACGCAGGCCGGCAGCCGTTGGGTGCTGGGTCTGGTGCCGGGCCTGAGCGTCGACAATTTCCAGGGTCGGCTCGGCGGGCAGTGGAGCGCCGATCATCTGCTGTGGCAGCAGGACACCAGTCGCGTCGAACTGAGCAAACCGATCTTCGAATGGTCGCCGCTGTGCCTGACGCGCATGACGTTGTGCATCGAACAGCTCAAGGCCGATACCGTCAGCCTGCAATTCCCGCCGAGCGAAGAAGTCACCGAAAGCGGCCCGATCAAACTTCCTGATCTGCAATTGCCCGTGGCCATCGAGCTGGGCGACGTGCAGGTCGGCAGCCTGTTGTTCAACGGCAGTGAAGCGTTGAAAGGTCTGCAACTGGCGGCGCACTGGACCGCCAAGGGCATGCAGATCGATAGCGTGAAACTGCAACGCGACGAGTTGAGCCTGAATCTGTCCGGCCTGCTACAACCGACCGGCAACTGGCCGCTGAACATCACGGGTGATCTGACCTTGCCGTCGCCGGCTCCCGAACCTTGGACGCTGGCGCTGAAAGTCGACGGCGACCTGCTGAAAAGCCTCAACCTGCACGCCGACAGCCGTGGCTACCTCAGCGGCCAGTTGAGCGGCGAGCTGCAACCGCTGGTGGAAAACCTGCCGGCCAAAGTGCGGATCACCTCGGAGGCGTTCAAACCGAGCGCCGATCTGCCGGACACCCTGCAATTCAACCAATTGGTGTTGACCGGCGAAGGCGACCTGAAAAACGGTTACCAATTGCTCGGCAACGCCACGTTGCCTGCCGATAAAGGCCCGGTGGCACTGTTGCTCAAAGGCAAGGTTGACGCCAAGGGTGCGCAGATCGCCGGCCTCGACCTGACAGCCAACGACAAGCAAAGCCTCAAGCTCACCGGCAACGTCGACTGGAGCAAAGGCCTCAGCGCTCAGGCCAACATCAACTGGCTGGATTTTCCGTGGCACCGGCTCTATCCGGAGATCGACGAGCCGCAGGTCACGTTGCGTACCTTCACGGGCGAAGTCTCCTACACCGACGGTCAGTACATCGGTAACTTCGCCGCCGCCGCAGATGGGCCGGCGGGGGCGTTCAGCCTGAACAGTCCGTTCAGCGGCAATCTCAAGCAGATTTTCCTGCCACAACTGAAACTCGAAGCCGGGCAGGGCAAGGCCGAAGGTCATGTGAACGTGCAGTTCGCCGATGGCATTGCCTGGGACACCGCGCTGGAACTGTCGGCGCTCAACCCGGCGTATTGGGTTGCGGAGTTGCCGGGCACGCTGGCGGGTCCGTTGAAGAGCAAAGGCGAAATGAAAAACGAACGCCTGAGCCTGAATGCCGACCTCGATCTGAAAGGCAAACTGCGCGGCCAACCGGCGATCCTGCAAGCCAAGGCCGACGGCGCCGGCGAGCAGTGGAATCTGAATGCCCTGCAAATCCGCCTCGGCGACAACAGCATCAACGGCAAGGGCAGCCTGCAACAGAAGCTCACCGGGCAGATCGACGTCAAACTGGCGCGTCTGGCCCAGCTCTGGCCACAACTGCGCGGGCAGATCAACGGTCGGGTCGATGTCGCCGGTACGCTCAAGGCGCCGCAAGGCAAGCTCGGCCTGCAAGGTTCACAACTGGCGTTCCAGGACAATCGCCTGCAAAGCCTCAACCTAGATGCCACCCTCGACAGCGCGCAACGGGCGAAAATCGATCTGAAGGGCAGCGGCATCCAGGCCGGCGACACGTCGCTGGGCACCCTGACCGCCAGCGCTCAGGGCGATATCAAAAACCAGAAACTCAACCTCGACCTGCTCGGGCCGAAGCTGAAACTGGCGCTGGGCCTGGACGGCAATCTGGACAAAGGCAACTGGCGCGGGCGTCTGGCCAGCGGTGACATTCAGGCCGGCGGCCAGGACTGGAAATTGCAAAACCCGGCCAAGCTCGAGCGTCTGGCCGACGGCAAGATCAACTTCGGCGCCCATTGCTGGATGTCCGGCAATGCCAGCCTGTGCGGTGAAGATCAGCGCCTGATGCCGGAACCGAAGCTGCGCTACCACCTCAAGCAATTCCCGATCGAAAGCCTGGCGCAGTGGCTGCCCAAAGATTTCGCCTGGCAGGGCAAGCTCAATGCCGACCTGCAACTGGACCTGCCGGCCAGCGGCCCGAACGGCCAGATCAGCGTCGATGCCAGCGGCGGCACCTTGCGCATGAAGGAAAAGGATCAGTGGGTCGACTTCCCGTACCAGACCCTCAAGCTCACCAGCAAACTCACGCCCAAGCGCATCGACACCGACCTCAACTTCGTCGGCGGCAAACTTGGCGAGCTGATGGTGCAGGCGCAGCTCAACCCGCTGCCGAAGAACAAACCGCTCAGCGGTACATTCCGCCTCAGCGGACTGGACTTGTCGGTGGCACGCCCGTTTGTGCCGATGGTCGAAAAACTCACCGGGCGCCTGAACGGCAGCGGCACGATTTCCGGCGGGCTGCTCGCGCCGTTGGTCAACGGCACGGTGCAACTGAGCGACGGCGAAGTGTCCGGGCCGGAGTTGCCGATCGAACTGCAAGCGTTGCAACTGCAAGCGGTGATCGCCGGTGAAGCCGTGCAACTGAACGGCGGCTGGAAAAGCGGCAAGAGCGGGCAGGGCAGCCTGAACGGCAACATCACCTGGGGGCAGGCGCTGGTGGTGGATCTGGCGCTCAAGGGTACGCAACTGCCGGTGACGGTCGAGCCCTACGCCAAACTGGAAGTCGCGCCGGACCTGAAGATTTCCATGGCCGGCGATGAGCTGGCGATTGCCGGCAAGGTGCTGGTGCCCAAAGGCGAAATCACCGTGCGGGAGCTGCCGCCATCGACGGTGAAAGTTTCCGATGACACGATCATCGTCGGCGCGCAGACCGAAGAGGGCAAACCGCCGCTGGCGATGAAAATGGACATTGACGTGGTGGTCGGCCAGGACAAGTTGAGCTTCGCCGGGTTCGGCCTGACTGCCAACCTGCAAGGTCACGTGCACATCGGCGACAACCTGGACACCCGTGGCGAGCTGTGGCTCAACGACGGCAAATACCGCGCCTACGGCCAGCGCCTGACGGTACGTCGCGCGCGTCTGCTGTTCGCCGGTCCGCTGGATCAGCCGTATCTGGACATCGAAGCGATTCGCCAGACTGATGACGTGATCGCCGGCATTCGCCTGAGCGGCAGCGCCGAGCAGCCGACCACGCAGATCTTCTCCGAGCCGGCCATGAGCCAGGAACAGGCGCTGTCCTATTTGGTGCTGGGGCGTCCGCTGAGCACCACCGGCGAGGACAACAACATGCTCGCGCAAGCGGCGCTCGGTCTGGGCCTGATGGGCAGTTCCGGGGTCACCAGCGGTCTGGCCAAGGATCTGGGGATTCAGGATTTCCAGCTCGACACCCAGGGCAGTGGCAACACCACCAGCGTGGTGGCCAGCGGCAATATCTCCGAAAAACTCAGCCTGCGTTACGGCGTCGGCGTGTTCGAGCCGGCCAACACCATCGCCTTGCGTTACAAGCTGAGCAAGAAGGTTTACCTCGAAGCCGCCAGCGGCGTGGCCAGTTCGCTGGACATCTTCTACAAGCGGGATTTC
The DNA here is from genome assembly GCF_014863585.1 of Pseudomonas gozinkensis. Classification (NCBI taxonomy): domain Bacteria; kingdom Pseudomonadati; phylum Pseudomonadota; class Gammaproteobacteria; order Pseudomonadales; family Pseudomonadaceae; genus Pseudomonas; species Pseudomonas gozinkensis. Next base: position 4,185,173 of record NZ_CP062253.1, on the reverse strand, counting down.
TAGCCCGCCTTCCCCCTGGCCGGATCGTGTGACCACGATCCGGCTTTTTTCTGGATGTATTAGACTGACCGCAGCTTGAAGGGCGCCGTTTGCGGCTGCCCGAAACGCCCCGGGGGCGCCTATGGTCCGTTTGAGTATGGTCTTGCTCGGTCACGACTTTGTCCGGCGGCGCTGGTCAGCACTGGCATTGACCGGCGTTGTCTGGGGCGCGGCCGGTGTGGCCATCTTCATCGATGCGCTGGACGGTGTTCTGTATTTTCCGCTGCATGTGTTCGGCTATCTGTTGTTGCTCGAAGCCCTGATCATTCTGTTGGTGCCGGCTCCGAAAACCGGCACGGCGGCGGCTTTGCGCAAGGCTCGCGGTTTGGCGTTTCTGCTGCTGGGGCTGCTGATCGTCGACCGACAGCATGCTGCCGGTGTGATTCTCGCGGTGTTGTTCGGTGCGGCTTTTCTGCTCGATGGCGGTTTTCGGCTGGCGGCTGCGGTGGTGGTGCGCTTTGTCGGTTGGCGAATGTCACTGCTGGTGGCGCTGTTCGAGATCGGCTTTGGCGTGTTCATCCTCGAACCGTATCCGAGTCTTTACAAGGGGACGGTGCCATTCTGCATTGGCATGAGCATCTTTCTTTCGGGCTGTGCCTTGTTGCAGCAGGCATTGCGGTTCAAGAACAGACCGGCGCCGGTGACGCCTGCCCCGGTCCATGCCCCTGCATGCAACAGCGCAATGGTGATCCATGTCTGGACACCGAGCGGCACCGTTGAAGACACCCTGGTGCGCAATCGGTTGCTCAATCGTTACATCGCGGCGGTCGATATCAACGGCGTCATCTCTGCCGGCCACGCGGCAATGGAGTGTGGGCCGGACATCTACATCAGCCATTATCCGCTGGACGACATCGATCGCTCGGCGGGGGATTTCGTGCGGTTGCTGCGGGCCACGCCGAACAACGACGTGGCGGGGCGGTTTCTGCCGGACTATGCGAGCGAAGTGGCCGACTGGTGCCCGTCCTCGGTGCAGGTCAGCTTCGCGCACTACGATGCCGCGCGGCTTCAGGCGTTCTGGGCGGATTATCGACAGAACACCACCTACAACCTTACCAGCCGCAATTGTTCGAGTGCTGTCGCGCACAGCCTTGAGGCAGCACTCGAGGGCGCGATGAACCGGGGGCATTCGAGCATGCTGGATTTTGCCCGGATCATCATCAGCCCCGAATTCTGGGTCGCGGCCCAGGTGCGCAAGCGCGCCGAGGCCATGGCCTGGACACCCGGCCTGGTGCTCGATTATGCGCGGGCGTTGCATGCTGCCATCGAGCCAGCGCCGCCGGGCTGGCACGGCATTTACGCGGGAGCCAGGCGTGCCTGCGGGTATGTGGCGACTGCGTTGCGCGGGCGGGAAGTCCATCCCCTTCAGCCGCCACCGATGAATCATCCCTCCGACAAATCCTGACTGGCTCTATACCGAGTCGCTGCCATCGCTGGCAAGCCAGCTCCCACCCGGTACTTGTCGTACACAAAATTGATGTATGCCGGAGAACCTGTGGGAGCTGCGGTGCGACGACTCGACTTGCCAGCGATTGCGTCTGTATGGGCACCACAAAACCCAGTCCACTGGTCAACTAATTACAAAGCAACCTAACTATTACGTTGACATTCGCTGCCTAGGCAGTAACATCTCGACATACATTCACTGCCTAGGCAGTTATTAGGTGAGCACATGAAGCATTTCACCCCCGACGAATTCAAGCATTGCCATCTCGGCCTGTTGCTCGGCCGTGCCGCGCTGCTCAAGGACAAGATCATCGACACCCACATGGAACCCCACGGCATCACCGCCGCGCAGTTCAAGGTGTTGATCATCATGGCCCAGTACGGCGTCGACACCCCGGCCGAGCTGTGCCGGCATCTGTCGCTGGACAGCGGTTCGATGACCCGCATGCTCGACCGTCTGGAGCAGAAAGGTTTCCTGGTTCGCCAACGCAGCGAAGGCGATCGCCGTCAGGTGCAACTCAAACTCACCGAACAGGGCCAGCAACTGGCCGATCGCCTGCCGCACATCGGCGCCGACGCCATGAATGAACTGGCGGGCGCCGTGACCCCGGACGAGTTGAAAACCCTGGAATACATCCTCAAGAAAATTTTGCTGGCAGCCGGTGACCCGATCACCCTCCAGCGGTTAGGTGAACAAAATGAGCGGTAAAACCTTGCGCAGCAGCCTGACACTGGTGCTGTCGGCGATGATCCTCGCCGGTTGCGCCAACTACAGTGGCCTCGATACCCAGGGCGCCAGCCTCGACGCGAAAACCCTCAAGACCGGGCAATCGCTCAACGGCGTGACCCTGTCCCAGGCCGCGTGGCCGAGTCGCGACTGGTGGACCAGCCTCGGCGATCCGCAGCTCGACGGGCTGATCCGCGAAGCCCTGAAAGACAGCCCGGACATGCAGATCGCCGACGCCCGTGCCCATCAGGCCAACGCCGCCGCGTACGCCGCCGATGCCGAGCGCTATCCGACCCTCGACGCCAGCGCCGGCATCAGCCGTTCGCGTCTGGCCAAGGATCAGGACCCGCGAGGGCAGGGCGATGCCTACGCCACCGTGCGCAACATCAGCGCCGGTTTCAATTACAACTTCGACCTGTGGGGCGGCCAGCGTGACGCCTGGGAAGCCGCACTCGGTCAGGCCCGCGCCGCCGAAGTCGACCGTCAGGCCGCGCAACTGACCCTCGCCGCCGACGTGGCCCGGGCCTACAGCGATCTGGGTCAGGCGCACATCGTCTATGACCTGGCCAACGAAGACCTCAAACGCACCAAACAGATGCTGGACCTTAGCCAGCGCCGCTTGAGCTCCGGGATCGACAGCCAGTACCAGTTCCAGCAGACCCAAAGTCTGGAAGCCAGCTCCGAAGCCAGCCTGATCGACGCTGAAAAGCGCCTGAACAGCGCGAAAATCGCCCTGGCCGTGTTGCTCGGCAAAGGCCCGGATCGCGGCAACGAAATCGCTCGACCGAAAGTCCTGCAAGCCAGTGCTGTCGCGCTGCCGTCTGTTCTGCCCGCCGAACTGCTGGGCCGTCGCCCGGATCTGGTCGCCGCGCGCTGGCGTGTCGAGGCGGCGAGCAAGGACATCGACTCGGCCAAGACCCGCTTCTATCCCAACTTGAACCTGTCGGCTTCCGCCGGTGCCGAATCCTTGTTGGGGGACGCGATGTTCGGTTCCGCCAGTCGCTTCTTCAACATTGCCCCGACGATTTCGGTGCCGATCTTCGATGGCGGACGCCTGCGCGCCAACCTCGATGCCCGCGACGCCGATTACGACCTCGCCGTGGCGCAATACAACAAAAGCCTGGTGAAAGCCCTGGGCGATGTCAGCGACACGATCAACCAGTTGCGTGACATCGGCCGGCAGATCGGCGCCCAGCAGCATGCGACCGAGATTGCCCAGGATTCTTACAACACCGTCGTCCAGCGTTACGGTTCCGGCATCGGCAACTACCTGGACGTGCTCAGCATCGAGCAGCAATTGCTGCAGGCCCAGCGTCAGCTGGCGAACCTGAATGCCGAGCAGATCGACCTGTCGATTCAACTGATGCAAGCGCTGGGCGGCGGCTTCCAGGGGCAAACCCTGACCGCAGCCAACGCCACCCCAGCCACGCCGCACAACTAATTCAAGGTACTTGTCATGGCCACTGCCGAAAACACACAAGCTCAAGACAACGCCCAGGACACTGGCAATCCGCGCAAACGCAAGGTGATGCTGCTGGTGCTGGCCGTTATGGTTGCCCTCGCCGGTGCCGGTGTCTGGGCGTATCACGAATTCATCGGGCGCTGGAGCGAAAGCACCGACGACGCCTACGTCAACGGCAACGTGGTGGAAATCACCCCGCTGGTGACCGGCACCGTGGTCAGCATCGGCGCCGACGACGGCGATCTGGTGCATGAAGGCCAGGTGCTGATCAACTTCGACCCGAACGACGCCGAAGTCGGCCTGCAAAGTGCCAAGGCCAATCTGGCCCGCACCGTGCGCCAGGTTCGCGGCTTGTACAGCAACGTCGACGGCATGAAGGCCCAGGTCAATGCGCAACAGGCCGAAGTGCAGAAAGCCCAGGACAACTTCAACCGCCGGAAAAATCTCGCCGCTGGCGGGGCGATTTCCCAGGAAGAACTGTCCCACGCCCGCGATGACCTGACCTCGGCGCAAAACGCCCTGGCCAACGCCAAACAGCAACTGAAAACCACCAGCGCGCTGGTCGATGACACCGTGGTGTCGTCGCACCCGGACGTGATGGCTGCCGCCGCGCAGCTGCGTCAGGCCTACCTGACCAATGCTCGCAGCACCTTGATCGCACCGGTCACCGGTTATGTCGCCAAGCGCACCGTGCAACTCGGCCAGCGTGTGCAGCCGGGCACCGCGCTGATGGCGGTGATTCCGCTGGATCAGTTGTGGATCGACGCCAACTTCAAGGAAACCCAGCTGCGTGACATGCGCATCGGCCAACCGGTGGAGATCGAGTCGGACATCTACGGCAGCGACGTGAAGTTCAGCGGCACCATCGACAGCCTCGGCGCAGGTACCGGCAGCGCGTTCGCCCTGTTGCCGGCGCAGAACGCCACCGGTAACTGGATCAAGATCGTGCAGCGTGTGCCGGTACGGATTCACGTCAACGCCGAAGAGCTGGCCAAACATCCGCTGCGCGTCGGTCTGTCGACCAATGTCGAGGTCAACCTGCACGACCAGAGTGGCCCGGTACTGGCCCAGCAGCCACCGCAAAAGGCCTCGTTCAGCACCAACGTCTACGACCGTCAATTGGCCGAAGCCGACGCGATGATCACCCAGTTGATCCACGACAACAGCGCGGCGGTCAGCAAGACCGCGCAACGCTGATTCCTTCCCCCTGTGGGAGCGAGCTTGCTCGCGAAGGCGGTGTGTCATTCAGTATTAATTTATCTGACAGACCGCCATCGCGAGCAAGCTCGCTCCCACAAAGGTGACTGCGTCTGTAACAAGCGCGGCGCCTGCCCCGCTCCAAAAAATTCAGCTCCAAAGGATTCGCGATGAGCAATAACGCCTCTTTCACGCCGCCCAGCCTGTTGCTCAGCACCATCGGCCTGTCGCTGGCGACCTTCATGCAGGTGCTCGACACCACCATCGCCAACGTGGCGCTGCCGACCATTTCCGGCAACCTCGGCGTGAGTTCGGAGCAGGGCACCTGGGTCATCACCTCGTTTGCCGTGAGCAACGCCATTGCGCTGCCGCTCACTGGCTGGCTGAGCCGTCGCTTCGGTGAGGTGAAGCTGTTTCTGTGGGCGACCATCCTGTTTGTACTGGCTTCGTTCCTCTGCGGTATTTCCACGTCGATGCCGGAGCTGATCGGCTTCCGCGTGCTGCAAGGTCTGGTGGCCGGGCCGTTGTACCCGATGACCCAGACGCTGCTGATTGCGGTCTATCCGCCAGCGAGGCGGGGCATGGCCCTGGCGTTGCTGGCGATGGTCACGGTGGTGGCGCCGATTGCCGGGCCGATCCTCGGCGGCTGGATTACCGACAGTTACAGCTGGCCGTGGATCTTCTTCATCAACGTGCCGATCGGGATTTTCGCGGTGATGGTGGTGCGCCAGCAACTGGCCAAGCGCCCGGTGGTCACCAGCCATCAGCCGATGGATTACGTCGGGCTGATCACGCTGATCATCGGCGTGGGCGCGTTGCAGGTGATCCTCGACAAGGGCAATGACCTGGACTGGTTCGAGTCGAACTTCATCATTATCGGCGCGGCAATTTCGGTGATCGCGCTGGCGGTGTTCGTGATCTGGGAAATGACCGACCAGCATCCGGTGGTCAACCTGCGGCTGTTCGCCCACCGCAACTTCCGCATCGGCACGCTGGTGCTGGTGTTGGGTTACGCCGGATTCTTCGGCATCAACCTGATCCTGCCGCAGTGGTTGCAGACCCAGATGGGCTACACCGCGACCTGGGCCGGGCTGGCGGTGGCGCCGATCGGCATTCTGCCGGTGTTGCTGTCACCGTTTGTCGGCAAGTACGCGCACAAGTTCGACCTGCGCCTGCTGGCCGGACTGGCGTTCCTGGCAATCGGCCTGAGCTGCTTCATGCGCGCCGAGTTCACCAACGAGGTGGACTTCCAGCACATCGCGCTGGTGCAGTTGTTCATGGGGATTGGTGTGGCGCTGTTCTTTATGCCGACCCTGAGCATTCTGATGTCGGATCTACCGCCAAGTCAGATTGCCGATGGCGCCGGTCTGGCGACGTTCCTGCGGACACTGGGCGGCAGCTTTGCGGCGTCGTTGACTACGTGGATCTGGATTCGCCGGGCGGATCAGCATCATGCCTACATGAGCGAAAGCATCAGCACTTATGAGCCGGCGACCCGTGAGGCGCTGAATCAGTTGGGCGGGGCGAGCAATCCGGCGTATGCGCAGCTGGATCATGTGCTGACCAGTCAGGCGTACATGCTTTCCACCGTGGATTACTTCACGCTGTTGGGGTGGGGGTTTATGGGGTTGATTCTGATTGTGTGGCTGGCTAAACCGCCGTTTGCTGCCAAGGCAGGCCCGGCGGCCAGCGGTCACTAAGGGCGACACAGTACCGGTGGGAGCGAGCTTGCTCCGGGCGGCGTTCCGACGAATGCTGACTGACATCCAACATTTATGTTGACTGACACGACGCCTTCGCGAGCAAGCTCGCTCCCACAGTTTTTTATACGGCTTTAGACGGTTGGGGCGGGCAGTGAAGGCGGCGGTGCGAAGTCAAACGGCGCCAACGCAAACCCGGTCTCATCCACCTGCAACGCCCAGCCCTGACGATCCCAATCCCCCAGCACAATCCGCTTCGCCGCCTGATCGCCGATCTGCAACTTGTGGATGGCCGGGCGATGGGTGTGCCCGTGAACCAGGGTTTTCACCCCGTATTCCTGCATGATCCGCGGAATTTCCTCCGGCGTGACATCGACGATGTCATTGGCCTTCATCCGCGTCTGCGCCCGGCTTTCGCTGCGCAGCTTGCGCGCCAGCTTGTGGCGGGTGCGCAAGGGCAGGTTGTGCAGGATGAACAGGCTCAGCGGATTGCGCAGATAGCGGCGCAGCTTCATATAGGCTTCGTCGCGGGTACACAGGCTGTCGCCGTGCATCAGCAATACCGGTTCGCCGTAAAACTGCACGACACTCGGGTCCTTCAACAGCGTACAGCCGGCCTCTTTGCAGAAGGCCTTGCCGAGCATGAAGTCGCGATTGCCGTGCATCAGAAAAATGGCCGTGCCGCTGTCGCTGAGTTCGCGCAGGGCCTGGCAGATGGAACGCTGGAAGGGGGTCATGGCGTCGTCGCCAATCCACGCCTCGAAAAAGTCGCCCAGAATGTACAACGCACTCGCCGAGCGGGCGCGTCCGGCGAGCAAATCCAGAAACGCCCGGGTAATGTCCGGGCGCTCCTCTTCCAGATGCAAGTCTGAAATCAGCAATATCACGCTTCGATGATCTCGGCTTTCTCGATGATCACGTCGTCTGCTGGTACGTCCTGGTGGCCTGCCTTGGACGTGGTGGAAACGCCTTCGATCTTGTCGACAACGTCGGTGCCCGCAACCACTTTACCGAACACGGCATAACCCCAGCCCTGAGCGGTCTTGGCGGTATGGTTGAGGAAGCTGTTGTCGGAGGCGTTGATGAAGAACTGCGCCGATGCCGAATGCGGGTCCATGGTACGGGCCATGGCGATGGTGTACTTGTCGTTCTTCAGACCGTTGTCGGCTTCGTTCTGGATGCTCGGGCTCTTGTCTTTCTTTTCTTTCATGCCTGGCTCGAAACCGCCGCCCTGGATCATGAAACCTTTGATGACGCGGTGGAACACGACGTTCTCGTAGTGACCCTTTTTAACGTATTCGATGAAGTTGGCGGTGGTGACCGGCGCCTTTTCAGCGTCCAGTTGCAGGACGATGTCACCGAAGTTGGTGGTCAATTTAACTTGAGTCATGATCGCTACTCTTTATAAGGAATTCGTGGGTATTGGGACATTTCGGCCCCGTACCGGTTCAGCCCGTGAGGGCCAAGGTGCGCAGTTTAGCGTGACAGGCGCGAATTTCGAGGCTGTTTTTCAAAACCCGGCGATTAAATGCATTCCTTTTAAGCCCTGCTCTGTCAGGGGCTTGACAGCATCGGCTATGATAGCGGCTTTGTTTTGTCAGGCCCGTGTCCCGGCCGCGCACTGTACGTTCAAGGATCCTATGAGCAAGCCCACTGTCGACCCTACCTCGAATTCCAAGACCGGCCCCGTTACGCCGGTCAATTTCCTGCGCCCGATCATCCAGGCGGACCTGGACTCGGGTAAGCACACGCAGATCGTCACCCGTTTCCCGCCTGAGCCCAACGGCTACCTGCACATCGGCCACGCCAAGTCGATCTGTGTGAACTTCGGCCTGGCCCAGGAGTTCGGCGGCGTTACCCACCTGCGTTTCGACGACACCAACCCGGCCAAGGAAGACCAGGAATACATCGACGCGATCGAAAGCGACGTCAAATGGCTGGGTTTCGAATGGTCCGGCGAAGTGCGCTACGCCTCGCAATACTTCGACCAGTTGCACGACTGGGCCGTCGAGCTGATCAAGGCCGGCAAGGCCTACGTCGACGACCTGACGCCTGAGCAAGCCAAGGAATACCGCGGCAGCCTGACCGAGCCTGGCAAGAACAGCCCGTTCCGCGACCGTTCGGTGGAAGAGAACCTGGACTGGTTCGCCCGCATGCGCGCCGGCGAGTTCCCGGACGGTGCCCGCGTACTGCGCGCCAAGATCGACATGGCCTCGCCGAACATGAACCTGCGCGACCCGATCATGTACCGCATCCGCCACGCCCATCACCACCAGACCGGTGACAAGTGGTGCATCTACCCGAACTACGACTTCACCCACGGTCAGTCGGACGCCATCGAAGGCATCACCCACTCGATCTGCACCCTGGAGTTCGAAAGCCATCGTCCGCTGTACGAGTGGTTCCTCGACGCACTGCCAGTGCCGGCGCACCCGCGTCAGTACGAGTTCAGCCGCCTGAACCTCAACTACACCATCACCAGCAAGCGCAAGCTCAAGCAACTGGTTGACGAGAAACACGTCAACGGCTGGGACGATCCGCGCATGTCGACGCTGTCGGGCTTCCGCCGCCGTGGCTACACCCCGGCGTCGATCCGCAACTTCTGCGACATGATCGGCACCAACCGTTCCGACGGTGTGGTCGACTTCGGCATGCTCGAGTTCAGCATCCGTCAGGATCTGGACGCGAACGCCCCGCGCGCCATGTGCGTGCTGCGTCCGTTGAAAGTCGTGATCACCAATTATCCGGAAGACCAGGTCGACAACCTCGAACTGCCGCGTCATCCGCAAAAAGAAGAACTCGGCGTGCGCCAGCTGCCGTTCGCCCGTGAAATCTACATCGACCGCGATGACTTCATGGAAGAGCCGCCAAAAGGCTACAAGCGCCTGGAGCCGAACGGCGAAGTGCGCCTGCGCGGCAGCTACGTGATCCGTGCCGACGAAGCGATCAAGGACGCCGACGGCAACATCGTCGAGCTGCGTTGCTCGTACGATCCGGACACCTTGGGCAAGAACCCTGAAGGCCGCAAGGTCAAAGGCGTGATCCACTGGGTGCCGGCCGCTGCCAGCATCGAGTGCGAAGTTCGCCTGTACGATCGCCTGTTCCGTTCTCCGAACCCGGAGAAGGCCGAAGACAGCGCGAGTTTCCTGGACAATATCAACCCTGACTCACTGCAAGTGCTGACCGGTTGTCGTGCCGAGCCTTCGCTGGGCAATGCACAGCCGGAAGACCGTTTCCAGTTCGAGCGCGAAGGTTACTTCGTCGCGGATATCAAGGACTCGAAACCAGGTCAGCCGGTATTCAACCGTACCGTGACCCTGCGCGATTCGTGGGGCCAGTGATCAAGTCTTAAGGAAACACCGTGCTTACGATCTACAACACGCTCACCAAGAGCAAAGAAGTCTTCAAGCCGCTGGATGGCAACAAGGTGCGCATGTACGTCTGCGGGATGACCGTGTATGACTACTGCCACCTGGGCCATGGTCGCAGCATGGTCGCGTTCGACCTGGTGACCCGCTGGTTGCGGTTCAGCGGATATGACCTGACCTACGTGCGCAACATCACCGACATCGACGACAAGATCATCAACCGGGCCAACGAGAACGGCGAGTCGTTCGAAGCGTTGACCGAGCGCATGATCGCCGCGATGCACGAAGACGAAGCGCGCCTGAACATCAAGAAGCCGGACATGGAGCCGCGCGCCACGGATCACATCCCTGGCATGCACGCGATGATCCAGACCCTGATCGACAAGGGTTACGCCTACGCCCCGGGCAATGGCGACGTGTACTACCGCGTCGGCAAGTTCATGGGTTACGGCAAGCTGTCGCGCAAGAAGATCGAAGACCTGCGCATCGGTGCGCGGATCGAGGTCGACGAAGCCAAGGAAGATCCGCTGGACTTCGTGCTCTGGAAAGGCGTCAAGCCGGGCGAGCCGAGCTGGGAATCGCCGTGGGGCGCCGGGCGTCCGGGCTGGCACATCGAGTGCTCGGTGATGTCCACCTGCTGCCTGGGTGAGACGTTCGACATTCATGGCGGCGGCAGCGACCTGGAGTTCCCGCACCACGAAAACGAAATCGCCCAGAGCGAAGCGGCCACCGGCAAGACCTACGCCAACGCGTGGATGCATTGCGGCATGATCCGTATCAATGGCGAGAAGATGTCCAAGTCCTTGAACAACTTCTTCACCATTCGCGACGTGCTCGACAAGTACCACCCGGAAGTCGTGCGTTACCTGCTGGTGTCGAGCCACTACCGCAGCGCGATCAACTACTCGGAAGACAACCTCAAGGACGCCAAGGGCGCACTGGAGCGTTTCTACCACGCGTTGAAAGGCCTGCCGAACGTCGCACCGGCGGGCGGCGAAGCGTTCGTCGAGCGTTTCACCACGGTGATGAACGACGACTTCGGCACGCCGGAAGCCTGCGCGGTGCTGTTCGAGATGGTGCGTGAGATCAACCGCCTGCGCGAGAGCGATCTCGATGCTGCGGCCGGTCTGGCAGCGCGCCTGAAAGAACTGGCCAGCGTGCTGGGTGTGTTGCAGCTCGAAGCCGATGACTTCCTGCAGGCCGGCGCCGAAGGGCGTGTCGATGCAGCGGAAGTCGAAACGCTGATCGCTGCGCGTCTGGCGGCACGTGCCGGCAAGGACTGGGCCGAATCCGACCGCATCCGCGACCTGCTCACCGCCATGGGCGTGGTGCTGGAAGACGGCAAGGGCGGCACGACCTGGCGTCTGGCTGACTGATCGCTGCGCCTGTTACAAACAAAACCCGCCTTGTGCGGGTTTTTGTTTTTCTGCTGCTTACTCCGGGTTGATCGTTCCCACGTCGAACCGTCCGCGTGGGAATGCCTCAATGGACGCTCCGCGTCCGCTTCGGCATGGGACGCGGAGCGTCCCGGGCTGCATTCCCACGCAGAGCGTGGGAACGATCCAGCAATGCCCGCTTCGGTTGTCAAAATGAAAGCCCGTGATTGCTTTTGGCATTCGCATAGGTCTTGATAGCGCACGCGGCAGGATGCTCATCAGCAGCGAATCCGGAAGGGAGGAATCATGGCTAATCACTATCGCGAGCTGGTATCGACACCCGGCGCCACCGGGCTGATCCTCGCGAGCTCTATCGCCCGACTGCCGCAGGCAATGATCGGCATCGGCATCATCACCATGCTGGTGCAGCAGACCGGCGTTTACTGGCTGGCCGGCGCAGTCGCCGGCACGTTTACCCTGGCCAACGCGCTGCTCGGCCCGCGCATCTCGAAGCAGGTTGATCAGCATGGCCAGAGCCGCGTGCTGCCGGTCGTCACGGTGTTCAGCATCGTCATGCTGCTGGCGCTGATTGTTGCCGTACACCTGAGAGCGCCCGCCGCTTTGTTTTTTGTGCTGGCGGCACTGGCGGGGACGATGCCGAGCATGCCGTCCATGATCCGCGCACGCTGGACGCAGCTGTTTCGTGGCAAGCCGCAGCTGCACACCGCGTTCTCGCTCGACACGGTCCTCACCGAACTGGCTTACATCATCGGCCCGCCACTGGCGATCGGTTTGAGCGTGAGTTTTTTCGCGGAAGCCGGGCCGCTGGTGGCGGTGGGGCTGCTGGCCGTCGGCGTGACGGCGTTTCTCATGCAACGTCAGACCGAACCGAAAGTGGTGGCGGGCAACCGGAAAAACAGCGGATCGACCCTGCTGATTCCCGGCGTTCGCACCATTGTCCTGGCGCTACTGGCGATGGGGGCCATTGGCGGGTCGATTGATGTCGCGGTTGTGGCCTTCGCCAATGCGCAAGGCTGGCCAGCGTCTGCCACCTTTATCCTCGCCGCCTATGCGTTCGGCTCGCTGGTGGCGGGCCTGACCTTCGGCGCGTTGCGGGTTTCGCTGGCGATTGAAAAACAGTTCTTCATCGGGATATTGGTCACGGCAGTTACCGGCGTGTTGCCGGTGTTCTCACCGGACGTTTATGCCCTGTCCGCGATGTTGTTTATTGCTGGTATCTCGTTTGCGCCGACCATGGTTGTGGTCATGAAGCTGGGGACGATCATCATCCCGGCGGCGAGGATGACCGAAGGGCTGACGTGGATGACCACCGGGATCAGCATCGGCGTGGCGCTCGGCGGCATGCTGGCGGGGCTGGTGATTGATGCTTGCGGCGCGCGGGCAGGGTTCGGCGTTGCGATAGCCGCAGGTTTGATGATGATGGTTGTGGTGCTGATGGGCCTGCGTACGTTGGCGGCCGCATCGGCTGCACCTGTTGAGCCAGCAATTTCGGCCTGACCCTCTATGGCGGCGCTCAGTTCTCAAGCTGCCGCAATCGCTTGTACAGCGTATTGCGGCTCACCCCCAACCGTCGCGCCAGATGGGAAATATTGCCCCCGGCCAGTTGTAGCTCCCGGTTCAACGCCTCGGCGTCGTTCAGGTCGATGCCCAACGGTTCGGCCACTTCCACTGGCTCCATCTCCAGATCGACAAAAAAGTCGTCCGGCAAATGTTCGGGTCGAATCGGTTGTTCCTCGGCCATCGCCAGTGCCACCTGCATCACGCTGCTGACCTGACGCAGATTGCCCGGCCACGGATGCCGTTCAAACAAGTCCAGCACCTCGCGACTCAATCCCGCCCACTGCGATGGCTCGCGATGTTGTTCCCACAGGCGTTTGAACAGCGCCTGCTTGTCGCTGCGCTCGCGAAGCGGTGGCAATTCGAGGGTCAAGCCGCCGATGCGGTAGTACAAGTCCTCACGGAAGCGCCCCAGTTGCACCTGTTCCCGGAGCGAACGGTTGGTGGCGGAGATGATCCGCAGATCCACCGGAAACAGCTCGCTGCTGCCCACCGGTTGCACGCAGCGCTCCTGCAACACCCGCAACAGGCGGGCCTGAGTCGGTAGCGGCATGTCGCCGATTTCATCGAGGAACAGCGTGCCTTTGTCGGCCTTGCGGATCAGCCCGATGCTGCCTTTCTGGTTGGCGCCGGTGAACGCGCCTTTCTCGTAGCCGAACAGCTCGGACTCCACCAGTTCGGCGGGGATCGCCGCGCAGTTGACAGCGATGAACGCCTGTTTGCTGCGGGAGCTGGCCTGATGCAGGGCCTTGACGAAGACCTCTTTGCCGACCCCGGTTTCCCCGTGAATCAGCAGCGGAATGTCCTTCTCCAGCAGCCGCTCGGCCTGGCGCACGGCTTTTTCCACGCGGCTGTCGCCGAAGTGCAATGTGCTCAGGCTGATGGCCGTCGGTACGGCGATTTTTGGTTCAGTGGCTCTGGTTTCAGCAAAGACCCGCGCCTGAATCGGCGCCTGTTTAGGGCGTTTCAACAAACACTGGAAACGATTGCGCCCGGAGGTCTGCAAGGCGAACGGCAAACCGTCCGGCTGATTGATCAACTCCAGCAACGACACCTTGAACAGACTTTCAACGCTGACCCGCGACAACCGCACGCCCAACAGATTGTCGGCCCGACGGTTGGCCGACAGCACCTGACCGCTCTCATCAAAGATCAGCAGCCCGGCCCACTGGCTGTCGAGGTTGTTCAACCCGGTGTTGAAGGTCAGTTGAAAGTGCTGGCCGTGGAACAGGTTGAGGATCAACCGATTCTCCACGGTCTGGCTCATCATCTTGACCATGCCGAGGGTGTGCGAGGGCGGCAGGTAGCTGTCGCTGGACACATCGAGCACGGCGATGACCTTGCGCTCTGCATCGAAAATCGGTGCGGCGGAACCGGTCATGAAACGGTTGGCCTTGAGAAAGTGTTCATCATGTTCAATGTGCACTGCTTGCTCGCAGGCCAGCGCCGTGCCGATGGCGTTGGTGCCGCTGGCGCGCTCGACCCAACTGGCGCCGGCCTGAAAACCGCGCGCCAGATTCGGCTCGATGAAACGCTGGGTGCCCCAGGACGTCAGCACCTGGCCCTGATTGTCGGCCAGCATGATCAGGCAGTTGGAGTTGCTCAGGATGTTCTCGTAATACGGCAGCACTTCCTGGTGGGTGGTCTGCACCAGCGAATGATGACGGTCGAGCAACTGCGCGATGCCGGCAGCGGGCAACTGATCGAAGGCCGGGGCGCTTTGATGATTGAGACCGAAGGCGCGGCAACGGGACCAGGAGTCCTGGACGATGGCGTCATGGGAAAGCGGCGGGGCAGGTGCGGCCATGGCAGTCAGCCTCTGAATACAGCGTTTTTATTATTGTTATTGAGATCTCTGTGGGAGCGTGCTTGCTCGCGATAGCGATGTGTCAGTTACATCAACGGTGAATGACATACCGCTATCGCGAGCAAGCTCGCTCTCACAGGATCCGTGCCAAAAAAGCATCCATAGAGTGTTGTTCACTATTGTTCATTGTCAATCGACCGACTGTTCAATTGTTCAGTCGCGACTGTTCACTTGTGTTCAGCTACGAACCCCGATTTGCGTGGCCTCCAGCGAATTTTGCGGTAAATCAACAGCTTGCCGTTTCTGGCACGAATGTCGCTCTACAGGACAGGTCGCTTGACTCCAATAATAAAAAGGCCGAGCCATGTCACTCACCCTGGAGCACGTCAGCCGTACCGTCGAGGGCCAGACCTGGATCGACGATGCGAGCCTGAAATTCGAACCTGGATCCTTCAACGTTTTGCTCGGGCGCACGCTGTCCGGCAAGACCAGTCTGATGCGCCTGATGGCCGGTCTGGACAAGCCCGACAGCGGCCGCATCCTGATGAACGGCGTCGATGTCACCCAGCGCCCGGTGCGTCTGCGCAACGTGTCGATGGTCTATCAGCAGTTCAT
Source organism: Pseudomonas gozinkensis (assembly GCF_014863585.1). Lineage (NCBI taxonomy): Bacteria > Pseudomonadati > Pseudomonadota > Gammaproteobacteria > Pseudomonadales > Pseudomonadaceae > Pseudomonas > Pseudomonas gozinkensis. Next base: position 4,169,858 of record NZ_CP062253.1, on the reverse strand, counting down.
CAATTACCCGACCATGACGGTGTTCGAGAACATCGCGTCGCCGTTGCGCCAGGCCGGGATCTCCAATGAGCAGATCCAGAGCAAGGTGCAGGAAACCGCGAAGATGCTGCGCATCGAGAAGTTTCTCAAGCGCTATCCGCTGGAACTCTCCGGCGGTCAGCAACAACGCACGGCCATGGCCCGGGCGCTGGTCAAGGATGCCGAACTGATTCTGTTCGACGAGCCGCTGGTCAACCTCGATTACAAACTGCGCGAAGAACTGCGCCAGGAAATGCGCGAGCTGTTCAAGGCCCGCCACACCATCGCCATCTATGCCACCACCGAACCCAACGAAGCGCTGGCGCTGGGCGGCACCACCACCATTCTGCACGAGGGCCGGGTGATCCAGAGCGGCCCGTCGACCGAGGTCTATCACCAGCCACAAACGGTGCTGGCGGCTGAATTGTTTTCCGAGCCGCCGATCAACCTGATGCCGGGGCGTATCGCCGGTAACGAAGTGAGTTTCGCCAACTTCGTGCACTTCCCGTTGAACGTCGACTTGCGGCCGGTGGGCGAGGGCGAGTTCCGCTTTGGCGTGCGTCCGAGCCACATCTCGCTGGTGCCGAGCAACGACGACGACCTGGAACTGGCGGTGACCGTCGAGGTGGCGGAAATCAGCGGTTCCGAAACCTTCCTGCACGTGCGCAACGAGCATTTTCTGCTGGTGCTGCATTTGCCGGGGGTTCACGAATACGACGTCGATGCGCCGATCCGCATCTATATCCCGACTCATAAACTGTTTGTGTTCGATGCGCAGGGCCGCCTGGTGCAGGCACCGGGCCGGCGAGTCGCGAGGGTTGCCTGATGGCCGAAATCCGTTTGCAGCACCTCGCCCACAGCTACAGCAAAACCCCGAGCGGGCCCGAGGATTACGCGATCCGCGAGATGGACCACATCTGGGAGCAGGGCGGCGCCTATGCCTTGCTCGGCCCTTCGGGTTGCGGCAAATCGACGTTGCTCAACATCATTTCCGGTTTGCTCAGCCCGTCCCAGGGCCATGTGCTGTTCGATGGCAAAGCGGTCAACGACCTGACCCCGGAGAAGCGCAACATCGCTCAGGTGTTCCAGTTCCCGGTGGTCTACGACACCATGACCGTGTTCGACAACCTGGCCTTTCCCTTGAGAAATCAGGGCCTGGCCGAGGCGAAAGTACACAGCAAGGTGCAGGAAATCGCCGAAGTCCTCGACCTGCAAAACCTGCTGAGTAAAAAGGCGCGCAACCTTACCGCCGACGAAAAACAGAAAGTCTCCATGGGCCGTGGCCTGGTGCGCGATGACGTGTCGGCGATCCTGTTCGACGAGCCGCTGACGGTGATCGACCCGCACCTGAAATGGAAACTGCGGCGCAAGCTCAAGCAGATCCACGAGCAGTTCAACATCACCATGGTCTACGTCACCCACGATCAGTTGGAGGCTTCAACTTTCGCCGACAAGATCGCGGTGATGTACGGCGGCCAGATCGTCCAGTTCGGCACCCCACGGGAATTGTTCGAGCGGCCGAGCCACACCTTTGTCGGCTACTTCATCGGCAGCCCGGGGATGAACCTGATCGAAGTGCAGCCGCAACCGGGCGGGGTCGGCTTCAACTCGACCCACCTGCCGCTGTCCGACGGCTTGCAGCGCCATATCGAACACGGTCAGTGGAAAAATCTGAAGGTCGGCATTCGTCCCGAGTTCATTCACGTGTGGGACGAACCGTTCGATGATGCGATGCAGGCGCGGGTCGTACACGTCGAAGACCTCGGCACGTACAAGATCATGACCCTGGATCTCGATGGCGCGCTGCTGAAAGTGCGTCTGGCCGAGGACAAACCGGTGCCGCAGGGCACGGCCTACATCAGTTTTCCGGCGCAGTGGCTGATGGTCTACGCCGACGAGTTTCTGCTGGATGCAACCGACAGCGAGGTACAGCCATGAACAAGGTGCAGAACAACAAGGCCTGGTGGCTGGTGCTGCCGGTGTTCCTGCTGGTGGCCTTCAGTGCGGTGATTCCGATGATGACCGTGGTCAATTACTCGGTGCAGGACATCTTCGACCAGTCCAGCCGCTACTTCGTCGGCGCCGACTGGTACAAGCAGGTGCTGCTCGATCCGCGTCTGCACGATTCGCTGCTGCGCCAGTTCATCTACTCGGCGTGTGTGCTGCTGATCGAAATCCCGCTTGGCATCGCCATCGCGCTGACCATGCCGACCAAGGGGCGCTGGTCGTCGGTGGTGTTGATCGTGCTGGCGATCCCGCTGCTGATTCCATGGAACGTGGTCGGCACCATCTGGCAGATTTTCGGCCGCGCCGACATCGGCCTGCTCGGGTCGAGCCTTAACGCCATGGGCATCAGCTACAACTACGCGGCCAACACCATGGACGCCTGGGTCACCGTGCTGGTGATGGACGTCTGGCACTGGACTTCGCTGGTGGCGCTGTTGTGTTTCTCCGGGTTGCGGGCAATTCCAGATGTGTATTACCAGGCCGCGCGCATCGACCGGGCCTCGGCCTGGGCGGTGTTCCGGCACATTCAGTTGCCCAAGTTGAAGAGCGTGCTGCTGATCGCGGTGATGCTGCGCTTCATGGACAGCTTCATGATCTACACCGAGCCGTTCGTGCTCACCGGCGGCGGGCCGGGTAACTCGACGACCTTCCTGAGTCAGACCCTGACCCAGATGGCCGTAGGCCAATTCGACCTGGGGCCGGCGGCGGCATTCTCGCTGGTGTACTTCCTGATCATCCTGCTGGTGTCCTGGCTGTTCTACACCGCCATGACCCACAACGATGCCAACCGCTGAGGCCCGGCCATGAGCAAAAGAAAGCTTGTTCCACTGCTGCTCTACATCCTGTTCCTGCTGGTGCCGATCTACTGGCTGCTGAACATGTCGTTCAAGAGCAACACCGAAATCCTCGGCGGACTGACCCTTTTCCCACAGGATTTCACGCTGGCGAACTACAAGGTGATCTTCACCGACCCGAGCTGGTACACCGGCTATATCAACTCGCTGTATTACGTCAGTCTGAACACGATCATTTCTCTGACCGTGGCACTGCCGGCGGCCTACGCGTTTTCGCGCTACCGCTTTCTCGGCGACAAGCACCTGTTCTTCTGGCTGCTGACCAACCGCATGGCGCCACCGGCGGTTTTCCTGCTGCCGTTCTTCCAGCTGTATTCGTCGATCGGCCTGTTCGACACCCACATTGCCGTGGCACTGGCGCACTGCCTGTTCAACGTGCCGCTGGCGGTGTGGATCCTCGAAGGTTTCATGTCCGGGGTGCCGAAGGAAATCGACGAAACCGCCTACATCGACGGCTACAGTTTTCCCAAGTTCTTCGTGAAGATCTTCATTCCGCTGATCGGCTCCGGCATCGGTGTGACGGCGTTTTTCTGCTTCATGTTTTCCTGGGTCGAACTGCTGCTGGCGCGCACGCTGACCTCGGTGAACGCCAAACCGATCGCGGCGGTGATGACGCGCACGGTGTCGGCGTCCGGCATTGACTGGGGTGTACTGGCGGCGGCGGGGGTGTTGACTATTCTCCCCGGCATGCTGGTGATCTGGTTCGTTCGCAACCACGTGGCCAAGGGCTTTGCCCTGGGCCGGGTCTGAGGAACTGATGATGGAATGGATGAGCTGGACCGTCCCGACGGCGGCGTTTTTCATCGTGATTGGTTTGATCCTGGTGGGCATGACCACCTGGGAACTGCGCTCGCCGAGCATCTTGCGGCGAGGGTTTCTGCCGATTGCCACCACCCGTGGCGATCGCTTGTTCATCGGTCTTCTCGGCAGCGCCTACCTGCATCTGCTGGTAATCGGCGTGACCGACTGGAGCATCTGGGTAGCGTCCGCGTTGTCCCTGGTGTGGCTGTTGGCTGTGATGCGTTGGGGCTAGTCGAATCGCTCGGCAATCTTGCTCCGAAAACCTAACAGGAGGTCTCTATGTTCGATAAGAAAAATAAGCTGCGACATAGCATTTCATTGGCAGCCATGCTGGCACTCAGCGGTTTGAGCGCGTCCGCCTGGGCCGACGCCTACGAAGATGCCGCAAAAAAATGGATCGGCAGCGAATTCAAGCCGTCGACCCTGACGGCCGAGCAGCAGCTCGAAGAACTGAAGTGGTTCATCAAGGCGGCCGAGCCGTTTCGCGGGATGGACATCAAGGTCGTCTCGGAAACCCTGACCACCCACGAATATGAATCCAAGGTGCTGGCCAAGGCCTTCAGCGAAATCACCGGGATCAAGCTGACCCACGACCTGCTTCAGGAAGGCGACGTCGTGGAAAAAATGCAGACCGTGATGCAGTCGGACAAGAACATCTACGACGGCTGGGTCAACGACTCGGACCTGATCGGTACGCACTTTCGCTACGGCAAGACCGAATCGATCACCGACCTGATGGCCAACGAAGGCAAGAACTTCACCTCGCCGACCCTCGACATCAAGGACTTCATCGGCATCTCCTTCACCACCGCGCCGGACGGCAAGATCTATCAATTGCCCGACCAGCAGTTCGCCAACCTGTACTGGTTCCGCGCGGACTGGTTCGAACGCGCTGACCTGAAAGCCAAGTTCAAGGAAAAGTACGGCTATGAACTGGGCGTGCCGGTGAACTGGTCGGCCTATGAGGACATCGCCAAGTTCTTCAGCGAAGACGTCAAGGAAATCGACGGCAAGCGTATTTACGGGCACATGGACTACGGAAAGAAAGACCCGTCCCTGGGCTGGCGCTTCACCGATGCCTGGTTCTCCATGGCTGGTGGCGGCGACAAGGGCATTCCCAACGGCTTGCCGGTGGACGAGTGGGGGATTCGCGTCGAGGATTGCCACCCGGTCGGTTCCAGCGTGACCCGCGGCGGCGACACCAACGGCCCGGCGGCGGTGTTCGCCACCACCAAATACGTCGACTGGCTGAAGAAGTACGCGCCACCGGAAGCGGCGGGCATGACCTTCTCTGAATCCGGCCCGGTGCCGTCCCAGGGCAACATCGCCCAGCAGATCTTCTGGTACACCGCCTTCACCGCCGACATGACCAAACCGGGCCTGCCGGTCGTCAACGCCGACGGCACGCCGAAATGGCGCATGGCGCCGTCGCCGCGCGGGCCGTACTGGGAAGAGGGGATGAAACTCGGGTATCAGGACGTGGGCTCGTGGACCTTCATGAAATCCACGCCTGAGAAACAGAAACTCGCGGCTTGGCTGTACGCGCAGTTCGTGACTTCGAAAACCGTGTCGCTGAAGAAAACCATCGTCGGCCTGACGCCGATTCGCGAGTCGGACATCAACTCGCAAGCGATGACCGATCTGGCACCGAAACTCGGTGGTCTGGTCGAGTTCTACCGCAGCCCGGCCCGCGTGCAATGGACCCCCACCGGCACCAACGTGCCGGACTATCCACGCCTGGCGCAACTGTGGTGGAGCCACATCGCCGAAGCCGCCAGCGGCGAGAAGACCCCGCAACAGGCCCTCGACGGTCTGGCCAAGGATCAGGACGCGATCATGACCCGTCTGGAACGCTCCAAGGCCCAAGCGGTGTGCGCACCGAAAATGAACCCCGAGCGTGACGCGCAATACTGGTTCGACCAGCCGGGCGCACCAAAACCGAAACTGGCCAACGAGAAGCCGAAGGGCGAAACCGTGAGCTACAACGAACTGCTCAAGTCGTGGGAGGCGGCACGCAAGTAAGCGTTTTTGCGGGACGGGACGGCACCTTCGGGTGCCGTTTTTCTTTGTGCGGGATTCAGACCAGAACAGCCAGATCTGTGTACTGAGCCACCAGGGGATCGGCGGTTAGCAGCTTCATCGGCTCTACCATGGCTGTTGCAACAATAAGCCGATCGAATGGATCGCGATGGTGGTGTTCAAGCTCCTTTACGGCAATGGCGTGTTCTGAAGTCACCGGGAGTTCTACAAAGCCGCTGTCGAGGCTGTATTGCCTTATTTCTTCGAGATCAACATTCAACTTACCGAGGCCGACCTTGATCGCCATCTCCCAATAGGTCGCAGCGCTGATGTAGATTTCGGTGGCGTTCTCAATCAGTTTTCTGGCTTTTGCGGAGAGTCTGGAGTCGTCTGAAAGCGTCCAGAGCAGAATGTGGGTGTCGAGCAATACCCTCATGACTGGCCACCCTCAAACGCGTCGAGCATGTCATCCGGTAGTGGCGCGTCGAAGTTTTCGGGAAGCACGAGTTTGCCCTTCATCGCACCTATACGCGGACCTTGAGCCTTGGTGACAGGAACCAGACGAGCGAGTGCACGCCCATGTTTGGCAATTGTAATGATCTGCCCCGAGGCGGCCTCATCGACGAGTCTGGATAGATTGTTTTTTGCTTCGGCCAACGGAACGATGATCATCATGTCTTCCTCATATTCTGGACAAATATAGCCAGAATCGAGGGGGGCGGCAAAGTCCCGGATTTGTTCTGTGCAGGTGAGGGACAAGCCTGCATGTCGCGCTATATAAGGAAACTGCATGACTTTGCTCCGTCGCTCGACCACCGATGAATCGAAGCTGCTCACCAGCTCAAAAAAGATTTCACGTTTCATTGTCCGTTCTGGCCTCAGCCGCTTGGTAAACCGTGACCCAAGATAACGTCTTGTTTCCTGGCGTGGCTGTAGGACGAGACGGGCAATATGGAGAGAGCTTTCTGTGTTCCCGGCGGGACGGGCCAGTAACGGAAAAAAATCCTACGGTCATATAACGCTCACCTTTCGATTTCACGTTTCACCGCCCGACGCACCGCTTTGAGGAGGGCGTTTTCAAAGGCATTGTGCCCGGCGTGCAGCAGCCGGCAGTGGATGTTCATGCGTTGCCTTAGCCAGCGCACGCTGGCCATGCCATGGGTGTCGCGGATGCCCTGGATCAGCAGGGTGTTGTCGTCGAGGGTCAGGTCTTCATCCTTTGGCGTGAAGCAGTAGTTCTGCAGGTGGTAATGCAGTTCGAGGCGGATCGCGAGCACTGCCTCCTGATCGACGAAACGTTCCAGTGTGTCGGGGCAAATCGTCTGCCCTGTGCGACGCAGAACGGCATTCAGCCATTCGATGGCGGCGCGGTGTTGCTGTAATGGGCAGCCTTCGCCGAGGATCCGATAGATGTCCTTCGCGCGGTGCCCGGTCGACGCTTGAGACGATTGCGCCAGTCCGTCATTGAGCGCCTGATCGTAGGCCCTGACATTGGCGGCAAACGGCACGAACACCGAAACCAGTGTGGTTTTCAGCAAGTGCTGCGGGTAGCGCTGTTGGTACTGGATCGCCAGCCAGCTGCCCCATGACACGCCCAGCACACTGATTTTTTCGAAACCGAAATGCTGGCGCAGGGCATCAATGTCTTCAACACACAGCCCGGTGTTGTTGTCCCGCAGTTCCCCATAGGGCGTCGAGCGCCCGCAACCGCGCTGGTCAAACAGGATGATGTCGAACCTTCCCGGTTCGAAGAACTGCAAATGGTGGCGGCTGATGCGTCCGCCGGGGCCGCCATGGAGGAAAAACACCGGTTCGTGTCCCGGAACACCATGCCGTTCCCAATAGAGTTGATGGCCGTCGCCGGTCGGGTAATAGCCTCGGCTGTGCAGGGAAAAGCTCATGGCGCCGGAACCGTCAGACGATAGAACTGGAACAGCTCGATTTGCCCCGGCAGCGCAGCGACGCTGGATTCAAGTTTCAGGTTGTGGAGGGAGGCGAGCCAGGTGATCGGGATCAACACCGGGGTGTGACCGAAAACGAGGATCGTGCCGCCGGGTTTGACGCAACGGATCAGCGATTCGAATGCGGGTTGGGCCTCACGGCGGGTCAAGACTTCGGCGTTGAGGAAACGCAGGATCAAAACATCGCAGCGGATGCCGGTATCGAAGGCTTCACTTGCCTCCAGCACGTCGAACTCCACGGATGTCCCGCTGTGCCATCGCCTGGCGTGTTCGATCATCGAGGCCGAACGGTCACTGCCCAGACACAGACAGTCGGGCAGGGCGCGGGCGAGATGGGCGATGAACGCGCCGGTCGAGCACGCCGGGTCGTAAATCAGTGCGCCTTTTTCAGTGATGGCCTGGAGCAGCCCGGCGCAGTATTCGCGCAAGTGGTGTTCGTCGGTGTTCAGTTGTTCGGCCAGTGATTCGTTGCAGTGCCAGAAGTCTGCCGGGCAGACCGCCTCCCGACCTTTCTCATCCAGCAGTGGAAAGGGAAACAGGATCTCGCTGTCAGCCTGATGCCTTGCGTGCTCGAAGGCCTGCGCTTTGTCTGCGGGGGAGACCGTCCGATAGCCGATCGACAACCCGTCATTACCCCACAATGAATGGAGATGCGGGCCGAACAACATGCCGGGTTTGAGCGCGCTGTTGGCCTGCCACCGAAAATGCCGGTCACGCTGCAGGAGCTTGCGGCCGACCCACAGCTCATCGTTCACCCGCAGGAAAAAAACGTGATGCAGTCCACTGCCTCGTGGTTCGAGGTAGTGGCCAACAGCGCCGTTCTCGTTGAGGTAAAGGCGCAGGGATCGGGCCAGTGTCAATTCCCGGGTGCGATCGAGTCGGTTCATGGGGCGGGCCTCTCCAGCGTGCGGCCCCGGGCTTGCGGGACGACGACGTTACCGCTGGAGACCACGAAGAAGCGTTCCAGTCCGGGGATCACCACGTTGAGCAGGGTCGTGCCGAGCTCGGTTCGCTGCAGGACGGCTGCACCGAGCGTACGGCCATGAATCCGCAGGTCTTGAGTCAGCAAGTGCAGTTGATTGTCCACCGACAGGTCTTTAGCGGAATCCGGCAGTCTCACCTCGTGTTGAACGCAGCGATGCAGCAGCGTCTGCGGATCGAATTGCGCACAGCGCAGCAGACGCGGGAAAGGCTTCAGGTTGCGCAGCGCATTGAGTAGCGTCTGGCGGTATTCGGGTTCGGTGGCACTCAGTTGCAACTGCACCAGTTCAGTGAGTGCCCGCCACGCCGCATGGCGCGGGTCGAGGGAACTGCCGCTGCCGAATACCTGGGGGTGAGCACCCCGCTTCATGGTGAAGGCCAGAAAAGTCCGGGTCTCGAACTCGGTGCTGATATCCACCAGCACGATTTCGCCGTCGATTTCCTGTTCGGCATCGGCCCACAGACGGGCGAGTTCGTCGCTTTCAGTGAGGCGCGCCACCCGTCGCAGTGGTGGATGGTTCTGATAATAAAAATGATCGAGCAGAAACAACGACACGGCATCGCGCTCGATGCATTCGTTTGCGGCGTGCAGCATCGCTTCGTTGTAAGTGGCGCCAATCGCGGTGCCGCTGTTGCTGGCGTAGCGCTGCACGGCTCGATAGTCGGCCGTGCCCGGTAACGAGGGCAAACGTGAGCCGTTTGGCGAGGTCAGCGCCACCGGATAGGAAAACCTCTCATGCCAGGGCGGACAGACATAGGTCCGGCAGGTGATGCGCACGTTTTTCTGGCAGGTGAGCCTGTACAGAAGCGAGTCATCGGCGAAGATCGGCGTGTCTTTGAAATAGCCTTCCGTTTCGTGGTGAACATCGGTGGTACAGAGCTCATCCGTCCAGTAGTGCTCGAGCGCTTCATAAAGCGCGCCCAGGTGCGCCTGATCCGCATAGCCCTTGCCGGAGCCGCGGGCATGACGGTTGTCGCAGCCATGAAGACTCGCCTGAACGGCAACCACTTTGCTACCGAGGGTGCGGGTGTGCGGTGTGAGGCCCAGGTGTGAAAGTTCGGTGTGAATACGCCGCTCTGCCTGGTCGGCCGTGAGCTCACGCTCGGCCAACGTTGTCTTGTCCATGATTCCCTTCCTGGAAAGCCCGCGAGGGCGCAAGGCCCTCGCAGGTTCTGTCACTCGGCGTTCAGCTCTGCCTGTTCTTCCTCGGTCAGTTGTAGCGCTTCGATCTGCTCTGGCGAGGGGGCTTCCTGCTCTTCCAGTTCATCAATAGGGTTTGCGTTCAAACTGCCCATGTAGCCCATGATGTTGCTCCTTGGTTGTTGTTTGGGAGTGCTGTTGCAAGCACGAGCCGAATCTAAAAGCGCGGTGAAGGCGGGGTCAAAAATGTCCGGACGTTTCCAGTCGCGGGTTTCAGCGGTGTCGAAATACGTACTGATAAAACGTGAATTGACGCCGGGCGGACGTGTTTCTGGGGGGCAGCACTGCGTGGCAACGGGTGAGCCACGCGAAAGGAGTCAGCGGTCTGAGGCGTTCTGTCTGTTGTCGTTGTCAGACGTTTCAGCGCGGCGACGACGCAAATTCGTACTGAAGGATTTACGGGGATGGATGCAGCCCTTGTGCGGTGATTTTTCCCATGAGGTTTGAGAAAACACCGCACAAATCGGCTTGAAGGTTTAGTGCCGTTCCCGGTGCACCACGGGAAACACCAGACTGAACACCGTCATCGCTCCCGGACGGCTTTGAACCTGCGCGGAGCCCTGATGCAGGGTCATGATCGAATGCACGATGGCCAGCCCCAGACCGGTACTGCCCTGTGAGCGGGTGCGACTGCTGTCGACCCGGTAAAAACGGTCGAACAGATACGGCAGGTGCTGCGCCTCGATGCCCGCACCGGGATTGCTCACCCGCAGCGCCACCTCGGTCGGCGCCTGTTCGATGAACAGCGAAACGGTCTTGCCGGACGGGCAGTGGCGCAGGGCATTGGACAGCAGATTGGAAATCGCTCGCTGAATCATCAGCCGGTCGCCCGACACCTGAGCGCTGCCGATGACCTTCAGGTCGATCTGTCTGTCCTGCGCCGACAGGGAAAACAGGTCGGCCACCCTGAACGCCTCTTGCTCCAGCGCAATCGGCTCGAACGAGGCGTGGGCCGCAGGCTGGCTGGCCTGGGCCAGAAACAGCATGTCCGAGACAATCCGCGCGACCCGCTCCAGCTCCTCGGTGCAGGACACCAGAACGTTGGTGTATTCCTCGACCGAGCGCTCCCGCGACAGCGTCACCTGGGCCTTGCCCATCAGGTTGTTGATCGGCGTGCGCAGCTCGTGGGCCAGGTCATCGGAGAACTGCGACAGCTGCTGCACGCCGCTGTCCAGGCGATCGAGCATGACGTTGATGCCCTGCGCCAGTTCGCTGAGTTCCTGGGGCATGTTCAGCACCGACAGGCGATGATCGAGATCCTGCGTTGTCACTCGCGCCGCCACTTTGCGAAACTCGCGCAGCGGCGCCAGTCCGCGCTGCACCGCGCCCCAGGCGGTCAGGCCGATGAACACCAGCAGCAACGGCAAGGCCATCAGCGTCGAGCGCAGGTAGGCGCTGAGCAGAGCCTGATCGTGGGCGTTATCCATCGACAGCAGCACCGGTACGTTGCTGCCATCCTTCAAGCGAATCAGCTTGGAGACGGTGAGAAACTTCGCGCCTTCGGTATCGGCGCTGTCGGTGTGGGTCAACTGCTCGGTCGTCGCCCTTACTGCCTTCAGTTCAACCCGTGGATCTGTCAGGCCCGAGCCGGATTTGAGCAGCGGCGTGCGCAGGTTGTTCAGGTCGTAAATGGTCAGCGTCAGGTTGTCATGCCCCATGACCTGATCGAGCAAAATGTGCGGCTTGGCACTGATCTCGCCGGTGTCGAAGTACAGCGTCAGGCTGTGCTCGACCTGTTCCAGCTTCTTTTCCAGGCTGTCGCGCGATAGCGCGTTCAGCTCATGGGTCAGGGCGAAATACGCGAGGATCGCCAGAAACACCACCAGCAGTGCGCCGAGAATGCTGACCGTCAGACCCAGCCGCAGCGACAGGCTCGCCGGCTTCATTCCCGGGCCTCCAGCACATAGCCGACGCCGCGCAGGGTGTGGATCAGTTTGCTGTCGAACGGGTCGTCGATCTTCGCCCGCAAGCGGCGGATCGAGACCTCGACCACGTTGGTGTCGCAGTCGAAATTCATGTCCCACACCAGCGAGATGATCTGGGTGCGGGTCAGCACTTCGCCGGACTGGCGCATCAACAGGTGCAGCAGGGCGAATTCCTTGGTGGTCAGGTCGATGCGCTGCGTGCCACGAAAGGCCCGGTGACGGCCCGGATCGAGTTCCAGATCGGCGACCTTGAGCACCTGCGGCACCGGGATGTTCTCGCTGCGACGCATCAACGTGCGCACCCGTGCCAGCAGTTCCGGAAACTCGAATGGCTTGACCAGATAATCATCGGCGCCCAGATCCAGTCCCCGGATCTTGTCTGCCAGCCGCCCGCGTGCGGTGAGCATCATCACCCGTGTGGAGTGGGTGCGACGCAGTTGTTCCAGCACGCTCCAGCCGTCGAGTTCCGGCAGGTTCACATCGAGAATGATCAGGTCATAAACCTGTTGTTGCGCCAGGTGCAAACCATCCGCGCCATTGACGGCGTGATCAACGATATAACCACTTTCGGTCAGGCCCTGATGCAAGTATTCGGCAGCTTTAAGCTCGTCCTCGACGACAAGGATTCGCATGATGTTTCACCACTTTTAATGAATGGGTATTTAAGTAAATGGGTCGGGGAAGTTGTAGTTTTTGTAGGGGCTTCCTGACGGACTTTGTAACTGAGTGGCGTGCACGGTAAAGGCTGTAGTGGCTACAGAGTCAACGCCTGAGCCCTTTAAATCGGCCATCCGCGACAGCCTGTCGCAGCGAAGTGATCATTTTTTGATGGCTTCCATTTCGGCAAGTGCTGTTCGGCAGATATCTAACGTGTATTTGTTTCCATGTATTGCAACAAAGTCATTCGAACTTCGAATCCTAGAGCAAAACAACTTCGATAAACCGTGGATAACGGATTTGTAATGTTCACGTCACCTTGTCGATAAGTTCAAAACCCTACCGTGGCGCCATCAACGATTCTTGATTGAAGGAAGCCTTCCATTGCCCGGTTTAATTGAACTGACGGCGCGATCGCGCCTGAAAAAAACCGCCAGCGGCCTCTTGTTGCTGGCCTGTACCAGTCTTGCCAGCGCATCGACCCTGACGCTGGATCAGGCGCTGCAAACCGCGTTCGCCGGCAACCCGGAGCTGGCCGCCGCGCAGTGGGAAATCGGCATTGCCGAAGGCGACCGCAAGCAGGCCGGGCTGATCCCCAACCCCGAGGTGTCGTGGGAAGCCGAAGACACCCGGCGCGAATCGCGCACTACTACGGTGATGCTCAGCCAGCCGATCGAACTGGGCGGCAAGCGGGGCGCGCGGATTGATGTGGCGAGCCGTGCGCAGGATGCCGCCGGCATCGAGCTGGAGCGCAAGCGCAACGCACTGCGCGCCGATGTGCTTCAAGCGTTCAACGGCGCGCAAACCGCGCAGCAACGTTTGCAGTTGGCCCGGCAGTCGCTGCAACTTGCCGAGCACGGTTTACGCGTGGCGCAGGGCCGGATCGAGGCGGGCAAGTCTTCGCCAGTGGAAGGCACGCGGGCACAAGTGCAGCTCTCGGAGGTGCGTCTGGAAGTGAGCCGCGCCGAGCGCGATCAGGCCAATGCGTACCAGCAATTGGCCCAGGTCATGGGCGCACCGTTGCCGACGTCGACCACGGTGCAGACCGCGACTCAAAGCCCGCCCAACGTACCGCCGCCCAACCGTTTGCTTGAGCGCCTTAATGAAACAGCGGAGCTGCGCCTGGCCAGGTTGCAGATCGACCAGCGCGAGGCGTCGCTGGGACTGGAAAAGTCCCAGCGGATTCCCGATCTGACCGTCAGTATCGGCAGCCAGTACAGCGAAACCGAGCGCGAGCGGGTCAACGTGGTCGGGCTGTCGATGCCGATTCCGCTGTTCAACCGCAATCAGGGCAACGTGCTGGCGGCGGCGCGGCGTACCGATCAGGCGCGGGACCTGCGCAACGCCACCGAACTGCGTCTGCGCACGGAAATCCAGACCACGCTGGCGCAATGGCAGACCGCCAACGGCGAAATCCAGGCGTTCGACCGGACCATCCTGCCCGCCGCGCAAAGTGCGGTGGACAGCGCCACTCGCGGTTTCGAAATGGGCAAGTTCGGCTTCCTCGACGTGCTCGACGCCCAGCGAACATTGATCGTCGCTCGCAGCCAATACATCCAGGCGGTGAGCGAGGCGACCGACGCCCGGGTCCGCATCGAACGCATCTTCGGCGACCTCAGCGCCAACCCTTGAATTTCAACTTTCTGATCACTGCGCGATGGTTTGGCGCAGAGGAGTTTCCATGGACAAAAAACTGATCGTGGTCGCTGCGGCGACGTTGGCGCTGGGCATTGGCATCGGCTCGATGTGGAGCGGCAATGCGCCTATCGATGCGCACGCCGATGAAGCGGCGGAACACGCCGATCACGCCGAAGAAGGCGCCGCCGCTGACGGCGAGCACGACGAAGAAGGGCACATCGAATTGACTGCCGAGCAGATCGCGGCAGCGGGCATTCAACTGGCCGTCGCGCAGGCGCATGACTTCAGCCTCGGTCTGTCATTCCCTGGCGAAGTGCGCTTTGACGAAGACCGCACTGCGCATGTGGTGCCGCGCGTGCCGGGCGTGGTCGAGTCGGTGTCGGTGAATCTCGGGCAGTCGGTGAAGAAGGGCCAGTTGCTGGCCGTGATCGCCAGTCAGCAGATTTCCGATCAGCGCAGTGAGCAGGCTGCCGCGCAACGTCGTCTGGCTTTGGCCCGCACGACGTTCGAGCGCGAGAAGAAACTGTGGCAGGACAAGATCTCCGCCGAGCAGGATTTCCTCCAGGCGCGCCAGGCCCTGGAAGAAGCCGAAATCGCCGTGAGCAATGCCCGGCAGAAGATCAGCGTACTCAGTGGCAGTGTGGTCGCCACCGGTGGCAATCGCTATGAACTGCGGGCGCCGTTCGATGGCGTGGTGGTGGAAAAACACCTGACGCCGGGGGAGGTGGTCGATGAAACCACGGCGGCGTTCACGCTTTCGGACCTGTCGCGGGTGTGGGTCACGTTCGGCGTTTCACCGAAGGACTTGAACAAGGTGCAAGTGGGCAAACCCGTCACCGTCAGCGCGGCGGAGTTGAATGCCGAGGTCAGCGGCACCGTGGCCTACGTCGGCAGCCTGCTCGGCGAACAGACCCGCACCGCGACCGTGCGCGTCACCCTGGAAAACCCGCAAGGCTCATGGCGTCCCGGCCTGTTCGTCACCGCGCTGGTCGCCACCGACAGCCGTCAGGCCAAAGTCGCCGTACCGGAAACCGCAATCCAGACCGTCGAGGACAAACCCACGGTATTCGTGCGCACCGACGACGGCTTCAAGGCCCAAGCGGTGGAGCTGGGCAGTCGCGCGGCGGGTCAGGTGGAAGTCACCGCCGGACTGGAACCGGGCGTGCAAGTCGCCAGCGCCGGCAGCTTCGTCCTCAAATCGGAGCTGGGCAAAGCCTCGGCCGAGCACAGTCATTAATCGCGGAAGACTCCCATGTTCGAACGCCTGATCCAGTTTGCCATCGAGCAGCGCATCATCGTGCTGCTCGCCGTTCTGCTCATGGCCGGCCTCGGCATCGCCAGTTATCAGAAACTGCCGATCGACGCTGTGCCCGACATCACCAACGTCCAGGTTCAGATCAACACCGGCGCGGCCGGGTTCTCGCCGCTGGAAACCGAGCAGCGCATCACCTTTCCGATTGAAACCGCGATGGCCGGCCTGCCGGCGCTGGAGCAGACCCGCTCGCTGTCGCGCTCGGGCTTGTCGCAGGTCACGGTGATCTTCAAGGACGGCACCGATCTGTTCTTTGCCCGGCAATTGGTCAACGAGCGGTTGCAGTCGGCCAAGGAGCAATTGCCCGAAGGCGTGGAAGCGGTGATGGGGCCGATTTCCACCGGGCTCGGCGAGATCTTTTTATGGACGGTCGAGACCAAGGAAGGCGCGCTGAAAGATGACGGAACGCCCTACACGCCGACCGATCTGCGGGTGATCCAGGACTGGATCATCAAGCCGCAACTGCGCAACGTCCCCGGTGTGGCCGAAATCAACACCATCGGCGGTTTTGCCAAGGAGTACCAGATTGCGCCCGATCCGAAAAAGCTCGCGGCCTACAAACTGACCCTCACCGATCTGGTGACGGCGCTGGAGCGCAACAACGCCAATGTCGGTGCCGGGTACATCGAGCGCAGCGGCGAGCAATTGCTGATACGCGCACCGGGGCAAGTGGCGAGCACCGAGGACATTGCCAACATCGTCATGGCCAACGTCGACGGCACGCCGATCCGCATCAAAAACGTCGCCACCGTGGACATCGGTCGCGAACTGCGCAGCGGCGCCGCCACGGAAAATGGCCGGGAAGTGGTGCTCGGCACGGTGTTCATGTTGATCGGTGAAAACAGTCGCACGGTTTCCCAGGCCGTCGCCGCCAAGCTCGAACAGATCAACAAGTCGTTGCCCACCGGCGTGATCGCGGTGCCGGTGTATGACCGTACGCATCTGGTCGATAAGGCCATCGCCACGGTGAAGAAAAACCTCATCGAAGGCGCGATTCTGGTCATCGCGATCCTCTTCCTGTTCCTCGGCAATATCCGCGCCGCGCTGATCACGGCGATGGTGATTCCGCTGTCGATGCTGTTCACCTTCACCGGCATGTTCAGCAACAAGGTCAGCGCCAACCTGATGAGCCTCGGCGCGCTCGACTTCGGCATCATCGTCGACGGCGCGGTGGTGATCGTCGAAAACACCCTGCGCCGGCTGGCCCATGCGCAGCAGCATCACGGGCGCCTGCTGACGCGATCCGAGCGTTTCCATGAAGTGTTTGCGGCGGCGAAGGAGGCGCGGCGACCGCTGATTTTCGGCCAGTTGATCATCATGGTGGTGTACCTGCCGATCTTCGCCCTGAGCGGCGTCGAAGGAAAAATGTTCCATCCGATGGCGTTCACCGTGGTCATCGCGTTACTCGGCGCCATGCTCTTGTCCGTCACTTTTGTACCGGCGGCGATTGCGCTGTTCGTGACCGGCAAGGTCAAGGAAGAAGAGGGCGTGGTGATGCGCGGTGCGCGTCGCGTTTATGCACCGGCGCTGGACTGGGTCATGTCCCACCGGACGATGGCGGTCGGCGCGGCGCTGGGAGTGATTGTGCTCAGTGGCGTGGTCACCAGCCGCATGGGCAGCGAGTTTGTGCCGAGTCTCAGCGAAGGCGATTTTGCCTTGCAGGCGTTGCGCGTGCCGGGCACCAGCCTGACGCAATCGGTGGATATGCAGCAGCGGCTGGAAACGTTGATCCTTAATAAAGTGCCGGAAGTCGAGCGCGTCTTCGCCCGCACCGGCACTGCGGAAATCGCTTCCGACCCGATGCCGCCGAACATCTCCGACAGCTACGTGATGCTCAAACCGAAAGAGCAATGGCCGGATCCGGGCAAGTCCCGGGAAACCCTGATGGCCGAACTGCAACAGGCTGCCGCGACGCTGCCGGGCAGCAACTATGAACTGTCGCAGCCGATCCAGTTGCGCTTCAACGAACTGATCTCCGGCGTGCGCAGCGACGTGGCGGTCAAGGTGTTCGGCGATGACATGGACGTGCTCAACGCCACGGCGGCGAAGATTGCCGCCGCGATGCAGAAGGTCGACGGCGCGTCCGAGGTCAAGGTCGAGCAAACCACCGGTCTGCCGGTGCTGACCATCAACATCGACCGCGACAAAGCCGCGCGTTACGGGCTCAACGTCGGCGATGTGCAGGACACCATTGCGGTGGCCGTCGGTGGGCAGAAGGCCGGGACGCTGTATGAAGGTGATCGTCGATTCGACATGGTGGTGCGGTTGTCCGACGCCATGCGCAAGGACATCGACGGGTTGTCGGCGCTGCTGATTCCGGTGCCGGCGGCGGGTGGTGATGCTTCCAGTCAGATCGGCTTCATTGCGTTGAAGGACGTTGCCAGTCTCGATCTGGTGCTGGGGCCGAATCAGGTCAGTCGCGAGAACGGCAAGCGGCTGGTGATCGTCAGCGCCAACGTGCGTGGGCGTGACATCGGCTCTTTTGTCGCCGAGGCGGGCGAAGCGATCGAGCGCGACGTGCAGGTGCCGGCGGGTTACTGGACCACCTGGGGCGGCCAGTTCGAGCAACTGCAATCGGCGGCCAAGCGCTTGCAGATCGTGGTGCCGGTGGCGTTGCTGCTGGTGTTCGGGCTGCTGTTCATGATGTTCAACAACCTCAAGGACGGCTTGCTGGTGTTTACCGGGATTCCGTTTGCGCTGACCGGCGGGGTCATGGCGTTGTGGCTGCGGGACATTCCGCTGTCGATCTCGGCGGGTGTCGGGTTTATCGCGCTGTCCGGCGTGGCGGTGCTCAACGGGCTGGTGATGATTGCGTTTATCCGCAACTTGCGGGAGGAGGGGCGCTCGCTGTCCGACGCGATTCACGAAGGTGCGTTGACGCGATTGCGTCCGGTGTTGATGACGGCGCTGGTGGCGTCTTTGGGCTTCATTCCGATGGCTCTTGCGACCGGCACCGGGGCCGAGGTGCAGCGACCGCTGGCGACGGTAGTGATTGGCGGGATCCTGTCCTCGACCATTCTCACGCTGCTGATCCTGCCGGCGTTGTATCAGCTGGCGCATCGTCGGGATGAGGACACTGGTCAACTGAATAGATGATCTACCTGTGGGAGCGAGCTCGCTCCCACAGTTTTTGTATTGATCCAATAGGGCGGTGGCACATAACGGATATGTAATTTCGGCGCCACCGTCACGAAAGGTTCGGATTGTTACCTTGATCCCGTCAGTTACTTGAATGAGGAATCAACGATGAAACTTGCACAGATTGGCGCGTTTGCCGTGGCTCTGATGATGTCTTCCCTGGTGTTGGCCGAAGGTGGCGGCGACCGCACGTTCGACAGAATGATGACTGCCAATGACCGCTCGATGGAGGTGTTTGCTGCGAAGGAAAAGGCCCGTGATCCCGTCGTCGTGAACGACAAGAAGGACGACAAGACCCAAGACCTGTAAGCGTGGCGCCAATGAATGAGCCCGTCATCGCGCATCGATGGTGGGCTTTTTTATGAGTTTGTTTTGAAGGAGATGGATATGAAGCTTCTCAAGTGGATGGCGTTCACCGGTGTCATGGCAATGTCCTTGAATGTGTTGGCCGAAGGCGGTGGCGACAGAACGTTCGACCGGGCGCTCAGTGCCAACACCAAAGCCATGGAGCAGTACGCGGCCAGTCAGGGCAAAGCGGCGCCGGTGGTCAAGGAATACGAGTACGGGATGAAGCTGGATGTGAAGAAGGTGGTGAGCGTTGTCCGGCCAAAGAATGAATGCGCGGTCGTGCCGGCTGCGATGACTTACGAAGACTCCAAGGGGCAACTCAATACGGTCACTTACAACGTGATGGGGAATTGTCGTCAGCAGGGTGGCTGACGCTAATCCCGGCTGAAGCGCCCGGTTCATGTGCAGTGAGTCGGGCTTTTTTTCGGGCGCAAAAAAGGCGCCCCGAAGGACGCCAAAGATTCACCTCTTACCAAAGGAGCAAGGAGCTTCTAAAGGTGAATGGGCATTGCTGGTGAAACTCAGAGAATCGCCAGCGGGTATTCGACGATCACCCGCACTTCATCTAGATCCGACTCGAACGCGGTGGCGCGGGTCGTGGCCTGGCGCAGGCGCAGCGCCAGGTCTTTCATCGAACCGCTTTGCACCACGTATTTGACTTCGATATCACGCTCCCAGCGCTTCTGGTCGGTCAGCGGATTGCCATCGGCATCGCGGCGCATGTACACGGCGTTGGCGTTGGAATAATCGGCGTCGGTGCCGCGGGCATAGCGGGTCATGAACGACAGGCCCGGCACGCCATAAGTGGTCATGTCGAGGTCGTAGCGCACCATCCACGAACGCTCTTTCGGTGAGTTGAAGTCGCTGTACTGGATCGAGTTGTCGAGGAAGATCGAGTCGGACTGACGCAGGTAATCGAAGTCGTCGTTGCCGTTGTTGCGCTGGTGGGAGAGCGCGACCGAGTGGGCGCCGAGTTTTACGCCGACGCGGCCGCTCCAGATGTTGTTGTCGAACTCGCCGAGCAGTTGTTTACCCTCGTCGACCGCCTTGTAGTAATTCAGGCCACCGAACAACGACAGGTCATCCGACAGCGGATACGTCCAGGCGGTGCCGGCGTAGTACTGGTTCCAGGCATCTTTCAGGCGACTGGAGTACAGGCTGAAACTGAGGTTTTTGTTCAGCGCGTAATCGCCGCCGCCGTAAGCAATCCACGGCGAATTGACCGGGCCGGCATAGAAGGTTGCGAAGTTTTCACGCAGGTCGCTGGAAACCGGCTGGCTCATCGCATGCAGCCGGCCGCCCTGGATCGACAGGCCTTCGATGCTGGTGTTGGTCGCCGTCACACCGCGAAAGCTTTCCGGCAGCAATCGCGAATCGCCTGCCGCGACCACCGGGTTGGCCGGGAACACATCACCGACTTTCACCACCGTATCGAAAGCGCGCACTTTGGCGGCGCCACCGACCTTGGTGTATTCGTCCCGCGCTTCACCGTCGCTGTTGACCGGCAACACATCGAACGAACTGCGGCCACCGTTGCGGCCGTCTCCTGTGTCGAGTTTCAGACCGATCATCGCAAACGCATCCACCCCGACCCCGACGGTGCCTTGGGTGAAACCGGATTCGAACTTGCCGATGATGCCGTGGGCCCAGGCTTCGGAATAACCATTGCCCGTCGGACTGGACTGGCCGTTGCGGTGGTCACGGTTGAAATAGAGGTTACGGTTGAGCACCGTCAGGCTGCTGCCTTCGATAAACCCTTCGGGTTTTTCTTCTGCAAACACCGTGGACGGCCCAGCGCCGACAATCACTGCCAGAGCGGCCATCGATATTTTTGTGTTGTTAACCATCAATCACTCCTAGGGTTCGGCAGAACGGGAACGAGCTTCGGCGTGGGTTTTATTGTTCGACGGGCAAGGGGCCCGCCGGGAGAGTCGCCGGGTGACATCGTTGCAGGCTGCAGATAACGGGGAGGTGATTGGGGAATTACAATTTCGTTAGGTGGCCTGCGATTGACGTGACGGAACAATCCGCAGCACTATCCGGCCATGACCACCCAACACCGAATGACCATGATGTGCTCCTCTATGACCGCTTCCGGCGGGCCATAAGGTCATGCATGTCTGGTCAATGACGTGTTACCCAAAGCCCCGCCAGAAATGGACGGGGCTTTTTCATTACCCGTCTGCACATGGCTCAAGGAGAGAGAAATGTTCGAAATGAAAAGAGCCACCCCCGACGATGCCGGGATAGCGTTCGAGATTCGGCGACTGGCGATCCGGCATCAATGCATCGGTGCCTACAGCGAGCAGCAAATGCTCGACTGGACAAAGGGCTCGGCGGCAGACGGTTATGACACGCTCATGCAAAAGCATTTCTATCTGGGTTACGTTGAGAGTGAGCCCGTGGCAACCGGCATGCTTGATCTGGAGCACCGCGAAATCGGTGCAATCTTCATCCATCCGGATTTCATGCAGCGCGGGCTGGGTAAACGTGTGCTGCACTTTCTGGAAGCGCTGGCGCGGGATCTGGGACTGGCAGAGGTTTGTCTGGATGCGACGTTGAATGCCGCTGATTTTTATCGGCGCTGCGGTTACGTCGGGGAGGGGAGGGCGATCTATCAATCGCCTTCAGGTCTGCAACTGGCCTGCGTGCCGATGGTGAAACAACTCAAGACGGTCTAGACGCAAAAACGGCACCCAAAGGTGCCGTTTCTGTTTGTAGCCAACTATCGCTGAGCGATCAGCCCGCCAGGCCCGATTGCTGAACCAGGGTCAGCAGCGGTTGTGGGTAGACGCCGAGGAAGAACGCCACCAGGGCGATCGCCAGCAGCATCACGCCGCCTGCTTTCTGTTCCCAGTGCAGTTGGGCGTCGTGGCGGCGCAGGTTCGGTTCGATCAGGTACAGGGTGACCATCACGCGCAGGTAGTAGAACACGCCGATGGCGCTGCCCAGAACCAGGGAACCTACCAGCCACCATTGGTGCGACTCGACACCGGTGGCGATGATGTAGAACTTGCCGATGAAGCCTGCAGTCAGCGGGATACCGGCCAGGGACAGCATCATCACGGTCAGTACGGCGGTCAGGTACGGACGGCGCCAGAACAGGCCGCGGTACTCGTACAGCGCGTCTGCGTCACGGCCGTTGTACGGCGAGGACATCAGGGTGATCACGCCGAAGGCGCCGAGGCTGGTGATCACGTAGGTGACCAGGTACACGCCGATGGCTTCCACCGCCAGACCCTTGCTCGCCACCAGCGCGATCAGCAGGTAGCCGAAGTGCGCGATGGACGAGTAACCGAGCAGACGCTTGAGGTTGCTCTGGGTCAGGGCCAGCAGGTTACCGAACAGGATCGAGGCGATGGCGATGATGGTCAGTACGTTGCTCAGAACACCACTGCTGGCGGCAGGGGAGATCTGGAACAGACGAACCATGACCGCGAACACAGCCACTTTCGACGCGGTGGCGAGGAACGCGGCCACCGGTGCCGGAGCACCTTCGTACACGTCCGGCGTCCACAGGTGGAACGGTACCAGCGACAGTTTGAACGCCAGACCGATCAGCATCATGCCCAGGCCCAGTTGCGCCAACGAGCTTGGCAGGCCGGTCGCGGCCAGGGCCTGGCCGATGCCGACGAAGCTCAGCGAACCCGAGTCGGCGTAAAGCAGTGCCATACCGAACAACAGGAACGCGGAACCGGCGGCCGACAGCACCATGTACTTGATGCCGGCTTCCAGCGAACGCTTGTTGAAGAAGGCGTAAGCCACCAGACCGTAGACCGGCACCGACAGCAGTTCCAGACCGATGAACAAGCCGGCCAGGTGCTGCGCGCTGACCAGAACCAGACCACCGGCGGCGGCCATCAGGATCAGCAGGTACAGTTCTTCACGGTTGCCCGGGTAACCCGAACCGCCATCGCCGAGGTAGGCGTGGGCGAGGGTGACGCAGGCAAGGGTGGCGACCAGGATCAGCGCCATGTACAGGCAGGCAAAGGTGTCGATCTGCAGCAATGGGGTCACGGCCAGAGGCGCGACTTTCAGGGCTGGCAGGATCGACAGCAAGGCCAGGTTCAGACCTGCCACCGAAATCAGGAAGGTCTGCGAGTGGTTGCGGCGCCAGGCGATTGCCAGCATCACCACGATAATGGTGAGGCTGGTGATCAACAGTGGCGCAAGCGCAATAAAGTGTTGAATCGTGAATTCCATAGCGCTCTTACCGGGCCGAAGCGAGTTGAGTGAAGGCGGTGCCGAGCCACTGCTGCACGCCATGCATCGTGGCGGCGGAAGTGTCGAGGAACGGTTGCGGGTAGACGCCGAGGTAAATCAGCAGTACCGCAAGGCCCAGCACCATGATCAGTTCGCGACCGTCCATGCCGTGCAGGATCGAATCCGATTTGGACGGACCGAAGTAAGCGCGGTGGATCATGATCAGCGAGTAGACCGAACCGAACACCAGACCGGAGGTGGCAATCGCGGTGATCCATGGAGCACTGGCGAACGTACCGATCAGGATCAGGAACTCGCCGACGAAGTTACCGGTACCCGGCAGACCCAGAGAGGCGGCTGCGAAGAACAGGCTGATCGCCGGCAGGTAAGCGATACGCGACCACAGACCGCCCATCTCACGCATGTCACGCGTATGCAGACGCTCGTACAGCTGACCGCTGAGGATAAACAGTGCAGCTGCCGACAGACCGTGCGCCAGCATCTGGATCACGGCACCTTGCAGCGCCAGTTGGCTGCCGGAGTAGATGCCGATCAGTACGAAGCCCATGTGGGAAACGGACGAGAAGGCGATCAGACGCTTGATGTCGGTTTGTGCGAAAGCGAGGAACGCACCGTAGAAGATCCCGATCAGACCGAGGGTCATGGCGATCGGCGCGAACTCGGCCGAGGCGTTCGGGAACAGCGGCAGGGCGAAACGCAACAGACCGTAGGCCGCGGTTTTCAGCAGAATACCGGCGAGGTCGACGGAACCTGCAGTCGGTGCCTGGGCGTGAGCGTCAGGCAGCCAGGAGTGGAACGGAACCACTGGCAGCTTGACCGCGAAGGCGATGAAGAAGCCGAGCATCAGGATGTACTCGGTGGTCATCGACATCTTGGTCTTCAACAGATCGGCGTAGTTGAAGGTGATCACGCCGGTGCTGTTGTAGTTGACCAGGACCAGACCGAGGATCGCCACCAGCATGATCAGGCCGGAAGCCTGAGTGAAGATGAAGAACTTGGTCGCTGCGTAGATACGGGTTTTCTTGCCGTCCGAAGAACTGTGACCCCAGAGCGCGATGAGGAAGTACATCGGCACCAGCATCATTTCCCAGAAGAAGAAGAACATGAACAGGTCGAGGGCGAGGAACACGCCGACAACACCGCCCAGGATCCACATCAGGTTCAGGTGGAAGAAGCCAACGTGACGTTGAATCTCTTTCCACGAGCAGAGTACCGACAGGATACCCAGCAGACCGGTCAGCAGGATCATCAGCAGCGACAGGCCGTCAAGGGCCAGGTGCACGTTGATGCCGAAGCGCTGGATCCAGACGTGCTTGAACTCAAGCGCCCAGGTCGGATCGGCGCCAGGCGCCGGAGCAAATGAATAGTCACCGTGGGCCCACAGCCAGAGGCCGAGGGCGAGTTCCAGGGTCATGGTCAACAGCGCAATCCAGCGGGGGAGGGTAGCGCCGAAGCGCTCACCCATCCAGCACAGCAGGCCGCCGATGAAGGGGATCAGGATTAGCCAAGGCAGAATCATGACGGGCTCGTTTCCTTTCGCAAATTCGCAAGGTTCATATCAGACCGCTACCAGCACGACAGCGCCGATGACCAACACGGCACCAGCAGCCATCGAAGCAGCGTACCAACGCAGTTGACCGGTTTCGGTACGGCTCAGGGCAGTGTGACCACCCTTGGCCATGCGCGGGATCAGACCGATGGTCTGGTCGAGCGGGTCTTTGCGCAGCATGTGGCTGATCGCAAGGTACGGCTTGACGAACAGTTTGTCGTAGATCCAGTCGAAGCCCCAGGCAGCGAACCACCAGGCCGAAAGGAAACGGCCGATGCCGCTGTTGGCGATCGCGCTCACGAAGCGACGCTTGCCAAGGAACAGCAGGGCCGCCAGCAGGATACCGGCCAGGGCGATGGCGCCCGAGGCGATTTCCAGACTGTGCTTGGCTTCGCCACCGGCATGGCCAACGCTCTCAGGCAGTACGCCGTGCAGCGGTGGAACGATCATGGCGCCGACGAAGGTCGACAGCACGATCAGTACCGACAGCGGCAGCCAGTGAGCGATGCCGTGACCGGCGTGGGCTTCGGTCTTGGCTTCACCGTGGAACGCGATGAAGATCAGGCGGAAGGTGTACAGCGACGTCATGAATGCGCCGACCAGACCTGCGTAAAGCAGACCGTGGTTGCCGCTGGCGAACGCTTCCCAGAGGATTTCGTCCTTGGAGTAGAAACCTGCAGTCACCAGTGGCAGGGCGGCCAGAGCGGCACCACCGACGATGAAGCTGGCGTAGGCCAGCGGCAGTTTCTTCCACAGGCCGCCCATCTTGAAGATGTTCTGCTCGTGGTGGCAGGCAACGATCACCGCACCGGAGGCAAGGAACAGCAGGGCCTTGAAGAAGGCGTGGGTCATCAGGTG
This sequence comes from Pseudomonas gozinkensis, assembly GCF_014863585.1. Lineage (NCBI taxonomy): Bacteria > Pseudomonadati > Pseudomonadota > Gammaproteobacteria > Pseudomonadales > Pseudomonadaceae > Pseudomonas > Pseudomonas gozinkensis. The sequence continues at coordinate 4,144,367 of NZ_CP062253.1, read as the reverse complement.
GAAGATCGCGCCTTCCCAGGCGCCAACGCCCAGCGCCAGGAACATGTAGCCGATCTGGCTCATGGTCGAGTAGGCGAGGATACGTTTGATGTCGGTTTGCACCAGCGCGGCGAAACCGGCCAGTACCAGGGTCACTCCACCGACGATGCCGACCAGGTGCAGGATATCCGGCGCCAGGGCGAACAGACCGTGGGTACGGGCGATCAGGTAGACACCGGCAGTCACCATGGTTGCGGCGTGGATCAGTGCCGAAACCGGAGTAGGACCGGCCATCGCGTCCGCCAGCCAGGTCTGCAGCGGGAGTTGCGCCGATTTACCGACCGCACCACCCAGCAGCATCAGGGTCGCCAGCACGATCCAGAAATCGCCGACCTTGAAGTGCTCAGGCGCCTTCACCAGCAGTTCCTGGACGTTCAGCGTGCCCAGTTGCTGGAACAGGATGAACAGGCCGATCGCCATGAACACGTCGCCGATACGGGTGACGATGAAGGCTTTCAGTGCGGCGTTACCGTTGTTGCGGTTGCTGTAGTAGAAACCGATCAACAGGTACGAGCACAGGCCCACGCCTTCCCAACCGAAGTAGATGAACAGCAGGTTATCGCCCAGGATCAGGAACAGCATGCTGGCGATAAACAGGTTGGTGTACGAGAAGAAGCGCGAGTAACCGTCTTCGCCACGCATGTACCAGGAGGCAAACAGGTGGATCAGGAAGCCGACACCGACGACCACACCGAGCATGGTCACGGACAGACCATCCAGGTACAGCGCGAAGTCAGGCTGGAAACCTTCCACCGACATCCAGCGCCACAGCACCTGGGTGTAGACGCCACCTTCCGGCGGAGCGACGTTGAATTGCCAGATCACGTAAGCCGCGACGATGGCAGACAGGCCGATGGAGCCGACACCGATCAGCGCCGACAGGTTTTCCGAGAAGCGGCCGCGCGAGAACGACAGCAACAGGAACCCGATCAGAGGGAATACGAAAGTCAGAAAGAGTAGGTTCATCCGCGCATCTCACTGGCAGCGTCGATATCGAGCGTGTGGAAGCGGCGATACAGTTGCAGCAGGATCGCCAGGCCAATACTGGCTTCGGCGGCTGCAAGGCTGATCACCAGGATGAACATGATCTGTCCATCCGGTTGCGCCCAGCGGGCGCCCGCAACGATGAAGGCCAGTGCAGAGGCGTTCATCATCACTTCCAGACTCATCAACACGAACAAAATGTTGCGGCGGACCATCAGGCCGACCAGACCAAGGCAGAACAGGATGCCGGCAACGGCTAAACCATGTTCGAGAGGGATAGCAGGCATGTCTTACTCCTTCGCCTCGTTACGGCCCAAATGGAACGCCGTGACGGCTGCAGCGAGCAGCAGCATCGAGGCGAGTTCGACCACCAGCAGATACGGACCGAACAGGCTGATGCCCACGGCTTTTGCATCGACGGTGGTGTGGCCGATGGCCTGACCGCTCTGGTGAGCGAACAGCACATACAGCAGTTCGGCCAGCAGCAGGGCGGCGAGAATCACCGGCCCCGCCCAGATCCCGGGCTTGAGCCAGGTGCGTTCCTGCTGAACCGAGGCAGGCCCCAGGTTCAGCATCATCACCACGAACACGAACAGCACCATGATGGCGCCAGCGTAGGCGATCACTTCCAGCACGCCGGCGAACGGAGCGCCGAGTGCGAAGAAGGTCATGGCCACGGCGATCAACGAAATGATCAGGTAGAGCAGGGCGTGCACAGGATTGGTGTTGGTGACCACACGCAGTGTGGACACAACAGCGATACCCGATGCGAAATAGAAAGCGAATTCCATCGTTCTTCCTTAAGGCAGCAAGCTCTTCACGTTGATCGGCTCGGCTTCGTTTTGTGCGGCGCCTTTCGGCTTGCCCGCAACGGCCATACCTGCAACACGATAGAAGTTGTAATCAGGGTTTTTGCCGGGGCCGGAGATCAGCAGATCTTCTTTCTCGTACACCAGGTCCTGACGTTTGAACTCGGCCATCTCGAAATCCGGGGTCAGCTGGATTGCGGTGGTCGGACAGGCTTCCTCGCAGAGACCGCAGAAAATGCAGCGCGAGAAGTTGATACGGAAGAAGTCCGGGTACCAGCGACCATCTTCGGTTTCAGCTTTCTGCAGCGAGATGCAACCCACCGGGCATGCCACGGCGCACAGGTTGCAGGCTACGCAGCGTTCTTCGCCGTCGGGGTCGCGGGTCAGGACGATGCGACCACGGTAGCGTGGTGGCAGGTAGACCGGCTCTTCCGGGTATTGCAGGGTGTCGCGCTTGCGAAAGCCATGGCCGAAGACCATGACCAGGCTGCGCAACTGGGTACCGGTACCCTTAACGATGTCGCCAATATATTTGAACATGGGTCAAATCCTCACTGAACCGCAACCGCAGGCGTGTTCCACAACACGATTGCAGCGGTCACCAGCAAATTGATCAGGGTCAGTGGCAGGCAGAATTTCCAGCTGAAATCCATCACCTGGTCATAACGCGGACGCGGGATGGAAGCGCGCAGCAGGATGAACAGCATGATGAAGAACGCGGTCTTCAGTGCGAACCAGACGAAGGACAGTTGCGGCAGGATGCCGAACGGACCGTGCCAGCCACCGAAGAACAGGGTGACCAGCAGCGCCGAGATCAGGATGATGCCGATGTATTCACCGACGAAGAACATGCCCCATTTCATACCGGCGTATTCAATGTGGTAACCGTCGGCCAGTTCCTGTTCCGCTTCCGGCTGGTCGAACGGGTGACGGTGAGTCACGGCCACGCCAGCGATGAAGAAGGTACAGAAGCCGAAGAACTGCGGAATGATGAACCACAGGTTCTGCGCCTGGTACTCGACGATGTCGCGCATGTTGAACGAGCCGACCTGCACCACGATGCCCATCAGGGCCAGGCCCATGAACACTTCGTAGGACACGGTCTGCGCCGAGGCACGCAAGCTGCCCAGCAGGGCGAACTTGTTGTTACTCGACCAGCCGGCGAACAGCACCGCGTAGACCGAGAGACCGGCCATGGCGAAGAAGAACAGCAGGCCGATGTTCAGATCCGCCACGCCCCAGGTCGGGGTGATCGGGATGATCGCGAAGGCGATCAGCAGGGCGGACATGGCCACCACCGGTGCCAGGGTGAAGATCACCTTGTCGGCAAACGGCGGGGTCCAGTCTTCCTTGAAGAACATCTTCAGCATGTCGGCTGCGATCTGGAACATGCCGAACGGGCCAACGCGGTTCGGACCGTAACGGTCCTGCCACCAGCCCAGCAGGCGACGCTCGACAAAGCTGAGCAACGCGCCTGCGACCACCACGGCCAGCAGGATCACGATGGCCTTGATGACCGTCAGGATCACATCGATCACTTCAGGGGTGAACCAGGTCATTGCGCTGCCTCCTGCAGACCATCAACGGTTTGGCCGAAAATCGCCGGCGGAATGCCCGCCAGACCAGCCGGCAGTGCAACCAGGCCAGCGCCCAGCTCTTCATTGATGCGCAGCGGCAGACGCAGGGTCTGGCCGGCAACATTGAGGCTCAGCAGAGCACCGTCGTTGACGCCCAGGCGATCCGCTTCGGACTTGGCCAGTGCAACGTAGGCGGCCGGGATGCGTTCCTGGACCGGAGCGGCTTTCGACGAGTTCTCGTCGCTGCCGAACAGGTGATAGAACGGCACGGCTTGCCAGGTGCCCTGGGCCGGGTTGAACGCGCGCGGAACACTGGCGAACCAGTTCAGCGAATCACCGGTGCTTTCGATCAGGCGGGTGCCCGGATCGCCAGCGCGGAGGTGACCACCGACTTCGTCCTGGAACTTGTTCCAGGCTTGCGGCGAGTTCCAGCCCGGCGACCAGGCGAACGGCACTTGCTGACGCGGTTCGGCGGAGCCCGAGTAACCTTCCATCGAGAAGGCGAACGCGGTGTCCTTGTCTTGCGGGGTGCGTGGTTCGTGAACGCTGATGTCGGCGCGCATCGCGGTGCGACCGGAATAACGCAGCGGCTCACGCGCCAGTTTCAGACCCTTGATGCGGAACGAGGCGGACGGTGCGGCGTCGACGATGCGGGCCAGTTGCGTGGTGCTCGAAGCAACGGCAGCGGTCACGTGGTCGAGTTGCGTCCAGTCGATCGGCTGGTTCAGCAGGGTGGCGCGCAGGGCATGCAGCCAGCGCCAGCCTTCGTGGACCAGAATGCTCGCGTCCATGTATTGCGGGTCGAAAACCTGGAAGAAGCGCTGGGCGCGACCTTCCTGGCTGACCAGAGTACCGTCGCCTTCAGCGAAGCTGGCGGCTGGCAGAACCAGATGCGCGCGATCGCTGGTGGCGGTCTTCTGATGGTCAGCAACGATCACTACTTTCGCAGCGTTCAGTGCCGCATCGACCTTGGCCTTGGCGGTGCGGGTGTACAGATCGTTTTCCAGCACGACGATGGCGTCAGCCTTGCCGTCGATGACCGCTTGCAGCGCAGCATCAACCGATTCGCCGCCGAGCATGGCCAGGCCGAGGCTGTTGGCTTCCGGCACGATCAGGCTGATCGAACCGTTCTTCTCGCGCAGCTTCAGGGCCTTGGCGATGTTCGCAGCCGCTTCGATCAAGGCTTTGGAGCCCAGCGAAGTACCGGCGATGATCAGCGGACGCTTGGCGGCGAGCAGGGCGTCGGCGATACGCTTGGCCAGTTCCAGGGCTTCGGCGTCCAGACCTTCAACGGCCGGTGCGCTGGCGTCCAGGGCGTGAGCCACGGCGAAACCGATGCGGGCCAGATCGTCTGGAGCGGCGTGAACGCACTCTTCGGCGATGTCGTCGAGCTTGGTTTCAGCCAGGCTGGCGATGAACAGCGGGTTCAGCTCGTGCTGGCCGATGTTCTTCACGGCAGCGTCGAGCCAAGGCTGAACGCGCATGGCTTCGGCCATGTCTTCGGCCTTGCCTTTGACCGACTGACGCAGGGCCAGGGCCATGCGGGCGGCGGTCTGGGTCAGGTCTTCACCGAGGACGAACACGGCGTCGTGGTCTTCGATGTCGCGTATGTTCGGCACTGGCAGCGGGCTGTCTTTGAGCACTTGCAGGACCAGACGGATGCGCTCCAGCTCGGAGGCTTCGATACCGGAGTAGAAGTGCTCGGCGCCGACCAGTTCACGCAACGCGTAGTTGCTTTCCAGGCTGGCACGCGGCGAACCGATACCGACGATGTTACGACCGCGCAGCAGATCGGCGGCTTTGTCCAGCGCAGCGTCCAGTCCAAGCTTGGTGCCGTCGGCCAGCAGTGGCTGACGTGGACGGTCGGTGCGGTTGACGTAGCCATAACCGAAACGGCCACGGTCGCACAGGAAGTACTGGTTCACCGAACCGTTGTAACGGTTTTCGATGCGACGCAGTTCGCCGTAACGCTCGCCCGGGGAGATGTTGCAACCGCTGGAGCAGCCATGGCAGATGCTCGGCGAGAACTGCATGTCCCACTTGCGGTTGTAGCGCTCGGAGTGAGTCTTGTCGGTGAACACACCGGTCGGGCAGACCTCGGTGAGGTTGCCGGAGAACTCGCTTTCCAGCGTGCCGTCTTCAACGCGACCGAAGTACACGTTGTCGTGGGCGCCGAATACACCCAGGTCGGTGCCGCCGGCGTAGTCCTTGTAGAAACGCACGCAGCGGTAGCAGGCGATGCAGCGGTTCATTTCGTGGGAAATGAACGGGCCCAGTTGCTGGTTCTGGTGAGTACGTTTGGTGAAGCGATAACGGCGCTCGTTGTGGCCGGTCATCACGGTCATGTCTTGCAGGTGGCAGTGACCGCCTTCTTCGCACACAGGGCAGTCGTGCGGGTGGTTGGTCATCAGCCATTCAACAACACTGGCGCGAAACGCCTTGGATTCTTCATCGTCGATGGAGATCCAGGTGTTGTCGGTGGCAGGGGTCATGCAGGACATGACGATGCGACCACGGGTGTCGTTCTCGTCGGTGTACTGCTTGACCGCGCACTGGCGGCAGGCCCCGACGCTACCAAGCGCGGGGTGCCAGCAGAAATAAGGGATGTCGAGGCCCAGCGACAGACATGCCTGTAACAGGTTGTCTGCCCCGTCGACTTCGAGCGCTTTGCCGTCTACGTGGATAGTGGCCATGGTTCAAAGGTCTTCGTTGGCCCGGTGTCAGCGGGCGTGGCTAATGGAATCTTGTTATCCGTCCGAATCCAGTCAGCCCCGAAAGGCGTCATCGGACGAAAGGCGAAGGGCACGGACCCTTCGCCTTTTTTAAGCGTTTACGCGCCGACTACGATCGGCTTCGCCAGAGGCGGGACGGCGGCGCTTGCAGGCGCGATACCGGCTTCGAACTCTGGACGGAAGTATTTGATGGCACTGCCCAACGGCTCCACGGCACCCGGTGCGTGAGCACAGAAGGTCTTGCCCGGGCCGAGGAAGTTGACCAGACCCAGCAGGGTCTCGATGTCACCCGGCTGGCCGCGGCCTTGTTCGATGGCCATCAGCAGCTTGACGCTCCATGGCAGGCCATCACGGCAAGGTGTGCAGAAGCCACAGGATTCGCGGGCGAAGAACTGCTCCATGTTGCGCAGCAGGGACACCATGTTGACGCTGTCGTCCACCGCCATGGCCAGGCCGGTACCCATACGGGTGCCAACCTTGGCGATGCCGCCGGCGTACATTTGTGCGTCGAGGTGTTCCGGCAACAGGAAACCGGTACCGGCGCCGCCTGGCTGCCAGGCTTTCAGCTTGAAGCCGTCGCGCATGCCGCCGGCGTAGTCTTCGAACAGCTCGCGACCGGTCACGCCGAATGGCAGTTCCCAGAGGCCAGGGTTCTTGACCTTGCCGGAGAAGCCCATGAGCTTGGTGCCCATGTCTTCGCTACCGTCGCGGGCCAACGATTTGTACCAGTCCACGCCGTCGGCGATGATCGCCGGCACGTTGCACAGGGTTTCAACGTTGTTCACGCAGGTCGGCTTGCCCCACACGCCAACGGCGGCAGGGAAGGGCGGCTTGGAGCGCGGGTTGGCGCGGCGACCTTCGAGGGAGTTGATCAGTGCGGTTTCTTCACCGCAGATGTAACGCCCGGCACCGGTGTGGACGAACAGCTCGAAGTCGAAGCCGCTGCCCAGGATGTTCTTGCCCAGCAGGCCGGCTGCCTTGGCTTCTTCCACGGCACGGTTCAGGTGCTTGGCGGCGGTGGTGTACTCGCCACGCAGGAAGATGTAGCCACGGTAGGTTTTCAGCGCGCGGGCACTGATCAGCATGCCTTCGATCAACAGATGGGGCAGTTGCTCCATCAGCATGCGGTCTTTCCAGGTGTTCGGCTCCATTTCATCCGCGTTGCACAGCAGATAGCGGATGTTGATGGATTCGTCCTTTGGCATCAGGCCCCACTTCACGCCAGTGGGGAAGCCTGCACCGCCGCGACCTTTGAGCCCGGCGTCTTTCACGGTCTGGACGATGGCGTCCTGATCCATGTCGGCGAAGGCCTTGCGCGCAGCGGCGTAACCGTTCTTGGCCTGGTACTCGTCGAGCCACACGGCTTCGCCGTCGTCACGCAGGCGCCAGGTCAGCGGGTGAGTCTCGGCCGAACGCTGGATGCGGTTGGCCGGGCCGAAAGAAGTCAGGGTCATACGTAGCCCTCGAGCAGTTTGGCGACGCCGGCAGGCTGGACATCGCCAAAGGTGTCGTCATCGATCATCAGCGCCGGTGCCTTGTCGCAGTTGCCGAGGCAGCAGACCGGCAGCAGGGTGAAGCGACCGTCGGCGGTGGTCTGACCCAGGCCGATTCCCAGGTTGTTCTGGATTTCGCTGACCACCGACTCGTGGCCACCGATGTAGCAGACCATGCTGTCGCAGACGCGAATGATGTGACGGCCGACCGGCTGACGGAAGATCTGGCTGTAGAACGTGGCCACGCCTTCAACGTCGCTGGCCGGGATGCCGAGGATCTCGCCGATGGCGTACAGAGCGCCGTCCGGCACCCAGCCGCGTTCTTTCTGAACGATCTTCAGGGCTTCGATCGACGCCGCGCGCGGGTCTTCGTAGTGATGCAGCTCGTGCTCGATGGCCGAGCGCTCGGTTTCACTCAAGGTGAAACGGTCTGTTTGGATAAGCGTGCTGTTCATGCTTAGCGGTCCACGTCGGCCATAACGAAATCGATACTACCCAGGTACGCAATCAGGTCCGCGACCATGCTGCCTTTGATCACCGAAGGGATCTGTTGCAGATGCGGGAAGCTCGGAGTACGGATCCGGGTACGGTAGCTCATGGTGCCGCCGTCGCTCGTCAGGTAATAACTGTTGATGCCCTTGGTCGCTTCGATCATCTGGAAGGATTCGTTGGCCGGCATGACCGGGCCCCACGAAACTTGCAGGAAGTGCGTGATCAAGGTTTCGATGTGCTGCAGCGTGCGCTCTTTCGGCGGCGGCGTGGTCAGCGGGTGATCCGCCTTGTACGGGCCTTCCGGCATGTTGCGCAGGCACTGGTCGATGATCTTGACGCTCTGGCGCATCTCTTCGACGCGAACCATGCAGCGGTCGTAAGCATCGCCGTTGGCAGCCAGCGGTACTTCGAACTCGAAGTTCTCGTAGCCGGAGTACGGACGCGCTTTACGCAGGTCGAAGTCGCAACCGGTGGAACGCAGGCCGGCACCGGTGACGCCCCATTCCAGGGCCTCTTTGGTGTTGTACTGGGCAACGCCGATGGTACGACCCTTGAGGATGCTGTTCTGCAGGGCGGCCTTGGTGTATTCGTCGAGGCGCTTCGGCAGCCATTCAACGAAGTCTTTCACCAGTTTTTCCCAGCCGCGCGGCAGGTCGTGGGCGACGCCGCCGATGCGGTACCAGGCCGGGTGCAGACGGAAACCGGTGATGGCTTCGATCACCGTGTAGGCCTTCTGGCGGTCGGTGAAGGTGAAGAACACCGGAGTCATGGCGCCGACGTCCTGGATGTAGGTACCCAGGAACAGCAGGTGACTGGTGATCCGGAAGAACTCGGCCATCATGATGCGGATGACGTCGACCTTCTCTGGCACCTTGATGCCGGCCAGCTTCTCGACCGAGAGCACGTACGGCAGGTTGTTCATCACGCCGCCGAGGTAATCGATACGGTCGGTGTACGGAATGAAGCTGTGCCAGGACTGACGCTCCGCCATCTTCTCGGCACCACGGTGGTGGTAACCGATGTCCGGAACGCAGTCGACGATTTCTTCACCGTCCAGTTGCAGGATGATGCGAAACGCACCGTGCGCCGAAGGGTGGTTCGGGCCCAGGTTGAGGAACATGTAGTCCTCGTTTGCCCCGGAACGCTTCATGCCCCAGTCTTCAGGACGGAAACGCGCGGCTTCTTCCTCAAGCTGTTGCTTGGCCAGGTTCAGGCTGAACGGATCGAACTCGGTGGCGCGCGCCGGGAAGTCCTTGCGCAGCGGGTGACCTTCCCAGGTCGGCGGCATCATGATGCGCGACAGGTGCGGGTGACCTTTGAAGTCGATGCCGTACATGTCCCAGACTTCACGCTCGTACCAGTTGGCGTTCGGCCAGATGCTGGTGACGGTCGGCAAGCTGAGGTCGCTCTCGGACAAGGCGACCTTGATCATCACGTCACTATTACGCTCCAGCGACATGAGGTGATAGAACACGGTGAAATCGGCACCGGCCGGCAGCCCTTGACGCTTGGTGCGCAGACGCTCGTCCACGCCGTGCAGGTCATAGAGCATGACGTACGGCTTGGGCAGGTTGCGCAGGAAGGTCAGGACTTCGACGAGCTTGGCGCGAGCCACCCACAGCACCGGCATGCCGGTGCGGGTCGGCTGGGCGGTGAACGCTTCGGCGCCAAAACGGTTGTTCAGTTCGACGACCACATCCTGGTCGTCTGCCTTATAAGGCGGGATGTACAGAGCACTGCCTGTAGTCATGGTTATTTTTTCGCTTTCGGTCAACGTAAAGAATGAAGCCAGCTTCTCGTTTCTTTGAAACAGACTGGATCAGACTTCGTCAGGGCTGCGCAGGTTGGTGACTGCGATTCGCTGTTCGCGGCGCTGTTCCTTCTGCGAAGGCATGTCGGCGCGATAAACGCCTTGATCGCCAACGACCCAGGAAAGTGGGCGACGCTCCTGGCCAATGGATTCCTGCAACAGCATCAAGCCTTGCAGAAAAGCTTCTGGACGGGGCGGGCAGCCAGGTACGTAGACGTCAACGGGCAGGAACTTGTCCACCCCCTGAACCACGGAGTAGATGTCGTACATGCCGCCGGAGTTGGCGCACGAACCCATCGAGATCACCCACTTGGGCTCGAGCATCTGCTCGTACAGGCGCTGAATGATCGGCGCCATCTTGATGAAGCAGGTCCCGGCGATAACCATGAAGTCGGCCTGACGCGGTGATGCCCGGATAACTTCGGCGCCGAAGCGCGCGATGTCGTGGGGCGCCGTGAAGGCGGTGGTCATTTCCACGTAGCAGCACGACAGACCGAAGTTGTACGGCCACAGGGAGTTCTTGCGTCCCCAGTTGACCGCGCCACTCAGCACGTCTTCCAGCTTGCCCATGAAAATGTTTTTGTGGACTTGATCTTCTAACGGATCGGAAACGGTTTCCCGCTGGCCGATCGGATACTGCTCGTTAGGAGCATCGGGGTCGATTCTGGTGAGATTGTATTGCATTGCCAAAGCCTCATTGTTTCAGCTTCGCCTGCCGCTTGCGACGAGCTTCCGGAGCCCAGTCAAGGGCGCCCACTCGGAACAGGTAGACAAGACCTGCCAACAGAATTGCTATGAAAACGAGAGCTTCGACGAATCCGGTCCAGCCGCTTTCGCGGACGGACACAGACCATGCAAAGAGAAAGAGGGCTTCGATATCGAAGATCACGAACAACATCGCGACCAGATAGAATTTGGCTGAGAGCCGCAAGCGGGCGCCACCGGTAGGTAGCATGCCGGACTCGAACGGTTCGTTTTTGCTGCGGCCCCAGGCTTTTGACCCGAGGAGGCTGGAGACGCCGAGCATGAAGGCACACAGGCCGACTACACCCAGAAGGAAAATGGCAAAGCCCCAGTTGTGGGCCATGAGTCCTGTCGCTTCGGGCATGCTGGAAATCCTTAACAGAGAGCAAAGGTCTCTGAGCTTGATAAAGAAATAAGGCAGTGACGATATGTCGCAGCAATCAATCGCGCTGATTTTATGGCTAAACACCCTGCAAGTAAAATTCCTATAGCGAAATTATTTATTGGAATAAGGACATAGCGCACCTCGAAGGAGCCGCAGCCCATGCGTTGCGGGCATTAGCCGGGATTTCACGAATTATGTTTTGTAGGAAATGTAACGAACATAGTTGCAGCTAAATGATAATTAATATCGTTTGGAGTGGTTTCGTAACTGTTTAACGGGTCAGTAGTTGGGAAGTTGTCTTATATGCGCGTTACTGCAAGTAGCGGCGGCGCCCGTTTTAGCTGATTTTTCTGACGTTCGTACCGCGCTGGATCAATGTTTTTGTTATCGGGCTGAAGAGAAACCTGTGGGAGCGGGCTTGCCCGCGATAGCGGTGTGTCAGTCGCCGAATTTTTTGAATCTGCAGGCGCCATCGCGGGCAAGCCCGCTCCCACAGGGATTTGTGAGGGGGCGGAGATCGCGCCGTGCAAAAAAAACGCCCCGAACCAGTCGGGGCGTCAGTTTTTCGGCAGTGCGGTTAGCTTTCTATACGGTCCGCAAAGGCCGTTCGCTCAGGCGAAGTCGATCAGTGGAACTGTTCTTCTTCGGTCGAACCGGTCAGCGCGGTCACCGAGGACGTGCCGCCCTGGATCACGGTGGTCATGTCGTCGAAGTAGCCAGTGCCCACTTCCTGCTGGTGAGCCACGAAGGTGTAACCCTTGGCGGCGTCAGCGAATTCCTGCTCTTGCAGCTTCACGTAGGCAGTCATGTCGTTGCGGGCGTAGTCGTGTGCCAGGTTGAACATGCTGTGCCACATGTTGTGAATGCCGGCCAGGGTGATGAACTGGTGCTTGTAACCCATGGCGGACAGTTCGCGCTGGAACTTGGCGATGGTCGCGTCGTCCAGGTTTTTCTTCCAGTTGAAGGAAGGCGAGCAGTTGTACGACAGGATCTGGTCCGGGTATTCCTTCTTGATCGCTTCAGCGAAGCGACGGGCTTCTTCCAGGTCCGGCTTGGCGGTTTCGCACCAGATCAGGTCGGCGTACGGCGCGTAAGCCAGGCCACGGGCGATTGCCTGGTCCAGACCGGCACGAACCTTGTAAAAACCTTCCTGAGTGCGATCGCCGGTTACGAACGGCTTGTCATACGGGTCGCAGTCGGAAGTCAGCAGGTCGGCAGCGTTGGCGTCGGTACGGGCCAGGATGATGGTCGGTACGCCGGCAACGTCGGCAGCCAGACGAGCTGCGGTCAGCTTCTGCACGGCTTCCTGGGTTGGAACCAGAACCTTGCCGCCCATGTGGCCACATTTCTTCACGGAAGCCAGCTGGTCTTCGAAGTGAACGCCGGCGGCGCCTGCCTCGATCATGCTCTTCATCAGCTCGTAGGCGTTCAGTACGCCGCCGAAACCGGCTTCGGCGTCAGCCACGATTGGCGCGAAGTAGTCGATGTAGCCTTCGTCGCCCGGGTTCTTGCCGGCTTTCCACTGGATCTGGTCGGCACGACGGAACGAGTTGTTGATGCGCTTGACCACGGTTGGAACCGAGTCCACCGGGTACAGCGACTGGTCCGGGTACATCGATTCGGCGGAGTTGTTGTCCGCAGCGACTTGCCAGCCCGACAGGTAGATCGCCTGGATACCGGCCTTAACCTGCTGCACAGCCTGGCCGCCGGTCAGGGCGCCCATGCAGTTGACGAAATCTTTCTCTGGGCGGAAGGACGGCTTGGCACCCTGGGTGACCAGGTTCCACAGTTTTTCGGCGCCCATTTTTGCAAAGGTGTGCTCTGGTTGAACCGAGCCACGCAGACGGACGACGTCAGCAGCGGAGTAATTGCGAGTCACGCCTTTCCAGCGCGGGTTTTCAGCCCAGTCTTTTTCAAGGGCTGCAATTTGCTGTTCGCGTGTCAGTGCCATGGAGATAAACCTCGTCGCGTCTTTATGAAAAGTTGTTCTGCGGTGGAAAATTCCTTGCGCTCGCTGACCAGAAGCTTAGGTGGTCAGGTCGGGTTCGGCGGGGCAGGCGACGGGATGAACGATGGGCTCGAGGGGAAGTGAGCAGGTAAAGGCGAACTGGCGGGCGCATTCGGGCGTCGTGGGCCTTTGTACGAACTACAGTGTAAAGCCGGGTTACCTAATTACGCTTCCGTCCCTCGGGACAACTTCGTTCCAGTCGGCAACCTCGTCAAACACACCTTGTGGGCGGTACAGACACGAAACGGCTCGCGGGGATGGTTGCGAGCATCGCTTCGAAGGCCCTTGCCAGGGCCTCTGATTAGCGGGAGCGAGGCCATCATGCCTTCGCTTTTTTGGCTCGTCAAACGTTTTGTAGTGCTTTTTTTCAAGCACTACATCTTTCGTCTAATACGACTAATCAGTCAGTTTTTGGTGCTTTAGTCCAACGTGTCGACTTTCACCCGCAACGTCATGTCATCCCGGCCTTGAGTCGAGTAGCTGCGGGCCAGGCCCTGTTTGTCGGCCTGGGTCTGGCGATTCACGCCGGCGAGGGTGATCCACTCGCCCAGTCGCCCGGTGACAGTTGTGTCGGTGCTTTGCACGTTCACTACATCGGGACGTTCCTGGCTCATACGGTCACGGTTGGTACTGATGGCCAGGTGAACGGTTTCGCCGGTGACGCTGGCGGTGACATAAAACCCCTGGGTGACGTTGCGATATTGAGTCTGGCTGCTGTAGCCGCCATAAGAATCGCTCTGGCTGCTGGTGATCGGCACGCTCTGGCCGACCTGGATCAGCGCCGGCGCACCTTCGCTGGCCTGGATCTGCTGAATGCCGCCGTCACGGCTGGCAGTGCTGCGGCTGATGATGCGGGTCTGGGCGCCGTTGACCGAATAGCCTTCGTCGCCACGGCCGTTGTTTTCGTTGGTGTCGACCGTGATCAGCAGGCGCTTGGGTGCGGTGTCGAGCTGTGAGAGCAGATCCTTGAGTTCTTCGATCTTGCCGGGCTCCGCCTTGACGATCAGCTGGTTGCCATAAGCGCTGACCTGGCCGTCCTTGCCGATAAAGTCCTGAGCCACCGGCAGCATGTCGGCGCTGGTGTGGTATTTGAGGGGCACGATTTCTGTGGCTGCCATCACCGAAAAGCTGCAGCCGAGCAGCAGGGTGGTGAGCAGGGTGCGTAGGGACATGTCCGTTATCTCCGCTTTCGAAAGGCTTGATATTGCCAGTTTGTCGGCCCGGGGTGGGGCAAGTTGAATCGTAGACAGCAAAACGCCCCGGCATCGTGAGATGGCGGGGCGTTTGGAGTGTTCTCGAGACCGCTATCGCGAGCAAGCTCGCTCCCACAGGTTCGGCGTCATCCTGTGGGAGCGAGCTTGCTCGCGAAAGGAGCGCCTCGGTCTTAAGCCGAATGACGAACCATGTCGACATGCGGAATCCCGGCTTCCAGGAATTCCTCGCTGACCAGATTGAAACCCAGGCGCTCATAGAACGCCGTGGCCTGCACCTGGGCACTGAGCATCTGCTGCTTCAGGCCGCGCTCCTCGGCTTCGGCGATGACCGCGTGCATCAGCGCATCGCCGACCTTCAGGCCGCGCCAGTCCTTCAGCACCGAAACCCGGCCGACATGCCCGTCGGGCAAGAGGCGGGCGGTGCCGATCGGAAAGTCGCCTTCGAAAGCCAGAAAATGCACCGCCGTGGCGTCATCGGCGTCCCACTCAAGCTCGGGTGGAACCGATTGTTCGGCAATGAACACCGTTTCGCGAATGCGGCGGATCTCGGCGTTGTCCTTTTGCCAGTCTGCAACACGTACGCGAATCTTATTCATCGTCGGCGAACCCCAGGCTTCCCTGTTTGACCAGTTCGCACAGCAGGCCGCGGCCGTCTTCGTCGCTCAGCCAGTCACCGAGGTTGTCGGTGTGCAGGGCGTCGGCGGAGCAGATCAGCTTCAGCAGTTCGCGCAGTTTGCCTGGCAGGTAACGGCTCTGGCCGCTGGCGAACAGCAGCAGATCGTTATCGACGTCCGACCACGCCAGGCGCGCGCTCGGGTTGCGGATCAGAATGGCGCCATCTTCGAGCGCGCCGAGGAGGTCTTCTTCCTCGACTTCTTCCGGGCCGACCACCAGCTCTGGATAACGCGGCTCGGTCATGTACTGGCCGAACCAGGTCAGCAGCAGGCGTTCGTCGCTCATGTGCTCGGCGAGCAGCGCTTTCAGGCGGCCGAGCGCATCGTGCTGGATCTGATGTGGATCATCGCTGACCGGTTTTGCATCGGCGTCGGTGTAGCGCTCTTCGTCAGTCAGGAACTGGCTGAGGAAGTCGGTGAAGTGGGTCAGCACTTCAGCGGCGCTCGGTGCGCGGAAACCGACCGAGTAGGTCATGCAGTCATCGACGGCAACGCCGCAGTGAGCCAGGCGCGGCGGCAGGTACAGCATGTCGCCTGGTTCCAGGACCCACTCTTCGGTCTCGTGGAATTCGGCGAGGATGCGCAGGTCCGCGTGTTGCAGCAGCGGGCTTTCGGAGTTGCACATCTGGCCGATTTTCCAGTTGCGCTTGCCGTGGCCTTGCAGCAGGAATACGTCGTAGTTGTCGAAGTGCGGACCAACGCTGCCACCCGGGGCGGCGAAGCTGATCATCACGTCGTCGACGCGCCAGCTCGGCAGGAAGCGAAAGTTTTCCAGCAGCTCGCTGACTTCCGGTACGAACTGATCGACCGCCTGCACCAGCAGCGTCCATTCGCGCTCCGGCAGTTTGCTGAATTCGTCTTCGGCGAACGGGCCGCGACGCAGTTCCCATGGGCGCTCGCCGTGCTCGATCACCAGGCGCGATTCGACTTCTTCTTCCAGGGCCAGGCCGGCGAGTTCGTCGGCGTCGATCGGGCTTTCGAAATCAGGAATCGCCTGACGGATCAGCAGTGGTTTTTTCTGCCAGTAATCGCGCATGAACTCGCGCGCCGTAAGACCACCCAGAAGTTGAAGAGGAATATCGGGATTCATATGTAACCTATTGAAAAAAAGCATTTTTCAGACGGGAATAAAAACGCCCGGCGCGGCCGGGCGTCTCAAACGGGTCAAGCAGTCGATCAGATGCGTTTGGCTTGCGCTACAGCGTTGCCGATGTAGTTGGCCGGGGTCAGTTGCTTGAGCTCGGCTTTCGCATCGGCCGGCATGTCCAGGCCATCGATGAAAGTCTGCAGCGCTTCAGGGCTGATGCCCTTGCCGCGAGTCAGTTCTTTCAGCTTCTCGTACGGGTTTTCGATGTTGTAGCGGCGCATCACGGTCTGGATCGGCTCGGCCAGGACTTCCCAGCAAGCGTCCAGATCGGCAGCAATCTTGTCAGCGTTCAGCTCGAGCTTGCTGATGCCTTTGAGGCTCGCTTCGTACGCGATCACGCTGTGGGCGAAGCCGACACCGAGGTTGCGCAGAACGGTGGAGTCGGTCAGGTCGCGCTGCCAGCGGGAGATCGGCAGTTTGCTCGCCAGGTGCTGGAACAGTGCGTTGGCGATGCCCAGGTTGCCTTCGGAGTTTTCGAAGTCGATCGGGTTGACCTTGTGCGGCATGGTCGACGAACCGATTTCGCCAGCAATGGTGCGCTGCTTGAAGTAACCCAGGGAAATGTAGCCCCAGATGTCGCGGTCGAAGTCGATCAGGATGGTGTTGAAGCGCGCGATGGCGTCGAACAGCTCGGCGATGTAGTCGTGCGGCTCGATCTGCGTGGTGTACGGGTTGAAGCCCAGACCCAGCTCGTCTTCGATGAAGGCGCGGGCGTTGGCTTCCCAGTCGATCTGCGGGTAGGCCGACAGGTGAGCGTTGTAGTTGCCGACAGCGCCGTTGATCTTGCCCAGCAGCGGAACGGCAGCGACCTGAGCGATCTGGCGCTCGAGACGGTAAACCACGTTCGCCAGCTCTTTACCCAGAGTGGTCGGGGAGGCTGGTTGGCCGTGGGTACGCGACAGCATCGGCACGTCGGCGAAGCGGATGGCCAGTTCGCGGATGGCGTTGGCAGTCTGGCGCATCAGCGGCAGCATCACGTCGTCACGGCCTTCGCGCAGCATCAGGGCGTGGGACAGGTTGTTGATGTCCTCGCTGGTGCAGGCGAAGTGGATGAATTCACTGACCTTGGCCAGCTCCGGCAGCTTGGCCGCTTGCTCCTTGAGCAGGTATTCGATCGCTTTTACGTCGTGGTTGGTGGTGCGCTCGATCTCTTTCACGCGCTCGGCGTGCTCCAGCGAGAAGTTTTCGGCCAGTTCATTCAGAACGGCGTTGGCTTCGGCGGAGAAGGCTGGCACTTCCGGGATGCCGGCGTGAGCGGCCAGGCGCTGGAGCCAGCGCACTTCAACCAGAACGCGGGCACGGATCAGGCCGTACTCGCTGAAAATTGGGCGCAGGGCCTGGGTTTTGCCGGCGTAGCGGCCGTCAACAGGGGAAACCGCAGTGAGCGAAGAGAGCTGCATGGGGTGTTCTCGGACAGTCGGGCAACGAAATGGGGCGCGTATCATACATGAAAAAATCCGCCGGTCCGTCGCCAACTGACCGGCGTATTACGCGTTACAGACTACAAAGCTTTTATTGCGCGGCGATTTACTCGCTGCGCATCAATGGATACAGCTCTTTGAGCAATTTGCGCCGGCTCACGACCAACTGCCAGCGGTGACCGCCGAGCTGGCGCCACAGGCGTGCCGAACGAATGCCGGCGAGCAGCAGGGCACGGATCTTCGAGGCGTTGCTCGGCTGCTGCAGATTGCGCATGTCGCCATGCACCTGAATGCGTTGGCGCAGCGTGCTCAGGGTGTCCTGATACAGCGCACCGCAGGCCGCGATCACGTTTTCGTGGGCCGGGCCGAAATGCTCGACCTGCGACTGGATTTGCGGCAGACGCTTGCCGATCACGTCGAGCATGTCGTTGCGCTTGGCCAATTGCCGTTCAAGGCCGAGCATCGACAGGGCATAGCGCAGCGGCTCGCGCTGCAAGGTGCTCGGGTCGCGCTCGAGGGCGCCGATCAGTGCGCGGTAACCTTCGCGCAGATTGATGTCGTCGCCGCCGTACACATCCAGCGTGTCTTTCGGGTCGCGAACCAGCAAGCTGCCGAGCATGCAGCTCAGGCCTGCCTCGTTGGTCTGGCCGGTCTTGGCGATCCGGTCCACCAGCACGGCGGCTAGAAACACGCCGCCCAGAGCGGTCAATTGCTCCTGAGTCGGGCTCATGCCTGGCGGCTCCACGGCTCGGCGACTTCGATCACGCCGCCACCGAGGCAGATTTCACCGTCATAGAACACCACCGACTGGCCCGGCGTGACCGCGCGTTGCGGTTCGTCGAACACGGCGCGATAGCCGGTTTCGGTTTTCTCAAGGGTGCAGGACTGGTCGCTCTGGCGATAACGAACCTTGGCGGTCAGACGCAGCGGCTGGCTCAGGTCGATCGGGTTGACCCAATAGATTTCCGAGGCGAGCAGGGCGCTGGAGAACAGCCACGGATGGTTGTTGCCCTGACCGACGATCAGCTCGTTGGTGTCCAGATCCTTGCGCAGCACGTACCACGGCTCGTCGCCGGCGTCTTTCAAGCCGCCGATGCCCAGGCCCTGGCGCTGGCCGATGGTGTGGTACATCAAGCCGTGGTGACGGCCGATGACTTCGCCTTCGGTGGTCTTGATCTCGCCCGGTTGTGCCGGCAGGTATTGCTTGAGGAAATCGCTGAAACGGCGCTCGCCGATGAAGCAGATCCCGGTGGAATCCTTCTTCTTGGCGGTCGCCAGTTCGTATTTCTCGGCAATTGCACGAACTTCCGGCTTTTCCAGCTCGCCGACCGGGAACAGGGTCTTTGCGATCTGTTCGCCGCCGACGGCGTGCAGGAAGTAGCTCTGATCCTTGTTCGGATCCAGGCCCTTGAGCAGTTCGGTGCGGCCGTCGATGTCGCGGCGACGCACGTAGTGACCGGTGGCAATCAGGTCGGCACCGAGCATCATGGCGTAGTCGAGGAATGCCTTGAACTTGATCTCGCGGTTGCACAGGATGTCCGGGTTCGGTGTACGGCCGGCCTTGTACTCGGCCAGGAAGTGCTCGAACACGTTGTCCCAGTACTCGGCGGCGAAGTTGGCGGTGTGCAGCTTGATACCGATCTTGTCGCACACGGCCTGGGCATCCGCCAGGTCGTCCATGGCGGTGCAGTATTCCGTTCCGTCGTCTTCTTCCCAGTTCTTCATGAACAGGCCTTCCACTTCATAACCCTGCTCGATCAGCAGGAGAGCGGAAACGGAAGAGTCCACGCCGCCGGACATGCCGACAATGACGCGCTTCTTGGATGTGTCAGAAGGGGCTGGATCACGCATAGGGATTCAATGAGTGTCTTGAAAAAGGACGCGATTCTATCAGGCTCACGGCCTCAAGGCTAAAGGGAAGGGCGGATCAGTTCGAGGCCGAAGCGATTGCCGGCCAGATAATCATCGATGCAACGGATGATCAGCTCGCTGCGCCAGTTATCGCGCTGGGCCAATAATTCGTCGCGGGTCAGCCACTTGGCGCCGACGATGCCGTCGTCCAGTTGGTAATCCGGGTGGTGTTTGACGGCTTTGGCGCTGAAGCACACGCGCTGGTAAGTCACGCCGTTGCTCGGGGCGGTGTACAGATAAATGCCGATCACGGCGGTGGGTTCGACGTCCCAGCCGGTTTCTTCGAGGGTTTCGCGCACGGCGGCTTCGATCAGGGTTTCGTGCGGATCCAGATGGCCGGCGGGCTGATTGAGTACGTTACGGCCAGCCTTGTGTTCCTCGACCATCAGGAAACGACCGTTGTCCTCGACGATGGTGGCGACAGTGATGTGGGGGAGCCAGTCCATAAGTCTTCCTCAAACTATTGGTTTAAACCCCAATCCCCTTGTGGGAGCGAGCTTGCTCGCGAAAGCGATGGGTCAGTCAATGAAGATGTTGAATGATAAACCGCATTCGCGAGCAAGCTCGCTCCCACATGGGAAGGGTGTGAACTCTGAAAACACAAACCCCGGCGCATGGCCGGGGTTTGTGATGTTCCCTTTACAACCTTATACCAGCGCAGCGATGGCCGCGTTGAGGGTTGCGCTTGGGCGCATGGCCTTGCTGATCAGCTCGGCATTGGCGTGGTAGTAACCGCCGATGTCCACTGGTTTGCCTTGAACGGCGTTGAGCTCGGCGACGATGGTCGCTTCGTTCTCGGTCAAGGTCTTGGCCAGAGTTGCGAACTGCGCTTGCAGTGCAGCGTCTTCAGTCTGGGCGGCCAGGGCTTGTGCCCAGTACATGGCCAGGTAGAAGTGGCTGCCGCGGTTGTCGATGTTGCCGACTTTGCGCGATGGCGACTTGTTGTTGTCCAGGAACTGGCCAGTAGCCTGATCCAGAGTCTTGGACAGAACCAGCGCTTTCGGGTTGTTGTAGTTCACACCCAGGTGCTCGAGAGAAGCGGCCAGGGCCAGGAATTCACCCAGCGAATCCCAGCGCAGGAAGTTCTCTTCGACCAGTTGCTGCACGTGCTTCGGAGCCGAACCGCCGGCGCCGGTTTCGAACAGGCCACCGCCGTTCATCAGCGGCACGATCGACAGCATCTTGGCGCTGGTGCCCAGTTCCATGATCGGGAACAGGTCGGTCAGGTAGTCGCGCAGTACGTTGCCGGTCACCGAAATGGTGTCCTTGCCTTCGCGGGTGCGCTGCAGGGTGTACTTCATCGCGTCGACCGGCGCCATGATCTGGATGTCCAGACCGGCGGTATCGTGATCCTTCAGGTAAGCCTGAACCTTCTCGATCACCACGCCGTCGTGGGCGCGCATCGGGTCCAGCCAGAAAATGGCCGGAGTTGTGCTTGCGCGAGCGCGGTTGACGGCCAGTTTGACCCAGTCCTGGATCGGCGCGTCTTTGGTCTGGCACATGCGGAAGATGTCGCCGGCTTCAACAGCCTGTTCCATCAGCAGGGTGCCTTTGCTGTCGGTCACGCGAACCACGCCGTCGGCCTTGATCTGGAAGGTCTTGTCGTGGGAACCGTATTCTTCAGCCTTTTTGGCCATCAGGCCAACGTTTGGCACGCTGCCCATGGTGGTCGGATCGAAAGCGCCATTGGCTTTGCAATCTTCGATCACGGCCTGGTAGATGGTGGCGTAGCAGCGATCCGGGATCACAGCCTTGGTGTCGTGCAGCTGGCCGTCGGTGCCCCACATCTTGCCGGAGTCACGGATCATGGCCGGCATCGAGGCGTCGACGATAACGTCGCTCGGCACGTGCAGGTTGGTGATGCCTTTGTCGGAGTTGACCATCGCCAGCGACGGACGAACGGCGTAGACCGCTTGCACGTCAGCTTCGATCTGGGCTTGCTGTTCGGCCGGCAGGGATTTGATGCGGGCGTACAGGTCGCCGATGCCGTTGTTCAGGTTGAAGCCGATTTCGGCCAGCACGTCGGCGTGCTTGGTCAGGGCGTCTTTATAGAACTCGGCAACGATCTGGCCGAACATGATCGGGTCGGAGACCTTCATCATGGTGGCTTTCAGGTGAACCGACAGCAGCACGCCTTGTTGCTTGGCGCTGTCGATTTCAGCGGCGATGAACGCGCGCAGAGCCTTTTTGCTCATTACGGAGCAGTCGAGGATCTCGCCCGCCTGAACGGTGGTTTTTTCTTTCAGGACGGTAGCGGTGCCGTCTTTGGCAATCAGCTCGATCTTCACGGCGTCAGCGGCGTCGATCAGGGCAGCTTTTTCGCTGCCGTAGAAATCGCCGGTGCTCATGTGAGCGACGTGGGACTTGGAGTCCTTGGCCCAGGCGCCCATTTTGTGCGGGTGCTTGCGAGCGTAGTTCTTGACCGACAGCGGAGCGCGGCGGTCGGAGTTGCCTTCACGCAGAACCGGGTTCACGGCGCTGCCCTTGACCTTGTCGTAGCGCGCCTTGGCGTCTTTGTCGGCGTCGCTGGTCACGGTTTCCGGGTAGTCCGGCAGGTTGTAGCCCTGGGCTTGCAGTTCTTTGATCGCGGCTTGCAGTTGCGGAACCGAGGCGCTGATGTTCGGCAGCTTGATGATGTTGGCTTCAGGCGTAACGGCCAGGTCGCCCAGTTCGGCGAGGTGGTCGGCTACGGCTTTGTCGCCCAGTTGCTCGGGGAAGCTGGCCAGAATACGTGCTGCAAGAGAGATATCGCGGGTTTCCACGGCGATATCGGCCGAGGCGGTGTAAGCCTCGATGATCGGCAGCAGGGAATAGGTGGCGAGGGCTGGAGCTTCGTCGGTGAAGGTATAGATGATCTTCGAGCGGGTGGGCATATTCGGATTAACTCTCTCTTCTTTGCTAAAGCGTGCGCAGAAACTCGAGGGGCGCCGGGTAAGCGCGTTCGTTCAAAGTCATCCATGAACCGAATGTCGAGAATCTTCGCGGTGATGTTGGGTGCATCAGTAGAGCGTCAAGCAGTCGGACTGCGGTAACAACCCGACCAATCAGGCGGAAAGTCTCGTGCTAGAGAGGCCAGCCGTCGTGACCCTTTGGTCAGCGGGCGGCATTATACATAGGTAGCTGGCAATCTGCCGATGGTTCATATGCAACGATTCTCGTCCATTGGTCTAAAGGTCGCAGGGCGGGGTGGGGCGTAGAGTCGCCGTGAATGCTTGAGATTGGCGCTTTTCCCTTTGCTTTCAGGCTTGTACGAAACGAGATGTGGCCGCGCCCGGAACAGAGGGTTTGCGTGTTGATTCAACTGGGTTACGCTCGAACCAAGCCAGATGTTCAATCCAAACAATGGAGTTCAGCATGGGTTACAAGAAGATTCAGGTTCCAGCCGTCGGCGACAAAATCACCGTCAACGCAGACCATTCTCTCAATGTCCCTGATAACCCGATCATTCCCTTCATCGAAGGTGACGGCATTGGCGTCGACGTCAGCCCTGTGATGATCAAAGTGGTTGATGCTGCCGTGGAAAAAGCCTACGGGGGCAAGCGCAAGATTTCCTGGATGGAGGTTTATGCTGGCGAAAAAGCAACTCAGGTCTATGACCAGGACACCTGGCTGCCCCAGGAAACCCTGGATGCCGTCAAGGACTACGTGGTTTCCATCAAGGGCCCGCTGACCACCCCGGTCGGTGGCGGTATTCGCTCCCTCAACGTTGCCCTGCGTCAACAGCTCGATCTCTATGTCTGCCTGCGCCCTGTGGTGTGGTTCGAAGGCGTGCCGAGCCCGGTGAAAAAGCCTGGCGACGTCGACATGGTGATCTTCCGTGAGAACTCCGAAGACATTTATGCCGGTATCGAATGGAAGGCCGGCTCGCCTGAGGCCACCAAGGTCATCAAATTCCTGAAAGAAGAAATGGGCGTCACCAAGATCCGTTTCGACCAGGATTGCGGCATCGGCATCAAGCCTGTTTCCAAGGAAGGCACCAAGCGTCTGGTGCGCAAGGCCCTGCAATACGTAGTGGACAACGACCGCAAGTCGCTGACCATCGTGCACAAGGGCAACATCATGAAATTCACCGAAGGTGCCTTCAAGGACTGGGGCTATGAGGTGGCGAAGGAAGAATTCGGCGCCGAGCTGCTCGATGGCGGCCCATGGATGAAATTCAAGAACCCGAAAACCGGCCGCGAAGTCGTGGTCAAGGACGCCATCGCCGACGCCATGCTCCAGCAGATCCTGCTGCGTCCGGCCGAGTACGATGTGATCGCTACCCTCAACCTCAACGGTGACTACCTTTCCGACGCCCTGGCGGCGGAAGTGGGCGGTATCGGGATCGCGCCGGGTGCCAACCTGTCCGACACCGTGGCCATGTTCGAGGCGACCCACGGTACCGCGCCGAAATATGCCGGCAAGGACCAGGTCAACCCGGGTTCGGTGATTCTGTCGGCAGAGATGATGCTGCGCCACCTGGGCTGGACCGAGGCGGCCGACCTGATAATCAAGGGCACCAATGGCGCCATCAAGGCCAAGACCGTGACCTACGACTTCGAACGTCTGATGGAGGGCGCCACGCTGGTGTCGTCGTCGGGCTTCGGTGAGGCGATCGTCAAGCACATGTAAGACAGACAGCTGCAACGAAACCGCCCGGCTCGAGTGATCGAGCCGGGCGGTTTGTTTTCTGGCAGGTGTTCTGGTTGCTTCAGCTGGTCACTGACTGGTGATGAGCTGCTGGCGAGACGGCGTCTTTTGCGGCCTCAACATTCTGAATTTTTGTGGCGTGCAGGCCTTTGGGCCCTTGCACGATCTCGAATTTGACGATTTGCCCGGCTTTGAGGGTTTTGTATCCGACCATTTCAATGGCGGAATAGTGGGCAAAGAAGTCGATCTCCTTGCCGTCCTCATCCTTCCCTTCGTGGGTGTCGGTGTTGATGAAACCGAACCCCTTGGCATTGTTGAACCATTTCACCTTGCCGACAGCCATGCTCAAATCCCTCTGCAACAGTCTCCATCGCTGGAGTATCATCCAATTCATCCGCAGTCGAATCCGTTAAAAAGATTGACTCCGCGGATCTTTTTTCCCCACTGTGGGTTCTATTGGTTGTAACACCGTTTTCCCGATAGTCAAGGTGACCGGGCAGTCGGAGTTGAAAACGTGTCAAGCCGCCCCCACCACTGTATTTGCACAACTGACGAACCTTTCTTTCCATGCATGCAATCAGCCAGATTCGACTAACATTCAATCAGGATCGCCCGCTTCTCCAAAAGGATCTTCCACAGGAGCACGACGACGATTCGGCAGGCGTTGCTGTTCAGGAAGCAAAGCCTGCGTTACAGGCGCCGCCGATGTACAAGGTGGTTTTGTTCAATGATGACTACACACCGATGGATTTCGTCGTCGAAGTGCTCGAGGTGTTTTTTAACCTGAATCGCGAGCTGGCGACCAAGGTCATGCTGGCCGTCCATACAGAAGGGCGGGCAGTATGTGGAGTGTTTACCCGCGACATCGCCGAGACAAAGGCCATGCAGGTCAACCAGTACGCCAGGGAAAGCCAGCATCCGCTACTCTGTGAAATCGAGAAGGACGGTTAATCGCCGACCACTTGGGTATGAGGTGAAGCTATGTTAAACCGCGAGCTCGAAGTCACCCTCAATCTTGCCTTCAAGGAGGCACGTTCGAAGCGTCATGAGTTCATGACCGTCGAACACCTGCTGCTGGCCCTATTGGACAATGAGGCTGCCGCCACCGTATTGCGTGCCTGCGGCGCAAACCTCGACAAACTCAAGCACGACCTGCAGGAGTTCATCGACTCCACCACGCCACTGATCCCCGTTCACGACGAGGATCGCGAAACCCAGCCAACCCTGGGCTTCCAGCGTGTGCTGCAACGTGCTGTCTTTCATGTGCAGAGCTCGGGCAAACGCGAAGTGACCGGCGCCAACGTGCTGGTTGCAATCTTCAGTGAGCAAGAGAGTCAGGCGGTGTTCCTGCTGAAACAGCAGAGCGTTGCACGCATTGATGTCGTCAACTATATCGCCCACGGCATTTCCAAAGTGCCGGGGCATGGCGATCACTCTGAAGGTGAACAAGATATGCAGGACGACGAGGGCGGTGAGTCTTCTTCTTCAGGCAATCCGCTGGACGCTTATGCCAGCAACCTCAACGAACTCGCACGCCAAGGCCGGATCGATCCGCTGGTCGGGCGTGAAACGGAAGTCGAGCGTGTCGCGCAGATTCTCGCGCGCCGTCGCAAGAACAATCCGCTGTTGGTGGGCGAGGCTGGCGTGGGTAAAACCGCAATTGCCGAAGGCCTGGCCAAGCGCATTGTCGACAACCAGGTGCCAGACCTGCTGGCCAACAGCGTCGTTTATTCCCTCGATCTGGGCGCTCTGCTCGCGGGCACCAAGTATCGCGGTGATTTCGAGAAGCGCTTCAAGGCGCTGCTCAACGAACTGAAAAAACGTCCGCAGGCGATCCTGTTCATCGACGAGATCCACACCATCATCGGTGCAGGTGCTGCGTCCGGTGGCGTCATGGATGCCTCGAACCTGCTCAAACCGTTGTTGTCGTCTGGCGACATTCGCTGCATCGGCTCGACCACGTTCCAGGAATTCCGTGGCATCTTCGAAAAAGACCGCGCTCTGGCGCGTCGCTTCCAGAAGGTCGATGTCGTCGAGCCGTCGGTGGAAGACACCATCGGTATCCTGCGCGGCCTGAAAGGGCGTTTCGAGCAGCACCACAACATCGAATACAGCGATGAGTCGCTGCGCGCCGCTGCGGAACTGGCTTCGCGCTACATCAATGACCGGCACATGCCGGACAAGGCCATCGACGTGATCGACGAGGCGGGCGCCTATCAGCGTCTGCAACCGGTCGAGAAGCGTGTGAAACGCATCGAAGTGCCTGAGGTCGAGGACATCGTGGCGAAAATCGCGCGGATTCCGCCGAAGCACGTCACCAGCTCCGACAAGGAACTGCTGCGTAACCTCGAGCGTGACCTGAAGCTGACGGTGTTTGGTCAGGACGCGGCGATCGATTCGCTGTCGACTGCGATCAAGTTGTCCCGTGCCGGTCTCAAGTCGCCTGACAAGCCTGTCGGTTCGTTCCTGTTCGCAGGGCCGACCGGTGTCGGTAAAACCGAAGCCGCGCGTCAATTGGCCAAGGCGTTGGGGATCGAACTGGTGCGCTTCGACATGTCCGAGTACATGGAGCGTCACACCGTATCGCGTCTGATCGGTGCGCCTCCGGGGTATGTCGGTTTCGACCAGGGCGGTCTGTTGACCGAAGCGATCACCAAGCAGCCGCATTGCGTATTGCTGCTCGATGAAATCGAGAAGGCGCATCCGGAAGTCTTCAACCTGCTGCTGCAGGTGATGGACCACGGCACGCTGACCGACAACAACGGGCGCAAGGCGGACTTCCGCAACGTGATCGTGATCATGACCACCAACGCCGGTGCTGAAACGGCGGCGCGTGCTTCGATCGGTTTCACCCATCAGGACCACTCGTCTGATGCGATGGAAGTGATCAAGAAGAGCTTCACGCCGGAATTCCGCAACCGTCTGGACACCATTATTCAGTTTGGTCGCCTCAGTCATGAGGTCATCAAAAGCGTGGTGGACAAGTTCCTTACCGAACTTCAGGCGCAGCTGGAAGACAAGCGGGTGCTTCTGGAAGTCACCGATGCGGCGCGCAGTTGGCTGGCGGCCGGTGGTTACGATTCGGCCATGGGCGCGCGTCCAATGGCGCGTCTGATCCAGGACAAGATCAAACGTCCGCTGGCGGAGGAGATTCTGTTTGGCGAGCTGGCCGAGCATGGCGGTGTGGTTCACATCGACATCAAGGATGGTGAGCTGACGTTTGACTTCGAGACCACTGCAGAAATGGCTTGATGGCTGGTAAGTGAAAAGGCGCCTTTGGGCGCCTTTTTATTGTCTGTTTGTTTGGTGTGAATATCCGTTGTTGCGGTAACGGCTTCTTGGGGTTCCGCCCTTACGGCGGGGCACTTTTGGCAAACGCCCCAAAAGTAACCAAAAGGTCTCTAACCCTGACGTACGGCCCCTCGCTGAGGCTCGGTGTCCCTTCGCTCCGGGATTGATCCGGGGGCATCGCCTACGGTTTGCTTCGCTGCACCTCCTCTCGATGCATGCGGCTGCGCCGCACGGTCGCTGCGCTCCCACCCCCCGGATCAATCCCTCCACTCAGCCTGCCGACGGGCCCTGCGATCAAAAGCGGTACTCGAGCTAACGCTCATCGTGTTGCGTGGTGAGGAGCGGGGGCTCTTGATCTGGCTTTGGCTTTTGATTTTTTGCCCCTTCGGCAGGCCGAGCGTAGGTGTCCATCAGGGGGTAGGCGCGCAGCGCCGTGCGGCGAAGCCGCATACATCGAGAGGAGGTGCAGCGAAGCAAACCGTAGGCGATGCCCCCTGATGGACACCGTAGCGAGGGAACACTGAGCCTAAGCGAAGTGCCGTACGCCGGGGCAAAAGCCTTTTGGTTCCTTTTTGGCGTTTGAAAAAGGGACTCGCTGTAAGAGCGAAACCGCCAGCGGCAGCACCCGAAGCAATGGATATACACCCAAATCCAAAAAAACACGCACACACAAAAACGCCCGGCAAATGCCGGGCGTCTTGTATTGACTTGATTAGCGAGCGCGGTAAGTAATACGCCCTTTGCTCAAGTCATAGGGCGTCAGCTCGACGCGCACTTTGTCACCGGTAAGAATACGAATGTAGTTCTTGCGCATCTTGCCGGAAATATGCGCGGTTACGACGTGCCCATTTTCCAACTCCACACGAAACATGGTGTTGGGCAGGGTGTCGACGACAGTGCCTTCCATTTCGAAGCTGTCTTCTTTCGACATGCAGTAAAGCCCTCGGTATCCAATGAATGGCCCGGTGCAACTGCGCCAGGCAAAAGCGGCGTGCATTGTGCCCGAAAAATGGGGTTTACGCCAAGGGGTTTAGGGCTTGCATTCAGTTCAGGATGACCCAGCGCTGATTAATGAGCAGTTCGATAGGTCGATATTGGGTCTTGTAGTTCATCTTTTTGCAGTTTTTGATCCAGTAACCCAGGTACACCGCTTCAAGCCCCAGCCGCTGGGCCTCGCCGATTTGCCAGAGGATGGCATACCGTCCCAGGCTGCGACGCTCTTCATCCGGTTCGTAAAAGGTGTAGACCGCCGACAAGCCGTTGGGCAGCAGATCGGTGACGGCGACCGCCAGCAACCGTCCGTCGAGCCGGAATTCGTAGAACCGTGAGAAGGGCAGATCGCGTACCAGAAAAGTCGAGAATTGATCGCGGCTCGGCGGGTACATGTCGCCGTCGGCGTGGCGCTGTTCGATGTAGCGCTGATAGAGGTCGAAATATTCTTCGCTGAACGCCGGCTTGACCGGGCGTACCTGTAAATCGCTGTTGCGCTTGAAAATTCGTTTCTGCTGACGGTTGGGATTGAACTGCGCCACGGGAATGCGCGCAGGCACGCAGGCATTGCAGTTCTGGCAATGCGGGCGGTACAGGTGGTCGCCGCTGCGGCGAAAGCCCATTTCTGACAGGTCTGCGTAGACATGCACGTCCATGGGCTGGCTCGGATCGAGAAACAGGGTCGTCGCCTGTTCCTCGGGCAGATAACTGCAAGAGTGAGGCTGAGTGGCATAAAACTTCAACCGCGCCAACTCGGTCATGATCAACCCTCAAGGGTAAGCTGGTGAATTAAGTGTAAGCCACGCACGCAAAAGTCGCTCAGCAAACCCAGGTCGCATGATTGGGTTGATCGAGGTGTCGGGCCAGATATTCAGCGAATGCAGAGCGGGAAATCGCCCGGGCGCCAAGACTGTGCAGATGATCGGTCGGCATTTGGCAGTCGATCAACACGAAACCCGCGTCTTTCAGATGTTGCACCAGTGTGGCAAAGCCGTACTTGGAGGCATTGTCTGCGCGGCTGAACATCGATTCGCCGAAGAACAGCTGCCCCATCGCCAGGCCGTACAGGCCGCCGACCAGTTCGCCCTGATCCCACACCTCCACCGAATGAGCGAAGCCGCGTCGATGCAGTTCGATATAGGCGTCCTGCATCGCCTCGGTGATCCAGGTGCCATCGGCATATTCCCTCGGTGCGGCGCAGGCGTTGATCACGGCCTCGAAATCCTGATCGAAGGTCACTTGATAACGCTGTTTGCGCATCAATTTACCGAGGCTGCGCGAGACGTGCAGTTCGTCGGGAAAAAGGACGGTGCGCGGATCCGGCGACCACCAGAGAATCGGCTGGCCTTCGGAAAACCAGGGAAAGCAACCGTGGCGATAAGCCTGGATCAAGCGATCGGCGGACAGGTCGCCACCGGCCGCCAGCAATCCGTTGGGATCGCGCATGGCTTTTTCCAGTGGAGGGAAAGTCAGTGAATTGCGTTGTAACCAAGTCAGCATGGCGTCCAGGCTTGCAGAAGGGGAGGGCGGTGGGCAATCGGCCCGCGATAAAGTGTGCCGGGAAATTGCGCGAATGTCCTGCGTTGCGGCGCGGTGTTTGTGCCGCTGCAACTTGAGCATCCGGATGCGGTCGTAATCGGGCGCAACACCGGTGCGGGCAAGCTTGCCGATGCCAATGCGTGGCACTCTGGGGAGATGAGGCGCGAATGCTTCGCTACGTTCATCAAATACACCTCATAAGCCTTTGTCACAAAAGACAATGCATGCTCAAATTGAACGCCGGGCGTTGTGCGTTTGGCTATGCTTGAACCAGGGGCTTGGAAGCATGGCATCGAACGCGCAAACCCGTACAATGCCGGGCTGTTACAGAATATTCGCCGCGTGCCGTGTTTATAAAAGGCGGGGCGCAGTGTTAAAAGTAGTCTCCGTTGCGCCCGTCAATTTTTTACCTGCCTGGATTGGGCAGTTTTTTATCGTCATTCAATAGATGGACGCGCCTCTGGCGCAGGAATAGAAGCGTTTTGAAGAAATCCACGGAAGCACCAAAAACAGTCGTTCCGCTCTGGCGTCAACAGTTGCACTACCGGCTCAAGGAAGGTGCATTGATCGCTATCGGCGCCTTGTGCCTGTTCCTGATGATGGCGTTGCTGACTTACGGCAAGGACGATCCGGGCTGGAGCCACAACAGCAAGATCGACGACGTGCAGAACTTCGGCGGTCCGGCCGGTTCCTACAGCGCCGACATCCTGTTCATGGTGCTGGGTTACTTCGCTTACATCTTCCCGTTGCTGCTGGCGATCAAGGCGTATCAGATCTTCCGTCAGCGTCACGAGCCGTGGCAGTGGAGCGGCTGGCTGTTCTCCTGGCGCCTGATCGGCCTGGTGTTCCTGGTGTTGTCCGGCGCCGCGCTGGCGCACATCCACTTCCATGCGGCCACTGGATTGCCCGCTGGCGCCGGTGGTGCGCTGGGCGAAAGCCTTGGTGATCTGGCCCGCAATGCCCTGAACATTCAGGGCAGCACGTTGCTGTTCATCGCACTGTTCCTGTTCGGCCTGACGGTGTTCACCGACCTGTCGTGGTTCAAGGTGATGGATATCACCGGCAAGATCACCCTCGATCTGTTCGAACTGTTCCAGGGTGCGGTCAACCGCTGGTGGTCGGCGCGTACCGAGCGCAAGCAACTGGTCGCGCAACTGCGTGAAGTCGATGATCGCGTGCACGACGTGGTTGCACCGACGGTCACCGACAAGCGCGAGCAGGCCAAGGTCAAGGAGCGGCTGATCGAGCGCGAACAGGCCCTGAGCAAGCACATGTCCGAGCGCGAGAAGCAGGTTCCGCCGGTTATCGCGCCGGCCCCGGTCAAAGCGCCGGAGCCAAGCAAGCGCGTGCAGAAAGAGAAACAGGTGCCGTTGTTCGTCGACAGCGCCGTGGAAGGCACCTTGCCGCCGATCTCGATTCTCGATCCTGCGGAAAAGAAACAACTCAATTATTCACCCGAATCCCTGGCGGCGGTCGGCCACTTGCTGGAGATCAAGCTCAAGGAATTCGGCGTCGAAGTCACTGTGGATTCGATTCACCCCGGTCCAGTCATTACCCGTTACGAAATCCAGCCTGCTGCGGGCGTGAAGGTCAGTCGTATCGCCAACCTGGCGAAAGACCTTGCACGTTCGCTGGCCGTGACCAGCGTGCGGGTGGTGGAAGTGATTCCGGGCAAGACTACGGTCGGTATCGAGATTCCCAACGAGGACCGGCAGATCGTGCGCTTCTCCGAAGTGCTGTCGACGCCTGAGTACGACAACTTCAAGTCGCCGGTCACCCTGGCCCTGGGCCACGACATCGGCGGCAAACCGGTCATCACTGACCTGGCGAAGATGCCGCACCTGCTGGTGGCCGGTACCACCGGTTCCGGTAAGTCGGTGGGCGTGAACGCGATGATCCTGTCGATCCTGTTCAAGTCCGGCCCGGACGACGCCAAGCTGATCATGATCGACCCGAAAATGCTTGAGCTGTCGATCTACGAAGGCATACCGCACCTGCTGTGCCCGGTCGTGACCGACATGAAGGACGCCGCCAATGCCTTGCGCTGGAGCGTTGCCGAGATGGAGCGTCGCTACAAGTTGATGGCGAAGATGGGCGTGCGCAACCTGTCCGGCTTCAACGCCAAGGTCAAGGAAGCCCAGGACGCCGGCGAGCCGCTGAGCGATCCGCTGTACAAACGCGAAAGCATCCATGACGAAGCGCCGCTGTTGCAGAAGCTGCCGACCATCGTCGTGGTCGTGGACGAATTCGCCGACATGATGATGATCGTCGGCAAGAAGGTCGAAGAACTGATCGCCCGTATCGCCCAGAAGGCGCGTGCGGCCGGTATCCACCTGATCCTCGCGACCCAGCGACCATCGGTGGACGTGATTACCGGTCTGATCAAGGCCAACATCCCGACCCGGATGGCGTTCCAGGTGTCGAGCAAGATCGACTCCCGGACCATCATCGACCAGGGCGGCGCCGAACAACTGCTCGGTCACGGTGACATGCTCTACATGCCGCCGGGCACCAGCCTGCCGATCCGGGTTCACGGCGCCTTCGTGTCCGACGATGAAGTTCACCGGGTGGTTGAAGCCTGGAAACTGCGCGGCGCGCCGGAATACAACGACGACATCCTCAACGGTGTCGAAGAGGCGGGCAGTGGTTTCGAAGGCAGCAGCGGCGGCGGTGACGGCGATGATCCGGAAGCCGACGCGTTGTATGACGAAGCCGTGCAGTTCGTGCTGGAAAGCCGTCGCGCCTCCATCTCCGCTGTACAGCGCAAGCTGAAGATCGGCTACAACCGTGCCGCGCGCATGATCGAAGCCATGGAAATGGCCGGGGTCGTGACGTCGATGAACACCAACGGTTCCCGCGAAGTCCTGGCCCCTGGCCCGGTACGCGACTGATTCGATACCCTGATCCAAATGCAATGGACGGTGCATGAAGCGCCGTCCACTTTCCCACGAGTATTCAAGAGGACTCCCATGCGTCTTATCCGCATGTTGCTGCCGGTACTGGCTCTGACCACCCTCACGGCTCACGCCGATGACAAGGATGTGGCTCGCCTGACCCAATTGCTCGAAACATCCAAGACCCTGACCGCCAATTTTTCCCAACTGACCCTCGACGGTAGCGGTACCCAGTTGCAGGAAACCACCGGCGACATGACCCTGCAGCGTCCGGGCCTGTTCTACTGGCACACCAATGCGCCAGCCGAGCAGACCATGGTGTCCGACGGCAAGAAGGTCACCCTGTGGGACCCGGATCTGGAACAGGCCACCATCAAGAAGCTTGATGAGCGTCTGACTCAGACCCCGGCCCTGTTGCTGTCCGGCGACGTGTCGAAGATCAGCCAGAGCTTCGATATCAGTGCCAAAGAAGCCGGCGGCGTGATCGACTTCACCCTGAAGCCGAAAACCAAGGACACCCTGTTCGACAGCCTGCGCCTGTCGTTCCGCAATGGTCTGGTCAATGACATGCAACTGATCGACAGCGTCGGCCAGCGCACCAACATCCTGTTCACCGGTGTGAAGGCCAACGAAGCGGTCCCGGCATCGAAGTTCAAGTTCGACATCCCAAAGGGTGCCGACGTGATCCAGGAATAAACACAGAGGTTTCAACGGTACGTGATGGATCTGTTTCGCAGTGCACCGATTGCCCAGCCACTGGCCGCCCGTTTGCGGGCGACCAATCTGGATGAGTACGTCGGTCAGGAACACGTGCTCGCTCGCGGCAAACCTTTGCGCGAAGCGCTGGAGCAGGGTGCCCTGCATTCGATGATCTTCTGGGGCCCGCCGGGCGTGGGCAAGACCACCCTGGCGCGGTTGCTGGCGGAAGTTTCGGATGCGCACTTCGAAACGGTCTCGGCGGTATTGGCCGGGGTCAAGGAGATCCGTCAGGCAGTGGAAATCGCCAAGCAGCAGGCCGGCCAGTACGGCAAGCGCACGATCCTGTTTGTCGATGAAGTGCACCGCTTCAACAAGTCTCAACAGGACGCCTTCCTTCCGTATGTTGAAGACGGCACGCTGATCTTTATCGGCGCCACCACTGAAAACCCTTCGTTCGAACTGAACAATGCATTGCTGTCGCGGGCACGGGTCTACGTGCTCAAGAGCCTCGACGAGGCGGCGTTGCGCAAGTTGGTGCACCGCGCGCTCACCGAAGAACGTGGTCTGGGCAAGCGACATCTGACCCTCAGCGATGAAGGCTTCCAGATGCTGCTGTCCGCTGCCGATGGCGATGGCCGACGCCTGCTGAACCTGCTGGAAAACGCCTCTGACCTGGCCGAAGACCACAGCGAGATGGGCACCGACTTGCTGCAAAGCCTGCTCGGCGACACTCGCCGGCGTTTCGACAAGGGCGGCGAAGCGTTCTACGACCAGATTTCAGCACTGCACAAATCGGTGCGCGGTTCCAATCCGGACGGCGCGCTGTACTGGTTTGCGCGAATGATCGACGGCGGCTGCGATCCGCTGTACCTGGCCCGCCGCGTGGTGCGCATGGCCAGCGAAGACATCGGCAACGCCGACCCCCGCGCACTGAGCCTGTGTCTGGCCGCGTGGGAAGTGCAGGAACGTCTCGGCAGCCCGGAAGGTGAACTGGCAGTGGCTCAGGCCATCACTTATCTGGCCTGTGCGCCGAAAAGCAACGCGGTGTACATGGGCTTCAAGACCGCGCTGCGCGCCGCCGCCGAACACGGCTCGCTGGAAGTGCCACTGCACCTGCGCAATGCGCCGACCAAATTGATGAAGCAATTGGGTTATGGCGACGAATACCGTTATGCCCACGACGAACCGGACGCCTATGCCGCCGGCGAAGACTATTTCCCGGAAGAACTCGACCCGATTCCGTTCTACCAACCGGTGCCGCGCGGCCTGGAATTGAAGATCGGCGAAAAGCTCAACCACCTCGCCCAACTTGATCGTTTAAGCCCTCGGCAGCGGAGAAAATAGTGGTTCCATTGATCGTTGCAGTCTCCGTCGGCGGGATTGCCGGCACCTTGTTGCGCTTCGCCACCGGCAATTGGGTCAACGCCAATTGGCCGCGGCACTTCTATACCGCGACGCTGGCCGTTAATATCGTGGGCTGTCTGCTCATTGGCGTGTTGTACGGCCTGTTTTTGATACGCCCGGAAGTGCCGATCGAGGTACGTGCCGGGTTGATGGTCGGCTTCCT
The DNA here is from genome assembly GCF_014863585.1 of Pseudomonas gozinkensis. Taxonomy (NCBI): domain Bacteria; kingdom Pseudomonadati; phylum Pseudomonadota; class Gammaproteobacteria; order Pseudomonadales; family Pseudomonadaceae; genus Pseudomonas; species Pseudomonas gozinkensis. The sequence continues at coordinate 4,109,318 of NZ_CP062253.1, read as the reverse complement.
CGGGGGGCTGACGACTTTTTCATCCTTTTCACTGGATACGGTGCGCCTGCTGGAAAGCGGGCAAGTGCCGCTGGCCCTGGGCTATGCGGCCATCAGCGTATTCGGCGGGCTGCTCGCGACCTGGGCCGGCCTGTCCCTGACCAAACTTTGATAACGAGAAACCGACATGCTCGATTCCAAACTGTTACGTAGCAACCTTCAGGACGTAGCGGACCGCCTGGCTTCCCGTGGCTTTGCCCTGGATGTCGCGCGCATCGAAGCGCTGGAAGAACAGCGCAAGACCGTCCAGACCCGCACCGAAGCACTGCAGGCTGAGCGTAACGCGCGTTCCAAATCCATCGGTCAGGCCAAGCAGCGCGGCGAAGACATCGCGCCGCTGATGGCGGACGTCGAGCGCATGGCGGGCGAACTGAGCGCCGGTAAAGTCGAACTGGACGCGATCCAGACCGAACTGGATTCGATCCTGCTGGGCATTCCGAACCTGCCGCACGAATCGGTACCGGTTGGCGAAGACGAAGACGGCAACGTCGAAGTCCGCCGCTGGGGCACTCCGACTACTTTCGACTTCCCGGTTCAGGATCACGTGGCCCTGGGCGAGAAGTTCGGCTGGCTCGACTTCGAAACCGCCGCCAAACTGTCCGGCGCACGTTTCGCCCTGCTGCGCGGCCCGATTGCCCGTCTGCACCGCGCACTGGCGCAGTTCATGATCAACCTGCATGTCACCGAGCACGGCTACGAAGAGGCCTACACGCCTTATCTGGTTCAGGCCCCGGCGCTGCAAGGCACCGGCCAACTGCCGAAGTTCGAAGAAGACCTGTTCAAGATCGCCCGCGAAGGCGAAGCCGATCTGTACCTGATCCCGACCGCCGAAGTGTCGCTGACCAACATCGTGGCCGGTGAAATCGTCGATTCGAAACAGCTGCCGATCAAGTTTGTTGCTCACACCCCGTGCTTCCGCAGCGAAGCCGGCGCGTCGGGTCGTGACACTCGCGGCATGATCCGTCAGCACCAATTCGACAAAGTTGAAATGGTCCAGATTGTCGAGCCGTCGAAGTCGATGGAAGCGCTGGAAGGCCTGACCGCCAACGCCGAGAAAGTCCTGCAACTGCTGGAACTGCCTTACCGCACCCTGGCGCTTTGCACCGGCGACATGGGCTTCAGCGCGGTCAAGACTTACGACCTGGAAGTATGGATCCCGAGCCAGGACAAGTACCGTGAAATCTCGTCGTGCTCCAACTGCGGCGATTTCCAGGCCCGCCGCATGCAGGCGCGTTTCCGCAACCCGGAAACCGGCAAGCCTGAGCTGGTGCACACCCTGAACGGTTCGGGTCTGGCGGTCGGTCGTACCCTGGTTGCCGTGCTGGAAAACTACCAGCAGGCCGACGGTTCGATCCGTGTGCCGGACGTGCTGAAGCCTTACATGGGTGGCCTTGAGGTCATCGGCTAAATGAAATATCTGCCGCTGTTTCACAACCTGCGCGGCAGTCGTGTGTTGGTCGTCGGTGGGGGGGAGATTGCCTTGCGCAAGTCCCGCCTGCTGGCCGATGCCGGTGCGCTGCTGCGGGTGGTCGCACCTGAAATCGAAGCGCAACTGCGCGAACTGGTTGCCGCCAGCGGTGGCGAGTGCCTGTTGCGTGGCTACGCCGAAACGGATCTGGACGGTTGCGGGCTGATCATTGCCGCCACCGACGACGAAGCGTTGAACGCGCAAGTTTCCGCCGATGCCCATCGGCGCTGCGTACCGGTCAACGTGGTCGATGCACCTGCGCTGTGCAGCGTGATCTTCCCGGCGATTGTCGACCGTTCGCCGCTGATCATTGCGGTCTCCAGCGGCGGCGACGCGCCGGTGCTGGCCCGGCTGATCCGCGCCAAGATCGAAACCTGGATTCCTTCGACCTACGGCCATCTGGCCGGTCTGGCCGCGCGGTTTCGCGATCAGGTCAAAGGCCTGTTCCCTGATGTGCAGCAGCGGCGGGGATTTTGGGAAGACGTGTTCCAGGGGCCGATCGCCGACCGGCAACTGGCAGGACAGGGCGCAGAAGCCGAACGTCTGCTGCAAGCCAAGATTGATGGCGAAGCCATGGTCACGGCTGGTGAGGTGTATCTGGTGGGCGCAGGACCGGGCGATCCGGATCTGCTGACCTTCCGCGCCTTGCGTCTGATGCAGCAAGCCGATGTGGTGCTGTACGACCGCTTGGTGGCGCCCGCGATTCTTGAGCTGTGCCGCCGCGATGCCGAGCGTGTCTACGTCGGCAAACGTCGCGCCGATCACGCCGTGCCGCAGGATCAGATCAACCAGCAACTGGTGGATCTGGCCAAGGCCGGCAAGCGCGTGGTGCGGTTGAAGGGCGGGGATCCGTTCATCTTCGGCCGTGGCGGCGAAGAGATCGAGGAACTGGCGGCCCATGGCATTCCGTTCCAGGTGGTGCCGGGCATCACGGCGGCCAGCGGTTGCGCGGCGTATGCCGGGATTCCGCTGACCCATCGCGATTACGCGCAGTCGGTGCGTTTCGTCACCGGGCACTTGAAGGACGGTTCCACCGATCTGCCGTGGGCCGACCTCGTCGCGCCGGCGCAGACGCTGGTGTTCTACATGGGCCTGGTGGGGCTGCCGGTCATTTGCGAGCAGTTGATCAAGCATGGTCGTGCGGCCGATACCCCGGCGGCGCTGATTCAGCAGGGCACCACGGTCAATCAGCGGGTCTTCACTGGCACGCTGGCCGACCTGCCGCGTCTGGTGGCGGAGCATGAAGTGCATGCGCCGACCCTGGTGATCGTCGGCGAAGTGGTGCAACTGCGCGAGAAACTGGCGTGGTTCGAGGGCGCTCAGGGTCAAATCTGAAACCGAGTAGTCCGCATCGCTGGCAAGTCGAGTCGTCGCACCGCAGCTCCCACAAGGAATTGCGTGATGCTGAAATTTCAGCTTTAACACAAAACCTGTGGGAGCTGCGGTGCGACGACTCGACTTGCCAGCGATTGGGCCCTCAAGAACTGCACAAATATCAGGCCTTGCGCCAGACCCCTTTCCCGCCCAACCGGTCCCGGTCATGGGCAACAGTGAAATCCTGCTCCGGCCCCTTCGGCACCACCCCGGTCGGGTTGATGGTCTTGTGGCTGCCGTAGTAGTGATTCTTGATGTGCTGGAAATCCACGGTCTCGGCAACGCCCGGCCACTGGTACACCTCACGCAGCCAGTTCGACAGGTTCGGGTAATCGCTGATCCGCCGCAGATTGCATTTGAAATGCCCGTGATATACCGCGTCGAAACGAATCAGGGTGGTGAACAACCTAACGTCCGCCTCAGTCAGATATTCGCCCGTCAGATAACGGTTGGCGCCCAGCACCTGCTCCAGATGATCGAGTTCGGCAAACACATCATCGAACGCTTCTTCATAGGCCTGCTGCGAAGTGGCAAACCCGGCGCGGTACACGCCGTTGTTTACGGCAGGGTAGATCCGTTCGTTCAGCGCATCGATTTCGCCGCGCAATGGCGCCGGATAGAAGTCCAGATCGTTGCCGGTCAAGTCATCGAAGGCGCTGTTGAACATGCGGATGATCTCCGCCGATTCGTTGCTGACAATGCGCTTGAGCTTCTTGTCCCACAGCACCGGCACGGTGACGCGGCCGGTGTAGTCGGCGGTGTCGGCGGTGTAGCGCTGGTGCATGAAATCGAAGTGGTCGAGTTTGTCGCCGGTCGAACCGAGGTTCTGATCGAAGGTCCAGCCGTTTTCCAGCATCAGCCAGCTGACGACGGAAACGTCGATCAGGCTTTCCAGGCCTTTGAGCTTGCGCAGGATCAACGTGCGATGAGCCCACGGACAGGCGAGAGAGACATAAAGGTGATAACGCCCGGCCTCGGCGACAAAACCGCCGTCACCGCTCGGGCCCGGCTCGCCGTTGTGGGTGACCCAGTTACGGCGCTGCGCCTGTTCGCGCTGGAACGCGCCGTCCTTGCTGCTTTCGTACCACTTGTCCTGCCAGCGGCCGTCGACGAGTAAACCCATGATCAAGACTCCAGAAACCAATAATCGTTGGAGCCGAGTCTATTCCGATGAGTTCGAACAAAAAGCGCAAAGATCGGGCGTTAATGATCGGTTAAATCGATTTATCCCGCGCGGCCCAGTATTGCTCGGCGGTTTCGAAAGCCTGTTCACGGGAGTGACCGAGGCCGCGCAGCGCCAACGCCATGGTCGAAATCAGCGCCATTTGCGGGTAGCTGTCGACCACATCACCGCGCCAGACCGCTGTCAGGTGTTCGATATCCAGCGACGCCGGTTTGACGTGACGCTGCGCCGACAGCTGCGGCCATTCCTCGTCCCAGCTTTCGCCGCCGGTGGTCCCGTACAAGTGGCTGTCGGCATCCGGGTTGACCTCGATTTCGCCGCCGTCGCCTTTGATTACGATTGCGGTGTCGCCGAGCAGACCGCTGGCATCGCGGTGCACCGCTTGATAGCCCGGGTGGAAAATACTCTGCAAACCGCAACGCGCGCCCAACGGATTGAGAATCCGCGCGAGCGAATGAATAGGCGAGCGCAGGCCGAGGGTGTTGCGCAGATCGATCATCCGTTGCAGCTGCGGCGCCCAGTCCACCAGCGGCATGAACGCCAGACCACCGTTATCCAGCGCCGCGCCGACCTGTTGCCAGTTGCGGCACAGCGCAATGTTCAATTCGCCGAGCAGTTGTTCGGAGTACAAGCGTCCGGCAGTGTGAGCGCCACCGCCGTGCATGAAGATGCGCACACCGTTCTGTGCCAGGCACTTGGCGGCCAGCAGATACCACGGCAGGTGACGTTTCTTGCCGGCGTAGGTTGGCCAGTCCAGATCGACCTTCAGTGCCGGCGCCTGCAAGCGCTCACGCAGGGCCTCGGTGAAGCCGGCCATTTCTTCGGCGCTTTCTTCCTTGTGCCGCAGCAACATCAGGAAGGCGCCGAGCTGGGTTTCTTCGACCGCTTCGTCGAGCACCATGCCCATGGCCGCCCGGGCTTCCTCGCGGGTCAGGTCGCGGGCGCCGCGCTTGCCCTTGCCGAGGATGCGCACGAATTGGGCGAACGGATGCTCGGCGGGCGTTTCGAGGGTCAGCGCTGGATAGTCGGTCATAGGCAATTCGTCGGTTTGGGCAGGCCCGCCAGTTTTGCGGCGAGTTTGGCAGGGGTGCCTTTGAACAGTCGGTTCAGGTGCAGGCTGTTGCCTTTCTCCGCGCCGAGCTTGAGCGCGGTGTACTTGATCAGCGGCCGGGTGGCCGGGGACAGCTGGAATTCGGCGTAGAAACTGCGCAGCAGCTCGAGGACTTCCCAGTGCTCCGGGCTCAGTTCGATGTCTTCGGCCGCGGCGAGGGCGCTGGCGACTTCGGCCGACCAGTCGTTGAGGTCGACCAGGAAGCCGTCCTTGTCCAGTTCGATGGCGCGGGCGCCGACGGTCAGCGCATTCATAGCCAGGAGTTGACCTTGTCGTGGTGGATCGACAGCTCGACGAAGGCGGGGTAGTCGATGGCTTCGGCCCAGTCCGGAACCTGCACGGCACGGGCTTGCGCGTCTTCGGCCAGCACGAACAATTTCGCCTTACGGGATTCCAGCGCACTGAACGGCGCGGTGCCGGGTTGCAGCGCATAAGCGGCATCGCCGGACAGCAACAGCGCGTCGGCAGCACCCAACAGGCGCAGGCAACTGGTCAGGCGTTCGTCGCCGAACGGGGAATGGGACAACACATGCAAAGTCGACATCAGAGGGTGATCACCTGGTCGTAACGGTCAATGAGGGCGGTGATTTGCTCGGCGGCCAAAGGCTGCGCCTCGTCCAGCGAACGATCGCCGAGGCCACGAACACTGGCGCTGTCTGCGCAGTAGAACAGCTCTTCGACGCCGAACATCGGCAACGCTTGCAGGTTGGCACTCAGGTCTTTCTGTTGCAGAGCCTTGGCGTTCTGCCCGGCGGCCAGTTGCAGCACGCCGTCGTCGAGAAACAGCAGGCCGATCGGCAGATCGAAGGCGCCGCCGGCCAGGACGATGTCCAACGCTTCGCGGGCACCAGGGCCGGACCACGGCGATTGACGGCTGATAATCAGAAGGGACTTGGCCATGTCATGCGCCTCCGAAACAGATCAGTCGGTCGGCATCCTGCACCGCGTCATGCAACTGACCGAGGCCGGACAATTCCCAAGGCGCGCTGACGGCCACCGCATCACGCTGATAACGCCCGGCTTCCTCGGCATTCAACACGCCACGGCGCAGGGCCGCGGCGATGCATACCACGCCGTCGAGATTTTGTTCGGTGATAAAGGTTCGCCACTGTTTGGGCAGGTCCAGTTCGTCCTGCGGCGTGACCACGGCTTCGGACGCGTTGTAGACACCGTCCTGATAGAAAAACAGCCGGACAATTTCATGCCCGCCAGCCAGCACGGCCTGGGCGAACAGCAGGGCGCGGCGCGAGGAGGGCGCATGGGCGGCGGAAAACAGCGCAATGGCGAACTTCATGACGGACTCGATCAGCAAAACTGCGGCCATGATAAAGCTTTCTCGGCGGGGCGGCGAAGTGGATGTTTCCCGCGCCCGTCTCGATGTGAACAGCTGTCTGTCAGCGCGGCATGTAGCCCAACTGCCAGCGTCGCGGAATCTTCAGGGTCAGCAGCCCCAGAACGGCGGCAAACAGTCCGCTGACCAACATCGCTTTAAGTCCAAGATGATGCTCCAGCACCGCCCCCAGAATGGCCCCGACCAGCATCCCGCTCCACGGCACCAGCTGCACCCGCCAGCCACTTCGCCGTTCGCCGAGCACCCACCGGCCCAACCCACGGCCGAATCGTGACAGCGCGCCGGTGACATACGTCAGCCCGACCGGCAGACCGTTCACCTCTTCCACTGCCGCGTTGAGCATGCCCATCGCAATGATCGCCGCCAGCAGGGCCGGCAGTTGCGTGTCAAAGGGCCAGGCTGCCAAACAGAGCAGAGCGGCGATGGACAACAACAGTGGCAGCGCCCGTCTACCACCCAAACGGCTGACCACGACCCCGAGGGCATTGCCGACAATGAACGTTGCGACGAGCAGGATCAGCCTTAATGTCAGTCCGCTGTCACCATCGCTGATCGCCACGGCCAGCCGCGTGGTGTTGCCGCTCATGAAAGAAACGAAATCGCCGCTGGCCATGAAGCCTATGGCATCAGTCATGCCGGCCAGTACGGACAGGCTGGCAACCAGCGCCAGACCCACGCGGCCGCGCCATTTCTGAATATGAAGATGTCCGGGGCTGGCGCGGTGGGTCGAGGTGGAAGGCAGCATCGAGGCAGCGTCCTTGAGCGGGGTTTACGGTTCTATGCCATACAGATCGCAATACTCCAGCCAGTTCATGCCGGCCATTTCCGCCACTTCGCGATGCACTTCCAGGCGTTGCGCCTGATACTCCTCGGGCGTCGCGGCGGTGAGCTGCAGCGTCAGTTCCCAGGCAAACAACCCCTGGCTTTCGGCCTCGGCTTCGAAGGCTTCGTGCAGGCGTTCTTCGCGGTACTGCGCCTGGGTTTCGCCTTTGGCCTGGGCCAGCAGCGGGTTGAGGTGATCAAGGGTTTCGCGCAGTTGCGGACGCGCATCGAGAAACAGTTTCAGGGCCTGTTCGTGTCGCTGGTCAGTAGGCGCCATGGGCTTTCCTTGTAAGGCTGATGACCGTTAATGTGCCGCAGCGGTCGGCATGTGTCGCGTTCTAAATGCAGTAAAGCAGAACGATTTTTCCCGTTGCGGTGATACAGTCCGCTTTTTTCCGAATGAGCGAATGCAATGCGAATGCTGATGGTGGCGCTGGCGGCAACCCTGCTGGCCGGTTGCGCGGGTTCGGCGATGGAAGACGCCCGCACACAAACCCCTTACAAGATCCTGAATTCGGACAAGCCCGAAAAAGACGTGGCCCGGTGCGTGCAATTCGCCTGGCAGGACGAAGCGGTGTTCGGCGTGGACGCGGCGGCATATCTGCAACCGGGCAAGAAGGGTGGCTCGACGGTCTATACCCGTTCGGCGGAGTCGTTTGTCGACTTGACCACTGAGGCGTCCGGCACCGTGCTGAATTACTACGCGCAGAAAGATGATTTTGTGGCCAAGCGCCGCTTGGCGGCGCTGGCAACCTGCCTGTAACGGGCAGCTGAATGCGTTGACGCTGCGCGACCCTCGCCAGCCTGCGGGCGAGGGTCGCTGAACTCACTCAATCAAACGCTTCTGGAAGAAATGCCGCTTGTGCCCCAGCGGATAATCCAAAATCTCGCCACACTCGGTATATCCCAGTTTTTTGTAGAACCCGGGCGCCTGAAAATCAAAGGTATCGAGCCAGATCCCCACGCAGTCTTTTTCCCGGGCGAATTCCTCGACCATGTTCATCAGCTTCGAGCCGATGCCCTGTCCCCGGCCTTCCTCCGGCACTGCCAGCAATTCGATAAACAGCCAGCGATAGAACGTGTGCCCATAGAGGCCACCGAGGATCGCGTCGTTGTCGTCGCGCACCAGCAACGCGACCGGTTCGTACAGCGAAGGCCCGGCTTTGGCGATGTTATGGGCACGCAGGGGCGCCAGGATGGCTGCGCGCTGTTCTTCGGTGGGGTCCTGTGACAGCTCGATCCGCAACGTCATGTTGTCTTCCTTGTAGTAATGAATCGGCAGCCTATCGCGCCGCAGCCGATTGAAGCAATCGCTTGGAACCGTCGCTCCCGCGCCGGGGTCTAGCCCTTTAGGGCGTCCATCCGGAACGCGTTTGCCTGGGAGATTCCATGAACATTTTCGAAGCCCTGCGTGAAAGCCACGACCGTCAACGGACTTACGCGAAATCGTTGATCAAGACCAGCGGTGACACCCCGGAAAGGGTCGAGGCCTACAAGCAACTGAAGGCTGAGCTTCAGGCCCACGAAACGGCCGAAGAGCGCCATTTCTATATCCCGTTGATGGAGTTCGACAACGGTATCGACCTCAGTCGCCATGCCATTGCCGAGCACCATGAAATGGACGAAATGATGGAAGAGCTCGACGAGACCGAGATGTCCAGTCCGGCCTGGCTGGCCACGGCGAAAAAGCTCTCGGAGAAGGTCCATCACCACCTGCAGGAAGAGGAGCAGAAGTTCTTCCAGATGGCCGGCAAGCTGCTCGACGACAAGCAAAAGGAACAGCTCGCCGGGCAGTATGAAAAGGAGTTCAAGGCGCAGCTTCCCTGAACCGGTGAATGCAGGTTTTTGTAATGACGCGGTGTAGTCTTTTTGCCATGCGTCGGGTGAGTGTCGTCGTAATGCACTGTGTTTATATACAGTGTTTTCGGCATTTTTCGAGTTTCGCCGAGGCAGACTGCGACAAAACCGCCGATGGACAAAAAATCCCCCTCCGTTAGCTTGAGGGCCTCTCCTCGGACAGGAGAGTTCTTAAATCAACGGAGTGAAAAACATGAACCAACCACAAGCTCAAACCCAACTGCGACACGGTCGCGTCATTTCACCTGCAAGCCGCGGCGCGGTGGCCATCGAGCAAGGATTGCTCGGCGGCTGGCAGGTCAATGAAATGGAAGGCGGCAAGAACTTTCCGGAACTCGCGGCCGGTCCGTTCCCGGCGCCGTTCGAAAGCGACAACCCGAGCGTCGTACCGCCGGCTGACGGCTATATTCTCAGTGGCGGCAAGAACGACGCACGTGACTGTGTGAACTTCACCGCAGAAGAAATGAGCAAGAAACTCGGGCGTCCTTTCTCCTGGCCGCTGCTAAATGTCACTCCCGGTCAGACCCTTGAGGTCAAATGGGAGTACACCGCGCCGCACACCACCCGCGGTTATCGCTGGCTGATCACCAAGGATGGCTGGGACCCGCAACAACGCATCACCCGAGCGCAACTGGAAGCGCAACCCTTCGCCGAGGATTTCTATCCGCAAGTGCCGTACTACAGTCATTCGGCGGAATTGAAAGCCAAGGTCAACCACGCCGTGAAACTTCCGGGCAACAAGCAGGGTCATCACGTCATCGTCCTGATGTGGATCGTCGCCAACACCGGCAACGCCTTCTATCAGGCCTTCGATGTGGACTTCAAATAAGCCCGCAACGTCAAACCCACACGTTCTGAAGGATTAGAACATGTCAAACATCGACTTCACCCTATTGAAAAACCAGGCCAGCGACGCGGCGTCGCTGATGCCAAGCCTTGCCGGCAAGAAGATCCTCATGGGCTTCTGGCACAACTGGCCGGCCGGCCCGAGCGACGGTTACCAGCGCGGCCAGTTCGCCAACATCGCGCTGGAAAACGTGCCCAAGGAATACAACGTGGTCGCGGTGGCCTTCATGAAGGGCAGCGGGATTCCGACCTTCAAGCCGTTCAACGTCTCCGATGCCGAGTTCCGCCGTCAGGTCGGGGTGCTCAACAGTCAGGGGCGGGCCGTGCTGATTTCCCTGGGCGGTGCCGATGCGCACATCGAGTTGCGCGCCGGTCAGGAGCAACCGCTGGCCAACGAAATCATCCGGCTGGTGGAAACCTACGGTTTTGATGGCCTGGACATCGATCTTGAACAGAGCGCGATTGATTTCGCTGCCAACAAGACCGTCCTGCCGGCCGCGCTGAAACTGGTCAAGGATCACTACGCAGGCCAGGGCAAGCATTTCATCATCAGCATGGCACCGGAGTTTCCGTACCTGACCACCTCCGGCAAATACGTCGGTTACCTGCAAGCGCTGGAAGGCTATTACGACTTCATCGCTCCGCAGTTCTACAACCAGGGCGGCGACGGGGTCTGGGTGCCGGAAGCCAATAACGGCAACGGGGCGTGGATCGCCCAGAACAACGACGCGATGAAAGAGGACTTTCTCTATTACCTGACCGAGAGCCTGGTGACCGGCACCCGCGGCTTCACGAAGATCCCGGCGGACAAGTTCGTGATCGGCCTGCCGTCTAACGTCGATGCCGCTGCCACCGGTTACGTGATCGACAAAACCGTGGTCGGTAACGCGATGAAACGCCTGGCGGTCAAAGGGCATCCGATCAAGGGCCTGATGACCTGGTCGGTGAACTGGGATAACGGCACCAGCAAGGATCGCGTGCCGTACAACTGGGAATTCAGTCGGCGTTATGGACCGCTTGTTCACGGGGCGCCGTCTGCGGCGCAGGGCACTGATGCAGCAACGATGAATGTGGCTCATCAGTAGTCAATGAAGAAAAAGCCCGGTAGCGCTGCCGGGCTTTTTTTCGTCGGCGGTTCGCATCATTTCACCTACCATGGCCATCTTCCGATGACAAAAAAGGATCAGGCGTCATGTCCAACACAGCCGAGCGGGTCAACATCGTCGATACCCAGGTGTTGTCCCACGACTGGTATCTGCTGAAGAAAATCACCTTCGACTATCACCGCAACAACGGTGACTGGCAGCGTCAGACCCGCGAGGTCTACGACCGTGGCAATGGCGCGGCGATTCTGCTGTTCAACCGCGAGCAACGCACCGTAGTGCTGACCCGGCAGTTCCGCCTGCCGGTGTTCGTCAACGGTCACGACGGTCTGTTGATTGAAGTGGCGGCCGGATTGCTTGAAGGCGCAGCGCCGGAGCAGCGTATCCGTGACGAGGCCGAGGAAGAAACCGGTTACCGCGTGCATGACGTGAAGAAGGTGTTCGAGGCCTACATGAGCCCAGGCTCGGTGACCGAGAAATTGCACTTTTTCATCGCTGAGTACGATGCCTCGTCAAAGGTCAGTGAAGGGGGCGGTCTGGAAGAGGAAACCGAAGAACTTGAAGTACTGGAGTGGCGTTTCGACGATGCGCTGGCGGCGTTCCAGCGCGGCGAGATCTGCGATGCCAAGACCATCATGCTGTTGCAATATGCGGCGATGAATAACCTGTTCGGCGGTTAAAACAGATCACCGGTTTTACCGATGTCCGACCACTGGCCACCCTCCAGGGTCAGCAAGCGCTCCTTGGCTTCCAGGCCTCCGGCAAAACCGGTCAGTTTTCCTGAGGCGCCGATGACTCGATGGCACGGCGCAATGATCGAAATCGGATTGCGCCCGTTCGCCGCGCCGACGGCACGCACCGCGCTCGGGTGGCCGATCTGTTCGGCGATCTGGCTGTAGGTGCGGGTTTCACCAAACGGAATGGTCAGCAACGCGGCCCAGACCTTTTTCTGGAACTCGGTGCCGGCAAAGTCCAGTTCCAGATCGAACGCGTTTCGCGTTCCTGCAAAATATTCTTCCAGCTGTCGCGCGGTATTCATCAACACCGGATTGTCCGGTGCTTCGCTCATCGGCCCCAGGCGCACCCGGTTGGGTTTGTCGTTTTCCCAGAGGATGGCGGCCAGACGTGAACCGTTCGCGACCAGCTTCAACTCGCCGACGGGCGAGGGCAGGGTGATGAACGTGTAGGCCATGGGAAAAACTCCTGGTCGGGGCGGAAACAGCGCCCAGCATACTGCCGGATCGGGGAGGCGCAAATCGCAATCGCGACCATACTGGCTGATGCTCTTGAAGCGCTTTCCTACCTTATAAAAAGAAGAGACCGACTCATGAAGTACGAACCTTTTGCCAAATCGCTGATGGCGACCTCGTTGGCGCTCAGCTGCCTCATGGCCCACGCGGCCTCGGTTGCCCCGGTCGCCGCCGAAAACGGCATGGTGGTCACCGCCCAGCACCTGGCTACTCACGTGGGCGTCGACGTGTTGAAAAGTGGCGGCAACGCGGTGGATGCGGCGGTCGCCGTGGGTTATGCACTGGCGGTGGTTTACCCGGCGGCGGGCAACCTCGGTGGTGGTGGTTTCATGACCATTCAACTGGCGGACGGACGCAAGACCTTCCTCGACTTTCGCGAAAAAGCCCCGCTGGCCGCGACGGCCAACATGTACCTCGACAAGGACGGCAACGTCATTCCGGACCTGAGTACCCGTGGCCACCTCGCGGTCGGCGTTCCCGGCACCGTGTCTGGCATGGAACTGGCGCTGAGCAAGTACGGCACCAAACCGCGCAAGGAGATGATTGCCCCGGCGATCAAACTGGCCGAAGAAGGTTTTGCCCTGGAACAGGGCGACGTCGAGCTGCTGGAATACGCCACCGACGTGTTCAAGAAGGACATCAAGGATTCCGGCGCGATCTTCCTGAGCAACGGCGAGCCGATGCAGGTCGGGCAGAAACTGGTGCAGAAGGATCTGGGTAAAACCCTGCGCACCATTTCCGAAAAAGGCGCCGACGGCTTCTACAAAGGCTGGGTGGCCGACGCCATCGTTACGTCCAGTCAGGCCAACAAGGGCATCATTACCCAAGCCGACCTCGACAAATACAAGACCCGCGAACTGGCTCCGGTGGAGTGCGACTATCGCGGCTATCACGTCGTGTCAGCACCGCCGCCAAGCTCCGGCGGGGTGGTTATCTGCCAGATCATGAACATCCTCGAAGGCTATCCGATGAAGGATCTGGGCTTCCATTCGGCCCAGGGCATGCACTACCAGATCGAGGCGATGCGTCACGCGTATGTGGATCGCAACAGCTATCTGGGCGATCCGGATTTCGTGAAGAACCCCATCGAACACCTGCTGGACAAGAACTACGCAACCAAGCTGCGCAACGCGATCCAGCCGCAGAAGGCCGGGGTGTCGGCGGAACTCAAACCCGGCGTTGCGCCCCATGAAGGCAGCAACACCACGCACTATTCGATCGTCGACAAGTGGGGCAACGCGGTCTCGGTCACCTACACCCTAAACGACTGGTTCGGTGCGGGCGTGATGGCGAGCAAGACCGGGGTGATCCTCAACGATGAAATGGACGACTTCACCTCCAAGGTCGGCGTGCCGAACATGTACGGCCTGGTGCAGGGCGAAGCCAACGCCATCGCTCCCGGCAAGGCACCCCTGTCCTCGATGAGCCCGACCATCGTCACCAAGGATGGCAAGGTGGTGATGGTGGTCGGTACACCGGGCGGCAGTCGCATCATCACTGCGACATTGCTGACCATGCTCAACGTCATCGACTACGGCATGGGCCTGCAGGAAGCGGTCGATGCACCTCGTTTCCACCAGCAGTGGATGCCGGAGGAAACCAACCTCGAAGACTTCGCCGCCAGCCCCGACACGAAGAAGATTCTCGAGAGCTGGGGCCACAAGTTCGCGGGCCCGCAGGATCCCAACCATATCGCCGCTATCCTGGTCGGTGCACCGTCGCTGGGTGGCAAACCGGTCGGCAAGAACCGCTTCTACGGCGCCAACGATCCACGGCGCAACACCGGGTTGTCATTGGGTTACTGAGCGGAGTAAAAAGGGGGCGGGCACAGGTCCGCCCCTGTCTCAAGGACCGATCAAGGAAGGCTCACCATGACCACCGCATTGCTGATCATCGATGTCCAGCGCGCCCTGTGCACGGGCGAATACGAGTGCCACGACGCCAAACGGGTAATCGACACCATCAACGCCCTCAGCGCCCGCGCGCGCCAGTCGGGTGTGCCGGTGGTGCTGATCCAGCACAACGAAAAGGACAGTCCGTTTGCCCACGGTGCCGAGGGCTGGCAACTGGCTGACGGCCTGGCCACCGCGCCCGGCGATCTGCGCGTCGACAAGACCGCCAACGATTCGTTTTATCAGACCAACCTGCAGAAACTGATCCCCCGGGAAGATTTCGACCGCCTGGTGATCTGCGGTATGCAAACCGATTACTGCGTCAACGCCACCGTGCGCCAGGCCCATCAGCTGGGCTACGACGTGGAACTGGCGGCCGACGGGCATACCACCGTCGACAACGGCACCATGAGTGCCGAAGACATCATCGCCGAACACAACAAGGACTGGGCGCACCTGACCGGTTCCGTGGCGCGGATCGATGTGAAGCCGGCGGCCCAGATTACGTTCTGATGGTTATTGCAGTCATTGTGGGAGCGAGCTTGCTCGCGATGGCATTCGTTCAGTTACCGATGATGTTGAATGTGCTGTCCTCATCGCGAGCAAGCTCGCTCCCACACTGACGCGTGTGAGTCACGCTATTCGCAACTGCCGCACCACGGCCTGAAACCGCTCCGACGCCACCCACTGCGGATTCGCGTCCTCCACCAGCAACATGATCCCCAGGTAATGCTCCAGGTGCAGGGTAATCACCTGCCCATCCACTTGTAGATCCCAGTAATACTGATCCAGACCGCTGGCCTGGGTTGTCCATGTTCCGTTCAGCGTTTGTTGGAGTTCATCGGCAATGCGCTTGAAGAGTACTCGGTCCGAACTGTCCGACAGGTGAATATCTGACTCGGCCATTTGTTGCTCCTTGAATGACGGCGGGGCGGTCGACGGCTTACTGTCGCTGCCTGAAATCAAGTTGCAAACATTAATTTGCGAACATCACTCACCGGCTCGGACACCACTCCGCTCAACACCAACCGCGTAATCGTCTGCGCCGCCACCGCATAATCCTCATCCTGCGGCACTTCCCGCCCGGTGATGCGCCCCATCTGCCAGCCAATATTGGTGTAGGTACGCGTCGCCGACCAGATGAACAACATCAAGTGCTCGGGATCGACTGGCGCCAGCAGCCCGCGGTCGATCCAGCTGCGCAGGCACTCGACATTGCGCCGGGCTTCGCCGTGCAGCAGGTCGCGACATTCGTCGGGCAACTGGCGGCCGCCGAGCAACAACTCGCCGCTGAATACTTTGGCGATCGCCGGATGCTCGCGGGCGATGCGGATGCGCGCGGCGACGTAGGCGCGCAGGCCGATTATTGGATCGTCGCTTTCACGCAGCACCGCCGAGGCTTCCAGCAACGGTTCGACGAAGCCGAGCAGCACTTTGCCGTAGAGGTTTTCCTTGCTCTGGAAGTAGTAATAAAGGTTGGCCTTGGGCACACCGGCGCGGGCGGCGATGTCGCGGGTCTGGGTCGCGTCGAAGCCGTTGGCGGCGAATTCTTCACTGGCGGCGGCCAGGATCAGTTGCTGGTTGCGTTCGCGGATACTGCTCATGGACGGCATGGAGTGTCTGGCCATTTCGGGTTCGCAATATACAAAACTATATAGCGATTAAGCCAGCGAACTCGTTCCTCGGCGCTATGCTGGTTTCAATTTCAGTAACATCAGGAAAATGACAATGAACCTTCAGGCACTGCGCGCCACGACGATTCACCTCGACGCGGTGGCGAAGCTGTTCGACGCCTATCGCGGTTTTTATGGCCAGCCGTCGAATCTCGAGCAATCGCGAGCCTTCATTGCCGAGCGCATGGCCGGCGATGAATCGGCGATTTTTCTGGTTGAGGATCAAAGCGGTGAGGCGCTGGGTTTCGTGCAGTTATACCCGTCGTTTTCCTCGATTGACGCCCACCGCACCTGGCTGCTCAGCGACCTGTTCACCGCGCCGGCCGCCCGTGGCCGAGGGGTCGGTCGATTATTGATGAACACCGCCCGCGACTTCGCCGTCGAAACCGGTGCCAAGGGCCTGGTGCTGGAAACCGCCACCGACAATTTCACCGCCCAGGGTTTGTACGAATCACTCGGTTGGGTGCGCGATACGGGCTATTACACTTACACCCTCGATTTGCGCCAAAGCTGAGCCGGCGCAATCTTTTTCATGATTTTCCCGAATCAGGTCTTTTCCCGAACGTAGACGATCACTAGAATCCGCCCGGCGCTCCGCAATGGAGGCTCTTTGATATCACTTTTAGGGAAGACATCATGCAATTCGGGAAAATCCTGGCGCTGGGTCTGGTGCTCACCCTGGGCGGCTGTGCCAGTTTCACCCAGGACGAAGTGGCCCCGGTCACGCTGCCATCGATGGCCAGCTATGCCAACAAGCCAAACGTCTATGTCGATTTCGACTTCTACCAGGGCGAGCCGAAAAGCGCTTCCGCCGTGGAAATGCCACAAGCTCGGGACATGCTCAAACCGCAATTGCAAACCGTCCTGAAGGATTCCGGTTTGTTCGGTCGTGTCACCTTCGACCAGTTCGAGAAGCAGCCAGGTGACTACAGCCTGCGCCTGAAAATGTACAACCATCCACCGAATGGCGGTCAGATGGTACTGGCGTTCATCAGTGGTCTGAGCATGACGATCATTCCGGCCTACGCCACCGATCAGTACACCATGAGCCTGGAAACCCTCGATCAGCAAGGCCAGCCGTTGTCCACCGCCAGCAACCATGACGCGGTCGGCACCTGGATGGGCATCTGGTTCCTGCCGCTGGCGTTCAATACCCCGAAAGCGGCGGTGACCGATACGTTCACTCGGCAGGTCAATGCGTTGCTCAAGGAATGGGCCGACAGCAACCGTCCGAAATATTCGGGCATCTGACTCACTCCAGCGAGTGGGCACAAAAAAAGAGCCGCAATCGCGGCTCTTTTTTTTGCCCCTTACTTCAGGGCCTGAATGAACTGTGGATCGCTGTACAGATTCTTCAGCAAGTCCTGCAGCATCGGGTTGTAGGCGTTGGCCGCGTTGGGAATCGCGATAAAGCCGAAAAAGCTGCTGTTCCACTGATGGCTGACATCTTTGGTGGCGTCGTACACCACATCGTTGCCATTGCGCAGGGTGAAGCGTGCAGCGATGGTGCCGTCACCGGTGCCCATGCCGGCGTTCAACTGGTTTTTTACCACCAGCACTTGCAGATGACGCGACGCCTGCGGATCGAGCAGACCGGCCTTGCGCAATTCTTCGGTGATCGCGTCCTGGATATGCGCCGGGATGCTCCCTGTCGGCGACTTGATCGGATTGGCGCGGACCATCAACGAGCCTTCGCCCGATTCAGCGGTGACCTGCGGATTGCTGATCGCGTGCAGCGGCGGGGTTTGCTTGAGCTTCTGAACGTTGTCGAAGCTTGGCTCGTAACGGGTCATGGTCATGCCACAGCCTTGCAGGAGCAGAGCAAACAGCGGGACCAACAGCAGCGTTTTTTTCACGGCAGTTCCTTGCGCGTTGAAGAGGGGGGGCGAATTATGGGCAGAGTGCCATCATTGGGCAACTCTGTTTGCCTTCCCTCATTCAGGCTGCCGCAACAAACCCTCGATCTGTGCCAGTTCCCAGGTACTCAGCAGACTGACCGGATCAGTACCGAAGCGTTGCCGGGTGTCGAGCGTCCATTCACGGCCGTCCGGGCAATGACAATCAGCGCAGTGATGCAGACGCTGGTCGTCGAAGTCGAGTCGCAAGTGCCAGCCTTCGATATCGACTGAAACCTGCCCGGTTCGCATGCCTGTCACTCGCAAGGCGCACACGCCCAGCGCGGCATCGCGCAATCGCTGGCACACTTCGCGGCTGGTCAATTCGGTCGGCATTCGGGGCTCCACTGGCAAAAACTGCGCGCCAGCATAGAGCGCACGCCGGCGGTTGTCAGCGATGACTGGCCCACGCCGGTGCATTTGCGTAACATCCGCAACCCTCTTTTTCCGCGGCGCTCTTTTGCGCAAATGCATGCGGCCGCGCCCGTCGGCCGCTCTGTCAGGTAAGCCATGAAACCGATTCGTCTGCGCGCCGATGTCCTGGCCGGACTCACCACCTCGTTTGCCCTGTTGCCCGAATGCATTGCGTTTGCGCTGGTGGCTCACCTCAATCCGCTGATGGGCCTGTACGGCGCCTTCATCATTTGCACGCTGACCGCGCTGTTCGGTGGCCGGCCCGGCATGGTCTCCGGAGCGGCCGGTTCGATGGCCGTGGTGATCGTCGCGCTGGTGGTGCAACACGGCGTGCAGTACCTGCTGGCGACGGTGTTGCTCGGCGGCTTGATCATGATGGCGTTCGGGCTGTTGCGCCTGGGAAAACTGGTGCGCATGGTGCCGCACCCGGTGATGCTCGGGTTCGTCAATGGTCTGGCGATCATCATTGCGCTGGCGCAACTGGAGCATTTCAAGAGCGGCGAGCAGTGGCTCAGCGGCACGCCGCTGTACCTGATGACCGGGTTGGTGCTGCTGACCATGGCCATCGTCTACATCCTGCCGCGCCTGACCCGCGCCGTGCCGCCGGCGCTGGTGGCGATCCTCGGTGTCGGTTTGCTGGTCTACCTGCTCGGCCTGCCGACCCGCACCCTCGGCGACATGGCACACATCGCCGGCGGCCTGCCGAGGTTCGCGCTGCCGGACATTCCGTGGAATCTCGACACCCTGCGCGTCATCGCGCCCTACGCGATTCTGATGGCGCTGGTCGGTCTGCTGGAAACCCTGCTGACCCTCAATCTGACCGACGAAATCACTGAGACCCGTGGCTACCCGGATCGCGAATGCGTGGCGCTGGGCGCGGCGAACGTAGTCTCCGGTGCGTTCGGCGGCATGGGCGGTTGCGCGATGATCGGCCAGACCGTGATCAATCTCAGTTCCGGCGGGCGTGGGCGTTTGTCCGGCGTAGTGGCCGGGGTGCTGATTCTGCTGTTCATTCTGTTTCTGTCGCCGCTGATCGAGCGGATTCCGCTGGCGGCGCTGGTGGGCGTGATGTTTGTGGTGTCGCAGCAGACGTTTGCCTGGGCTTCGCTGCGGGTGCTGAACAAAGTGCCGTTCAACGATGTGCTGGTGATCATCGCGGTAACGACCATCACCGTGTTCACCGATCTGGCCACGGCAGTGCTGTGCGGGATCGTCATCGCGGCGCTGAACTTTGCCTGGCAGCAAGCGCGCGAGTTGTACGCCGATGAGCATCTGGAAGCGGACGGCAGCAAACTCTATCGCCTGCACGGCACGCTGTTTTTTGCCTCGACCACGCCGTTCCTCAATCAATTCGACCCGGCCAGTGACCCACAACGGGTGACGCTGGATTGCCGGCACCTGAGCTTTGTCGATTATTCGGCCATCGCCGCGCTGAAAACCCTGCGCGAACGCTACGCCAAGGCGGGCAAGCAGTTGCAGGTGTTTCACCTGTCCGAACGCTGCAAGAAGTTGCTGAAACGTGCCGGGGTCGATCACGACTGACGCGTCCGACGCAGTACAAAATTCAATGTGGGAGCGAGCTTGCTCGCGATGGCGGAGTATCAATCGACAAAGATGTTGACTGATCCACTGCCATCGCGAGCAAGCTCGCTCCCACAGTTTTTTGCATTACGCTGGATTTTCGATTGCCGGGAAATCGACGTCGGTCAGCGCCACGTTATTCAGGTAGTTGGTGAGGGTTTGCGCGGCGACGACCGCGATCACTTCGATGATCTTCTTGTCGTCGATGCCAGCAGCACGGGCGGCGGCAATCTGCTCATCGCTCAAGTGACCACGGGTTTCGGTCAGTTGATGGGCGAGGGTGGCAAAAGCATTCAGCCGACCGTGACGCGCTTCGATGATTTCTTCTGCTGCCAGCCCGGCCTTGCTGGCGAACAGGGTGTGCGCTGCCAGGCAATAGTCGCAACCGTTGACTTGCGAGGCGGCCAGATACACCGCCTCTTTTTCTTTGGCGCTCAGGGAGGTCTTGCCCAGCGTGGCGGAAATTTGTACGTAGGCATCCAGTGCAACGGGTGCAGTGGCCAGGGTCTTGAACAGGTTCGGCAGGAAACCGATTTTTTTCTGTACGCCTTCAAGTGTCGGGCGAGTGGCGTCGGTGGCGGTTTCGAGGCTGAGAGGGGCGATGCGGCTCATGGTGATTCTCCGAAAGTCCGGTGCGAAGTGCGCCGGGGATGGAGTGAATGCTACGGAGCGCGACTGGTGCTTTGGGTGCAAATCGTCGAGGATATGCGACAGATCGTCCAAACCTGTCCTTGCGAGAATCAGTCATGGACCGCCTTTCTACGTTGCTCAGTCATTTCGGCGTCAATGCCGGCACCTTTCATAGCGGCACGTTCTGCGGGGTGAGCGCCTACGGCGGCGATCAGGTGTGTGGGCATGTGCATCTGTTGCAGGCGGGGGAGCTGTTGCTCAAACCGGGAAACGATCCTGAACTCTCGCTCAATGAGCCCACCCTGATCTTTTTCCCGCGCCCCATGGCCCATCGCTTGTTCGCCAATGAAGCCATGGGCACGCAACTGGTGTGCGCTTCTCTGACCTTCGATGGCGGCGCGGGCAATGCTTTGGCGGCAGCGCTGCCGGATTATCTGGTGCTGAAACTCGCTGACCTCCCGGATATGGCCAACACCCTGCAGTGGTTGTTCAAGGAGGCCTTCGACGGACATTGTGGGCGTGAAGCGGTGATGGACCGGCTGTTTGAATTGCTGGTGATTCTGTTGTTGCGCCACCTCATCAGCAGTCGCAACCAGCAACCGGGCATGATGGCGGGGCTGGCCGATCCGAAGATTTCCCGTGCCTTGAACCTGATGCACGACCAACCGGCCAAGGCCTGGAGCGTTGCCGAACTGGCGAGCGCCGCCAACCTGTCCCGTGCCGGTTTTGCTGAGCACTTCCGGCGGGTGGTGGGGCAGACACCGGTGGATTATCTGGTGAACTGGCGGATCAGCCTCGCGCAGAAACGTCTGCGCGAGGGACGGCCGATTGCCTTGATCGCCGAAGAGGTCGGTTATGAAAGTCCGTCGGCGCTGGCCCGGGCGTTTCGGCGCAAGACCGGGCTCAGTCCGCGTGAATGGAAGGTCGGCGCGAGCTGACGCCTATTTAGCGAATTTCTTCGCCCCGGCCACGCACAGAATCACCCCCAGCGTGACCACCAACATGCCCACGCTGACATGTTCATGCAGCAAAGTAGCGGCCAGTGCCAGGCCAAAAAACGGTTGCAGCAATTGCAACTGTCCGACCGCCGCAATCCCGCCCTGAGCCAGCCCGCGATACCAGAACACAAAACCGATCAGCATGCTGAACAGCGAAACGTACGCCAGGCACATCCATGCCGACAGGCTGATGCCGCTGAACGAGGCGGGCGCCAGCCACACGCTCAGCACGGCCATCACCGGCAGCGACAACACCAGCGCCCAGCAGATCACCTGCCAGCCGCCAAGGGTGCGCGACAGTTTTGCGCCTTCGGCGTAACCGAGGCCGCAGGCGAGAATCGCCGCCAGCATCAGCAGATCGCCGGTGGGCGAGGCGGTCAGGCCTTGCGAGATCGCAAAACCGACCACCAGCGAACTGCCCAATACAGAAAAAATCCAGAACACCGGACGTGGCCGTTCACCGCCACGCAGTACGCCGAAAATCGCTGTCGCCAGCGGCAGCAATCCCACAAACACGATGGAATGCGCCGACGTCACGTATTGCAATGCCAGGGCCGTCAACAACGGGAAACCCACGACCACGCCCAGCGCAACGATCAGCAATGACAACCACTGATCCCGCTCCGGACGTCGTTCGCGAAACAGCCACAACAGGCACAACGCCAGGGCGCCGGCGATGGTGGCGCGGATGACGGTGAGAAACACCGGGTCGAATTCCAGCACCGCCAGTCGCGTGGCGGGCAGCGAGCCGCTGAAGATCACGACGCCGATAAAGCCATTGATCCAGCCGCTGGTTTTTTCCAGGGCCGGGGTGAGTTGGGTGGTTCGTTCCATACGCGTTGCGCTCAGAGGTGGGTTGCGTTGAAACAATCCTAGGGACGAGAATCAGCACAATCAAAGAATTGTCATGGATACAGCCCGACATGCCGCGCTCCCGTTACAAGACCCTTGTCGACACCTATGCCGCCGACATTCGCGCCGGCCGACTGCTGCCCGGCACTCGCTTACCGACCCACCGGCAATTGGCGGCGAGCGAAGGGCTGGCGCTGGTCACGGCCTCGCGCGTATACGCCGAACTAGAGGCCATGGGCCTGGTCAGCGGCGAAGCCGGGCGCGGTACATTCGTGCGGGAGACGTCGTTGTTGCCGGGGCAGGGCATCGACCAGAAAGACGTCGCGGTCGGCATGATCGACCTCAACTTCAACTACCCGTCATTGCCGGGGCAGGCCGAGCTGCTGCGCACTGCGTTGCGGCAACTGGCGCTGTCCGGTGACCTCGAAGCGCTGCTGCGCTATCAGCCCCACGCCGGTCGCCAGCACGAACGGGCCTCGGTGGCGCGGCATCTGCTGACAAGAGGTTTGAATGTCGAGGCCGAGCAGATACTGATCGTCAATGGCGCCCAGCAGGGGCTGGCGGTGACGCTGATGGCTTTGCTGAAACCCGGTGATGTGATTGCCGCCGACGCCTTGACCTACTCCGGATTCAAAGTGCTGGCCGACGCGCTGCACCTGGAAGTGGTGGCGATTCCCGTCAATGAGCAGGGCCCCGATCTGGCGGCTCTCGACAGACTCTGCCGTCAGCGCCCGGTGCGTGCCGTGTACAGCATGCCGACCCTGCACAATCCACTGGGTTGGGTGATGCCGCTGGAACAACGTGAGGACTTGATCGCGATTGCCCGCCGGCATGATCTGACGATCATTGAGGACGCGGCCTACGCCTTTCTGGTCGATAACCCTCCGCTCCCGTTGGCCTTTCTTGCGCCGGAGCGCACGGTCTACGTGTCGGGCCTGTCGAAAAACATCGCCACCGGCCTGCGTGTAGGTTTCATCGCCGCGCCGGTTGAACGGGTCGCGGCATTGGAGCGGATCATCCGCGCAACCACCTGGAACACGCCCGGGGTGATGACCGCCATCGCCTGCGGCTGGCTCGACGACGGCACCGTCACCTTGCTCGAAGCGCAGAAGCGCAGTGACGCCCAGGCCCGGCAAATCCTCGCTGCGCAGATCCTCGAGGGCCTCCCGACCGTGGGTCATCCCTCTTCATATTTCCTTTGGTTGCCGCTGCCGGAAGATGTCCGGGCCGACCATATCGTGGTCGAGTTGATGCACGAGCAGGTTTCCGTTACCACCGCAGAACCCTTCACCGTGTCCACCCATGTGCCCCACGCAATTCGTCTGGCGCTGGGATCGGTGGACATGCTTGTCCTGCGTCAAGCCTTGCTCAAAGTCCGCCAGGTTGTGGGCGCCTACCTGTAGCGCAACTGGCCACGCCCGATTACCCTTGGCGCCGCCGAAGATCTGGAAAACCCCGATGAAAAACGCTGCATTACTGACTCTCGCCCTGATCCTCAACGCAGGCCTGTTCAGCACGCCAACACTGGCTGCCGGTGACGCCGAGGCCGGCGCCAAAATCTTCCCGCGCCTGTGCGGCGGCTGCCATCAGGTCGGCGAATCCGCCCGCCCAGGCTTCGGCCCGGAACTCAACGGCATCATCGGTCGCCCGGCGGGGACGTCGGCGAATTACGTGTATTCCGATGCGATGAAAAACTCCGGCCTGACCTGGGATCGTGAAACGCTGACGAAGTATCTGAAAGATCCGAAGGGCGTGGTGCCGGGGACGCGGATGATTTTCTGGGGGCTGAGTGACGAGGAGAAGATTGATAATTTGTTGGCGTATCTGCAGACGTTTTCTCAGTAATGAAGCGCCTGTGCGGGAGCTGCGTACTTGAGAGGGCGGGGCGTTAGCCTTGCACCCGCCCCGATTTTTCCGTGGCAGTGAGTCATGCCAGGTTCAAGGATTGGCGAGTGCGGGCGATAAGTCTGACATCCAGTCCTTCGAACTTTCCCCGCCATGAAAAAATTGCTCATTGTTGTTGGCTCACTCTTGCTGCTCTGCGGATGCGTTACCAAAAACTTCAGTATCGAAGATCGTCAACAGATCAAGACCCTGAAAGTGCTGCCGGTGTATGTCGCCGTCGAAAACTTCAAATACACCAGCATGACTCAAGCCTGGAGCGCGGGACTCGGTGCCGGTGCCGGCGCAGCCACCGGGATGGCGGCCGGTGCATCGACGACACAAGTCAATGCATTGGCAGGCGCGGGGTCCGTGGAGGGGACAAAAAATGGTGATGTGCTGACGGGGGATATTTCCCGGGCAATCCTCAACAACATGAAGGCCAATGATATCGACCTGGCCAAACTGGTCCGCCAGCGTTTCGTTGACCGGGTTCAGCAGGAGCGGCTGTTCACAATAGTCGGAGAAGGCGAGCAGGCTGATGCCGAGATCGAGATCATCGTCTCGCAATGGGGGTTGAGCCTGAAAAACTTCAGCACCGAGTTGTATCCGGTTATTGGTGCAACCGCTCAGATCAAGCGCAAGGGCTCGGCGGTTTGGCGAAACTTTGAAACGATCTCCGTATTCAATGACGCCAACAACCTTGCTTACCTGCCGGAGCAATATGCAAGAGATCCCGAAGTTCTGCGCAAGGCGTTTACCCACGTGTCTGATCTGTTGATGGCCGATCTGATCAAGGACATGCAGCACTAAAGCGGTTTACTTCAGCGCCAGTCTCCACATCTTTGATCGACGCCCCTGAATCGCAGAGGGTGTCGGGCTTTCGCCAAAATGAAATCGTGGCGGGATCGAGTGCGCATCAGCCATTTTCGCTCACCTCGATGAGCGAAGCCTGGCAGGCCACTTGATTGCGACCTGCCGCTTTCGCCTTGTACAACTGCTGGTCGGCACGTTTGACCAATGCTGTCGGGGTGTTGTCGGCCGGGTCGGCCAGGCTGACACCAATGCTGACCGTCACCGGGCCGACCGCTGGAAAGGTCGCCTCGGCAATCGCTGACCGAATCTTCTCGGCGACGATATCCGGGGTATCGGGTTTGGCGATTTCCGGCAGCAGCACAGCAAATTCTTCGCCTCCGTAACGGGCGACGAAATCCGTGCTCCGGATGCTGATCTGGATCAGTCGCGCCAATTGCCGCAGTACGTCGTCGCCGGCCGCATGACCGTGAGTGTCGTTGATGCGCTTGAAGTGATCGGCGTCAATTAGAAGCAGCGCAAACGGCCGCCCGGTACGACGGAACAACAGGCTGTATTCGGTGAGTTTTTCGTCGAAGCGGCGGCGGTTGTAGACACCGGTCAAGCCATCGTGGGTGGCCAGGCTCAGCAGCTCGGCGTTGGCCAGTGTGAGGGCTGCCGTGCGTTGGGCGACCGTGGCTTCCAGCGAAGCGTTGGTCTCTTGCAGCTCACGCTCCTTGGCGAGCAGCGACTGGGTCATGGCATCAATGGACTGGCCGAGCTGGGCAATTTCCCGCACGGGATGCTGGAGCGGGAAGTGGGCCCCCGGTTGGTTGTTCTGCACTTTCTGGGCAGAACGCGCGAGTTGCTCGATGGGACGGCTCAGGTACAGCGCCAGGTAATACGCCACGAGCCCGAACGCCACGGCGGCGAAAACCCCCAGCAACAGCAATTTATAAAATAGCAGTCGCGCCGGTTGCAGCGCAGTGTCCAGTGGTTGACGCACGGCAATCGACCACGACAGCGCGGTGCCTGTAGGTGTCGGTACCGTCACCTCGCTGGTCAGGTATCCGTTGCCGACGACCCAGCCCGGGGACTGCGGATCCTTGGCCGGCATCTGCTGGCCAACCAGCGCTTCCGGGTACAGCACCTTGCCGTCGTGATCGATGATCAGCGCTTCGATATCCGGCTCCGCTCCCTTGTGCGACATGGCTGCGGATTCGACGATATGCGTGACCCAGCTCCAGTGCGCATGGGCGCCGAGCACACCAATCACCTGACCGTCGGCATTGCGAATGGGCGCGGCGAAGTCGATGAAGCGCAGTGGCTCGCCGTTGGGCAGGCCTGGCAACAGTTTCGCCAACAACACGGCTTCGTGCGGATCGCCGGTGTATTCACCGCGCAGACCAGCCTGGAACCAGGGGCGTTGTTGCACGGCCTGACCGACCAGCAAACCGTTGACTGCCTGATGCACACGGCCCTGAGCATCGGTCACCCCCATCCATGCATACTCGGTGCGGGCCTCGGTGCGCAGCTGCATCGATTTGAGAATCGCCGGATTGTCCAGATCACCGCGTTCCAGATGCGGCGCCCGGCTGAGCAGATAGACCTCCAGTTGCCGTTCGCGCAGTTGCTCGCCCAGCAGCGCCGCCGCTGACCGCGCGGTACTGAGCAGCGCATTGCCGCTGGCGCGTTTCATTTGTTCAGTGGCGATATCACCGACGTAGAAGCCCACGCTCAACAGCGTCAGCAGAGACAAACCGGCAAACCATAGGGTCAGGTGGCTGCGCAGACTGGCTTTGAGCATGGAGAAATGTCTGTCTTTATTGGAGTGGTGCCATGGTATGCGACATGGCGGATGGGTTGCCAGCAAGGCCGTTTAATGAAACCTTCCGGGATTGATATCAATGAGCTACTGCGTTCGGTAAAGTGTGCGCCGCCCGAGAGACGGATCCCGGGCGTTTACCCATGGAGTCTTGCAGTGAAATACCTCAGCAAAGTAGTCGCCGCCGCACTGTTCGGTGTGGTTCTGGCAGGTTGCACCGGCACCCCGATGAACACCAAACACTACGACAGCAGCCAATACACCGTGATTGGCCACAGCGAAGCCACCGCCACCGGTCTGATGCTGTTCGGCGTGATCCCGATCCGGCAGAACAGCCGTTTCGTCCGTGCACAGGATGCCGCGATCAAAGCCAAGGGCGGCGATGCCATGATCAACACTCAGATTCAGGAAAACTGGTTCTGGGCATGGGTCCTGAGCGGCTACACCACCAAGGTCTCCGGTGATGTGGTCAAGCTGAAAACCGTGCAATAAACGCCGGTTGGACGTGAAAAAGCCCGGCTGATCAGGCCGGGCTTTTCTTTGTGTTGCGGTAAAACAGCAGATTTACGCTACGCGGCGTTCGATGAGGCGATCCGAGCCACCTTCGGCAACACGGCGCTCTTGCAGACGATCCGAGCCACCTTCGGCAACACGGCGCTCTTGCAGACGATCCGAGCCACCTTCAGCAACACGGCGTTCGAGCAGGCGATCCGCGCCACCTTCAGCGACGCGACGCTCGATCAGGCGATCAGCGCCACCTTCAGCAACACGGCGTTCGATCAAACGATCAGAACCACCCTCGGCCAAACGACTTTCAATCAACCGGTCCGAACCGCCCTCGGCGATCATGGTGTGGGCGGGTTTGGCTGCAAAAGCGTTGACTGCCAGAACCGAGAAAGCGATGCCGAGAAGGATTTGGCGTTTCATGATCGTGTGCTCCAGGGGTGTTGTTTGTTGGGTATGGAGCCGATGTTACGCCGCGGATTTTTTATGAGAACTTCATTGAACTGATGGTGACTATCGACGCCAGCAATGTAAGCCAAGACCCTTGTTCTAGGGCACCAGCGGCCGAATGCACAGCTCGCCGGTGGCGCGGGTCAGGGCCAGATCATGCAGCGCATCGCGGGTCAGACCGGTGCGCGCCTTGGCCAGCCATGCCGGGCAGTTCGGGTCGTGACGGTAGGGCGTGAAGTCGGCGTATTGCTGCAGCAGACGGGTCTGCAACTCGTCCAGACGCGGGCGAATCTGCTTGCCCAGATCCGGGCGCGGCGTGTCCGGCGCGGCACCGGCGGCCTGCCATTGCGCGAGCAACCCGTACTGCACCAGTTTGTTGGCCTCCATCTGCGCGGCGATCAACTGCGCAACGTCTTCCGGGTCGAGCTTGCGTTCGATGGCCAGCTTGCGGGCGTTGTCGATCACCTGCGCCTCACGGGGGCTGTCCTGGATCGGCTTGCCGCTGTCCCATTTGGTCAGGGCGACGAGGTCGCCGATGTTCAGGCGTTCGTTCAGGGTGTTCACCAATCCTTGCACCACTTCGGGCGAGGGCGTGGGGCCGGCGTGGACGCTCGTCGCCAGAGCGGTCAATAGGGTGCAACTCAGCAGAAACGGGGAACGGCGCATGGGAGGGATTCACTTCCTGTCGTGATGGGGAGGCTACGAACATTGATCGAGGTGCAGATTACGAAGTTTTAATGCAAACGGGTACGACCTGAACGGCATTGCATACCTTAGACTCTGTCATCAGCTCCCACCCGAGACGGACCCTCAATGCAAACCCCCGCTCAATCCCCCCTCTGGAAAACCTACCTGCTATTCCTGGCTCCCATGGTGCTGTCGAACTTCCTGCAATCGATGTCGGGCACGGTCAACAGCATCTACATCGGCCAGATGCTCGGCACTCAGGCGCTGGCGGCGGTGTCCGGCATGTTCCCGATCATCTTTTTCTTCATTGCGCTGGTCATCGGCCTGGGCGCCGGGGCGGGGGTGCTGATCGGTCAGGCGTGGGGGGCGCGTGAGTCGCACATGGTCAAGGCGATTGCCGGGGCGACGTTGTTGCTGGGGGTATTGATCGGGCTGGTGGCGGCGGTGCTGGGCAGTGTGTTTGCGCGTCAGGCCTTGCAGGGGTTGGGCACACCGGCGGATGTGCTGGATGATGCGGTGGCCTATGCCCGGGTGATGATGTGGACCTTGCCGGTTGTGCTGGTTTACGTCCTGTTCACGCAGTTGTTGCGCGGGGTGAGCGACACGCTGTCGCCGATGCTGGCGCTGTTGCTGTCGACCGTTGTCGGTCTGGCGCTGACCCCGGCGTTCATTCGCGGCTGGTTCGGTTTGCCGCAACGGGGGATCCAGAGCGCGGCGTTCGCCGGTCTGGCCGGTACGCTGGCGGCGATGGCGTGGCTGTCATGGAGCCTGATCCGCAAGGGCCACCCGCTGGCGCCGGATCGCGAGTTCTTTGCGGCGTTGCGTCTGGACGGCGCGATTCTCGGCAAGGTGTTGCGCATCGGTCTGCCGACCGGGGTGCAGATGATTGTGCTGTCGCTGTCGGAGCTGGTGATTCTGGCACTGGTCAACCAGCACGGCTCGCAGGCGACGGCGGCCTATGGCGCGGTGACGCAGATCGTCAACTACGTGCAGTTTCCGGCGCTGTCGATTGCGATCACCGCCTCGATCCTCGGCGCCCAGGCAATCGGTGCCGGACGGCTGGAGCGGATGGGCCCGATCCTGCGCACCGGGTTGTGGATCAACGTGTGCCTGACCGGTGGTCTGATCCTGGCGGGTTACCTGCTGTCGCACTGGCTGCTGGGGCTGTTCCTGACCGAAGACTCGACCCGGGCAATGGCCGAGCACCTGTTGCACATCATGTTGTGGAGCCTGTTGATCTTCGGTTTCCAGGCGATCATCGGCGGCATCATGCGCGCCAGCGGTACGGTGCTGGTGCCGGTGGGCGTGGCGATCATCTGTGTCCTCGGCGTGCAATTGCCGGCGGCCTACTGGCTGGACGGGCAGTTCGGTCTGCAGGGCGTGTGGATGGCGTTTCCTATCGCGTATCTGGGGATGCTGGTGCTGCAGACGCTGTATTACACACGGGTCTGGAAGCATCAGAAGATCGAGCGGTTGGTGTGACGAAGGGAACCGGGTAGACATTGGCGGGGCTGGCGCAAGTGACGGATGTTTGCTTAAGTCATTCGAGACCCATCGGGCGCCGGAGCCTTCCATGTCGATTCGATTGTTGTTGGCTGCCGCGTGTTGCCTGATCGTCTTCCCTGCTGCGCAGGCGGTGGAGTACACCCGGGTCAACACCACCGCCAGCCAGATCAGTTTCACCTACAACCAGATGGGCTCGCGGATGTACGGCACGTTCGGCAAGTTCGACGCGACGCTGGATTTCGACTCCGACAACCTCACCAGTGCCCGCACCACGCTGCACATCGACCTCACCAGCATCGACGCCGGCAGTGAAGACGCCAACACCGAGCTGGTGAAACCTGCATGGTTCGACACCGATAAATTTCCGGTGGCGGTGTTCGAATCGACCCGCTTCAGCCCGGCCGGCGACAACCGTTTTCTGGTCGACGGCCACCTCACCCTCAAAGGCATCACTCGTGAGGTGCAAGTGCCGGTGCAACTCAAACCCGACAGCAGCATCGGCATCTTCGACGGTGAACTGGTGCTCAAGCGCGACGAGTTCGGCCTCGGCGCGGGGGAGTGGGCGGACACCGTGGTGTCGAAGGATATCGACATCAAGTTCAAGGTCGTTGCACCCGCGCAGTGACCGGCCTCAATACGCCCGCCAATGCCCCGGCATCCAGCGCCATTGGTTGCCGGCCCAGCGGTAATGCCCGGCGACCCAGTGATAACCCGGTGCAGGCATCGCCGGGACCACTTCGACGATCGGTGGTGGCCGATGCGGGCGAGCCGGTTCGACGACACAGCCTGACAGGGTGATTGCCACCAGCGTGGCGGCAAGCAAGGTTTTCATGGTTTTCGGGGAACGCAGAACGTTCATGACAACTCCTCAAGGCCTGCGTGGGGAAATCAACGCAGCTGAAAAATTGGACGTCAAATCGGCGAAAAATCCGTTCTCGGGCAGATGAAATTTTTGTCAGGCTTGCTCAGGGGTATGATGTCGCGGTTCGCCGGTCGCTCAGCCCGACCGGCAACTTGTGTTTTACCGCCGGAGTCCGCCCGCCATGCCCCGCATCACCCACTACAAAACCCCATGCCCCGAAGGCGTCAACAGCCAGATCCTGCAGATGGTGGTCGACTACCTGACCGACATCAGCGCCGTCGGCCTTGGCCCGAGCAACCTGCTGTACAACGTCTATCAGTACGCGGTCGGCTACGAGGTGCATCTGTATCTGGAGGCGTTGAACGGCGAGAAGGGCACCGAGGTGGAACTGTTGGTGGCCACCGACGACGATGACCCGGAGCAGGTGATCGGCTTCCTGTTGTACCTGCCGGTGCAGGGTGATTGGGAGGCGTGCAACGTGGCCTATCTGGCGGTGCGCGAGGGGCATCGGCGTCAGGGCGTGGCCCGTTCGTTGATCGCGGACATGGTGGCGCGTTACCCCCATGCCGAGCTGACCTGCAGCGTCGGCAAGGTGCCGTATTTCGAGGCGCTGGGTTTCGAAGTACTGGGCCAATTGGAAACGCAGGTGCTGATGAGCACCCGGCATTACCGCAGCAACGGGCTGCGCGGTTTCATCGACACGACGCCGATCTACCGTTCGCTGGAAGTGCAACAGATCCACACCTACCTGCTGCAAAAGCACGGCAAGCGGGCGATGCTCGATGCCGAGAAACAGCGCGACCGGCATCTGGATCAGGTCACTCGGCGCACCGAAGAATTTGTCCGCCAGCGTCTGACCGTTCACTGATCCCTTCTCTTTGAAACGACAAAAGCCCTTGTTGCGATCAACGCAGCAAGGGCTTTTTTGAGCCGGTGATTCAGGACAGTTTCACGTTCATGGTGATCCGCGCCGTGAACACTTTCCTGCCTTCGGCGTCGTGGACATCCACCGGCACGATCTTGTCGCCTTCGGTTTGCCAGTCCAGCCCTTCGCCATTGGCTACGGCGGTCACGTCGGTCTTGGCCTTGGCCAGGTATTCGACGGTCATGCCTTTGGGAATCCAGCGCGCGCCGGCGGGAATCGACACGTCGGTCATCATCCCGGCCGCCAGTTCGGCGGCGTTGCACAGGGCAATGGCGTGCACCGTGCCGAGGTGGTTGGTGATCTCGCGGCGAAACGGCACTTGCACCTGCGCCGAACCTGCCCGCAACTCGGTGACCAGTGGGTTGATAGTGCTGAAGTACGGCGCGACCTGGCAGGCCATCTGGCTGAACGCCTGAGGACCGACGCTGTTGAACATGCTGAGAAACTGACTCATGGATGAAGCCTCGCGGTTAGGGGATTTGCAGAATGATGTTCCGTTACAGAATATTGTTCTGTAACGGAACGGTATTCTGTTCGCAGGAAATCTGTCAACCTGTGCGCGTTTCGATCACCGGCACGGATGTGCCCTTTACCCGGATTTTCAAGGCCCATGGACACCGCAGATCTACTCGAACGCAGCTACCCCGGCCGCCGCGCCGAACTCAAGCGCGACATCTTTCGCAAGGCCCTGCGCCTGTTCAACGAACAGGGGATCGAGGCCACCACCATCGAAATGATCCGTGCCGAGTGCGACACCAGTGTCGGGGCGATCTACCACCACTTCGGCAACAAGGAAGGGCTGGTGGCGGCGCTGTTCTTCACCGCGCTGGAAGATCAGGCACGCCTGCGAGACGCCTATCTGGCCGACGCGACGACCACCGAAGAGGGCGTGCAGGCGCTGGTCTACAGTTACGTGGATTGGGTCGAGAACCAGCCGGAATGGGCGCGGTTCCAGTATCACGCGCGTTATGCCGTGACCCGGGGCCCGCACAAGGACGAGCTGGCCGAGCGCAACAAGACCCGCAACCTGGGCCTGCGCACCTGGCTGGCCGAGTCCGGGCGCGCGGCTGAACTCAATGAATGCCCGGCCGAACTGCTGCCGTCGCTGATCGTCGGTCAGGCCGACAGCTATTGCCGCGCGTGGTTGTCCGGGCGGGTGCAGGGCAGTCCGAAGGCTTATCGCGAATTG
Source organism: Pseudomonas gozinkensis (assembly GCF_014863585.1). Lineage (NCBI taxonomy): Bacteria > Pseudomonadati > Pseudomonadota > Gammaproteobacteria > Pseudomonadales > Pseudomonadaceae > Pseudomonas > Pseudomonas gozinkensis. Next base: position 4,076,358 of record NZ_CP062253.1, on the reverse strand, counting down.
CTGGCCCAGGCCACATGGCGCTCGATCCGTCGCTAACCCGAACGCTGATTTTCAGAGACAAAAAAGAGCCTCAAGACTCTTTGATGGGGAGGAAGTAGAGCCCGCGAGGCTCAAGATGCGCATGAAGCCAGGTGCGGGCTTGATTGGGGTTCAGAGCACCCGCACCTACGCAGCGGTTTGGCGGACCAAGCGACTGCGTAGCTCCATCGTAGGAAGGAGGGGGGATGCGCTCAAGTACCGTCAGTCACCTGCTTTGGTGGTGCGGGTGGCGGCTCTTTCGACCATCGCAAGGATGGTGGCGAACAGCTCGTCACGGGCCTGTTCGGCGCTGATTTCGTCGGTGGCTGCCGCTTGCGACAGCGCTTCGGCGGCGCCCAGCATGGCGCGCAGTCCTGCCTGTCCGATCTCCGCGCCGTCAGCGAAAGGCGAGAGCACGCTGCGGCACTTCTCCAGAAAAATCGCCTCGTATTCGCGCTTGATTCTCTCCAGTTCCGGCGTGCTCGCCAAGGCGGCAATCACCCCCGGAATTTCGTTGCCCTGGGTCAGCACGCAATCGACATAGGCCGTGGCGATGACCGACGCGATGCCGCTCAAGGTCGCCTTGGCATTGGCCAGCGCCGCGTCCATCAGCGCCGTCTGGCGCCGGTCGAAATCCTGATACAGCGCCGCAAGCAGACCGGCGCGGGTGGTGAAGTGGTCGTAGACCACCGGTTTGGTCACGCCGGCCTTTTCCGCCAGATAACCGAGGGTCAGTGCATCGGTGCCTTCTTCGCGAATCAGCTGCCAGGCCATGTCGAGCAACTGGCGCTGGCGGTCTTCCCGGGACAGGCGTCGACGGGGTTGAGCGGGTTCAGGGATTTCAGTGGTTGACATTGCTTATATACCAAACGTAACTTACTGAAGGTAACTTACTAACTGTAGCTTATCGAAAGGATAAGCCCTTGGTCAGCAATCACCAACCGGAGATTCCCCCATGCACGCATTGATTGTTGTAGACCACGATGATCCACGTTCGCTGACTCACTCGTTGGCGCACCAGATTGCCAAAGGCCTGTCGGACAGCGATCCGTCCAACACCTTTGAAATCGCCGACCTGCACGCCGAGGCATTCGACCCGCGCTTTGGCGTGGCCGACTGGGCGGTGCATCACCGCGAATCTGCACCACCGGCGGATGTGCTGGCCGAGCAGGCACGCATCGACCGCGCCGATGCGCTGGTGCTGGTCTATCCGGTGTTCTGGTGGGCGATGCCGGCGCTGCTCAAAGGCTGGATCGACCGGGTGTTCAGCAACGGCTGGGCCTTTGATTTCGACGGCGATAAGACGCTGAAAAAACTCGGACGATTGCGCGTGCACCTGGTCGCACTCGGCGGGGCAGATGCACGCACCTACGAACGCCACGGCTACGGCGCGGCGATGAAGGCGCAGATCGATCACGGCATTTTCGATTACTGCGGGGCGACGGTGGCGGGGGCGGCGTTGCTGCTGGAGTCCGAGTCGAGCGATCCGGCGGTGCAACTGCAGGCGGCGCGCGAGCTCGGACAGGGGCTGTTTCGCTGAATGTCAGCGGGCGCCAGGCCAGCCTGCTTTATCCAGAGCCGCGAGCAGGGTCTCGGCATCCAGCCCCGGCACCGAATGCCCGTTGCCTTCGGTGCTGGCGCTGGCCAGCAAGGCGTTGATGATCGCTTCTTCCACCGCCTCGGTCGCCGCCAGAAACAGTTCGCTGATGTGATCGTTGTTGACCATCCGCAAGTCGTCGCAGGTCGGCGCGCCTTTGCCCTCGTAGGCGGCAGGCGGGATATGGCCGTTGCCGGTGGCGAAGGCGATAAAGATGTCGCCGCTGTGATCCTCATTGCCGCCCCCGGTGCGCGCCAGACCGAGGCTCGCCCGTTGCGCCAGTCGTGTGCATTGATGCGGCAACAACGGCGCATCGGTGGCCAGGCACACCACGATCGAACCCATGCCCGGATGCGGCAACGAAGCGCGAAGGAACGGTGAATCCACCTGTTCCATGTAGCGCCCGACCGGGTAGCCGTCGACCCGCAACTCGCTGCGAATCCCGTGGTTGGCCTGGACGATGGCGCCCACGGTCCAACCGCCCTGAGCCTTGCTCAACCGGCGCGACGCGGTGCCGATCCCGCCCTTGAATTCATGGCAGATCATGCCGCTGCCACCGCCCACCGCGCCTTCCTGTACGGGGCCGTCAACCGCGTTGCCCATCGCCTCGGCCACGTGCTCGGGCTTCACATGAAAACCGTTGATGTCGTTGAGTAACCCATCGAAGGTCTCCAGCACCACCGGCATGTTCCAGTAGAGACGACCGTCGTCCGGCTGCTGCGCGCGATCCAGTTCGATCAAGGCATCGCGCACCACGCCGAGGCTGTGGGTGTTGGTGAAGGCAATCGGGCTGGTCAGCAGGCCGGCTTCGCGAATCCACTCCAGCCCTGTGGCATCGCCGTTGCCATTGAGTACATGGACACCGGCGAAACACGGCTGGGCGTTGGTCGAGCCGGCGCGCGGTTCGATCAGGGTGACGCCGGTGCAAATGTCACGACCGCCGGCGCTGCGGCCACGCACATTGCTGTGGCCGACCCGTACGCCGGGTACGTCGGTGATGGCGTTGACCGGGCCGGGCTGTAATTGACCAATGCGGATATGGAGATCGCGGGCACGTGGTTTCATTGACGTTCTCTCTGTTGAAGGCAGTGATTTGCAGGGCTGTTACTGGCCGTTCTTGACCTTGCTCCATACCCGCGTGCGCACCCGTTCGGTGGCTTTGGGCAAGGGCTCGAGGGTGTACAGCGTGGCCATCGCCGTGGCTGACGGGTAAACCGCCGGGTTGTCGCGGGTGGTCTGGGCAACCAGCGCCGTGGCGGCGCGATTGCCGTTGGGGTAGGACAGGTGATCGCTGACCGGCGCAATCACCTCGGGCCGCAGCAGGTAGTCGATGAATGCCAGGCCCTGGGCCGGATGCGGGGCGTCCTTGAGCAGCACCAGCGTGTCAAACCACACTGGCGCGCCTTCCTTGGGCAGGCTGTATTGAATCTTTACGCCGTTGCCGGCCTGCTCGGCGTTTGTCTTCGCTTCGAGCATCGCGCCGGACCAGCCGACCGCCACGCAGATGTTGCCGTTGGAAAGGTCGCTGATGAATTTCGAGGAGTTGAAGTAGGCGATGTGCGGGCGCAGTTTCAGCAGCAGCGCTTCGGCTTTCTGATAGTCCTCGGCGTTGGTACTGTTGGGCGGCAGGCCGAGATAGTGCAGCGCGACCGGGAGCATTTCCGACGGCGAATCGAGCATCGCCACGCCGCACTCCCCCAGTTTGGCAAGGTTCTCTTGCTTGAACACCAGATCCCAGGAGTCCACCGGCGCCTTGTCGCCCAGCACCGCACGCACCTTGTCGACGTTGTAGCCGATGCCGTTGGTGCCCCACAGGTAAGGCACGGCGTATTGGTTGCCGGGATCGTTGTTGGCCAGTTTGCTCAGCAGATCGTTGTCGAGGTTCTTCCAGCCCGGCAGTTGATCGCGGGGCAGCGGGGCGAGCGCGCCGGCCTTGATCAGGGTCGGCAGGCTGAAGTTGCTCGCCACCACCACGTCGTAGCCGCTGCGGCTGGTCATCAGTTTTCCTTCCAGCACTTCGGCGCTGTCGAAGGTGTCGTAGACCGGTTCGATACCGCTGTCGCGCTTGAAGTCATGCAGGGTGTTCGGGCCGATGTAGTCGTACCAGTTGTAGACATGCACGCTCGGCGTATCGGCCGCCTGCGCACTCAGCGCTGCGGACAAAACGCCCATCAGACCCAGGTTGATATACCCACGATGACCACGCATGATGCGGCACTCCTGGCCTGTTGGCAGGCCGGTGATGAACAGGAGTGGTCAGCCTATCGGGCGGGCCGTGCCGCACCCATTCCCATCATGGGTTACTCAAAAGGGGTAGAGCGTGGACGCGTTGCTGCAGGAATTGCCGGTGCACCAGAGCCTGTCGCGGGTGTTCGCCACGATCGGTCTGGATGGTTTCTGGCGGACGCTGGTCGATACGCTGCGGCTGCTGGTGCCGCTGGACAATGCGCTGGTGGCGGTGATGCAGACGGGGCACCCGCCGCAACTGCTGATCGACTTCGACACTCAGGGCCACGCCGACGAGCAGGAAGAACTGGCCGGTTACTGTGCCGGCATGTACCTGCTTGATCCGTTCTATCAGGCTGCGGTCGCCGGGATCGCCGACGGTCTGCACAACCTCGCGTCCGTGGCGCCGGACCAGTTTCTGCACAGCGAGTACTACCTGAGTTATTTCCGTTCGGTGGTCGGCGCGGATGAGCTGCAATTCATGATCAACATCGATGGCGGCGTGCTCGGTTTGTCGATGGGCCGGGCGACGGCGTTCAGTTTGCAGGAGCAGGGGTGCCTGCTGTGCGTGCGGGACTGGGTGTTGTCAGCGATGCGTCGGCACGTGCAGTTGATGCCGCCGCAAGGGGCGGCGGTCGAAGCGCCGGTCGGCGATATCGCGGCGCTGCTGGATCGTTTCGACGCCCGGCTGACCGCGCGTGAAATCGACACAGCGCGCCTGATTCTTCAGGGCTTTTCCAGCAAAGCCATCGCCCAGCAGATGAACATTTCGCCGGAGACCGTGAAGGTGCATCGGCGCAACCTCTATCACAAGCTCAACGTTACCGGACATGGCGAGCTGTTTGCGCTGGTGTTGCGGCCGCGCTGAGCGGGTCAGCCGATCTGCTTGAACAGCAGCGCCTTAAGACCGCTTTCAGGATCGACATCCGGAAACTCCGGCGGATTTTCCAGCCGCTGCTCGAAGCGCAGGCTCGGCGCTTCCTGGGTCACGCCGTCGATCAGGAAGTCCGGACCGAACGAAGGATCGTTCATGCACGCCAGCACGCTGCCCTGCGCCGTGAGCAGTTCCGGCAGGCGACGCAGCACACGCTGGTAATCCTTGGTCAGCAGGAAGCTGCCTTTCTGGAACGACGGCGGGTCGATGATCACCAGATCATACGGGCCGCTGTTGATCACCTTGCCCCAGGACTTGAACAGGTCGTGGCCAAGGAAACTCACCTTGCTCAGGTCGTGTCCGTTCAGCCGGTGGTTGTCGCGGCCGCGGCTCAGCGCGGCGCGGGACATGTCGAGGTTGACCACATGGCTGGCGCCGCCCTCGATGGCCGCCACCGAAAAACCGCAGGTGTAGGCGAACAGGTTCAGCACCCGTTTGCCCGCCGCCTGCTCGCGCACCCAGTTGCGCCCGTAGCGCATGTCGAGGAACAGCCCGGCGTTCTGCTTGCGGCCCAGATCCACGCGGTATTTCAGCTCGCCCTCAATGATGGTCATTTCGTCGATTTCTTCACCCAGCAGCCATTCGGCAGTGCTCTGCGGCAGGTAACGGTGCTGGATCAGCAAAGTGTGGGCGCCGGAGTGCTGCCATGGCGCCGAACCGGTGATTTCCAGCAACAGGCGCTTGAGGTCTTCCAGCTGCGAAGCCTCGGGCTCCTTGAACAACGACACCAGCACCACGCCTTGCAGCCAATCTACCGTCACCTGCTCCAGCCCCGGCCAGCAACGCCCGCGCCCATGGAACAGGCGCCGGGTTTCGGCCGGTGCCGAAGTCAGCGCGGTGAGCAGGTGGGCATGGAGAACGGCGAGGGCTTGAGGGTTCATCAATCGGGATCGGCCAGCAAAAGGGCGCGCATTTTAACCGCAAATTCGTACCGACGACTGCCCATCGACCGAGTGTTATCGAAAAGACCTGTATCAAAAATGAATTTCTGTAGAAGGCGCTGCTCATACCAGATAAGCAGCGGGATCAAGCCGCTAAATCGTTCATGCAATTCAGGGAGTGCCAGTTCATGTGTCCAATTCCGACGTCGAGCGCGCACCTTCCTGGCGGGTTGATTCTGGTAGTCGAGGACGATCCGTTGATTCTGGAGTTTTTGTGCGAAATTCTTCAGGAGGAAGGTTTCAAGGTCGAGCCGCAGACCAGCGCCGATGCGGCCTCGCTGTATCTGGAAAAGCATGCGCCGGAAGTGGCGCTGCTGCTGACCGACATCACCATGCCCGGCACGCTCAACGGCGCAGACCTGGCCAATCTGGTCGGTGATCGCTGGCCCGAAAAACCGGTGATGGTCATGTCCGGTTATGAAACGCCGGAAACTTCCGGCGTGCGGCACCCGGTGGCGTTCATCAAGAAGCCCTGGGCCATCGGTCAGTTGCTTGATTGCGTCGACGGTGCGTTCAAATCCAGGGCCCCGCGTTTGCACTGATGCCTCCCGCAAGTGCTACATTGCCGGGCATCGTTGCCCGGCCCCTTGCGAGGAAGTGATCTTTTGTCTGCTCACGATGCTGTTTTCAACCGCGCGTTCGGCGCGTTCCTGTTCGACATGGACGGCACTGTCCTCAACTCCATCGCCGCCGCCGAGCGGATCTGGTCCGCCTGGGCCGTGCGCCACGGGGTGAATGTCGAAACGTTCCTGCCGACCATCCACGGTGTGCGCGCCATCGACACCATCACGCGCTTGAACCTGCCGGGCGTGGACGCCGAGGCGCAAGCGGCTTTGATCACCGAGGCGGAAATCGAAGACGTCGAAGGCATCGTCGAGATCCCCGGCGCGGCGGCGTTTCTCAAGTCGTTGCCGGCGGATCGCTGGGCCATGGTGACCTCGGCGCCACGGGATCTGGCGTTGCGGCGGATGGCGGCGGCGGGGATTCCTGAACCGGCGGTGATGATCACCGCCGAGGACGTGACCGCCGGCAAACCTGATCCGGCGGGTTATCGGCTGGCCGCCAAGCGTCTGGGCCTGGAACCGGCGAGTTGTCTGATTTTCGAAGACGCCACAGTGGGCATTCAGGCCGCTGAAGCCGCCGGTGCGCCGTTGATGATCATCACCACGACGCACCAGCATCCGCTTGAAACCGCACACGCGACGATTTCCAGTTATCGCGACATTGTGCTGATCATCGAAAGCGACGGCCAACTTCGCCTGCAACCTCAATAAACCCCGGGCAGCAAGCGCCAGCTGCGGGCGCAATAGGCGTCGTATTCGGCGCCGAACTGCGTGCGCAGCAGGGCCTCTTCGGAGTGGATGCGGGCGATCAGCGGGATCAGCGTCAGCGCCGCCAGCAACAGGCCGACCACCGAGCGAAACGCCAGCGCCCAGCCGATCGCATTGATCACCAGCCCCAGGTAACTGGGGTTGCGCAGATGCCGGTAGATGCCATCAGTGACCAACCGGTGCCCCGGCTGGATCGCCACCAACCCGCTGAACCGATGGCCGAGCACGAACACCGGCCACAAACGCAATCCGCCACCAACGATAAACAGCAGCGCACCCAGCCAACGGGTGCCTTCGCGGCCGATGGTCCAAAAGCCGATGCGATCGCAATAAGCCGGCAGAAAAGCACTGACCAGTCCGATCACGGCGAACGCCGGAATCACCCAGCGATTGGCCCGGTCCTCGCGTTCGCCGGTGCTCAGGTTCACTTCCGTAAACAACGACGCCACCACCATGGCCAGCGTGGCCAACGCCACCACGACCAACGCGCCGTGAGAAAAGAACACCGCCACGCCACCGATGCCCCACATCGCCAGGCCCAGATAGGCGAGGGTGGCGAGCACTGCGACCACGGTCATTTGCGCAGACATTTTCATAGGCACCTCACGGCTGTTCCGTTCAGTGTAGATCCCGGCACGATCCCCGGCGTTTAACCGCTGCCAGGGGCGTCGACTAAACTTCAGGCAGAGACGTTCCGATCATCCGATCCGCCGCTTCGGGAGTCCGCCATGCTGCACATCCGCACGCCGCTGATCCTCCATCCGACCCTGTCGACCGCTTCCCGGCGCATCTGGCTGAAGCTGGAAAACCTGCAACCGTGCGGTTCGTTCAAGCTGCGTGGCATGGGCTTGTTGTGCAGTCAGGCAGCGGCGCAGGGCAAGCGCAAGGTTGTGTGTCCGTCCGGCGGCAATGCCGGGCTGGCCACGGCGGTGGCAGCGGACAGCCTGGGCCTGCAAGCCTGCATCGTGGTGCCGCACACCACCCCTGAAGCAACTCGCGCACGTATTCGCCGCACCGGCGCGGAGGTCATCGTCCACGGCAAGGTCTGGGACGAAGCCAATCAGCGAGCGCGGGAACTGGCCAGCGCGGTGGACACCGAATACGTGCCGGCCTTCGACCACCCGGTGCTGTGGGAAGGGCACAGCTCGATGGTCGACGAAATCCTCGAGGACTGCCCACAGGTCGATACCGTGGTCACATCGGTCGGCGGCGGTGGTTTGCTGGCAGGAATCCTCATCGGGCTGCTGCGCCACGACCGCCGCGACTGCCGCATCATCACCTGCGAAACCACAGGCGCCGCCTCGTTCGCTGCCGCTGTCCAGGCAGGCCATCCGGTGCGCCTGAATCGGATCGACACCGTCGCCACCTCCCTCGGCGCCGCGCAGGTGGCGGCGTGGCCGGTAGAGCATATCGGCGAGTTCGATCATGAATGTCTGGTGCTGTCCGATGACGACGCGATCATGGGCGTGGTGCGTTATGCCGGTGATCTGCGGCAATTGGTGGAGCCGGCGTGCGGGGTTTCGCTGGCGGTGGCGTACCTCGACCATCCGGCGCTGGCAGGGGCGCATGATGTGGTAGTCATAGTTTGTGGTGGGGTGAGTATCAGTGCGCAACTGGTGGCGGGGTGGGCGCGGTTGGGGGCTTGAGTGAAAGCGGAAGGTATTTCCCTTCGACCAATAGTCAGCACCACCGCCATTCCCGCGAGAGAGGTCTATCCTAGGCTGAGCCCTTTTTCGTGCCTACGGTGACCTGCGATGATCAATCTGGCCACGGCCCATCTGCTCACGGACTACAAGACCTGGGCCAATCAGCGTCTGTTCGACAGCCTGCAAGCGCTGCCGGCGGGGGAGACGACGAGGGAGCGCAAGACGGTTTTCAAGAGCATGATCGGCACGCTGAACCACATCTATGTGGTCGACCGGATCTGGCAGGCGCACCTCGAAGGGCGCGAGCACGGTTTCACGACGTCCCATGATCTGGTGCACGCCGACCTCGGCGAGTTGCGCCAGGCCCAGCAGGAAGTCGACGGCTGGTATCGCACCTGGAGCGCGCAGCAGACTGAAGCCTCGCTGAACCGCTTGATCGACTTCAAATTCGTTTCCGGCGATGGCGGCACCATGAATGCCGGGGCGATCCTGATGCACGTGATCAACCACAACAACTACCACCGTGGCTGGGTGGTGCAGATGTATTTCGAGATCCCGCAGATGCCGCCGATGACCGACCTGCCGGTGTACCTGCGCGAGGTCGATCCGGGGTTCAAACCAGTCAGTGCGCCGCTGGTGGAAGAGGCGCCGACATGTGATGGGCAATCAGCGAGCGCAGCCAGCGCTCCGCCGGATCGTTGTCGTTGACCCCGTTCCAGACCATCGACAGTTCCGAAGGCACGATGTCGAACGGCGGGTCGTCGGCACGCAGCACGCTACTGCCCTCGACCAGCGCGCAAGCCGCGAAGTCCGGCACGGTGGCGAGCATGTCGGTGCCGGCCAGAATCGCTCGCAGCGGAGCGAATTGCGGCACCGCCAGCACCACGCGACGTGCGCGGTTGATCCGCGCCAGATCGTTGTCGATGGCACCGCCCAGATCCCCGGAAAACGACACCAGCGCATGGGGCCGTTCGCAGTATTCGTCGAGGGTCAGTGCGCCGGGACGATCGTCGCCGCGCAGGATCTTGCAGCGCAGGTCCCGCAGTTTTTTGCGTTTGGCATTGGCCGGCAGTTCGGTGGTGTAACTGACGCCGACGGAAATCTCCCCGGACGCCAGCATCGATGACATCAGCAGGAAATTCACCCGGCGGATCACCACCACCACGTCCGGCGCTTCTTCGCGCAATTGCTTGAGCAGCGGCGGCAGCAGGCCGAACTCGGCGTCGTCCGACAGACCGATGCGAAACACGTCGCGGCTGCTCAGCGGGTCGAAATCCTTGGCCCGGCTGACCGCCCCGGAAATGGTGTCCATCGCCGGCTGCAATTCCTTGAGGATCGCCAGCGCCCGCTGGGTCGGCTCCAGCACGCGGCCGTTGCGCACCAGCAACGGGTCGTCGAACAGGTCGCGCAGTTTGGCCAGTGAAGCACTGACGGCGGGCTGGCCGAGGAACAGTTTTTCCCCGGCGCGGGTCAGGTTCTTTTCGAACATCAGGGTTTCGAAAATCACCAACAGGTTCATGTCCACGCGACGCAGGTCATTGCGGTTCATGCCGGAAGGCTCGCTGGTTTTTTGAGTCTTCTCAGTAAAGCAGCAAAGTCTTGTGCTGTCGGGTCACTGGGCGGGATCGACCCCGGTCAAAACCTTGCGAAACGTTTCCACCAGCGGCCGCAGATTGATCCGGTGCCACGCCGCCCACAACGGGGTGGTGAACGCCAGCCACGGCACTTCTCGCAGCACCACGCCCGGCGGTGCGTTATGGCTCAGACCTTTCTGGATCATCGCGATCCCCAGCCCCGAGGCAACCAGCCCCAATGCGGTAAACGGCTCGGTGGCCTGCATCCTTACATCCGGGGTGAAGCCTGCGCGGATACAGGCGCTGACGAACTCATCATCAGCGCCTTGGCGTGGCTGCACGCCGATCCATTCCTGATCGGCCAGATCCGCCGGGGTCAGCGATTCCAGTTGGTTCAGGGGATGTTGTTCGGGCAGCGCCAGCAGCATCGGGTCGTCCAGCACCTGAAAGCCCAGCAGGTCAGGATCGTCGATCGTCGGCGGTTCACTGACCAGCGCGATATCAAGACTACGCTGACGCAGGCCTTCCAGTTGTTCGGCGGAACTCAGGTTGTACAGCGCGACATGCACGTTCGGCCGATCCGCCCGCAGCACGCGCAAGGCATTGGGCAAGACCCCGGCGTGCATGGCGTTTTCGATGTAGCCGATGCACAGACCGCCTTCTTCGCCGCGGCCCAGGCGTTTGCCGAGGGATTCCAGGCGGTTGGCGTGGGTCAGCAGGGCGCGGGTTTCGGCGAGAAAGGTCTGGCCGTCGCGGGTCAGGCGGATGCGCTGCTGGCTGCGCTCGAACAGGGTCAGGCCCAGCCGTTCTTCGAGCTGGGCGATCTGCCGGCTCAGGGGCGACTGGGAAATGTGCAGGCGCTCGGCGGCGCGGCCGACGTGTTCTTCCTCGGCGACGGCGACGAAGTAGCGCAATTGGCGGATGTCGATCATGTCAGACCTTCAGGGACTCAAGTGCTGCGGATTATGTCTTGGACGGTCTGAGTGGCGCAATCTAGGATCTGCTCAACGGTCAACACCGACCACGACTTACGAGGACAGCATCATGAGCTTGAAAGACAAACTCCCCGGCCAACTCGGCTTCGGCACCGCGCCGCTGGGCAACATGTTCCGCGCCATTCCTGAAGAAGAAGCCCAGGCCACCGTGCATGCGGCATGGGAGGCCGGCGTGCGTTACTTCGACACCGCGCCGTTCTACGGCTCGGGCCTCTCGGAAATCCGCCTCGGCGAAGCACTGTCCCGCTACAAGCGTGACGACTATGTGCTCAGCACCAAAGTCGGCCGGGTGATTCTCGATGAAGTCGAAGACGCCGCCGCCCGGGATCTGGGCGAGAAAAGCGGGGTGTTCGAACACGGTCGCCCTAACAAGATCGTCAACGACTACAGCGCCGACGCCACGCTGCGTTCGATCGAAGACAGCCTCAAGCGTCTGAAAACCGACCGCCTCGATATCGTCTGGGTGCACGACATCGCTCAGGACTTCTACGGTGACCAATGGCTCGAGTATTTCAATCAGGCCCGCACCGGCGCCTTCAAAGTCCTGACGCGTCTGCGTGAAGAAGGCGTGATCAAGGGCTGGGGCCTGGGCGTGAACAAGGTCGAGCCGTGCGAGTTGACGCTGGACCTGACCGAGGCGCAGCCTGACGGCTTTCTGTTGGCCGGCCGCTACACCTTGCTCGATCACGACCGCGCCTTGCAGCGCTTGATGGATTCGGCGAGGGCGCAGGACGTTGAAATCGTTGTCGGTGGCCCCTACAGCTCGGGGATCCTGGCCGGTGGCGCGCACTTCGAATACCAGAAGGCCAGTCCTGAAATCGTTGCAAGGGTCGAGCAGATCAAACGCATCGCCGCTGCCCACGGCGTCGATGTCAAAGCGGCTGCACTACAATTCTCGCTGGCCAATCCGGCCGTGGCGGCCGTGATTCCCGGTGCGAGCAAACCGGGGCGCATCGCTGAAGATGTGGCGGCGCTGTCGGCGGTCATTCCGGCCGGTTTCTGGCAGGCCATGCGTGAAGCGAAACTGGTGTCCGAACGTGCACCATTACCCATCGACGAGGTGAAAGCATGAAGATCGATCTGAGCGGAAAACTGGCGATTGTCAGCGGCAGCACGGCGGGCATCGGTTTGGGCATCAGCCAGTCGCTGGCCGAGGCGGGCGCCACGGTGGTGGTGATCGGTCGCGATTCGGCCAAGGTCGAACAGGCGCTGGCGAGCATTCGGGACAAGGTGCCGGGCGCGCAACTGCGCGGTCTGACGGCGGATCTGGGCACGGCCGAAGGCGCGCAGAAACTGTTCGCCGCCGAACCGAAAGCCGACATCCTGGTGAACAACCTCGGGATCTACAACGCCGTGGATTTCTTTGACGCGCCGGACGATGAGTGGACGCGCTTCTATGAAATCAACGTGATCTCTGGCGTGCGCCTGTCGCGGCATTACGTGCCGGCGATGGTCGAGCAGGGCTGGGGCCGGGTGATCTTCCTGTCTTCGGAATCCGGCGTGGCCACCCCGGCCGACATGATCAACTACGGCGTGACCAAAAGCGCCAACCTCGCGGTGTCCCATGGCTTGGCCAAGCGCCTGTCGGGCACCGGGGTTACGGTCAACGCGATCCTGCCCGGGCCGACCTTCACCGACGGCGTCGAGGAAATGCTCAAGGATGCTGCCGCCGAGTCTGGCCGCAGCCTGCGTGACGAAGCTGACGCGTTTGTGCGCCGGGCCCGTCCGAGCTCGATCATCCAGCGCGTGGCGGATGTCGAAGAAGTCGCGCATCTGGTCACTTACATCGCTTCACCGCTGTCCTCGGCCACCACCGGCGCCGCTTTGCGGGTCGACGGCGGCGTGGTCGACAGCCTGACTATCTGAATTTATCGAGAGAGACTTTTTATTTATGGCAACTGCATCAGCAACGATCGACATCCCGGCTTCGGCCGAACAGGTCTGGCAATTGATTGGCGGCTTCAACACCCTGCCGGACTGGCTGCCCTTCATTCCCAACAGCGAGCTGAGCGAAGGCGGGCGTGTGCGCACCCTGCAAACCGCTGACGGTGGCGTGGTGGTCGAGCGTCTGGAAACGTTCGATAACGCGGGCAAAACCTACAGTTATTCGATTCTGCAGGCGCCGTTTCCGGCCACCGATTATCTGGCGACGATTCGCGTCGAAGCCCAGGGGCAGGGCGCGAAGGTGACGTGGTCGGGACGTTTCACGGCCAAGGGCGTGAGCGATGAGGAAGTGGTGGCGCTGTTCAGCGGCATCTATCAGGGCGGGCTCGACGCACTGCGCGCGAACTATCCCGTTTAAGTCGATGATCGTTCCCACGCTCTGCGTGGGAATGCCTCAAGGGACGCTCCGCGTTCCAGCTCTGGAAGGGACGCGGAGCGTCCCGGGCTGCATTCCCACGCGGAGCGTGGGAACGATCTCTTCACGACTGTGAAATCAGGCTCTGCCGACAATCCAGCACCAGCTTCGCCCCACCCAGCTCACTGCGTCCCACCTCAAGGCTGAACCCGTGCAGGTTGACGATCGCCGCGACGATCGAAAGCCCCAGGCCAAAGCCATTCTGCAGTTGTCCGCCCTCGGCACGATAGAAACGCTGGAATACCGCCTCCCGCTCGGATTCGGGAATGCCGGGACCGGAGTCATGCACTTCGATCCGCGTATGCCCCGCATCATTGACCCCGCGCAACACCACTGTGCCACCGGCCGGGGTGAACTTGATCGAATTGCTCAACAGGTTCGCCAGCGCTTCAAACAGCAACGCCCGGTCACCGTTCAGCATCGGCAGGGTTTCCGGCATGTTCAGCTCGAAACGCAGCTCGTCGTCTTCAGCCAGCGGCAGATAAAACTCGTGCAGTTCCTGCAACAACAACACCGCATCGAGTTCGACAAACCCCGAGCGACGCTGACGATCTTCCAGCTCGGAAATTCGCAGCAAACCGCGAAACCGCGCCATCAGCGTATCGGCCTCGGCCAGCACCAGATCCAGTTGCGCCGCCTCCGGCGAACCTTCGCCGGCCTGCTGCTGCATGCGATACAACTGCGCGCGCAAACGGGTCAGCGGGGTGCGCAGGTCATGGGCGATGTTGTCGCACACGCCTTTGACTTCGTTCATCAAGCGCTCGATGCGATCGAGCATGGCGTTGACGATGGCGGCGAGCATGTCCAGCTCGTCGCGGCGATTGGACAGCGGCAAACGGTGGGTCAGGTCGCCGGCGACAATCGACTGGGCGCTGGCCTGGATCGCCCGGATCCGCCGCAGCGGTCGCCGACGCAGCAAATGCCAGCCGATGATCCCGGGCACAATCGTCAGCGACACGCCCCAGAGCAACGCATGCAGAATGATCCTGGTCACCGCGAACAGCGAGCCGTTGTCCCGCAGCAACACCAGCCAGCGGCCATCACGGGTCGGTGTGGCTACCGCGTCGCAACTGTCGTTGGGCAGGGTCGGGTCGTCGGAGTCGGCGCATTCGCTGAGCATGTGGATTTTGCCATCGAGCGGCAGGCCATCCGGGATCTTCTGCAACGCGCCGCCGAGGTAACGGTGCTGGGCGTCAAACAGGCCGTAGGCGTCGATGCCGCGAATGTCGAAGGTCATGCTGGCGGCGAGCGCGTCTTCCAGCTGGTCGCCGCGAAAATGCGAAAACAGGTGCTGGCGTTGCATCAGCGAGTGCTTGGCCAGGTTGTCGAGGTAACCGGAAACCTCGAAGTACATGACCCCCATGAGGATCGCGCTCCAGGCCACGAACAACGAACTGTAGAGCGCCAGCAGCCGGCTGCTGGAAGAACGCCAACCGTCAGACGGGTTCGGCAATGACATAACCCGAGCCTCGCACCGTGCGGATCAGCGGGACGTTGCCCGGCGGGTCGATCTTCTTGCGCAGGCGGCCGATGTGCACGTCGATCAGGTTGGTGCCGGGGTCGAAGTGATAGCCCCAGACCTCTTCGAAAATCATCATCCGCGACAGGATCTGGCCGCTGTTGCGCATCAGGAATTCCAGCAATTTGTACTCGGTCGGCAGCAGCGTCAGCACTTGCTCGGCGCGGCGGGCTTCGTGGCTGATCAGATCGAGTTGCAGATCCGCCACCTGCAACGTGGTCGGCTGGGCGCCGTTGCTGTTCTGCCGACGCAGCAACACTTCGACTCGCGCGGCCATTTCGTCGGTAGCAAACGGTTTGGTCAGGTAGTCATCGCCGCCGGCGCGCAAGCCACGCACGCGCTCGTCGACGTCGGAGAGGGCGCTGATCATCAGGATCGGCGTCGCCACGCCCATGGTGCGCAGAGTGGTGACGATGGCCAGGCCATCGAGTTCCGGCAGCATGCGGTCGAGGGTGATCAGGTCGTAGTTACCGCTGACGGCGCGGTCCAGGCCTTCACGGCCGTTGTCGACCCAGTCCACGTCGAGGCCGTGGCTGCTCAGTTCGGCGACAATTTCCCGGGCGGTCACGGCGTCGTCTTCGATGGTCAGGATGCGAGTCATGGTGGGCCTGCTGGTCTGTTCAAACGCAATGGCAGCATTTTGCCAAGATTTTGCGTTGACGCTTTAAATTAACTTTCATGTTGTAGCGGATACAAACGCTACGGCCGGGCTTTTGTGCCAATGCATAAAACCCGCTGCTATCGACCCGTTGTTGCAAATTGCATGGTCCTTGGAAGTTCAGACTTTTTAACTGATTGAATCCAAACGATTTATTTAATGTTGGCGACTGGCACGGTCACTGCAATTCCTCTGATGACGAGTTGTAACACCATTTTTCATGCCTGGAGCACTACAACAATGAATAGATCCTCTGATGGGTTTTATCCTGCCTACGAAGGAGAGTCGAGCAACGTCTCGGGCGTGTCCTGGGGCGCGATCTTCGCAGGGGCTGCCGCTGCGGCGGCACTGTCGCTGATTCTGGTGCTGTTGGGTTTCGGTCTGGGCTTTTCCGCTGTTTCACCGTGGGCCGGGGAGGGCGTCAGCGCCAAGGGCCTGGGCATTTCAACGATCATCTGGCTGGCCGCCACGCAAATCATCGCTTCGGGACTCGGTGGCTACATCGCCGGTCGCCTGCGGGTCAAATGGGCCAACATGCACGGTGACGAGGTGTATTTCCGCGACACCGCCCATGGCTTCCTCGCCTGGTGTGTGGCGACATTGGTCACCGCGACGCTGGTGGTCGGTTCGGTCAGCAGCATCGTCAGCGGTGGCGTGCAGGCCGGTGCAAGCGTTGCCGGTGGCGCAGCCAGTGCGATGACACAAGCAGCCGGCACCGCAGCGGCCAACACTGACAGCGATCAGTACGGCTACTTCGTCGACAGTCTGTTCCGCGACGATCGTCCTGCTGCCGTCAGCGATGACGCCGCCCGTGGCACCGTGACCCGGATCTTCGCCCAGAGCCTGGCCAACGGTCAGCTCAGCGCCGAAGACCGTACCTACCTCGCCCAACTGGTCGCGCAGCGTACCAACCTGACCCAGGCCGACGCCGAACGTCGGGTCGATGAAATCTACGCCCGCACCCAGAAGGCAATCGCCGACGCCAAGGTTAAAGCGCAACAAGCCGCCGACACCGCTGCCAAAGTCGCTGCCTGGACCACGCTGTGGATGTTCATCGCGCTGCTGGCCGGTGCGTTCTTCGCCAGCCTTTCGGCCACCTTCGGCGGTCGCCGCCGGGATGCAGTCGAGTACGTCGAAGTCGAAACCTACACCACGACCACGCTGCCGCCAGTCCGTTAATCAAGGAGAATCACCATGCGCTCACTACTGCTGTTTTTCCTCGGCGTTCCAATCCCGATCATCATCCTGATCGCCCTGTTCGTGCACTGATTCCTTGAGGCATATGCCTTGGCCGCTTCCACCTTCGGGTTGAAGCGGCTTTTTGCGTTTTTCACCAGACAGACTCACGAGCGCGTCGCCGTTTCACTGGCCTGGATCAATATTTCCAGTGGCGATATCTCCTAACTTAAATGTTCCAGGCCCTTGTCGCGACTTCGACTACAGTTGTGTCGTGCGCAACCTGTTGCGCTGACGGAGTACCACGCAAACCCGCTCGTATTGAAGAATTAAACGGGACGCCAGGTGTAGTGCAGCAGGGGGCTGACATAACAACTCACCTGAATTTTCACGGACGATCATCGCAATGAACTGCCTAGAAAGAACCTTCGATATCCAGCCTTTGGCGCAGGCGGATATGACTGTCCACATCAACGGCCAGCCGGTCAGCGCCGCCATCGGCGAAACCGTGCTCAGCGTCATTCAGTCCCTCGGCGTACGCCAGGTCGCGCGCAACGATCACAACCAGATCAGCGGTGCCTATTGCGGCATGGGCGTGTGCCAGTGCTGCCTGGTGAAAATCAACGGCCGGCACAAGCGCCGCGCCTGCCAGACCGTGGTGCGCGAGGGCATGCTGATCGAAACCCAGGCCAACCGTATTCACGGGCAGGAGGGGGTATGAGCCTGCATCCGGTGATCGTCGGCGGTGGCCCGGCGGGAATGGCGGCGGCCATCGAACTGGCCCTGCACGGGGTGCGCTGCACCTTGCTTGAAGAGGCGTCGCGCCTTGGCGGCGTGGTCTATCGCGGGCCGCTGCGTGACGGTGTGCAGCTGGATTACCTGGGGCCGCGCTATTCCGAGGCCCTGGGCAAACTGCACGGTGATTTCCAGGAGCAGTCCGGGCTGATTGACGTGCGTCTCAACCACCGCGTGGTCGGCGCCGAAGGTGCGCGCTCGCTGTTGGTGCTGGACGGCGACGAGCGTCTGCACGAAATCGAATACCCGCAGTTGCTGCTGGCCGCCGGTTGCCACGAACGCAGCGTGCCGTTTCCCGGCTGGACCTTTCCCGGCGTGATCATGCTCGGCGGCCTGCAATTGCAGATCAAGAGCGGCGTGGTCAAACCGCAGGGGCCGGTGGTGATCGCCGGCACCGGGCCGTTGTTGCCGCTGGTGGCGACCCAGTTGCATGCGTCGGGCGTGAGCGTGGCGGGGGTCTACGAGGCCTGCGCGTTCGGCAAGATCGCCAGGGAAAGTCTGGCGCTGCTGAACAAGCCGCAACTGTTTCTCGATGGTTTGAGCATGCTCGCCTATCTCAAACTGCACGGCATCCCGATGCACTACGGCTGGGGCGTGGTCGAAGCGCACGGCGAAGGTGAACTGAAAAGCGTCAGCGTGGCGCCGTACTCGGCGACGTGGGAGCCGGACATGAGCCGCGTCGAACGCTTCGAGGCGAAGACGCTTGCGGTCGGCTACGGCTTCATTCCGCGTACCCAGTTGAGTCAGCAGATGGGTCTGGATCACGGCTTCAGCGACGACGGTTACCTGCGCGCCAACGCCAACATCTGGCAGCAAAGCAGCGAACCCCACGTGCATCTGGCCGGTGACATGGGCGGGATTCGCGGCGGTGAAGCAGCGATGCTGGCCGGCAAGATCGCCGCCACCTCGATCCTGCTGCAACGCGGTGTGCTGGAAGAGGAACTGGCACGAGTCCGCCGCGACCGCTACATGAGCAAACTAAAAGCCATCGTGCGTTTCCGCGCGGCGGTGGACCGCTACACCGAACGCGGGGTCGGGCAGACCGCATTGCCGGCCGCCGATACGGTGATCTGCCGCTGCGAACACGCGACCCGTGCCGACATCGACCGGGCGCTGGAGCAGGGCGTGCAGGACATCGCGAGCCTGAAAATGCGCACCCGCGTGAGCATGGGCGACTGTCAGGGGCGGATGTGTGTCGGTTATTGCAGCGACCGCTTGCGTCAGGCTACCGGGCGCAAGGATGTCGGCTGGCTGCGGCCGCGTTTCCCGATTGATCCGATTCCCTTTTCCGCGTTCCAGTCCCTCGGCACGGAGGCCGTTTCCCATGAGTAAGTTCTATGACGTGGTCATCGCCGGCGGCGGTGTGATTGGCGCGTCCATCGCCTATCAATTGTCCAAGCGCAAAGGCCTCAAGGTCGCGCTGATCGACGCCAAGCGTCCGGGCAACGCGACCCGCGCCTCGGCTGGCGGCCTGTGGGCCATCGGCGAGTCGGTGGGGCTGGGTTGCGGGGTGATTTTCTTCCGCATGATGTCGGCTAACCGCAAGCGCGAAACCCAGGGCGCGGCGGTGGCGGTGGATGCCAGCACGCCGCACATCCTGCCGCCGTCGTTCTTCGATTTCGCCTTGCAGTCCAACGCGCTGTACCCGGCGCTGCACCGTGAGCTGAAAGACAACCACGGGATGGATTTCAAGTTCGAGAAGACCGGGCTCAAATTCGTGATCTATGACGATGAAGACCGGTTGTACGCCGAACACATTGTCGGCTGCATCCCGCACCTGGCCGATCAGGTGCGCTGGCTCGATCAGGCTGCATTGCGCGAGTCCGAGCCGAGCGTCAGCCATGAAGCGCGCGGGGCGCTGGAGTTTCTTTGCGACCATCAGGTCAGCCCGTTCCGCCTCGCCGATGCCTACACCGAAGGCGCTCGGCAGAATGGTGTTGACCTGTTCGTCAACACCAACATCACCGGTGTGCTGCATCACGGCACGCGGGTGACCGGTGTACAAACGGCTGAAGCCGGGGTGTTTCACTGCAAGACCCTGATCAACGCTGCCGGTGCGTGGGCGGCAGATCTCAGCGAGTGGGCCACGGGAATTCGTATTCCAGTGAAGCCGGTGAAAGGCCAGATCCTGCTGACCGAACGCCTGCCGAAAATCCTCAACGGTTGCCTGACCACCAGCGACTGCTATATGGCGCAGAAGGACAACGGCGAGATCCTGATCGGCAGCACCACCGAGGACAAGGGCTTCGACGTCACCACCACCTGGCCGGAAATCGCCGGGCTGGTGCAGGGCGCGGTGCGTTGTCTGCCGGAACTGGCGGACATCAACCTCAAGCGCACCTGGGCCGGGTTGCGGCCGGGCTCGCCGGATGAGTTGCCGATTCTCGGGCCGATGGCCGGAGTGGAGGGTTACCTGAACGCCTGCGGGCATTTCCGCACCGGGGTGCTGACATCGGCGATCACCGGGGTGTTGCTGGACAAACTGGTCAACGATGAACCGCTGCCGCTGGACATCACGCCGTTTCTGGCGGACCGGTTTGCAGTGGCGCCCGTTGAGACGAAACTCGAACTAGAGATGGCCTGACCACAGTTCCCTGTGGGAGCAAGCTCGCTCCCACATTTGGAACTCTGCAAACGTCAGGACGTGCTGGACTGTTCTTCCAGTTGATCCGACTCGAACAACCGGGCCAGTTCCGCCCGCGCTTCCTGCGCGGTCTGCAGCACTTTGGCCGCGTCGTCGTACACCGCGTGTTGAGCCTCGAGCACTTGTTCGTCGTGGTGCTTGAAGCGCTTGATCCGCGCATCGGCCTGGGCCTGGGTCAAGCCGAGGCCAACCAGCGTGCGGCGGCTCATTTCCAGACTGGAATAGTACGTTTCCCGGATCGGCTCGGCCCCCACATCCACCAACCGATGCACATGCTGCCGGTTACGCGCCCGGGCGATGATCTTCATGTGCGGGTAGAGCTTGCGCACGATCTCGGCGGTCTTGATGTTGGTTTCCGGATCATCCGTGGCAATCACGAAATACTCCGCTTCCCCGACCTTGGCCGCGCTGAGGATTTCCGGTCGCATCGGGTCACCGTAGAACACCGGCACACCACCGAAACTGCGGGACAACTCGATGGTTTCCACCGAAGTATCCAGCGCCACGAACTTGATGTTCTGCGCCCGCAGAATCCGCGCCACGATCTGACCCATCCGGCCCATGCCGGCAATCACCACCCGTGGAGTTTCGGTCTCGATCTGGCGGAATTTCTCCGGCACTTCCACCGGCTGCACCTTCGGGCTGACCAACCGTGCGCAGATCAGCAGCAACAACGGCGTGACGGCCATCGACAGGGTGATGGTCAGCACCAGCAGGTCATACAGACGCGGTTCAAACAGGCCTTGATCGCGACCGATCTTGAACACCACAAACGCAAACTCACCACCCGCCGCCAGCACGATGCCGAGGCGAATCGCGCTGACCTTGCTCAATCCACCCGCCAGGCGTCCGACCACAAACAGCAACGGCAACTTCAGGGCGATCAACAACAGCGTCAGCCCCAGCACCGTGATCGGCGCGCTGAGCAGCAGACTGAGATTGGCGCCCATGCCGACGCTGATGAAAAACAGCCCGAGCAGCAGGCCCTTGAACGGTTCGATCTGCGCTTCCAGCTCATGGCGATATTCCGAATCCGCCAGCAGCAGGCCGGCGAGAAACGCGCCCAGCGCCATCGACACGCCGACCATGTCCATCAGCCACGCGGTGCCGATCACCACCAGCAACGCGGTGGCGGTAGAGACCTCCGGCAGACCGGTTTTCGCCACCACGCGGAACACCGGACGCAACAGATAACGTCCGCCGATCACCACCACCGCGATGCCGCCGAGCACCTGCAAACTGTGGCGCACATCGTCGGCGGTGCTGGTGTGGTGATCGACCCCCGCGAGCATCGGCACCAGGGCGATCAACGGGATCGCCGCGATGTCCTGAAACAGCAGAATCGCAAACGCCAGGCGACCATGGGGGCTGGTCAGTTCTTTGCGTTCCGCCAGACTTTGCAGGCCGAACGCGGTGGACGACAGCGCCAGGCCCAGGCCCAAGACAATCGCGCTGTTCAGCGGCTGGCCGAACACCGAGAGCGCCAGCACACCGATCACCGAACCGGTCAGCAGCACCTGCGCCAGACCGACGCCGAACACCGATTTGCGCATCACCCACAAGCGTCGCGGCGACAGCTCGAGACCGATGATGAACAACAGCAGCACCACGCCCAGTTCCGAAATGTGACTGACGCTTTGCGGATTGCCGATCAGGCCCAGCACCGACGGGCCGATGATCACCCCGGCAAACAGATAACCGAGCACCGCGCCCAGTTGCAGGCGCTTGGCCAGGGGGACGGTAAGCACGGCGGCGAAGAGAAAGACGACGGCGGCCTGTAACAGATTGCCTTCATGGGGCATGAGCGGACTCCAGTAACGCGGTACGGCGGGGGGCGACAAGGATAAAGGTTGCAACGATTCAAGATCCACTGACGATCCAACTGTGGGAGCGAGCTTGCTCGCGAAAAGGGCGTGTCAGACGGCCTGTCTGCTGAATGACACACCGCTTTCGCGAGCAAGCTCGCTCCCACAAGGGGCTCGGGCGATCTCAGGCTATGTGAACACTCTAGGGCAGCACAGGCTTGAGCAGATGTGCTTCTGTAATAATTTGCATCAATTGGTTACATTTATAGCCTCAGCGAATCAATTCCTTGCGAGTCTTCCATGGCCATCAACTTCGACCTCAACGACCTGCAAGCCTTTCGCGCGGTGGTCGAGCAGGGCAGTTTTCGCAAGGCCGCCGACACCGTGCGCCTGTCGCAACCGGCCCTGAGCCGGCGCATCGAAAAGCTTGAAGACGCCCTCGGCGTGAAGCTGTTCGAACGTACCACGCGCAAGGTGAGCCTGACCCAGGCCGGCCGCGGTTTCATGCCCAGCGTGGAACGTTTGCTGGACGATCTGGACGTGGCATTGCTGGGCATCAGCGAAGTCGCCTCGAACCGGCTCGGCCATGTCACGGTCGCCTGCGTGCCTTCGGCGGCGTACTACTTCATGCCGAGCGTGGTCGCCCGTTATCACCGGCAGTTCCCGCGAATCAAAGTCAAAGTCCTCGACTCCAGCGCCCACGACGTGCTGGGCGCGGTGGTCAACGGCGAGGCGGATTTCGGTTTGAGTTTCATGGGCACCCAGGAGGCGGGTGTGGATTTCGAGCCGCTGGTGCAGGAAAGCTACGTGGTCGCCTGTCGCCGCGATCATCCGCTGGCGGGGCGCAGCAGCGTGACCTGGGACGAGTTCTACCGGCAGGATTACATCTCGCTGGACAAGACTTCGGGCAACCGGTTTCTGCTGGATCAGGCTTTGGCCAACGTGGTGCCGCAGCGCCCGGGCATTTGCGAGACGCGGCATGTGACGACCATGATCGGTCTGGTGGAAGCGGGATTGGGTGTGGCAGCGGTGCCGCTGATGGCGATGCCGGCGGCGGATCATCCGATCCTGACGCGGGTGCCGCTGACCGACCCGCAAGTGATGCGCAGCGTCGGCATCATCAAACGCCGGGGTCGTACGCTGACCCCGGCGGCACTGGAACTTGAGCGGCTGGTGGTGGAAATGAAAGTCCAGCCGCCGACGGTCAGCGCTTGACCGAATCCAGCCCGGTGGCCTGCACGTCAGGCTGGGCGGCAGGTGCGGCCAGATAAGCGAGCAAGGCTTTCGCTTCTTCTGGATGCTGCGCACCCACCGGAATCCCCGCTGCAAACCGCGTGACCGACTGCACCGACTCCGGAATCTTCGCCACAAAACTCACCCCCGGCACCGGCAGCAATTCGCTGACCTGCTGGAAGCCCAGTTGATAATCGCCGGTCGCGACCACTGAGCCCACCGGGATTTTCGGGATCATCTTCGCCTTCGGTTTCAGCTGATCTTCGATCCCCAGTTTCTTGAACAATTGCTGCTCGATGTACACGCCGCTGGCGCTGTCGGAGTAGGCCACCGACTGGGCATCGAGCAGGGTTTTCTTCAGCGCGTCGACGTTGCTGATGTCCGGTTTCGGCGCGCCTTCGCGCACCACCAGGCCGATTCGCGAGTCCGCCAGTTCCACCCGCGAAGCCGGGTCGACCTTGCCTTGCTTGATCAGATCATCGAGGGCATAGCCGACCATGATCACCACGTCGGCCTTTTCACCACGGGCGAGGCGATTGGGGATTGCCTCCGGCGCCTTGCCCATCGACGGACCGAGTTGGGTGTCCAGCGTGTTCCCGGTGGCGGTGGCGAATTTCGGCCCGAGGATCTTGTAGGCGGCGGTGAAACCGCCCGAGGTCATGACCCGCAGTTCTTCGGCCTGAGCCGCAACGTTGAACGCAAGACCGGCGAGCAGGGCGGTAACGGTAAACAGTTTTTTCATGGTGGTGTTCTCAGGCAGTAACAGGTTGCAGACGACCGCCGGCCCGGCGATACAGATACAGCGTCGCGAACAACGCACACAGTGCACCGATGCTCATCCAGTAACCCGGTGCGGCTTTGTCGCCGGTGTACTGGATCAGGAAGGTCGACATCGCCGGCGTGAAGCCGCCGAATACCGCCGTCGCCAGGCTATAAGCCAGCGAGAAACCCGCCACCCGCACTTCCACCGGCATGATCTCGGTCAGCGCCGGAATCATCGCGCCGTTGTACAGGCCATAAATGAACGACAGCCACAGCAGCGACAGCAGCATGTGGCTGAAGCTCGGCGCCTGCACCAGATACGACAGCGCCGGATACGTGGTTGCCAGGGCCAGCAGCGACATGGCGATCAGCACCGGACGGCGGCCGATGCGGTCGGACAACGCGCCACCAATCGGCAACCAGAAGAAGTTGGAAACGCCCACCAGCAGCGTCACCAGCAACGCATCCGATGTGCTCAGGTGCAGCACGGTTTTGCCGAAGGTCGGCGCGTACACGGTGATCAGGTAAAACGCGGTGGTGGTCAGGGCAACCATCAGCATCCCGCCGAGCACCACGCCCCAGTTCTGGCCGAGGGTGCGGAACACTTCTTTCATGCTTGGGCGATGTTTGCGGGCGGCGAACTCTTCGGTTTCCGCCAGATTGCGGCGCAAGATGAAGATGAACGGCACGATCATGCAGCCGACGAAAAACGGAATCCGCCAGCCCCAATCCGCGACGGCTTCCGGCGCCATCCACTGGTTCAAACCGTAACCGAGCGCAGCGGCGACGACGATGGCCACCTGCTGACTGGCCGACTGCCAGGCTGTGAAAAAGCCTTTGCGTCCGGGCGTGGCGATCTCCGAGAGATACACCGAAACCCCGCCCAGTTCGGCACCGGCGGAGAAGCCTTGCAGCAGCCGCCCGATCAACACCAGCGCCGGGGCGAACAGGCCGATGGTTTCGTATCCGGGCACCAGCACAATCAAGATCGTGCCGCTGGCCATGATCGACAGGGTGACGATCAAACCTTTGCGCCGACCCACGTCATCGATGTACGCGCCGAGCACGATTGCCCCCAGTGGACGCATCAAAAAGCCTGCGCCGAACACCGCAAAGGTCATCATCAGGGACGCGAACTCACTGCTCGCCGGAAAGAACACCGCCGCGATCTGCGTGGCGTAGAAACCGAACAGAAAGAAGTCGAACTGTTCGAGGAAGTTACCCGAGGTCACCCGGAAAATGGCGCCGGCCCGCGAGCCGCCGTGTGGGATTGAGGCTGTCATCGAAAAATACTCCACCGCTTTTATGACGTGCGCGACGGGGAGGCGGCGCACGGTTCTTATTGGGGCGGATAGTGGCGCGCAGGGATCGATTTGTTAATTGCATTGTTGGCATGGATTGATGCGTATGCCGGATTAATCGGGGTTATTGTGGGGGGGCTGGCATGCAAGTCATGGTGTGTCAGACAGTGCAAGTTTTGAATGTGCCGGCCCTATCGCTGGCAAGCCAGCTCCCACAGTTTTGGTGGTGTGCTCAGCGATTCTGTAAACACCACAATTATTGTGGGAGCTGGCTTGCCAGCGATGGCTGACTGGTCGGCGACTACAATCTCCCAGCCAGTCCGGGCAAAAAATACAAGGAATGATTCCAGAACCCCGCAGTCGGAGTTCAGGTATCACACATTTCAGGAGGTTCACCGATGAACAACAAGACCCTAATCGCCAGCCTGGCCCTCGTCGCCGGCATCGCCGGGATCAGTCCCCTCGTTCAAGCGGCGCAAACCTCGACCTCTACCGTCGAACATTCCCCCGTCGACGGCCGCGAACTGCAAGTCAACGACCGCGCCCCGGACATTTATCAGCGCAGCGAAAAAGCTCTGACCAACTGGAAACAGAAAGGCCTCAAGCAACCGGAGCCGCAGGCGCAGTGGGTGCAGATCAATGACAAGTACGTGATGGTGATGATCACCAACGGGACGATTGTGGCGATTCAGCCGGTGGAGAAATAGCGTCGGGCTCAATCAGTCCGGCCATGACTCAGCGTCTGCCCGCCGCCCAATCGATACTGATTGTTCCCGCTGCGTTTAGCCTCGTACATCGCCAGATCCGCAATGTGCAGCAACCGATCCATGGTCGGCGCATGGTCGGGGAATACGGCTACGCCGAGGCTGGTGCCGATGTGGCGTTGTTCGTTGCCGATGGGGATCGGCGGGGACAGTTCGATGAAGATTTTCTGGCAGATGCTGCGGGCTTCGTCCTGCAGGTTCAGGCCGGGGGCGAGGCCTTGCAGGATGACCACGAATTCGTCGCCGCCGATCCGCGCGACGGTGTCGCTGACCCGCAAGATGCGTTTCAGGCGTGTGGCGGTGGTGATCAGAACGCGGTCGCCGGCGGCGTGGCCGTAGCGGTCGTTGATCGCTTTGAAACCGTTGAGATCGATAAACACCAGTGCCACCCGCGTTTCGGTCACCCGCGCATGTTCCAGTGCTTCCGATAACCGTTCTTCCAGCACCAGCCGATTGGGCAGGCCGGTCAACGGGTCGAAGTGGGCCAGGTGCTGGAGGTAGCTGGCCGAGGCCTTTTCTTCGGTGATGTCGCGCACCACGCCCATCATCTTGATCACCGCGTCGTGATCGTTGCGTACCACATTGCCGGTTTCCCGCAGCCAGCGAATCGTGCCGTCGGGCCAGACCACGCGGTATTCCTCATCGTGGTTTTCGCCGGTTTCAAGACAGCGCAATTCCCCGGCGCGCACCTTGGCGCGGTCTTCGGGGTGTACGCAGGAGCAGAACAGAGCGTAGGAAGGCGTCACTTCGCCGATCTTGAACCCGAACATGCCGAAGATTGCGTCCGACCAGTAGAGCCGGTCGGTGTCGACTTCCCAGTCCCATGTGCCGATCCGGGCGAAATACTGGCTGCGCTTGAAGCGGTCGGCGTCGCCATCCTGACGGATGTTCTGGCCCTCGGCCGCGCGAGTGAGCAGTTCGCGATACTCGGCGAGTTGCTGACGAAGCTCGCGCACTCGGCGGATCAGAACGGCGATCACGACCATCAGCACGACGACAATGGCGAAGCTGATCCAGAGTTGAGTCATTCAAGCGTCGCTGGCATGGCGTATCGATCCGGGAGTGATGGCGTGTCGCTATCTTAATTCACGGCCAACGCCGGAAACAGCGGCAACCTTGGGTCAAACGGTTGCCAATGGCCGGCATTTCTGGGAAAACGGCGGCCAGCGGAACAATAGAGCGAATGTTATGAATGATGAACTGCAGATAATCGATCTTCAGCCCGGTGACGGAAAAGCCGCCGTCAAAGGCGCGTTGATCACCACCCAATACACCGGTTGGCTGGAAGACGGCACCGAATTCGATTCGTCCTGGAGCCGGGGCAAGCCGTTTCAGTGCGTGATCGGCACGGGCCGGGTTATCAAGGGTTGGGATCAGGGGATCATGGGCATGCAGGTGGGCGGCAAGCGCAAGCTGCTGGTGCCGGCGCATCTGGGTTATGGCGAGCGGACAATGGGCAAGATTCCGCCGCATTCGAATCTGGTGTTCGAGATTGAGTTGCTGGAAGTGTTGACGCGGGAGGATTGATGACCGGAGGTCATCTTGTTCGAACGGCTCAAGGATCAGGTCGATGGATGTTGAACAGATCATTTACGAAACCGTTGCGTGGTTGACTATCGAACACCCGGGAAGACGGAGATCGATGTACAACATCGAGCTGGTAATCATGGCGGCCACGATGGTTTTTTTGTGGTTCGTCGGGAAGGATGTACTTGCACGGCGCAAAGCCTTTCTGGCCAGCAAGGCTCAGGCCCTGGTGTCAAAGCCACTGTCCGCAATTTCCTTCGCCGAGGAAGACGGGCAGAAGGTCAGGTTCACCGGCGTTTTGCTGGAGAAGGAGGGCGCTTACACCGTGACAGTGACCCGCGACGATGACAAAGAAGCCACTGTTTCGTCCCGTGACGGGTTGCTTTCGCTGGAAGAGGTCGAGACTTACTTGAGGGGGTATACGCCTTTCATTCTGTCTGACTTTCGGCGGTGATCGCGTTTGCACATAAAGCCCGTTGTGATGAGGTGAAACCCTGATCACAACGTTCTGCAAGGGCTTTAAATCAGGTAAATGCCTCAATATCGTCAAGCGTGTCTGAAATCACGCCTTCTAGCGAAGGGAATCTTGTCTTCACTTCATCCAGCGCTGCGAAGGCAATGTCTTTGTCCAGCTCGCCGTGCCTTCGAGCAATGTGGCCCAAAGCGGTAATGGCAGATGCGACAACCGACTCATTGCTGCTGGCGAAATACTTCAGGCAGGTTTGCTGAGCCCAGATTCTGTCTTCTTCATTGAGACCAATAGAAATCAAAGCTTGGATAACATCCTCGTCTGAGGGGCTTTGAAGAAACCTCACTGCCTCATTGTGGCTAATGGATGGGTCTTTATAGGTCAGGCTCACTTCTTGGCTCCCAAAATCTGACTCGCAAGAATGAACAGGAGGCCGTCGTTTCATCCAGTGAAGGACTGCATTCGCTGGAAGAGGTCGACCGTTACTTGAGAGTCATACACCGTTTATCCTGTCTGACTTTCGGCGCTGATCGCATCTGCAAACAAAACCCGCTGTCTCCCTTCACGGAGGCAGCGGGTTTTTTCTTGCCTTGTGCCCTAGGTGTTACGCAGCCATCGCCATCTCATCCAGCGTCGCGGCAACCGTGCCGGTCAGGCTTGGAAATCGCCGTTTTACGCTGGTGAGTGCCGGCAGCAGGCGGTTGCGATCCAGTTCGCCATGGTCACGGGCGAGTTGGGTGAGGGCGGTGAGTGCGGCGCTGACGATGGATTTTCGTTCGCTCTCGAGCAGTAGCAGACAGGCCTTTTGGGCCCATTGGCTGTCTTTCTCGTTGAGGCCGATGGAGATCAGGGCGGCGACGATGTGTGCATCGGATTTGCTTTCCATGGGTGTTCCTCAGGTCGTGGCATCGAGAGTGTCCAGCGCCCGGTTCACCGCGAGTTCGCCACACATCACCACTTGGGCGATGCCCAGCACGGTGCTGCGGTAGGGCGGGTCCAGCAGCGCGGCGAAGTCGCTGAGCATCACGCTGGCCGAAGTCATCGATTCGCAGGCGTGGGCCAGCAGGGCATGTTGATCCAGGTCGGGGGCGACGAGGAACATGCGGCCGGGGCAGTGTTGTTTCGGGGCGGTGGGTTTCAGGTAATGGTCGAGGGCGCGCTCGGCGGCTTCGTGGAGTTTTTTTGAGTCGGTGGAGGCGTAGGGCGAAGTTGGGTCTGAATCAGTTTCGACATCTGTTTCGGGAGGATTCGGTGTGATTTTGAACATTTCGAAGGTTTCCAAAGTGATGCCGACACCACCTCGCGACTAAACGAAAAAGGTGGCAGCTATACGCAGGTTAGTCGACCGGCAACCTTCCAAACCGGTGCACCCGAAGGTGCCCTGCGCACAGCTACCATTAAGCGCAGGTATTGAAAACCTGTCTGTCTGGAGCGTTATGCAGTTTGAAGGTAATACCGAGCGACTAAACCCGATCACTGACCATTCAGTGACGCGAACCAAGTTACCGACGCCCTCAAAACCGCACAAGCCGGCGGATTCTGGCGTAGTTGTAGGCAAAGGCGCAAGGCAATGTAGCCTCCCGGATGCGGGCAAAATGATGCTTCATTTGTCAGGCTTTATGGCTCACATAAGAGGTCGCCGCCGGCCTGTGAAGCGTGCTTGCTTGTAAACATCCTCTTTGTGATACCGAATATTTAATAAGCCACTTCGAGCTTGATTTATATCGGTTTCGATATAGCCTGCGTGGCACGTTCAAATGCCAGGAACAGGTGAAACCATGAAGGATCATCAAAACCCACCCCAGCGTTTCTCAAGCATCTGGGATGCACTGGAAGACACGCCGCAGGAAGCGGCCAACATGCGTCTGCGGGCCAAGCTGATGCGCACGCTTTGCGAGACGATTCGTGCGTGGGAGCTTCCGCAGAAAGAGGCGGCCAAGCGTCTCGGCATCACTCAGCCGCGTCTCAACGACGTACTCAACGGCAAAATCGACAAGTTCTCGCTGGATGCGCTGGTCAACCTGTCGGCCGCCGCAAAACTGGAAGTAGACCTCTGTTTCCAGTTGCCTGCATCCCTGGAATGGGCCACCTGATCCTTGATTGCCGCGGTGCTCAAATCTGCACCTCGCTGAACATCGGAATTCGTCCATTCAGCGAAGGCCGGTAGTGCCACGTGAATCTTCCCGGATCAATGTCGCGGGCGAGGATTTCGGTGAGCGTGGCGCTGGCGATCGTCATTGCCAGCATCTGTCCGGGACATTGATGCCGACCGCTGCCGAACGTGAAGCTGCGGCGGTTCGAGCGATCCGGCATAAAGCGATCCGGGTTTTCATTCAGTGCCGGGTCGCGATTGGCCGAGGCCAGCAACACCAGAATCACGTCGCCCGATTCCAGCCGAACGCCGTCGATTTCGCAGCTGTTTGCCACAAATCGGCGGGTGTTCTGTACCGACGGGTCGAAGCGCTGGACTTCAGCCAGCAACGAATCCACTGACGCCGCGCGTAACTCAGGCTGACGCTGCAAAGCCACCAACGCATTACCAATAAGCCCGGCGGTAGCCTCGAACGTCTGCGAACAGAGGCCGATCAGGTTGGCGAGCAGCACGTCCTCATCGCCGACAAAACGCTGGCGAATGTCGGCGAGAAACGGGTTCGGATCCGCCAGCAACTCAATGAAGTATCCGCGTAATTGCTCCGCCGCCCGATGGGCCGCCGTCAGTTGCAGGTCATTGCTCAGCGGCGACAGGCACGCCGCGAAATCCGCCGTCAGTTCACTGATGACCCGCGCCTGCGCCGGGGTGAATCCGAGCAGCGCCGCGACCACGCAAACCGGGCCGCGAAACATGGCTTTATAGAGGCCGTCGGCATCGTCCGTGATCAACCGCGCGGACACCAGAGCGCTGACTTCTTCCCGATCAAACAACCCCAACGGCGGCTCGATGGCCGAACGTGGGCAACGCTGAGCTTCGCCGTCATTCATACGCATCAACTGGCCGAACACCTTGCCCGCCATGCCATCGGCGATGGCTTTGGGCACCGGTTCCTGCACCGGACGCACCCGGCAATCCGGATGCGCCAACACCGCGCAGACCGCGCGGGCGCTACTGGCAACCCACAGTTTCAGTCCGTGATGAAAGCTCAGCCCGCCCGCCGCGCGCAGTTCGGCGTAGTAGGGATAGGGATCGGCGTGAGTCGCAGCGATGATCGGGTCCATGGATCGCAACCTTGTCGATGGGGAAAGTGTTGCTACTATCTCCAGTCCTTGAGGGCGATGATTCGTCCGGGAGCGAAATATGCACGCAGAACATCAAGACATCGGCGTCTCGCAAGTGGCCGCCGCCATCGCGGAACCGGCGCGGACCAAAATGCTGTGCTCGCTGATGGACGGCCACGCCCGTACCGCCACGGAGCTGGCGACCCTCGCCGACGTCAGCGCCTCGACCGCCAGCGCGCACCTGGCCAAGCTCAAGGATCTGGCGCTGGTGCGCCTGCACGTGCAGGGCCGCCATCGTTATTACAGCCTCGCTGACAAACGCGTGGCCCAGGCGCTGGAAGCGCTGATGGTGATCGGCCAGAACCCCGCGCCGACCTTCAAGCCGCACACGCCGGATCGCCTGCAATTCGCTCGCACTTGCTACGACCATATGGCCGGAACGCTGGCGGTGTTGTTGCATGACCGGTTGCTGGAGGGCGGTTGGCTGGTGGAAACCGATGAGCAGGTTTATCGCCTCAGTGAAAGTGGCGAGGCGTTTTTTGAAGGGCTGGGCATTGAGGTCAAGGATCTGTCGACGATGCGCCGCCGCTTTGCCTGCCCGTGCCTGGACTGGAGCATGCGCCGGCCGCATCTGGGCGGTTCGCTCGGGGCGGCGTTATTGCAGGCGGCGTTGAAGCGCAAATGGGTGACGCAGGATCTGGACAGTCGGGCGCTGACGTTGACGATGTTGGGGCGCAAGGAAATGGCGGCGCGATTCGGGGTGACGTGGCCCGAGTCGACTCAACCTGTCCCAGTGCGTAAATCCTCGACCGTGGCGGCTGGCAGCCGAGCGCAACGAGCCTGACTGACGAAGGGTCGTTTTACGGCTTGTGGCCTGTGGGCTGACTCTATACTGTATATGCGAACAGTATCGAGTCCCTGCCATGCAAATCATCGACAAGCTCAGCATTCTCGCCGACGCCGCCAAGTACGACGCCTCCTGCGCCAGCAGTGGCGCGCCCAAGCGCAGCTCCGAGGGCAAGAGCGGGCTGGGTTCGACCGATGGAATGGGCATCTGTCACAGCTACACGCCGGACGGGCGTTGCGTGTCGTTGCTCAAGGTTCTGCTGACCAATTTCTGTCTTTACGACTGCCAGTACTGCGTCAACCGCCGCTCCAGCGATGTGCCGCGTGCGCGTTTCACGCCAGAGGAAGTGGTGACGCTGACCCTGGATTTCTACCGGCGCAACTGCGTCAGCGGGTTGTTCCTCAGTTCGGGGATCATCCGCTCGGCGGACTACACCATGGAGCAACTGGTGCGCGTCGCGAAGCTGTTGCGCGAAGAGCATGAGTTCCGTGGCTACATTCATCTCAAGACCATCCCGGATGCGGACCCTGCTCTGATCGAAGAGGCCGGGCGTTACGCCGACCGATTGAGCGTCAACATCGAATTACCCACCGATGCCAGCCTGCAAACCCTGGCGCCGGAGAAACACATCGGCTCGATCAAGCAGGCGATGAACACCATCTATACCGGCGTGCAGACGGTGCTCAACGAACCCCGCGCACCGAAATTCGCCCCGGCCGGACAGAGCACGCAGATGATCGTCGGTGCCGATGACACCGACGACAGCACGATCCTGCACAGCGCGCAGGCGCTCTATGGCAACTTCCGTCTGCGCCGGGTCTATTACTCGGCGTTCAGCCCGATTCCCGACAGCCCTAAAAGCGTGCCACTGGCTGCGCCGCCATTGATGCGCGAGCACCGCTTGTATCAGGCTGATTTTCTGTTGCGTGGTTATGGCTATACCGCCGGTGAGTTGTTGCAGGGGCCGGGCAATCTGGCGCTGGACATCGACCCGAAACTGGCCTGGGCCCTGCAGAATCGCGAGGTGTTTCCGCTGGACCTCAATCGCGCTGAACCGGCGTTGATCTCACGCATTCCCGGCATTGGTCTGCGTACCACCGAGCGATTGGTGGAGCTGCGTCGACAGCGGCGCATTCGCTACGAAGACGTGGCGCGCATGCGTTGTGTGCTGGCCAAGGCCAAACCGTTCATCATCACCAGCGATTACCACCCGCAACAGGCGGAAGTCACCAGCCAGATGCTTTATCAGCAATTGCGCGACCGGCCGATGCCGCAGCAGATGGGGCTGTGGGGATGATCAACCTCGATTGCGATGACCTGTTCGACACCTGGCGTCAGCAGGCCCGCTGGCTGCTCAGCCATGAAATCGATCCGAGTCTGGTGAGCTGGGCGTCGGAAGGGGTGAGTGATCTGTTTGCCAGTGACGTGGCAGTACCCGAAGGCCAGGGGCCGTTTCAGGCGCGGATTCCGCGGGTGTTGCTCGACACCCTGGAACAAGCGTCACGCTACCGGGGCGATCAGCGCTGGAGCCTGCTGTATGAAGTGCTGTGGCGGGTCAGCCACGGCGACCGCACGGCAATGATGGCCGGCGACAAGCTGGGCAGCGAGTTGCAGCGGCGGATCAAGCAGGTGCAGCGCGAAGCCCATCATCTGCATGCGTTCGTGCGTTTCATCGAGCGTCCGCCAGAACTGCCGGGGCCGCAATACGTCGCGTGGCACGAACCGGCCCACGACATCCTGCACAGCGCCAGCGAACACTTCATCGGGCGCATGGGACGGCATCGTTGGCTGATCGCCACGCCTCGCGACGGGGTCTATTACGATGGCGAACAACTGATTCATCAACGTCAGTGCCCGGTGGAGTGGCAGCAACTGGCGCAGAACGTCGACGATCCCCACGGTGATTTATGGCTGACGTATTACAGCCACATCTTCAACCCGGCACGGTTGAACGAAAAGGTCATGCAGGGGCATTTGCCGACGCGGTTCTGGAAGAACCTGCCGGAGGGGGAGTTGATTCCCGGATTGATTACCCAGGCGCGAATGGGCAAGCAGCGGAACGGACAGGCGAGCGGGATTGCCGGGCGCGCGGGCAAGCGGATTGCCATGAAGGCCGGCGAGCGAAGCGAATGAAAAAGCCCCCATCGATCACTCGATGGGGGCTTTTGTGCTTCTGGCCGTCAGGTCAAACCTTGACGATCCAGCCGGCTGGCGCTTCGACGTCGCCGGTCTGTACGCCGGTCAGCTCTTTGTAGAGCTTCTGGGTGACAGGGCCGACTTCGGTTTCGCTGTGGAACACGTGCAGGTGGTCGTTGTAGCTGATGCCGCCGATCGGAGTGATCACCGCAGCGGTACCGCAAGCACCGGCTTCCTTGAAGTCCGAAAGCTTGTCGATGAGCACGTCGCCTTCGATCACTTCCAGGCCCAGACGGGACTTGGCCAGTTCGATCAGCGACAGACGGGTGATGCCCGGCAGTACCGATGGCGAGTTCGGGGTCACGAATTTGTTGTCGTGGGTGATCCCGAAGAAGTTGGCCGAACCGACTTCCTCGATCTTCTTGTGGGTCAGCGGATCCAGGTAGATGGCGTCAGCGAAGTGCGCTTTCTTGGCCTGGGAGCCCGGCATCAGGCTGGCGGCGTAGTTGCCACCGACCTTGGCGGCACCGGTGCCTTGTGGCGCGGCGCGGTCGAAGGTGGAGATCTGGAAGTTGTGCGGGGTCAGGCCGCCCTTGAAGTAGGCGCCGACCGGGATCGCGAACACCGAGAAAATGAACTCAGGTGCGGTACGCACGCCGATGTTGTCACCCACGCCGATCACGAACGGGCGCAGGTACAGCGCGCCGCCGGTGCCGTAAGGCGGGATGAAGCGCTCGTTGGCGCGAACCACTTCCTTGCACGCTTCGATGAACTGCTCGGTGGACACATGCGGCATCAGCAGGCGGGCGCAGCTACGTTGCATGCGCGCGG
The DNA here is from genome assembly GCF_014863585.1 of Pseudomonas gozinkensis. Classification (NCBI taxonomy): domain Bacteria; kingdom Pseudomonadati; phylum Pseudomonadota; class Gammaproteobacteria; order Pseudomonadales; family Pseudomonadaceae; genus Pseudomonas; species Pseudomonas gozinkensis. Next base: position 4,041,057 of record NZ_CP062253.1, on the reverse strand, counting down.
CGTTCTGGTCCGGACGGAACAGGTTGATCGAGCCGTCCTTGCAACGATAGGCCTTCAGGCCTTCGAAGCATTGCTGGCCATAGTGAAGGGCAGTGGAGCCTTCACTGATGTGCAGCACGTTGTCTTCGGTCAGGGTGCCTTTGTCCCACTCGCCGTTGCGAAAGTACGACAGATAGCGTTTGTCGGTCTTGATGTAGTCAAAACCCAGCTTGTCCCAGTTGATGCTTTCGTTACCCATGACACCCTCTATCACTGAACAACCGCCGAAGCGGTTCAAGGCTTCTGACGTTTTTTTGGATGGGCACAACAATACTTCATTCTTGAGCGGTTTCGCAGCCCGGACTATCGGATGACAGACAGATAGTTCGTGCTTGATCGTTCCCACGCTCTGCGTGGGAATGCCTCATCGGACGCTCCGCGTTCGGCCTTTTGGGACGCAGAGCGTCCCGGGCTGCGTTCCCACGCAGAGCATGGGAACGATCAAATCATAGGTGCAACGCATGCCCGAGGGCGCGCAATGCCGCTTCCTGTACCGCTTCACCCAGGGTCGGGTGCGCGTGGATGGTGCCGCCGATGTCTTCCAGTCGCGCACCCATTTCCAGGCTTTGCGCAAATGCGGTCGACAGTTCCGATACGCCAACACCGACCGCCTGCCAGCCGACAATCACATGATTGTCCCGACGAGCGACCACCCGCACGAAACCGGTTTTCGATTCCAGGGTCATTGCCCGACCATTGGCCGCAAACGGGAAGCTCGACACGATGCAGTCAAGTCCCGCAGCCTTGGCCTCGTCCGGCGTCTTGCCGACCACCACCAGTTCCGGATCGGTGAAGCACACCGCGGCAATGGCGGTCGGGCTGAATTCGCGGGTCTTGCCGCTGATCAGCTCGGCGACCATCTCGCCCTGAGCCATGGCGCGGTGGGCGAGCATCGGCTCGCCGCTCAGGTCGCCGATGGCGTAGACATTGCGCATGCTGGTCTGGCAACGGCCGTCGATCTTGATCGCCGAGCCGTTCATGTCCAGATTCAGCGTTTCGAGGTTCCAGCCCTGGGTATTGGGTTTGCGACCCACAGCCACCAGCACCTGATCGGTTTCCAGGTTGAGGGTATCGCCATTCGGATCGCGCACCTGCAACGTACCGTCGAAGCCCAGCACGCTGTGCTTCAGGTACAGCTTCACGCCCAGTTGCTTCAGCGCGTCGTGTACCGGTTGGGTCAGTTCGGCGTCGTAGGCCGGCAGAATCCGATCCTGCGCCTCGACCACGCTGACCTCGGCACCGAGCTTGCGATAGGCAATGCCCAGCTCCAGACCGATGTAACCACCACCGACCACGATCAGACGTTTCGGAATCGACTTCGGCGCCAGCGCTTCGGTGGACGAAATGATCGGCCCGCCAATCGGCAGGATCGGCAGATTGACGCTTTTCGAACCGGTGGCCAGCACCAGATGTTCGCACTGGATGCGGGTGTCACCGACTTCCACGGTCTTGCCGTCGATGACCTTGGCCCAGCCGTTGATGACCTGAACCTTGTGCTTCTTCAGCAGCGCGGCGACGCCGGTGGTCAGGCGATCGACAATGCCGTCCTTCCACTCGACGCTTTTGGTGATGTCGAGGGTCGGCGCCGAAACGCTGATGCCCAGTGCCGAATGCTGGTTGTGGTGTTGAGTCTGGTGAAACTGTTCGGCCACATGGATGAGCGCTTTCGACGGAATGCAGCCGATGTTCAGGCAGGTGCCGCCCAGCGATTCGCCCTCGACCAGAATGGTCGAAATGCCCAGTTGCCCGGCACGAATGGCCGTCACGTAACCGCCGGGGCCGCCGCCGATGATCAACAGCGTGGTGTTCAGAGATTGCATGCCATCACTCCAGAAACAGGGTCGCGGGTTGTTCGAGCAGGCCACGAATGGCCTGGATGAAGAGCGCCGCGTCCATGCCGTCGACCACGCGGTGATCGAAGGAGCTGGAGAGGTTCATCATCTTGCGGATCACCACCTGGCCTTTGACGACCATCGGGCGTTCGACGATTTTGTTGACGCCGACGATGGCCACTTCCGGCAGGTTCAGCACCGGGGTGCTGACGATGCCGCCAAGGGCGCCGAGGCTGGTCAGGGTGATGGTCGAGCCGGACAGTTCATCGCGGCTCGCCTTGCCGTTGCGTGCAGCGGTGGCCAGGCGGGAGATTTCCGCCGCGCTGTCCCACAGGCTGCGCGCCTCGGCATGACGCACGACCGGCACCATCAGGCCGACATCGCTTTGGGTGGCGACGCCGACATGCACCGCGCCGAGGCGGGTGATGACCTGGGCTTCGTCGTCGTAGCGGGCGTTCATCTGCGGGAAGTCGCGCAGCGCGACGACCAAGGCGCGCACCAGGAATGGCAGCAAGGTCAGCTTGCCACGGCTGGCACCGTGTTTTTCGTTCAGATGGGCACGCAGCTCTTCAATCGCGGTGACGTCGATTTCTTCTACATAGCTGAAATGCGCAGCACGCTGAGTGGCGTCCTGCATGCGCTGGGCGATCTTGCGGCGCATGCCGATCACTTGAATCTGTTCTTCATCGTTACGCTGGGCGTAAGCGGCGGCGACCGGCGCCGAAACGTTCGATTGACCCTCAGCCAGATAGGCCTCAAGGTCTTCGTGCAACACGCGACCGGCCGGGCCGGAACCACGCACCAGACGCAATTGAATGCCCAGGTCCAGCGCATGCTTGCGCACGGCTGGCGAGGCGAGCGGACGCTCATCGGCTTCGCGGGCGACCATCGGACCCTGACAAACGGCAGCCGCCGGACGCGGTGCGGCGGCAGGTTTGCTTTCAATGACAGCTTCAACTTTGGGTGCGACAGGTGTTTCTTTCGCCGCCACAGGCGCCGGTTTGTCGGACTCCTTCAGATTGCCAGCACCTTCAACCTCGATGCTGATCAGGATACTGCCGACCGCCATCACTTCGCCCGGCTGACCGCCCAGCGCAATCACCTTGCCGTGTACTGGTGAGGGAATATCGACCATCGCCTTGTCGGTCATCACATCCGCCAGCACCTGATCTTCAACGACCAGATCGCCAACCTTGACGTGCCACTGCGACAGTTCTACTTCTGCGATGCCTTCGCCGATGTCCGGCATCTTGATAACGTGCGTGCCCATTCAGACCTCCATGACCCGTTTCAGCGCCGCGCCCACTCGGGACGGCCCAGGGAAATACGCCCACTCCTGCGCGTGCGGGTAGGGGGTGTCCCAACCGGTGACGCGTTCGATCGGCGCTTCCAGGTGATGGAAGCAGTGCTCTTGCACCAGCGACACCAGTTCGGCGCCGAAACCGCAGGTGCGGGTGGCTTCGTGAACCACGACGCAACGGCCGGTTTTCTTCACGGATTTGACGATGGTTTCCAGGTCCAGCGGCCACAGGCTGCGCAGGTCGATGACTTCAGCGTCAACGCCGCTTTCTTCAGCAGCGACTTGCGACACATACACGGTGGTGCCGTAAGTCAGCACGGTCACGTCCTTGCCCGGACGGGTGATCGCGGCAACGTCCAGCGGCACGGTGTAGTAGCCGTCCGGCACTTGTGCAGCCGGGTGCTTCGACCACGGGGTTACCGGGCGGTCGTGGTGGCCGTCGAACGGGCCGTTGTACAGGCGTTTCGGCTCGAGGAAGATCACCGGGTCATCGTTTTCGATGGAGGCGATCAGCAGGCCCTTGGCGTCGTACGGGTTGGAAGGCATGACGGTGCGCAGGCCGCAGACCTGAGTGAACATCGCCTCGATGCTCTGGCTGTGGGTCTGGCCGCCGTAGATGCCGCCGCCGCAAGGCATGCGCAGGGTCATCGGGGCGGTGAACTCGCCGGCCGAGCGATAACGCAGACGGGCGGCTTCGGAAATGATCTGGTCGGACGCCGGATATACGTAGTCGGCGAACTGGATCTCGGCGACCGGACGCAAGCCATAAGCGCCCATGCCCACGGCGACACCGACGATGCCGCTCTCGGAGATCGGAGCGTCGAACACCCGCGAGGTGCCGTACTTGGTCTGCAGGCCTTCGGTGCAACGGAACACGCCGCCAAAGTAGCCGACGTCCTGGCCGAACACCACCACGTTGTCGTCACGCTCAAGCATCACATCCATGGCCGAGCGCAGGGCCTGGATCATGGTCATGGTGGTCGTGGTCATGGCGGTTTCCAACTGAATATTGTTGTTGTGATCGTTCATGTCAGATCCCCAACTGCTGACGCTGGCGCTTCAAGTGCTCCGGCATCTCTTTGTAGACGTCTTCGAACATGGTCGCGGCGCTTGGAATCTGGCCGCCGGCGAGGGTGCCGTACTGTTCGGCCTGTTTCTGTGCGGCGATCACTTCGGCTTCGAGCTCGGCGCTGACGGCGGCGTGCTCTTCTTCCGACCAGTGGCCGACCTTGATCAGGTGCTGTTTCAGGCGCGCAATCGGATCGCCCAGCGGGAAGTGGCTCCAGTCATCGGCAGGACGGTATTTGGACGGATCGTCGGAGGTCGAGTGCGGGCCCGCGCGGTAGGTAACCCATTCGATCATGGTCGGGCCGAGGTTGCGGCGGGCGCGTTCGGCAGCCCAGGCGGAGGCGGCGTAGACCGCGTAGAAATCGTTGCCATCAACCCGCAGCGAGGCGATGCCGCAACCGACGCCGCGTCCGGCGAACGTGGTGGCTTCACCACCGGCGATGGCCTGGAAGGTCGAGATCGCCCACTGGTTGTTGACCACGTTGAGGATCACCGGCGCACGGTAAACGTGAGCGAAGGTGAGGGCGGTGTGGAAGTCCGATTCGGCGGTGGCGCCGTCGCCGATCCAGGCCGAGGCGATTTTGGTGTCGCCCTTGATCGCCGAGGCCATGCCCCAGCCCACGCCCTGAATGAACTGGGTGGCGAGATTGCCGGAAATGGTGAAGAAACCGGCGTCCTTGACCGAATACATGATCGGCAACTGACGACCCTTGAGCGGATCGCGCTCGTTGGACAGCAACTGGCAGATCAGATCGACCAATGGCACGTCGCGGGCCATCAGAATGCTTTGCTGGCGGTAGGTCGGGAAGCACATGTCGTCATTGTTCAAGGCCAGGGCCTGGGCGCTGCCGATGGCTTCTTCGCCGAGGCTCTGCATGTAGAACGACATTTTTTTCTGACGCTGGGCGACCACCATGCGGTTGTCGTAGATCCGCGTCTTGAGCATGGCGCGCATGCCTTTGCGCAGGATCTCGACCGGCACGTTTTCAGCCCATGGGCCGAGGGCGTTGCCCTGGTCATCGAGCACGCGGATCAGACCACGGGCCAAGTCGGCGGTGTCGGCGGGTTCAACGTCGATGGAAGGTTTGCGCACCGTGCCGGCATCGGTCAGATGCAGGTAGGAAAAATCGGTTTTGCAGCCTGGGCGGCCCGAAGGTTCAGGGACGTGCAGACGCAGCGGTTCATACGCTTGGGTCATGGCTTCTACGCTCGATCTTGTGAATTTCTTGTAGTGAGCTGGCAGTCATTCTTCGATAAAAGAAATCTTGTCCTACAACAATCATAGGCCCGGGCAAGAAGAATATTTCTCTCTGTTTCGTTGCGCTGAAGATCATTTGCAGATAGAAATTCTGCATAAACATAAAAAACAGGTGGTTTTGTCTCATGCGCAAACTGGACCGTACCGATATCGGCATTCTCAACAGCCTTCAGGAGAACGCGCGCATCACCAACGCCGACTTGGCCCGTTCGGTAAACCTGTCGCCGACGCCGTGCTTCAACCGGGTCAAGGCGATGGAGGAACTGGGGCTGATCCGTGAGCAGGTAACGCTGCTGGATGCCGACCTGCTTGGGCTGCACGTCAACGTGTTCATCCACGTCAGTCTCGAGAAGCAGGTAGAGGAAGCGTTGCAGCATTTCGAAGAGGCGATTTCCGACCGGCCCGAAGTCATGGAGTGCTACCTGATGGCCGGCGACCCGGACTATCTGATCCGGGTGCTGGTGCCGACCATTCAGTCGCTTGAACGCTTCATGATGGACTTTCTGACCAAGGTGCCGGGCGTGGCCAACATTCGGTCAAGCTTTGCGCTCAAGCAGGTGCGCTATAAAACGGCGCTGCCGCTGCCGGCGAACGGTTTGACCCTGGGCAACTGAGCACGGGAGCCGTTCACAGGTATTCATACCGATAACCCAGTTCTTCGGTAAAAAGTGCCTGCTGAACGGTGAAGCTCTGGGACCAGGGCGCGCGTTCGTTTTCCGGGTGAAAGACCAGTGTCGAGGTGCTCAAGTCGTCCTGCGGGAAGGAGGGGACGTTCGGGTGCAGGTATTTCCAGCGCTCCCAAAGCAAATCCAGATAGCAATGATGCAGGAAGAATATCGGGTCGTTGGGGGAGGATGCCTCCATCATGTTGCCCCCGATCCAGGCATGTACGGGATTGTGCAGTTCGCGCTCGGAAACGTTTTCCCAGCCGCCTGGCTCCATCCAGTAGGGTGTTCTGTTCAGCGCCGAAATGACGGTTTCCGGTGACGGCAAGTTCCCCGCAGCCCCGAGATTGCGGCGCACGCCGGCGTCACCGAATCCCTCGTCCCAGACCGAGACAATGAATGGCGACTGTGTACTGGAAAAGGGTCCGGTGGTTACCAGCAGGTTCTGGGTATTGTCACCGTTGCCGCCCATGAAGTCCGAGGTGAAGGGGTTGTCGGCGCCACCGAGTTGCCAGTTCCAGTAGGGTAGCGTGATGCTCGGGTCGTCGACCGCAGCCTGCAGCGCCAGTTCGAACTGGCGGATCAGGATCCGGTGCCACGGATAGAACAGGGGACTGAGGTGCGGGTTGGGGGCAAGCGGATTGCCACGGCCCATCGAATTCTTGTGTATCTGTACAAAGTCGTCGTAACGGCTTTGTTGCCCGGGGCGCAGCACGCTGTTGACGTTGTTTTTCAGCCGCAGCACCGCTTCGATGAAAGCGGATTTCTGTTGCGGTGACATGTCCCGATGGTTACGGCGAATATCCATATTGCACAAACTCCATTGGTTGATTGCCCAATGGAGTTTGCCTGTTTGCTGGAGATACGCCAGTTCACCGGTATCGACGCGTTACGTGGGAAAAGCTTTCACGCGAATCACTTACGAGGCTATTTCCTATAGCGAGTTGATCGGTATCTTCAGGTACGTCACACCATTGTCTTCCGCCGGCGGCAGATTTCCCGCCCGCACGTTGACCTGAATCGCCGGCAGCAACAGCGTCGGCATACCCAGTCCTGCATCACGCTGGGTACGCATCTCGACAAACGCGGCTTCGTCGACGCCGTCATGCACATGGATATTGTTTTTGCGCTGCTCACCCACGGTGGTCTGGCACTGTGCGGCGCGACCTTGCGGCGGGTAGTCGTGACAGACGTAGAGCTTCACACTGGCGGGGAAGGCCAGCAGCTTGTGAATCGAATTGAACAGTTGATGAGCGTTGCCGCCGGGGAAGTCGCAACGGGCGGTGCCGACGTCGGGCATGAACAGCGTGTCGCCGACCAGAATCTGTTCGCCGTCGATCAGGTAGGCCATGTCCGCCGGGGTGTGGCCGGGGACGTGCAGGGCGGTAGCCTTGAGATTGCCGATCCGGAACGACTCGTTCGGTGCGAACAGATGATCGAACTGCGAGCCATCGGCGCGAAACTCCGGTTCCAGGTTGAACAGCGCCTTGAACACGTTCTGCACTTTACTGATGGACTCGCCAATCGCGATTTTTCCGCCCAGTTCCCGGCGCAGATACGGTGCGGCGGACAAGTGATCGGCATGGGCGTGGGTTTCCAGCAGCCATTGCACTTGCAGGTTGTGGGCCCGCACGAAGGCGATGATCTTGTCCGCCTGAGCCGTGCAGGTGCGGCCGGCGGCACCGTCGTAATCAAGTACCGGATCGACGATTGCGCACTGCCCGCCGTCGGCCTCGTAGACCACGTAGCTGTAGGTCGAAGAGGCGGGGTCGAGGAAAGCTTCAATCAGCGCGGGCATGAACGCGGTCCTGTGCAGGAAGGTGGGAAGTCAGGGTTGCAACACTTTATGTAAACACATAATGTCCGCAGCTTAAGTGACGTTGAAGGCATCCTGCAAATGCAATCCAGTCTGACCGAATGTGAAGTCGCCCAACTGCGCGCCTCGGCCTCCAAGGCCTGTTCGCTGCTCAAGGCCTTGGCCAATGAGGATCGGCTGTTGATCCTGTGCCAGTTGACCCAGGGCGAGCGCAACGTCGGCGAGCTGGAGAAAATGACCGGCGTGCGTCAGCCGACCCTGTCCCAGCAACTGGGCATCCTGCGCGATGAAGGGCTGGTCGCGACCCGTCGTGAAGGCAAGTACATTTTTTACGGTCTCGCCAGTCACGAAGTGATCCAGGTGATGAAAACCCTCTCCGGACTCTACTGCGGAGCCGTGCTCAAAAGCTGGGCGCAATAGACCCGGCTATCCTTGCGTGCAGCCATAAGGAACAAGCAATGAACGATCAACACTGGGGCCCATCCATCAGTGCGGACATCGTGGTCATCGGCGGCGGCACTGCCGGCATCGGTTTTGTCGCGAGCCTGCTCAAGCGCGATCCCGGCCTGAAAATCACGGTGATCGAGCCGAGCACCCTGCATTACTATCAGCCCGCGTGGACACTGGTCGGCGGTGGCGCCTTTGATGCCAAAGACACCGCCCGACCGATGACCAAAGTGATGCCGCGCCAGGCCACGTGGATTCAAGCGGCAGTGTCCGGCATCGACCCCGACCAGCGCCGTCTCACCCTCAACGATCAACGCACCGTCACCTATCAGAACCTGATTGTCTGCCCCGGCCTGCGCCTGGCGTGGGAGAAGATCGAAGGCTTGCAGGAAAGCCTCGGCCAGCACGGCGTCACCTCCAACTACAGCTATCAGCACGCGCAATACACTTGGGATCAGGTGCAGAAACTGCGTGGCGGCAAAGCCCTGTTCACCCAGCCGCCGATTCCGATCAAGTGTGCTGGCGCGCCGCAAAAAGCGCTGTACCTGTCCTGCGATCACTGGCTCAAGCGCAATGTGCTGAGCAAGGTTGATGTCGAGTTCAATCTGGCCGGTGCCGCGTTGTTCGGCGTTCCGACCTTCGTGCCGCCGCTGATGAAGTACATCGAAAAATACAATGCGCGACTGGCGTTCAATTCCAATCTGGTAAAGGTCGACGGCCCGGCGAAAACCGCCTGGTTCGATGTCAAGGATGCGGACGGCAACGTCACCCGTCAGGCCAAGACCTTCGATCTGCTGCACGTCGTCCCGCCGCAGGTCTCGCCGGATTTCATCGCACAAAGCCCCCTGGCCGACGCTGCCGGCTGGTGCGAGGTCAATCCGCACACGCTGCAACATCCGCGTTATCGCGAAGTGTTTGCCCTGGGCGATATCTGCGGCACCACCAATGCGAAGACCGCCGCAGCAGTGCGCAAACAGGTCGTGGTGGTAGCGGAAAACCTGCTGGCGTTGCGCAAGGAGCTGGCACCGCCGCTGAAGTACGACGGCTACGGCTCCTGTCCGCTGACGGTGGAGAAGGGCAAGGTGATCCTCGCCGAGTTCGGCTATGGCGGAAAACTGCTGCCGACCTTTCCCCTCGACCCGACCGTTCCGCGCCGTTCCGCGTGGTGGCTGAAGGCGACGCTGCTGCCGTGGTTCTACTGGAACGGCATGCTCAAGGGCCGCGAATGGCTGACCAGCCTGTCCAAAGTCGACTGAGTAAACTTTATGTTGCTGGCAAGTCTGTTTGGTGTGGTGATGGGATTGATCCTCGGTCTGACCGGGGCCGGCGGCGGGATTCTCGCCGTACCGGCGCTGGTGCTCGGACTGGGCTGGACGATGACGCAAGCGGCACCGGTGGCGTTGTGTGCAGTCGGCAGCGCGGCGGCAGTCGGTGCGATTGATGGCTTGCGCCACGGTCTGGTGCGTTATCGCGCGGCGCTGCTGATTGCGGCGCTCGGCGCGGTGTTTTCGCCGGTAGGCATCTACTTCGCCCATCAGTTGCCGGAAAAGGTTCTGATGATCCTGTTCAGCCTGCTGATGGTCATGGTGGCGTGGCGCATGTTGCGCCGCGAACGCCAGCAAGAGGGCCCGAGCGACCATGGCCACGCCAGTTGGGGTCAGAAGAACTGCATGCTCAATGAACAGACCGGCCGTTTCGACTGGACTGCCAAATGCACCGCGACTCTTGCTGCATTGGGGGCGGTCACCGGGGTGGTGTCCGGGTTGCTGGGGGTTGGCGGCGGATTCCTGATCGTGCCGGCGTTCAAGCAACTGACCGATGTGCAGATGCGCGGCATCGTCGCCACTTCACTGATGGTCATCAGTCTGATTTCCGCCATCGGGGTGATCGGCGCGTTCCATGCGGGCGTGCGGATCGATCATCTGGGTGTGGCGTTTATCGTGGCCAGCATCGTCGGCATGATCATCGGCCGCAAACTCTGCGCGCGAGTGCCGGCGAGGACGTTGCAGGTTGGGTTTGCCAGCGTGTGTCTGGTGGTCGCGGCTTACATGTTGCTGCGGGCGTGAGACAAAACCTGTGGCGAGGGACCAAGTGCCCTCGCCACAGCGATCGCGTTACAACACCAGATGCGGTAACCACAGCGACAGCGCCGGAACGTAGGTCACCAGCATCAGCACCAGGAACAGCACGGCGTAGAACGGCAGCAGCGCCTTCACCGTGCTTTCGATGCTGACCTTGCCCACCGCCGATCCCACGAACAGCACGGCCCCGACTGGCGGCGTTATCAGGCCGATACCGAGGTTGACCAGCATGATCATGCCGAACTGCACCGGGTCGACACCGATACCGAGGATCACCGGCATCAGGATTGGCGTGAGGATCAGGATCAGCGGCGCCATGTCCATCACGGTGCCGAGCAACAGCAGCATGACGTTGATGCACATCAGGATCACGTAGCGGTTGTCGGAGAGGGTCAGGAACAGCGTGGTGATCTTCGCCGGAATCTGCATCAGGGTCATGATGTAGCCGAAACTGGCGGCGAAGCCGATCAGAATCATCACGATGGAAATGGTGCGGACCGTACGGTGCATCAGTTTCGGCAGTTCACTCCATTTGTAGTCGCGGTAGATGAACATGGTGACAAAAAACGACCACAGCACGGCGATGGCCGCCGACTCGGTGGCCGTGAAGATCCCCGACAGGATCCCGCCGAGAATGATCACCATCGCCATCAGGCCCCACATCGCTTCGCCGCAGATCTTCAGGGCTTCGCGCAGCGGGATCACTTCGCCCTTGGGATAGTCGCGTTTGCGCGCAAAAATCAGGCACAGCACCATCAGGCACGCGCTCATCAGCAGGCCCGGCACCACGCCGGCCATGAACAGCGAAGCAATGGAAACGGTGCCGCCGGCGGCCAGCGAGTAGAGCACGGAGTTGTGACTGGGCGGGGTCAGCAGGGCCTGTACCGAACCGCTGACGGTGACCGCTGTGGAGAATTCCCGAGGGTAGCCTTTGCGCTCCATTTCCGGGATCAGCACCGAACCCACCGACGCGGTGTCGGCCACCGACGAGCCGGAAATCGCGCCGAAAAAGGTCGAGGCCATGATGTTGACCAGCGACAGTCCGCCACGCACGAAACCCACCAGAACGCCGGCAAACGCCACCAGCCGTCGCGACATGCCGCCCTCGGCCATGATCGCGCCGGCGAGCACGAAGAACGGAATCGCCAGCAGCGAGAATTTGTTCACCCCGCCCGCCACCTGAATCATCAGGGCCTGGAACGGGATGTCGATCCACCACGCGCCAATCAGGGCCGACAGCCCGAGGGCATAGGCAACCGGCATGCCGATCAGGATCAGTGCGATAAAACTGCCCAGCAGTATCAATGCGTCCATCAGGCAGCCCCTTCGTTTTCTTCAACCAGGTCGAATCGCACCACACGGCGGTTGCTTTGATCGCCGAGCAAGAGTTTTTCCAGTACGAAAATCAGCGTCAGCGCACCACCAACGGGGATCGGCATGTAAGTGATGCCGACCCGCAAGGTCGGCAGGGCGCTCATGAACTGGTTCCACGTCGACAGGCACAGCTTGGTGCCCCAGATGGTCATGAACAGGCAGATGGTGCCCATGAGCACTTGCGAAACGATGCTCATGGCCCGGCGCATCTTCGGTTGCAAGCGGTCGGTGACCATCGCCACCGCCATGTGTGCGCCGGCGCGATAGCTGGCGGCTGCACCGATGAAGGTGAAGACCATCATCAGCAGGATGGCGGTGGGCTCCGGCCAGCTTGAGCCGGTGCCGAGGACATATCGGGCGAACACGCCCCAGGGAATGATCAGGGAAATGGTCAGCACCGACAGACCGGCGACCCAGATACAGGCCATGTAGATCCGGTCATTGATGCGCAGCAGCAAATTCTTCATCGGGTTCCACCGTAACCGGGCACGCGCGGACATCAGGCGACGTCAGCGCTGCCGGGCCTTTTGCAGAGGGCTGGGAGGGTTACTGAACGGCTTCGATGCGCTTGATCAGGTCGGCGTAGGGCGCGCCGTATTTCTCGCGGATCGAGGCGGTGGCCTCGTAGAACGGTTTCTTGTCGACGGTGATGAACTCGACGCCGGCCGCCTTGAGTTTTTCCTCGCTGCTGACGGACTTGGCGTCCCACAGCGTGCGCTCCTGGGCCTGCGCAGCCTTGGCGGCTTTTTTCACCAGGGTCTGCTGGTCGGGCGTGAGTTTGTCCCAGGTGATTTTCGACATCACGATGGGTTCGGGCAGGATCAGGTGCCCGGTCAGGCTGTAGAACTTGGCGTTCTGGTAGTGGTTGTGTTCAAGCAGGGTGGGTGGATTGTTTTCCGCACCGTCGATAACGCCGGTCTGCAGGGCACTGAAGATTTCGCCGGTGTCCATGGCGATACCGTTGCCGCCCATGGCGTTGATGGTTTCGATGAACATCGGATTGCCCTGAACGCGGATTTTCATGCCTTTGAGGTCCGCCAGGCTGCGCACCGGTTTCTTGGTGTAGATGTTGCGCGTGCCGCCGTCCATCCACGCCAGGGCGACGAGGTTGAATTCGGATTGGGTGATCTTGTCGAGGATCTCGTCGCCGATCTCGCCGTCGATGATCTTGCGCATGTGTGCCTGGTCACGGAATACGAACGGCATATTGAACACGTTCACGTCCGGTACCACCGGGCCGACGATACCGAGACTGACGCGGGCCATCTGGATGGCACCGACCTGGGCTTGTTCGACCACTTCCTTTTCCGAGCCGAGAACGCCGCCGGGGAACATCTTGAAGGTCAGCTTGCCGTCACTTTCGGCAACCAGGGTCTTGCCCAACTGTTCTTCGGCGACCACGGTCGGATAACCGGCGGGGTGGATGTCGGCGAATTTGATTTCCAGCGCCTGGGCCGCGCTGCCGAAAGTGAGCGCGAGGGGGAGGGCGGCGGCGAGCAACGTGCGTTTGAAGTCCATGAGGGGTTCTCCAGTCTTGTTATTTTTGTGTTCAAGGCACAGCGATTCAGCAGGGGGTTACAGCAGGTCGTCGAACAAGGGTTCCGGCAGACCTTTGACGCCGGGGTTGAGGGCGAACACGCCGCCCGCCAGGGAGTGCGGATCATGGTCGTCGGCGGGGCGGATCGAGGTCACGAACAAGGTGTCCATCCGGCTGCCGCCGAAGGCGCACATGGTCGGTTTTTTCACCGGTACCTGCAGCGAGCGGTCGAGGCGACCTTCGGGGGTGAACCGGTGGATCAGGCCGACGTCGTTGGCGCAGATCCAGTAGCAACCCTCGGCATCCACGGCGGCTCCGTCGGGGCGGCCGTAAAAATGATTCATGTCCACGAACACCCGTCGGTTGGAGGGTGTGCCTGTCTCTGTGTCGTAATCGAAAGCCCAGATCAGTTGCACGTTCGGGTGCGAGTCCGACAGGTACATCGTCTTGCCGTCCGGGCTGAAACCCAGGCCATTGGGCACGATGAAACCGTCGAGCTGTGCCTCGATCGCGCCCGTTTGCCCGGCACCGTAGCGATAGAGCCGACCCTCGGGCAGATTCAGGCCCATGTTCAGCACCATGCTGCCGGCCCAGAACCGGCCCTGACGGTCGCAGCGGCCGTCGTTCAGACGCATGTCCTGACGTTTATGTTCGACGGTCGCGAGCTGCTCACTGTCGAGGCTGCCATCGCTGTGGGGTTGCAAGTGAAAGAACCCGCTCTCCATGCCGGCAACCCAGCCACCCTTGCTGTGTCGGGCGATGCAGGCAAGCATTTCGGGAGCCTTCCAGGCGTGAACGTGGCCAGTGTCGGCGCTCCAGCGTTGCAGGCCACCGTTGGGGATATCGACCCAATAAAGGGCGTTTTCCTGCGGGACCCACACCGGGCTTTCACCGACCGCGTTGCGGGCGTCGACGATCAATTCGGCTTGCATACTCATTCCCTTGGTTTTGTTCTTTTGACGACGGACAAGCGCAGCGATCAATCGCCGAAAGGTCCGGCCGCAACGAAGGCTCCGCCCTGATAGATCCGCGCCGGGTCATCGGCTGCCGGCATGGGCTGCGCCTCGACTTTTTCGCGAAACACTTCGGACGTGTCTTTGGCCGTGAAGCCGAGGTGGCTGGCGAAGCGGTTGTCCCACCACACGTCCTTGTTGGCGGACATGCCATAGACCACGGTGTGGCCGACGTTAGGGGTGTACAGCGCACGTTCGAGCAATTGGGTGAGGTCGTCGAAGCTCAGCCAGGTGTGCATCATTCGGCGGTTCTGCGGTTCGGGAAACGACGAGCCGATGCGGATGCTGACGGTTTCGATGCCATAGCGATCGAAGTAGAAACTGGCCATGTCTTCGCCGTAGGACTTGGACAAACCGTAGTAGCCGTCCGGGCGGCGAGCGGAGCTGGCGTCGAGGTGTTCGTCCTGTTTGTAGAAGCCGATGACATGGTTGGAACTGGCAAAGATCACCCGTTTGACGCCATGCCGGCGTGCCGCTTCATAGATGTGGAACACACCGCAGATATTGGCACCGAGGATTTCTTCGAAGGGGCGCTCCACCGAGACTCCACCGAAATGCAGGATCGCATCCACGCCTTGGACCAGTTGATGCACAGCGGTTTTGTCGGCGAGGTCGCAGAGCACGATTTCTTCCCGGTCATCGATGGCCGGGGCGAGGGCAGCGATGTCCGACAGGCGCAGCACGTTGGCGTAGGGGCGCAGACGTTCGCGCAAGACTTTGCCCAGGCCACCGGCGGCGCCGGTCAGCAGCAGGCGATTGAACGGAGTTGGGGCGGTGGAGGTGAACGTCATGGCAATCCCTTACACGTTGTTATTAGGTTTGTTGTAGGTTGTCGTATGACTGCGCTGAAGTATCGGTAGGGTTTCCGGAACTTGTCAACGCGACTTTCGGTGTAAATGACGGAAGGCGGATTCACCTTCCGATCACGCCATGCACGGGCTTACAACAACGAAATCGGGTAGCTGATGAAGATCCGGTTCTCGTCGAATTCATTGGTGCTGAAGTCCCGGCGAATCGTCGCGTTGCGCCATTTGACGTTGAGGTTTTTCAGCGGGCCGCTTTGCACGGTGTAGGCCAGTTCCGATTCGCGACCCCATTCCTTGCCATCGGTGATGGTACCGGTGTGCACGTTGTCGCCGCTGATGTAGCGGTTCATCAGCGTCAGGCCGGGGACGCCGAGGACAACGAAGTTGTAGTCGTGGCGAATCTGCCAGGAGCGCTCCTGCGCGTTGTCGTAACTGGCGTTGTAGCTGTCGTTGGCCAGGGTGCCGCCGCTGGTGCCGTTGACGCGCATCCAGGCATCGTCGCCCGTGAGTTTTTGCAGGCCGATGTAGAAGGTGTTGCCGCCGTACTTGGCCGAGAGCATGGCGAATGCGGTTTTGTTGTCGAGGTCGCCGGCCTGGGCGCTGCCGTCTTCCTTGCCGGTGAAAAAACCGAGGTTGGCGCCCAGCGTCCAGTCGCCCAGCGGCTGGCTGTGGCTGAGGTTGAAATACTGCTGTTGGTAGATGTCGCTGAGTTCGGCGTACCACACACCGACAAGCGTGCGTTTGTCGTTGAAGGTGTATTCGCCGCCGCCGAAGTTGAAGCGGTCGGACGTGAATGCGCCTCGGCCGTTCATCGACATGTCTTCCATGCTCGCATCGTTGCGCGGGCTGTTGCCACGGAACTGGCCACCGTACAGGGTCAGGCCATTGATTTCGGTGGACGTGATCTGGCCACCGCGAAAGGTCTGTGGCAGGGAGCGACCATCGTCCGAGCGCAGGATGGGCAACACCGGCATCCATTCACCGACCTTCAATTCGGTCTTCGACACCTTGGCCTTGAGCGCTACACCCAGGCGCCCGAAGTTGTCCGCCGGACGCCCGTCATCGTGAATCGGCAACAACTGCGTACCGCCCGTGCCTTTACCGCCATCGAGTTTCTGCGAGTACAGCCCCAATACGTCCAGGCCAAACCCGACGGTGCCCTGGGTGAAACCGGATTTGGCGTCGAGGATGAAGTTTTGCGTCCACTCTTCAGCCTTGCCCTGGGGATAGTTCGGGTTGACGAAGTTGCGATTGAAGTAGGCGTTGCGCAGGTTCAGCGTGGCTTTGCTGTCTTCGATGAAACCCTCGGCATCGGCGCTCATCGGCAAGAAGAGGGCCAGACTGCTGCAGCCGATCAGGCTCAGGGTGGAACGCGGGCGGGGGACAGAAAAACGGGATGTGCGGACGGAATTGCAGACGAGTGTGCTCACTGTGACGCTCCCTGTTTCATTTGTTGTTTTTATTATTTGTTATACGTCGTCGTACAACATGGTTGCGGATATTTGCGAGGTTTTCCGGAAAAGTCAACAGGGCGTTGTACGATGAGTTCGCGTCAGCGGGCAGCCCTCCAAGCGCTGTGAAGAGGGCTGCTTTCGGGCGTTTTTACTGGTTGTAGAGCGCTTCAGTGTTATCGATCAGCGGATTTTTTTCGGTCAGCACGATTTGCGCGATCTGATCCTTGCGCATGAATTTCACTTTCGGATGGGATTGGGCGTAACGGATGAAACGCTCCATGGCTTCTACCATCGCAGGCGTGCCGCCGATGCGATCGTGCAAGCTCACCGACATCATCCGTCGCTTGCTCGCGCCTTCGGCGTAGAGGCGATCAAACTCCAGTACCAATTGCTGATAGAACTGCTCGGCGGAGAAGTGCCGGCCCTCGACCAGCACGATGTCGTTGTTGCGCAGGGTATACGGCACGACGGCGAATTTACGTCCACGGACCATGGTCACGAACGGCTCGTCACGGCTGACGTCGTCGATGTGATAGGTAAAGTTCAGATCCTGCAGCACCTTCAGCGTATTGGGACTGCGGCGCAGCCAGTTGGCGTTGTAGCCGACCGAGCGCTGGCCGGTGATTTTTTCCACCGCCGCGACGCCATCGCCGATGAACTGTTTTTCCTGGGCGTAGTTCATGTTGTACGAATCGGCCCAGCGCATGCCGTGGGCCGCCAGTTCATGGCCGCGCTCGGCAATTGCCCTGGCGAGTTCCGGGTGCTTGAGCGCCGCTTCGCCGACCACGTGGGAGGTGACCTTGATGCCGGTGCGATCCCACAGATCGAGCATGCGCCACAGGCCTTCCTTGTAGCCGTAATCGAACCAGGTCTGCGCCGGCAGATCCGGATAGCCTTTTGGCAGCGGTGTACCGGAGAACGGACTTTCAGCGCCCTCGGGCTGGCCGCCGGTTTCGAATTGCATCGATACCGAAATCACCAGTTGCGAGCCATCCGGCCACGGGCGTTCCTGAGCGAAGGCGAGGGCGGGCAGCAACAGCGCGGCGGCCAGCAGGTTTTTCAGCAGACGCGGGGAGCGTTGCCAGCGGGGAGTGGTCATAACGGGCACCTTGCAGGTTGAGAAGTGCTGCAAGGTTGGCATTCGCCATGCCTGGGAAAAATCCGCTGCGGGCGAGATGACCTTTAAACAAAATTTACGAATCCACCCAAAATCCCTTGTGGGAGCAAGCTCTCTCCCACAGTGGATATGTGTTTGGCAGGATTTGCGGCACACTTCAGCGACTACAGCACAAGGCTTTTCCATGGATCAATACGCCCCGCGCAACTGGCAGCCCCACGAGAAGCCCAGTCTGCCCGGTTCCCCTTCGACGCCGCTGCATTCCAACCCCAAGCGCCTGGCCTATGCGCTGGTGGGGTTGCTGGTGGCATTGACCGGCGGGTTGGGCAATTCGCTTGTAGTCGCCAATCTGCCTTACCTGCAAGGCGCGCTCGGGGCGACCACGGCGGAGATGGCCTGGTTGCCGGCGGCGTACGTGATGACCAACGTGTCGATGAACCTGCTGCTGGTGAAGTTTCGCCAGCAGTTCGGGCTGCGGGCGTTCACCGAGGTGTTTCTGGTGCTGTATGCGCTGGTGACTTTCGGCCATCTGTTCGTCAATGACCTGAATTCGGCGGTCGCCGTGCGTGCGGCCCACGGCATGGTCGGCGCGGCGTTGAGCTCGCTGGGCCTGTATTACATGGTGCAGGCATTCCCGGCCAAATGGCGGATGAAAGCGTTGGTGCTGGGCCTTGGCACTTCGCAACTGGCCTTGCCGCTGGCGCGACTGTTTTCCGAAGACCTGTTGCAAATCGCCGAATGGCGCGGCCTGTACCTGTTCGAATTGGGCATGGCGCTGCTGTCGCTGGGCTGCGTCCTGATGCTCAAATTGCCGCCGGGTGACCGGTTCAAGACTTTCGAACCCCTCGACTTCCTCACCTTCGCCATCCTTGCCAGCGGCGTCGCGCTGTTGTGCGCCGTGTTGTCCCTGGGCCGCATCGACTGGTGGCTGGAAGCCGACTGGATCGGCATCGCCCTGGCCGCGTCGATTGCCCTGATTCTCGCGGGGCTGGCCATCGAACATAACCGCAGCAACCCGATGCTGATGACCCGCTGGCTCGGCAGCGGGGTGATGATCCGCCTGGCGCTGGCGGTGATCCTGATTCGCATGGTGACCTCCGAGCAATCCACCGGCGCCGTGGGCTTCATGCAAAACCTGAACATGAGCAGCCAGCAGCTTCATAGCTTGTACGTGGTGATGCTGATCGGCAGCGTCGCCGGGCTGCTGACCAGTGCGCTGACCATCGATCCGAAACACCTGCTGATGCCGCTGATTGTCTCGCTGGCGTTGATGGCCACCGGCTCAATCATGGACAGCTCATCGAACAACCTGACCCGCCCCGCCAACCTGTATTTCAGCCAGTTCCTCCTGGCGTTCGGCAGTACATTTTTCCTTGGCCCGACCATGGTGCTGGGTACGCGCAACGTGCTGACCAATCCGCGCAATCTCGTGAGCTTTTCCGTGTTGTTCGGGATCTGCAACAACCTCGGCGGCCTGATCGGCGCTGCGTTGCTGGGGACGTTCCAGATCGTGCGCGAGAAATTTCATTCCAGCCACATCGTCGAGCAACTGGTGATGTCCGACCCGCGTGTCGCCGCCCGGGTGCAGAGCGGCGGGTCGGCGGTCGGCTCGCTGATCGCCGACCCGAGCCTGCGCAATCTGGCCGGTATTCGCAGCCTGGCCAACGCCGCCACTCGCGAAGCCAACGTGCTGGCCTATAACGATGTGTTCATGCTGATTGCGGTGATCGCGATCCTGACCATGATCTGGATCTCCATCCGTGCGCTGTGGCTGATCAGCACCACCAAAACTGTCGCCCCGACACCTTCCGTACCTTCCAGCGGTGCCACTTCTTCATGACCGAACCGACTACCACGACCACCAATGCCATCGCCGCGACCCCTGAAGGCGTGGCGCCGCCGTCATCACCGAATACCGAGCCGCGCTCGTTGCGGGTGCGCATCATCTCGTCGCTGGGCTTTGCCGCGATTGCCATCGTCGGCGTGCTGATCGTGCTGTACGCCTGGCAGTTGCCACCGTTCAGCAGCGCGGTCGAGACCACTGAAAACGCCTTGGTGCGCGGGCAGGTGACGATCATCGGTCCGCAGCTCAGCGGTTATGTGTTTGAAGTGCCGGTGCAGGATTTCCAGTTTGTGAAAGAGGGCGATTTGCTGGTGCGTCTCGATGATCGTATTTATCAGCAACGCCTCGACCAGTCGCTGGCGCAACTGGCGGTGCAGAAGGCTTCGCTGGCCAACGTGGTGCAGCAGCGCAACAGCGCCGAGGCGACGATCAAGCTGCGACAGGCAGTGGTGGCCGACAGCGAAGCGCAGCTACGCAAAAGCGAGGCGGACCTGCGGCGCAACAAGGCGCTGGTCAACGACGGCTCCGTGTCCAAACGTGAGATGGACGTGGCGCTGGCCGCCAATGCGCAAAGCATCGCGGCGCTGGCACAGGCCAAGGCCAATCTGGAAATCGCCCGGCAGGATCTGCAGACGGTGATCGTCAATCGCGGCTCTCTGGAAGCGGCGGTGGCCAGTGCCGAGGCGGCGGTGCAGCTGGCACGAATCGACTTGTCCAACACCCGGATCATCGCCCCGCGCGACGGTCAGTTGGGGCAGATCGGCGTGCGTCTCGGCGCTTACGTCAACTCCGGGGCGCAGTTGATGGCGCTGGTGCCGAACCAGAAATGGGTGATCGCCAACATGAAAGAAACCCAGATGGATAACGTGCGCGTCGGGCAACCGGCGAGCTTCACCGTCGATGGCTTGAATCACCGCAAATTCACCGGCCACGTGCAGCACATCTCCCCGGGCACCGGTTCCGAATTCGCGTTGTTGCAGGCCGACAACGCCACCGGCAACTTCGTGAAAATCGCCCAGCGGGTGCCGGTGCGCATCACCATCGATCCGGATCAGCAGGAGAGCGAGCGGTTGCGGCCAGGGATGTCGGTGGTGGTCAGCATTGATACGGCGGCGGGCGACACCCAGAAACACTGACCTCAGGTGGCGATCATCGGCGGCAGGGTGCCGAGCACGGAAACGGCGGCCACGGCGCCGATCCCCAGCAGCCACTCGAGCATGACGCTGCGCTTGAGGGTGTCGATCCGTTGTTCGCACTCGTTGATCCGCAGGCGATTGAACAGCGCCAGTGCGAGCATGCCTAACACCAGCAGCGCCTTGATCGACAGGATCAGGGCGAACCCCGAAAACAGCGGCGTCGGCCACCATTGGCCGGTGAGCACGCGCACGTTGATCAGCCCGGTGAGCAGCAGGCCGGCGACCAGTGCGTAGCCGAGTCCGCTGAATCGCTGCAAGACTTTGCGCACGGCGTGTTCGGGTCGGCGCAGGATCATCACCAGTATCAGCAGCCCGCCGAGCCAGGCACCCACGCAGGTCAGGTGAATGGCTTGATTGAGGATCAGCATCTGCCCGCTGAAGCCGTCGAGCATTGCGCCGTGACCGACCGGTGCCAGTGTCATCAGCAGCAGTGCGCTCAGGCCCAGCCGCAATGGCCGGTTCGAACGCCAAGGCGTAAACAGCAACGCCAGCAACAGCGCATTGATGAGCAGATGCCAGCGCCAGACCTGACCGAAAAACGTATGACCGAGAACCAGCTCGACGGTCGCCGGATCAAACGCGGCAGCCGCCGAACCGGCCATGCTTGCGGTAATCAACAACGCCCAGATCATGCCGCTGGCCAGAGCGATCGCTGCCAGCCAGCGGGTCAGTCGCGCGAGGTGCCGGTCCAGCGTCGGCGCTTCATCCTTGAGCAACAGTGGCCGGAACAGCCAGGCCCCGAACAGCATCAACACCACGATGAAATGCAGAAACCGGCACAGCACCAGCGCTTCACTCATGAATTACTGGCCGACCTTGAACTGATAGGCGCCTTCGCTCTTGTGCGTGTCGACCGACACCGCGTGCCATTCGACCTTGTACTCGCCAGCGGTCAGCGGTGCTTCGGGGGTGACGATCAGGGTTTTCTTGTCGCCTTCGGTAGTCAGCGGTTTGACCGCCACCGGCTTGCCGTCGTGGGTAACGGTGACTTTGGTGAAGCTGGCTTCGACGCCTTCGGAAAACACCAGGCGCAGATCCGTCGGCGCCGCGACGGTGCTGTCGGCGGCCGGGGTCTGGCTTTTCAGATGCGCGTGGGCGAAAGCCTGGGAGGTGACGACCAGCGAAGCCAGCAGCGCGCCAGCGGTGAACAGGTTTTTCAGCTTCATGGGAAATCCCTTTTCAGTGAGTGACGGTCGACAGTATAGGGCGTGCCGTGCATGTTGCCTTGAGTGAAGACAGGGAGGCGGGGGCGATCCTGAACCAGAAAAATGCCCGGGTGTGTGAAGAATCGTTCTCGGCTGTCGCCCCTTACACAGAGCGGGTGCTAGTCTTCAACAACGTTGTCTTCAGGGAGCCCACATGGGCAATCACAAGATCGAAATCCGCCGCACCAACGTCGACAAGATCCTGCTGGCGGCGGAAAAAGTCTTCGCCGAAAAAGGTTTCGGTGGCACCGCCATGGCGGACATCGCCGCTGAAGTGCAGCTGCCGCGATCCAATCTGCATTACTACTTCTCGACCAAGAGCGAGCTGTACAGCGCGGTGCTGTTCGACCTGCTGGAAGTGTGGAAGCAGGATGCGCTGTGCTTCGAGATGTTCGATGATCCGCGCGTGGTGCTCAGCAGCTACATCCGCGCCAAGATGAACCACTCGCGCAGTCGGCCTTACGGGTCCAAAGTCTGGGCCAACGAAATCATCCACGGCGCCCCGACCCTCGGCGAGGCGCTGGATGTGAGCCTGTACGACTGGGCGAAAATGAAAGAGGCGAAGATCCGGCAGTGGGTGGAAGACAAGCGGATTCTGCCGGTGGAACCGTCGAGCCTGCTGTACATGATCTGGGCGTCGACCCAGCACTATGCCGACTTCGATCATCAGGTGAATATTTTGAATGAGCACCAGCCGCTGTCGGACATGCAGTTCGAGCGGGCGGTGCAGACGGTGACTAGCGTGATTTTGCGGGGGATCGGATTAGAACCCTGAGCCTCGAACTGATCGTTCCCACGCTCCGCGTGGGAATGCAGCCCGGGACGCTCTGCGTCCCATTGGAACGCGGAGCGTCCCTTGAAGCATTCCCACGCAGAGCGTGGGAACGATCAATCTAAACGGCAACGTGATACGGATTCCTCGGATCATGATTCCAGTCCAGAAACGGCTTGCCCGTCTCCATGGGCACCATCTCGATGCAGTCCGCCACCGGGCAGGTGATCTGGCACAGATTGCACCCCACACACTCATCATCGATCACTTCATATTTGTGCGTGCCATCGGCCTGTTTCAGGCTGCTGATCGCCTGGTGTGACGTGTCCTCGCAGGCAATGTGGCAACGCCCGCAACCGATACACGCCTCCTGATCGATCTTCGCGATCACCTGATAGTTGATGTCCAGGTACTTCCAGTCCGTGGTGTTGCCCACGGCGCGCCCGGAAAACTCGGCGATATTGGCGTAACCCTGACTGTCCATCCAGCGCGACAGGCCATCCTTCATCTCCTCGACAATCCGGAAACCGTGGAGCATTGCCGCCGTGCACACCTGGACCGCGCCGCTGCCCAGTGCCATGAACTCCGCCGCGTCGCGCCAGCTGCCGATGCCGCCAATGCCGCAGATCGGCAGGCCCTGGGTCTGCGGATCACGGGCGATTTCCGCGACCATGTTCAGCGCGATCGGCTTGACCGCCGAACCGCAATAACCGCCGTGGGTGCTTTTGCTGCCGACGGTGGGCAGGGCGACCATGTGTTCCAGGTCGACGCTGGTGATGGAGTTGATGGTGTTGATCAGAGACACCGCATCGGCACCGCCCCGGTGTGCAGCGCGGGCGGCGACGCGGATGTCGGTGATGTTCGGCGTGAGTTTGACGATCACCGGCAGCGAGCAGTAAGTCTTGCACCAGCGCGTCACCTGCTCGACGTACTCCGGCACCTGACCGACCGCCGCGCCCATGCCGCGTTCGGGCATGCCGTGGGGGCAACCAAAGTTAAGCTCGATGCCGTCGGCGCCGGTGGCTTCCACCAGCGGCAGGATGTGTTTCCACGACTCCTCGACGCACGGCACCATCAGCGACACGATCAGCGCGCGGTCTGGCCAATCCTTCTTCACCTGGGTAATTTCCCGCAAGTTGATTTCCAGCGAGCGGTCGGTGATCAGTTCGATGTTGTTGATGCCCAGCACTTCGCGGTTGGCACCGTAATGCGCCGAGTAGCGGGACGACACGTTGACCGCCGCCGGGTCTTCACCCAGGGTTTTCCAGACCACGCCACCCCAGCCGGCCTCGAAGGCGCGCACCACGTTGTAGGCCTTGTCGGTCGGCGGCGCGGAGGCCAGCCAGAACGGATTGGGGGCTTTGATACCGGCGAAGACAATCGAGAGATCGGCCATTTACGCAGCCTCCACATTGAGCATCAGTTGAGCGTTGATCGCCTCGGCGGCGCGCTTGCCGTGTTGCACCGCTTGCACGGTCAGGTCCTGATCGAGGCTGGTGCAGTCGCCGCCGGCATACACGCCGGGGATGCTGGTGCGCAGGTTTTCATCGACCTGGATGCGTTCGCCCTGACGTTTCAATTCGCGGGCCAGCGGGTCGGCGAGGGCGCTGCTGTCGAAGGCCTGGCCGATGGCTTTGAAGATCGCATCGGCGGCCAGCTCGAACGTTTCGCCAGTGGTTTGCAGGCGACCGTCCACCAGATGCGTACGGGCGAAGCGCATGCCGCGCACCTTGCCCTCAGCGTCGAGCAGCACTTCATCGGGTTGCGCCCAGGTCAGCAGTCGCACCTGATTGGCCTTGGCGATGTCCTGTTCATGGCCGGTGGCGCCCATGTCCGCCGCGCCACGGCGATAGACCAGATTGACGTCGCGGGCACCGAGGCGGGCCATCTGCACGGCCATGTCGATGGCGGTATTGCCGGCGCCGAGGACGATGCAGTGTTCGGCCAACGGCAGTTGCGACAGGTCATCGGCCTGGCGCAGTTCGCGGATGTAATCGGTGGCGGCGAGCAGGCCGGGTGCGTCTTCGTGGGCCAGACCGAGCTGCTTGCTGGCGTTCAGACCGAGGCCGAGGAATACCGCATCGAACTGTTGATGCAGTTCGCTGAGGGTCAGATTTTCACCGAGTTTCTGCCCGTGGCGGATTTCGATGCCGCCGATCTGCAGGAGGAAATCCAGCTCCTTCTGCGCGTAGTCGTCGACCAGTTTGTACTTGGCGATCCCGTATTCGTTGAGCCCGCCAGCCTTCTCCCGTGCTTCGAAAATCACCACGTCATGACCGTGCATGGCGCTGCGATGCGCGCAGGACAAACCCGCCGGGCCGGCACCGACCACGGCGATGCGTTTGCCGGTGGCGGCGGCGCGCTGGAAGGGATGTTCGGTGAAGTGCGCGTTGTCCACGGCGTAGCGTTGCAGCAGGCCGATCAGCACCGGCGCACATTCGTGGGCGTTGTTACGCACGCAGGCTTGCTGGCAAAGGATTTCAGTCGGGCAGACCCGCGCGCAACTGCCGCCGAGGATGTTCGCCGAGAGGATTTTCTGCGCTGCCCCCGGCACGTTGTCCTGATGGATATTGCGGATGAACGACGGGATGTCGATCTCGCTCGGGCACGCATTCACGCACGGCGCGTCGTAGCAATACAGGCAGCGCGAGGCTTCCAGATGTGCCTGACGGTCGTTGAGCGGCGGCGCCAGATCGGTGAAATGGCCGGCGAGGGCGGCCGCACTTTCGTGCGGGTGCGGGAGATGGTTCAGGGTCTCGATCACGGTTTTTTGCCTCACGGTTAATTGAGGTTTTCTGCCTCTGTCGGGCAGTGGTTTTTTGTGTTGCCTGAACTGGCCTCATCGCGGGCAAGCCCGCTCCCACAGGGGTTTATGAACGCCCTGGATTCCTGTGGGAGCTGGCTTGCCAGCGATGCGGCCGAAGGCCGCTTTCAGCGTTTCACAGCAGTAGGCTTATGTTGCTCAGCCCGTTTGCTCAGCAAATCAAACACCGCCGGATACGCCGGCCGTTCGATATACCGGCCTGCCCCGCGCTCAGCGCGCAGGTCGCCGTCGGCCCAGACCACCCGGCCCTGGCTGACGGTATGGCTAGGTACACCGCGTACGGTCTTGCCTTCGAAGATGTTGAAGTCCACCTGCTGATGGTGGGTCTTGGCGGAGATGGTGCGGGTGCCTTGCGGGTCCCACAGCACCAGGTCGGCATCGGCGCCGACGCGGATCGCGCCCTTGCGCGGGTAGAGGTTGAAGATCTTCGCAGTGTTGGTGGAGGTGAGGGCGACGAAGTCCTGCATCGACAACCGCCCCGAGTTCACCCCTTCATCCCACAACACCGCCATGCGGTCTTCGATGCCGGCGGTGCCGTTGGGGATCTTGCTGAAGTCGTCGCGGCCGGCGGCTTTTTGTTCGGCACAGAAGCAGCAATGGTCGGTGGCGGTGGTGTGCAGATTGCCGCTTTGCAAACCATGCCACAGCGCCTCCTGATGCCCGCGCGGACGGAACGGCGGGCTCATCACGTAACCGGCGGCGGTCTGCCAGTCCGGGTGTTGATAGACGCTGTCGTCCAGTAGCAGATGCCCGGCCAGCACTTCGCCGTAGACCGGTTGACCCTTGCTGCGGGCGTAGGTGATTTCGTCGAGGGCCTCCTTGGTCGAGACGTGCACCAGGTACAGCGGCGTGCCGATGGTTTCAGCGATACGGATCGCCCGGCTCGCGGCCTCGCCTTCAACCTGTGAGGGCCGTGACAGCGGGTGCGCTTCCGGCCCGGTGATGCCCTGGGCCATCAACTTGCGTTGCAGGTGATAGACCAGTTCGCCGTTTTCCGCGTGCACGGTCGGCACCGCGCCAAGTTCCAGGCAGCGCTCGAAGCTCGCCACCAGCGTGTCGTCGGCGGCCATGATCGCGTTCTTGTAGGCCATGAAATGTTTGAAGCTGTTGATCCCGTGATGGCTGACCAGCTCGGCCATTTCCTCGCGCACCTGTTCACTCCACCAGGTGATCGCGACGTGAAAGCCGTAGTCGGACGCGGATTTTTCCGCCCAGCCGCGCCACTGGTGAAAGGCTTCAAGCAGCGACTGCTGCGGATTGGGAATCACGAAATCGATGATCGAGGTGGTGCCGCCGGCCAGGCCTGCGGCGGTGCCGCTGTAGAAGTCTTCGCTGGCCACGGTGCCCATGAACGGGAGTTGCATGTGGGTGTGCGGATCGATGCCGCCGGGCATCAGGTACTGGCCGCTGCCGTCGAGCACTTCGGCGCCGGCGGGAATATCGAGGTTTTCACCAATGGCTTTGATCACGCCGTCAGCGCAATAGACATCGGCGCGGTAACTTTCATCATGGGTAACAACGGTGGCGCCACGGATCAACAGAGACATTCCGAGTTCCTCGCAGGCATGACCGACTTGTGCCGGTTCTAGTGTTTTATTGTTTGCAGCGCCAAATGGGTAATCTTGTCAGCGCTGTCAGGAATAGACGCTAGTCGCAGTTCTGCAATTGATCAAGATTATTTTTTATAAGCTTATGACCGTTTTAAATATCTGAAAAATAAAGATAAAAATACAAAATCACCAAAATGGTGAGGCGCTTCACCATTTTGACGCACTTGACAGGATGGAAATATGGTCAAGATTTCCTATGTGAAATCAGCCGCTTGAAGTTGAGCGGAGAGTGGGGCGTCCTGAAGAAAAATAATGCAGTGCACCAGATTGAGTCCTGACAGTTCGGACAACTTGCCTGGCATTTAGCCTGAGTGTTCAGTCAAGTTTTTCGCGGCCTCACAAGGTGAATAATTAAAACTGATAAACATCAGTAAGTTGCAGGAAATGGAAAGCACTGCCCTGGCGCCAAGCGGTTCCCCCGGCACGTTTATTGATGCCGCCGCTGACACCATGGCCGGTGCATGAAAGTTGTCAGTTCCTCCGGCCATCGTCCGGCTCGCACCTGCGTGTGCAGCCGCCTGATGAGCAGAAAAATAATCAGAAGAACAGTGGAGCGGCCATGCAACAGAACAGATCGCAAGTGACCGAGCGCGACGGCTTGTTCGAACTCGAAGCCGGTAGCGACGTCCTCGACAGTCCCCGTTACAACCACGACATGGCACCGACCAAGGTGCGCGAACGAACCTGGAACAAATGGCACATCACTGCACTGTGGGTCGGCATGTCGATCTGTGTGCCGACCTACACCCTGGGTGGTGTGCTCACCGCGTATTTCGGCCTGAGCGTCGGCGAGGCCTTGCTGGCGATTCTGTTTGCCAACGTCATCGTTCTCATTCCCCTGACGCTCAACGCGTTCCCCGGCACCAAATACGGGATTCCGTTTCCGGTGCTGCTGCGTTCTTCGTTCGGGATCCTCGGCTCCAACGTGCCGTGCCTGATCCGCGCGCTTGTCGCGTGCGGCTGGTTCGGTATCCAGACCATGTTTGGCGGACTGGCGATTCACCTGTTTCTCGGCTCGGTATTTGAAGGCTGGAAATCACTCGGCGGAACGGGAGAGGTGATCGGTTTCATGATCTTCTGGACGCTGAATCTGTGGGTGGTGATCCGTGGCGCCGAGTCGATCAAATGGCTGGAAACCCTGTCGGCACCGCTGCTGGTGGCGGTCGGCATCGGGTTGCTGGTGTGGGCCATGCCGAATGTGTCGATGACTGAGTTGCTGGCAATTGCGCCGAAGCGTCCCGAGGGCGCGAGTGTGGTCAGTTACTTCGCCGCCGGGCTGACGGCGATGGTCGGTTTCTGGGCCACCCTGTCGCTGAACATTCCCGACTTCAGCCGGTATGCCCGCAGCCAGAAGGATCAGATCCTCGGGCAGATTTTCGGTCTGCCGCTGACCATGTTCCTGTTCGCCGCACTGGGCGTGGTGATGACTGCCGCTTCGGTGAAACTGGTGGGCGTCAGCGTCTCCGATCCGGTGACGTTGATCGGTCATATTCAGAGCCCGGTGTGGGTCGCGGTGGCCATGGCGCTGATCATTATCGCCACGCTGTCGACCAATACCGCCGCCAACATTGTCTCGCCGACCAACGACTTCCAGAACATCGCGCCCAAGGTGATCAACCGCACCAAAGCGGTGATTCTCACCGGGTTCGTCGGGCTGGCGCTGATGGGCCATGAACTGCTGAAGAAACTCGGGTTGATCGTTTCCGATGTCAGCCTGGAAACCGTGTATTCGAACTGGCTGCTGGGCTATTCCAGCCTGCTCGGGCCGATTGCCGGGATCATGGTGGTGGATTATTTCCTGATCAAGAAACAGCAACTGGACCTGGCCGGCCTGTACCGCGACGACGTGTACCCGGCGTGGAACCTGGCCGGGTTCATCGCGTTCGGCGTGCCGGTGGTGCTGACCTTGTTGTCGCTTGGCAGCGATGCGTTCAGCTGGTTTTACAGCTACGGCTGGTTCACCGGCTCGGCGCTGGGCGGGTTGATCTATTACGGGTTGTGCGCGATGCGCGGTAACCCGGCCATGGCCAAAGCACCCTCGTAATGATCGTTCCCACGCTCTGCGTGGGAATGCAGCCCGGGACGCTCCGCGTCCCCAAAGCGGACGCAGAGCGTCCATGGATGAATTCCCACGCAGAGCGTGGGAACTAGCAGCCTGAGGAGATCCCCATGAACGCAGCCGTAGACGTTCTGCAATCGACCCATCAGCACATCAACCGCGACCGCTTGTGGGCGTCGCTCATGGAGCTGGCCAAGCTCGGCGCCACAGTCAAGGGCGGGGTCTGTCGTCTGGCCCTGACCGACCTCGACCGCCAGGCCCGCGACCTGTTCGTGCAGTGGTGCAAGGACGCCGGTTGCAGCGTCACGGTCGATGAAGTTGGCAACATCTTTGCCCGTCGCCCCGGCCGTAACCCGAGCCTGCCACCGGTAATGACCGGCAGCCACATCGACACCCAGCCCACCGGCGGCAAGTTCGACGGCTGCTTCGGCGTGCTGGCCGGGGTCGAAGTGCTGCGCACCCTAAACGACCTCGGCGTGGAAACCGAGGCGCCGCTGGAAGTGGTGGTCTGGACCAATGAAGAAGGCTCGCGCTTCGCTCCGTGCATGATGGGCTCCGGCGTGTTCGCCGAAAAATTCACCCTCGAAGAAACCCTGGCCAAGGTCGATGCCGACGGCGTTACCGTCGGCGAAGCGCTGAACGCCATCGGCTACGCCGGGCCGCGCAAAGTCAGCGGGCACAAGGTCGGCGCCTATTTCGAGGCACACATTGAGCAAGGCCCGATCCTTGAAGACGAGCAGAAAACCATCGGCGTAGTGCTCGGCGCACTGGGGCAGAAGTGGTTCGACCTGAAACTGCGTGGCGTCGAAGCCCACGCCGGCCCGACCCCGATGCACCTGCGCAAGGACGCTCTGGTCGGCGCTTCGGTGATCGTGGGAGCGGTCAATCGCGCGGCCCTCGGCCACCAACCCCACGCCTGCGGCACCGTCGGTTGCCTGCAAGCCTATCCGGGCTCGCGCAACGTCATCCCCGGCGAGGTGCGCATGACCCTGGACTTCCGGCATCTGGAGCCGGCACGCCTTGACTCGATGATCGCCGAGGTCAAGCAAGTCATAGAAACCACCTGCGAAGAACACGGCCTGACCTATGAACTGACCCCGACCGCCGACTTCCCGCCGCTGTACTTCGAGAAAGGCTGTGTCGAAGCCGTGCGCGGCGCCGCCAAAGGGCTGGGCCTGTCGCACATGGACATCGTCAGCGGCGCCGGCCACGACGCTATTTTCCTCGCCGAACTGGGCCCGGCCGGGATGATCTTCGTGCCGTGCGAAGGCGGTATCAGCCACAACGAAATCGAAAACGCCGCGCCGGATGATCTCGCGGCCGGGTGTGCGGTGTTGCTGCGGGCAATGCTGGCGGCTTCGGCGTCGGTGGCCGGGGGGCAACGCGCTGCGTGATGTTCATCAATCGTTCATGAAAATGTGCGACGTTGCCGCCCCTGAAAAAGGAAGTCAGGACGCGCAATGTCGCCCATCAAAGTCATCACCTCCGGCTCGGCGTATCTAGACATCGACGCCTACGCCTGCTGCATCGCCTACGCCGAACTGCTCAACCTGCAAGGCATGCCCGCCCGCGCCGTCAGCAGCGCACAACCCAATGCCAGTGTTTCGAAGACAGTGCTCGGCTGGGGCGCTGTTCTGGACGATTACCGCCCGACACCCAGCGACGAGTTTGTGCTGGTCGACGTCTCCGATTATCACCATTTCGACCCGATGGTCGCGCTCGATCGGGTGGTGGAAGTCATCGACCATCATCCAGGCTTCGAAAACCATTGGGCGCAGAAGCTCGGATCTGTCGCCGATATCCGCCCGATCGGCGCAGCGGCGACCCAGGTTTTCCAGCGCTGGAAAGCCGCAGGATTGCTGTCGAGGATCAGCGAGCAAAGCGCCGCGCTGCTGGCCACGGCGATTTTGGACAACACGCTGAATTTCACCGGGCAGATGACCACGACGGCGGACATTGACGCCTACGCCGAGCTCGCGCCCCACGGGCAACTCACGGCAGAGTGGCCCGAGCAATATTTTCTCGAATGTCAGGCAACCATCGAATCAGACATATCCGCTGCGTTGGCCGCCGATCTCAAACGCATGAAACCCGAAAGCCGGTTGCCCGCGGTTTTCGCGCAGATGACCGTGTGGGACGCAGATGCGTTGATCGAAAAGTATTGCAGCGAGATTTGCCGCTGGATGGACGGGCAGGGTGATGACTGGTTGCTGAACGTCATCAGTATCAGCCAACGCAAAAGTTGTTTGCTGGCCGAACCCGTGATCAGCCAGCAGAAATTGACTGGTTTGCTGCCGATGGGATGGCAGGCTGGATTGGCCGTTCTAAAACCCTCGATCTTGCGCAAGGAGCTACTTAACCTGGGGCTGAACGCAAACTCAGGCGGGTGAAGTGATTACCCGGGATTGTCGGTTTTACTCGACGCACTCTTACGCCGTTCAACACCTTTGGGATTGCCAACATCCAGCAATCGTCTTTCCACCAACACATTCTCGAGCGCCTGGCGTTCGGCCGGCGCCATCTCGTGCTCGCGCTTTTTCAGCTCCAGCAGGATGGGGCTGGACCAGGTGCGATAGGTCTGTTCGATGAGGCGGTTGGATGTCATCAGTCTCTCCTTGATCAAGAGCCCGGTGTCACTGGCAGGGGCTCAATCCGATGAGGTACTAACGTTAGTCGACAAAAGCGCAGGGCGCTAATGCTGCCGGTGGGAGCTGACGAGGCGAATCGTCGCACCGCCGCTCCCACCGAATTTTCATCAGTCATCGACCTTCATCATCGCCTGCACACCCTCCCAGGCCTCGGCCCGCATCCGCTCGATATCCAGCCCTGGAATCACGCCGTCATCGACGACAATCCGCCCACCCACCAGGCTGTATTTCACGGCAGTCGGCTCACCCGCGACGACCGGGGCGACGGCGCTGTCGTGGAAGCCGTAGAACCTTGGATGGTCGAGGCTGTAGATCACCAGATCCGCTGCCTGTCCGACTTCCAGCGTGCCGACTGCGCCGAGGCCGAGCACTTGTGCGCCGCCGGCCGTGCCCCAGTGGATGACGTCTTCGGCGGTGGTGGCTGAGGCGCCTTGTTCGGCACGATGGATCAGCCACGCGGTGTTGGCTTCGCCGACCATGCTCCCGGATTCGTTGGAGGCCACGCCGTCGACGCCGAGGGAGATCGGTACGCCGGCCTCGTACATTTGCGGGATCGGCGCGACGCCGCTGCCCAGCCGGGCGTTGCTGACGGGGCAGTGGGAGACGCCGGTGCCGGTCTGGGCGAGCATGCGTATTTCCCCCGGTTGCAGGTGCACGGCGTGGGCGAACCAGACGTCCGGGCCGAGCCATTCGTGTTCGGCGACGAACTCCACTGGCAGGCAGTTGTATTTGTCGCGGCAGAAATTCACGTAGTTCTCGGTTTCCGACAGGTGCGTGTGCAGGCGCAGTCCCATGCCTCGGGCGGTGTGCGCGAGTTCGCGCAACAGCGTTGGCGGCAGCGAGAAGGTCGGCGTGGTCGGCGCCACGACCACCCGGCGCAGGGCATCCGGGGTGTCCTGGTGGTAGCGCGATTTCAGCCGTTCGATATCGCCGACCATCTGCTCCAGGGATTCCGGTTGCAGCGCGGTTTTCGAGAAGCCCGGATGCGCGCTGGCCGACTCCAGTGCACCGCCACGGCAGAGCACGAAACGCAGGCCGAATTCCTCGGCGAGGTCGAACAGCAGGTCGCCGGTCTCGGTGCTGCCGTGGGCGTGGTAGAGGTAGTGGTGATCGGCGCAGGTGGTGACGCCGGACAGCAGCAACTCGACCATCCCCAGCCGTGCGGCGATCCGCGCCAGTTGTGGGGTAAAACGGTTCAGGCGCGGATAGGGCACGCTGGCCAGCCAGCCTTGCAGGTCCTGATTCAAGCCTTCGGGCACCGCTTTGAGCAGGTTCTGGAACAGGTGGTGGTGGGTGTTGATCCAGCCCGGATAGACCACCGAATTACGCGCGTCGATCACTCGCTCACCGGGTTGCGGTTCAAGGTTGGCGGCCATTTCCGCGATCCGGCCGTTGACCACGCGGATGTCCACGGCGCCGGCCCGGGCACGGGGGCCGCGCAGGCCGGTCATCACCGCCACGGGATTTTTGATCAGGATGTTTTGAAGTCGAGTCATGGGCAGCTCCAGTCAGAGGATGTGCGAGGCGGATTTGCCGGCTGTGGTTTCTGGCACGCTGACGCCATTGAGCGCCGCGTTGAGCAGCACCGACACCAGGCAGGCGATGACCACGCTGCTGTGCAGGAACGGCTGTGACCACTCGGGCAGTTGTTTGAACAGGGTCGGGGCGAGCACCGGCACCAGGGCGGCGGCGATGGTGAAACCGACGATCAGCACGTTGTAGCGATTGCGCTCGTAGTCGACCTTGGCCAGGGTCTGTATCCCGGCCGCCGCGACCACGCCGAACATGGCGATGCCGGCACCGCCCAGTGCGGCGGTCGGCATCGAGGCGATGATCGCCCCGGCTTTCGGCACCAGCGCAATCGAGCACATCAGCAGACCGCTGACCGCCACCACCCAGCGGCTGCGCACGCCGGTCAGGATCACCAGCCCGACGTTCTCCATGAAGGCAATGAACGGAAACGCGGCGAACATCCCGGCGATGGTGCTGGCCAAGCCATTGGCGCGCAGGCCGTTGATCACCTGCTTGTCTTCAACCGGTTTGTCGACGATGTCGCCGATGGCCACGAACAGCCCCATGGACTCGACCATCTGCACGATCATCACCACCACCATCGTGGCGATGGGGATCAGGCTGAAAGTCGGCAGACCGAAATAGAACGGGTAGGGCACGGTCAGCCACGGCGCGTCCTCGACGCTGTGAAAGTTGCCCATGCCCAGGCCGTAAGCCAGACCGGCGCCCACCAGCATCCCCACCAGCACCGCCATGTTGCGCAGCAACGGGCTGCCATAACGGTTGACCAGCAGGATGGTCAGCAACACCACCACGGCCACGGCGAGAAACGCCGGCGCGCCGAAATTGCTCGCGTTGCGCCCGCCGCCGACCCATTCATAGGCAATCGGGAACAGCTGCAAACCGATCACCGTGACAATGCAACCGGTCACCACGGGCGGGAAAAACCGCCGCAAGCGGCCTACGAACGGCGCGATCAACATGGTGAAAATCCCCGCACCGATCACCGCCCCGCAGACCCCGGCGAATCCCACCTCCGGGTTGCTGCCGATGGCGATCACCGGCCCGACGCTGCTGAACGCTACGCCCTGCAGAATCGGCAGACGCACGCCGAACTTCCAGAAACCGACGGTCTGCAACAGGGTGGCGATGCCGGAGCAGAACAGTGTGGTGCTGATCAGCACCACCGTGTCGGCGTGGGACATCTTCAAGGCACTGGCGACAATCAACGGCACGGCGATGGCGCCGATGTACGAGACGGCCATGTGCTGTAGGCCGAGGGTGAGCATCTGTCGCACCGGCAGGACGCGGTCGACAGGGTGGACGGTGGAGGAGGAACTGGCTGACGACATGGGGAATCACCTCTAGCTGTTGTTATTCGGTACAGAGGGGTATTCGTCTGATGCCGCTTTTGGAGCGCCTCGATCCTTGTGGGAGCTGGCTTGCCAGCGATGGCGGCTGATCAGTCACCATCTTTGTTTGCTGACAGACCGCAATCGCTGGCAAGCCAGCTCCCACAGGGTTTCGTGAGGTTTTCAAAAACTGTGCATCAGTCATTCATGTGCCCGGAACCGCCATCCACCGGCTCCGATGCCGGGTTTCAGCCGGCCAGGCAGGCGGCGAAGCCCTGGTTCAGCGCCGCCCGATCCAGGTCGCGGCCGATGAACACGATCTTGCTCGAACGCGGCTCGGAACCCCACGCGGTCGAGGCGCGGAACTCCACCAGGCTGTGCACGCCTTGCAGTACGTAGCGCTGGTCTTCGTTGGCCACCGCCAGCACGCCTTTCATGCGGTACAGGTTGTCGGCCTGAGCACTGCGCAACTCGCTGATCCAGCGGTGGAAGGCCATCAGGTCGACGGCGCCGTCCACGGCGATGCCCACGGACGACACGCTTGGGTCGTGCTCGTGGTCGGGCTTTTCAGCGTGATGGTCATGCTCGTGGTGATCGTGATCGTGCTGATCCGCGCCGATTTCCATCAGCTTCTGCGTGCATTCGAAGGCACCGATGCCGAGGATCTTCGAGAGGTCGATTTGCGCGTGGGTCGAGGTCACCAGATCCGCCGTGGCGTTCAATCCACGGATCTTGCCGCGCAGGGTTTCCACCTCTTCAGCGCTGACCAGATCGACCTTGTTGATGACGATGCGGTCGGCGCAGACGATCTGGTCCACCGCCTGATTGTCGACGCCGTCCAGTTGCAGGTCTTCCAGGTGCTGGGCGATGTGCTTGGCATCGACCATGGTCACGATGGCGTCGAGTTCGACTTCCTCGGCGATCGGGTCGTTGATGAAGAAACTCTGGGCCACCGGGTACGGGTCGGCCAGACCGCTGGTCTCGATCAGAATGTGGTCGAGCCGCACCGGGCGCGCCACCAGTTCGCGGACGATGCGCACCAGATCCTCGCGAACCTCGGCGGTGCAGCAGACGCAGCCGTTGACCATTTCGTAGATTTCTTCGGTCTCGGAACTGAGCACCAGATCGCCGTCGATGCCGACCTCGCCGAACTCGTTTTCGATCACCGCGATCTTGCGGCCATGGTTCTCCTTGAGGATGTAATTGAGCAGGGTGGTTTTGCCGGCACCGAGGAACCCGGTGAGGATGGTGACCGGGATTTTGGTGTTCGGGGTCGGGGCGTTGAAGGGGGTGTTCATGTGAGGCTCCTTGGTGATTACCGGTGCACGATGAATTGAGTGATGACGCTTTACTGTGGGAGCGAGCTTGCTCGCGATAGCGGTGTGTCATTCAGCAGTGATGGTGACTGGCTTACCGCTTTCGTCGGATCGCCGCCCGGACCAAGCTCGCTCCCACAGGTTTTTGTGTGTTCTCGCCATCGTCGGGCGACGCCGGCATCGAGGCCGAACAGGTCGAGGACGCGGCCGAGGCTGTGGTCGACCATTTGCGCCAGGCTGTCGGGGCGGGCGTAGAAGGCCGGGACCGGCGGGGCGATGATGCCGCCCATCTCGGTGACGGCGGTCATGTTGCGCAGGTGGGCGAGGGTCAGCGGTGTTTCGCGGGCCATCAGCACCAGGGTGCGGCGTTCCTTGAGGGTGACGTCGGCGGCGCGGCCGATCAGCCCCGACGACGTGCCGGTGGCGATCTCCGCCAGGGTGCGCATCGAGCACGGCGCAACCACCATGCCCAGGCAGCGGAACGAACCGCTGGCGATCCCGGCGGCCACGTCATCGGCGCGGTGGTAATGGCTGGCGAGGGCGGTGACGTCCGCCAGTTTGTAGTCGGTTTCGTGGGCCATGGTCAGCAGCGCGGCGCGGCTGATGATCAGGTGGCTTTCGATGTTCAGCTCGACCAGCAACTCCAGCAGGCGCGCGCCGTAGATAAAGCCGGACGCGCCACTGATGCCGACCACCATCCGCTGACGGTTCACGATGGCAGACCTTCAAGCAGTTGCCGGGCACGTTCGAGTACGTCCTGATCGAGCTGCGCCTTGATCCCGTCAAACCCCGAGCCGCGCGTGGCATCCAGACCCATGCGCGAAGTAGTGCCATTGACCGAGGACGAAGGGTCCAGCGGACTGCCGGGCAAACCGTCGATGGTGAAGATGTCGAGGTGCGGCTGGAAATGCGTGGCCAGTGCCCACAGCACTTGGCTGTCGTCGGTGAGGTCGATATCGCTGTCCACCGCGATCACGGTTTTCAGGTACGGATCCCAGCCGAGCAGGGCCAGCATGATCTGCCGGGCCTCGCCGTCGCGGCTCTGGTCCAGCGCCACGTAGCAATGAAAATGCGTGCCGGAGTTCGGGTAATGCACGGCGGTGACGGCGGGGAAGCGCGCCTTGAGCTTCTCGCTCATTTCCGCTTCGCGGGGCAGTCGCGCCAGGGTCAGGTGCTCGGCGTAGCGCCCGCCCATCACGTCCACCAGCCACGCGTCCTTGCGCCGCAACAGGGTGTCGACGCGCAGCACGTTGTTGGTCGAGCGATCCGAGGAATAACCGCTGAATTCGCCGAACGGGCCTTCTTCGGCATAGGCCGTCGGGTCTATCGCGCCTTCGAGCACAAACTCGGCGTGAGCCGGAACACCGATGCCGTAGCGCGGGGTCTTCACAAGCTCCAGCGGCGCACCGAACAGCCCGCCGGCCACTGCGCGTTCATCGCTGCCGTAGGGCAAACGTGCAGCGGCGGCGAGCATGAACAGCGGGTGCGCGCCGACCACCATGGCCACGCGCAATTCTTCGCCGCGTTCACGGGCGGTCTGCAACATCCGCCACAGGTGCCCGCGCGAGTGCAGGCTGGTGGCCAGGGCCTGACGGGCGTGACGCATCGAGCGGTGATAGCTCATGTTGGCGATGCCGGTCTGCGGGTC
Organism: Pseudomonas gozinkensis; assembly: GCF_014863585.1. NCBI lineage: Bacteria > Pseudomonadati > Pseudomonadota > Gammaproteobacteria > Pseudomonadales > Pseudomonadaceae > Pseudomonas > Pseudomonas gozinkensis. Next base: position 4,003,265 of record NZ_CP062253.1, on the reverse strand, counting down.
CTCGGCGATGATGATCGCGTTGGTGATGTAGGGGCCACGATCACTGTCGAAATGCTTGAGCATCGGCAGCAGCGCCAGGTCCAGCGCTTCGCCCTCGAACACTTCGTCGAGTATCGGGCCGGTTTCGACGTAGCGTGGCGCGATCGGCTGGTTGGCGCGGGTCTGGAAGGTTTCGTGCAACTGCGCGGCACTGACGCCGAACAGCCGGGCGATACGTCGGCGGGAGGCGAACAGATTGGTCGCCACCGGCACGCCGAGGTTGCCGACGTTTTCGCAGATCAGCAGCGGATCGCGGCCCTGAGTGGCGAGGGCATCGACCAGGGCGGTGACGTCCTGATCGGCGGAAAGAGGGTGGGTGATGGTCAGCACATCGTCCGGGTACTGGCGGCGATAGGCGTCGATGAATACGTGAAAGTCCTGAGAGTCGCCGAGCGTCGAACGGGTCATGGTTTCACCTCGTAAAAAGCAGGCACGCAGGGGTGAGGCTGGCGTTCGATCGACAAGCCGTTGGCCTGCCGGTCGAGCGAACGCCGGGTCATCTTCGCGCCTGTAAAGTCGCTGTTTACTGTTGTGACACTGATCCCTGTGGGAGCAAGCTCGCTCCCACAGGTTTTGTGTCTATAGGTAGGTCGTGGTCAGACGAATGTCCGCCTCGGCCAGATCCTTCGGCGGCGGGGTCGGTTCGATCCCGCACAACCGGGCGATGTTGTTGCCCAGGTAATCCTCAAGGTGATCCTCGTCGATCCCCAGGCCCTGCGGCGCCGGCGAGCACAACACTTCCAGCTCGCGCAGCCACATGCCCGGTTCGTTCGGCGGTGAGTCGGTACCGAACACGATCTTGTTGCGCGGCAGCTCCTTGGCGAACTCGACGATCCGCGACTGGAAGCACCAGCCGGATTCGCAGTACACGTTCGGCGTGTCCATCGCCATCCAGAACGCCTCGAACGAGTAGTTGCCCCCGGTCTGGATGCCGAAGTGGCCGATGATGAAATTGACCATCGGGAACTCGCGGATGATCGGGTAGAACATCGTCGGAATGGTGTACGGGCCGTCGCCGGTATGGATCAGCACCACGATGTTGTATTTGGCGCAGACCTTCATCGCCGGACGCAGCCAGTCAAGTGCGCGATCCGGGCGATAGCCGTGCATGTTGGCGTGCAGCTTGAGCATCTTGAAGCCGTATTCCTTGATGTGGAATTCCAGCTCTGCCGCACCGTTTTCCGGTCCCCAGCGCGGATTGAAGTTGAAGTTGCCGATGAAACGGTCCGGGTACTTCACGCACAGTTCGGCGACGTAGGACATGTAGTCGCGCACGCCCTCGCGGCCACGGCGGTTGCCGTCGCGATAACCGGTGTTGCCCGGTGGCGGCTGGATGAAACCCATGTCGATCCGGCGCGGCTTGCCGTTGATCATGTACGGGCCGTCCATCAGTTTGAGCATGCGCTCGCCGGTGAACGGTTCGCCGGTGTGGCGCCAGGCCTCGTCGACCAGGTTGGTGGGGTGCAGATGGGTGTCGATGATCATCGGTTCAGCTCCTGGCCAGTTGGGTGGTGACGGGGCGCTTGAGTTGCGCCTCTGCTTCGGAAACGGAACGCGGCGGCGGGGACGGCTCGAGGCCGATCATCCGTGCGGTGTTGTTGCCCAGGTAGTCTTCGAGGGTGTCCTCGTCGAGGTTCAGGCCCTGTGGCGGCTCGTGGCACAGCACTTCGAGCAGGCGCAGCCACATGCCCGGTTCGTTCGGCGGGGTGTCGGTGCCGAACAGGATCTTGTGGGTCGGCAGGACTTTGGCGAATTCGACGATCCGCGATTGCAGGCACCAGCCGGACTCGCAATAGACGTTGGGCAACTCCATCGCCCACTGCATCGGTTCGAACACATAGACGCCGCCGGTCTGCACGCCGAAGTGGGCCATGATGAAATCGACGTTGGGGAATTCCTTGATCATCGGCACCCATTCCGACGGGATGCTGTAAGGCCCGTCGCCGGTGTGCAGCTTGACCGGAATGCCCAGCTCGGCGCATTTCTCGAAGGCCGGACGGACCCAGTCCAGCGCACGGTCAGGCCGGTAGGCGTGCATGTTGGCCTGCATCTGCACCATCTTGAAACCGTGCTCTTTCACGTAGCGTTCGATTGCCTCGACGCCGTTTTCCACGCCGCAGCGCGGGTTGTAGACGAAGCAACCGATGAAACGGTCCGGGTAGGTCTGGACCATTTTCAGGGTGTAGGCCATGTAGGCGTCGATGGATTCGCGGCCCGACAGTTCGCCGTCGGTCCAGGTGTAAATGGTGTTGCCCTGCGGCGGCTGGATGAAGGCTTTGTCGATGCGGCGAGGCTTGCCGTTGACCATGTACGGGCCATCCATCATCTCCAGCAGACGCTCGCCGGTGAACGGGTCACCGTCATGCCTCCAGGCGAGGTCCACGAGATCCGTGGGATAGCAGCTGATATCGATGATCATTGAAGTCGATCTCCTGATAGCGGGGAAGGGAGCCTTGCGGCTCACAGCATCCACGTCCCGGGCAATCGGCCGTTTCTATGCGCAGCACTCGCGCATTCCCTCGCCTGTTCGCATCCGGCCCGGGTGGGTGGTTGCTTGAGGCGAGTATTGGAAGGCGGGGGAGGGTTCGTACAATATTAATTGGGTGGGGTGGTGATACTTGTTCGATATGGTTTTGGTTTTTTGGGGTGGATGTGCAGGCCTCATCGCTGGCAAGCCAGCGATGGCGTCAGGATGGTGTTCGCAGGGCCAACTGCTTGATCACTTCAACAACAGGCGCCACCCGCTCGGCCTGCCCATGCGGCCACACCGCATACAGGTTGTAATGCGCCGCAATCTGCACCTCGTTCAACGCCACCAGCCGCCCGCTGCGCAACGCATCGGCGGCCAACAATCCACGCACCAGTCCCGCACCGACACCCGCTTCGGCAGCCGCAATCAGATTCGCCGCGTTATCAAAAACGACGCGAGCAGCAGGCTCCACCGCCGGCATGCCCGCGGCATCCAGCCACGGAATCCACGACCGTCGCGTATACCCCAACAGTGGCAACTCAAGAATCTGCGCCGGGCTCAGCGGCACTTGCAATCCGTGCCGCTCCAGCAGCGCCGGAGACGCCACCGCCAACACCCGATCCCCACAGATCTGCGTCATCTCGCAATCGTCCCAATCGCCATAGCCGTAGCGCAGCGACAGGTCCACCCGTTCGAACGTGCTGCGATCACTGCGCGGCATCGACAGCAGCGTCACTTCGTAATCCGGCAAGCCATCGAGCAACTGCGGCAGACGCGGATTGAGCCAGCTCTGCGCCAGTTCGCTGTCCACATCCAGGGTCAGTCGCTGGGCCACGCTGCGGTTTTTCACCGAAGACAACGCGCGATCAATCTGCGCCAGACCATCCGACAACACGCTGGCAAACAACTGCCCGGCGTCGGTCAGGTTGCTGCCGCCGCCTTCGCGCACGAACAGAGGCTGGCCGATGAAGTCTTCCAGGGCGCGGATCTGCTGGCTGATTGCGCTGTGGGTCAGGTCGAGCTTGCGTGCGGCACTGGAAAAACTGCCGCTGCGCGCCGCATGGATGAACGCGCTCATGGACTGCACCGACGGGTATCGCTTGTACATGTTGTTAGTCCTGCTTACACCGGTTGGCAGAAATCGTCGCTGGCCGCGCGTTGCCGGGGGTTCCAATAATCGGTCACCAGGCCCGCACAAAGACGGGCCGCTCTTCTGGAGCCTGACAATGATTGCATTCACGGTAAACGGCGAACGACGCGAGCTGGATGAGGCGTCCCCCTCCATGCCCTTGTTATGGGTGTTGCGTGATCAGTTGAAACTCACCGGCACCAAGTTCGGCTGCGGCATGGGCCTGTGCGGTGCCTGCACCGTGCACCTGAACGGCGTTGCGGTACGTTCCTGCCAGTTGCCGCTGGCCGCCGTCGCGGGCCACAGCATCACCACCATCGAGGGCCTGTCGCCCAGCGAAAACCATCCGCTGCAACTGGCCTGGGTCGCCGAAGATGTGCCGCAATGCGGCTACTGTCAATCCGGGCAGATCATGTCCGCCGCCGCGCTGCTCAACACCGGCGCACCGGTCAACGACGACTCGATCCGCAACGCCATGTCCGGGAATATCTGCCGCTGCGGCACTTATGGGCGCATCAACAAGGCGATCAAACGTGCGGCGAATACGCCGAAGGAGGCGTGATGAGCCTCATCGACGGCACTCTTCATGAACCCTCGCGCCGGGTGTTTCTCAAACAGGCGGTGACGGTGGCGTCCGGTCTGGCGATTGCGCTGTATCTGCCTTCCGGGGCGGCGGCGACTGAAGCGAAAACCTCGGCCACTGAATTTGAACCCAACGCCTGGGTGCGCGTGCTGCCGGACGGCACGGTGAAACTGGTGGTGCACAAACACGATTCCGGCACCGGCACCCAGACCGCGCTGGCCGCGTGCGTGGCCGAGGAACTGGACGTGAACCCGATGACCGTGCAGGTCATCACTCCGGAAGATCCGTTCTTTGAAACCTACATTCATCCGGTCTGGAAAGTGTTCTCCACCGGCGGCAGCACCAGTGTGTCGCTGGAATACGATCGCTTGCGCATGGCCGGCGCCACGGCTCGGGTGCTGCTCATCAGTGCGGCGGCGCAGCAGTGGAAAGTCAGTCCCGACAGCTGCTCCACCGAAGAAGGCCGGGTCGTGCATGCTTCGAGCAAACGCAGCCTCGGCTACGGCGAACTGGCCGGCGCGGCGGCGCATCTGCCGGCGCCGGCCAACGTCACGCTGAAGGATCCTGCGCAGTTCAAATACATCGGCAAACTGCGCCACAAACGCGATGCGGCGGCCAAGGTTTGCGGGCGCTTCAAGTACAGCATCGACGTGCAGTTGCCGGGGATGCTGGTGGCGGTAATCCAGCGTGCGCCGGTAGTGGGCGCGAAGGTTGTCGCCGTGGATTCGGCGGCCGCCTTGCAGGTGCCAGGCGTGCGCAAGGTGATCGCGATTCCGGGGCGACCGGACGTGCTCGGCGGCAACCTCGAAGGCGTCGCGGTGCTGGCCGAAACCTTCTGGGCCGCGCAGCAGGGACGCAAGCTGCTGGAGATCAAATGGAGCGACTCCCCGCTGGCTGGCTTCGACAGTGCCGAGCTGGTCAAGGCACAGATCGCAGCGATCAGCGACCCGGCAACGCAAACCGTCAAAGCCATGGCCCAGGGTGATGTCGCCAGACAATGGCCGGGCGCAGCGAAGCTGCTCGAAGCCGATTACACCATGCCTTACAAGGTGCAAAATCCGCTGGAACCGATCTGCATCACGGCGCAGGTCAAGGACAAGGCGATCACCTATTGGGGCGGCGTGCAGGTGCCGTCGTCGGCACTGGAAGCGGCGCAGACCGTGTGCGGCATCGGCAAGGACAAGGTCACTATCCATGAATTGGTTTCCGGCGGCAGCTTCGGTGCACGGGAAGCCAAATACTGGCTGTTCGAAGTGGCGTATCTGGCGCAGAAGACCGGTGTGCCGGTGAAGCTGCTCAACAGCCGCGAAGACGAAATGCACGCGCTGTTCAATCACCCGGCCACGCTTCATCGGGCAAAAGGCGCACTGGATGCCCAGGGCAAACTCACGGCGTTGCAACTGCATGCGGTGTCACCGGCCTCGCCGGAACAATGGGAGCCGGGTTATTTCGAGCGCCCGGATCACATGGATTACAGCACCACCGAAGCGATCACCGCTTGGGACTTCGCCTACCGTCCGCCGCACCTGGAACTGAACTGGGTCAAGCACGAAAGCAACGTGCCCAGCGGTTGGTATCGCTCGGTCAGTTTCATTCCCAACGTGTTCGCCGTGGAAAGCTTCATGGATGAACTGGCCCATGCGGCCGGTGAAGATTCGCTGACGTTCCGGCTGGCCAATATGCAGGAGCGGCCACGGCATGTGGCGGTGTTGAAGCAGGCCGCCGAGCGCGCCGGTTGGGGCCAGAAACTGCCGCCGGACACGGCGCTGGGAATCGCCACCAATCAGGGCTACACCAGTTTCATCGCCGTGGTGGCGCGGGTCGCAAAAGTCGATGGCAAGGCGCGGGTCGAGAAGCTGACCTGTGTGGTCGATTGCGGTCTGGCGGTGTCGCCCGGCGGGGTCGAAGAACAGATTTACGGCGGTTTGATGTGGGGCCTCGGCCATGCGCTGTTCGACCGTCTCGACATCCAGCAGGGCAGGGTGGTGCAGAGCAATTTTCACGACTATCGCGTCACGCGGATGTCGGACATGCCGCCGGTGGACATCCTCGTGCTCGATGGCCTGCCGGACAAACCGGGCGGCGTCGGGGAGCTGGGCAGTCCGTCGGTGGTCCCGGCGATTGCCAATGCGCTGTTCAGCCTGACCGGGGTGCGTCAGCGTTCCACGCCATTGAACCTGGGGTAAGCCGCCATGGACCTGCGTTTGCTGCGGTACTTCATGGCGCTGGCCGATGAGCTGCACTTTGGCCGCGCCGCCGAACGGTTGCACATCTGCCAGCCGCCGCTGAGCCAGCAGATCCGCTTGCTGGAGGAAGAACTCGGTACGCCGCTGTTCGAGCGCAGCCATCACCGGGTCGAGCTGACAGCGGCGGGGCAGATGCTCAAGGAACAGGCGCCGCTGGTGTTCGAACAACTCGAACGGGCGCTGGACCTGACCCGCCAGACCGGGCGCGGGCAGCTCGGCGAGCTGGAAATCGGCATGATCAGCTCGGTGATGGTCGGCGTGCTGCCCAAGGCCCTGCACCTGTTTCGCGAGCGCTACCCGCAGGTCACCTGGCGTCTGCATGAGATGACCCCGGCGGCGCAGGTCAAGGCGTTGAAGGAGAAACGCATCGACGCCTGCGTGTTCCGCGTCGGTTATGACGACCCGCAATTGCGCAATGAATTGCTGATCCATGAGCCGATCCATGTGGTGATGCCAGAGGATCACCCGCTCGCCCGACGCGAAGTGCTGGCGCCGGCTGATCTGGCGCAGGAACCGTTCGTGGCTTTGGAATTGAAGCAGTCGCGGTTCGCCAATTTTCTCTATCAGTGCTGCATTCAGGCCGGGTTCACCCCGCAGATCCGCCAGCAGGTGATCGAGGTGCAGACCTTGCTCAGTCTGGTTCGCGCCGGGTTCGGTGTGGCGCTGTTGCCGGCCTCCATCGAGCAACTGGCCCCTGCCGGGCTGGTGTTCCGACGCCTGACCCCGGCGTTGCCGCAAGTGCCGCTGTACGCGACATATCGGGCGGACGATGCCTCGCCGGTGCTCAAGCTCTTTCTGGATACGCTGCGGGAACTGGTAGATATCTGAAACCAGCACTCAATCCCTGTGGGAGCTGGCTTGCCAGCGATTGCGGACTTCCATTCAACTGAAGTGCTGAATGACCCACCGCTATCCCTGGCAAGCCAGCTCCCACAAATGGTTGGGGTATGGTTGCATGAGCGATCGGCACGATCATGGATGCCTGCGGTCGTAAACTTCACATGCGCGAACTTGTGGAGAACCAATGAGCCGGGACGTCCTGACCACCGAAACCAATCGCCGTCAGTTGCAGCAGATTATTGCCGGCCTGTCCGACGGGGTGATTCTGCTGGAACTCGACCAGACGATTCTCTGGGCCAACGAAGCCGCGCTGGCGATGCATGGCGTCAGCCGGATCGGCGAACTGGGCAACAACGCCGGGGAATACGTCGAGCGCTTCAACCTGCGCTATCGCAACAATCACACGCTGACACCGGAGCAGTATCCGATCAGTCGCGTGGCCGCCGGCGAGACCTTCAGCGACGTGCTTGTCGAAGTCACCCCGAACAGCGACGAGGAACGCACCTGGGTGCACAGCGTGCGCAGCATGGTGTTGACCGATCGGGACGGCGACATCGAGTCGCTGGTGCTGATCATGAGTGACGTCACCGACTGGGCCAACGCCGAACAGCGCTTCGAAAAAACCTTCAATGCCAACCCGGCGCCGGCGGTGATCTGCCGTCTCAGCGACCTGCGTTACATCAAGGTCAATCCGGGGTTTCTGGAAATGACCGGCTACAGCCGCGATCAGGTGATCGGCGCCTCGACCTATGAGCTGGATATTCTCGAACAGGCCGAGCGCAAGGATCTGGCGATCCAGCGCCTGCGCGATGTTGCGACCATTCCGCAGATGCAGGCTGAATTGCGTCTGCCGGACGGTGGCAGCAAGCAGGTAATCGTCGCTGGTCAGCCGCTGGTCCTTAACGACGAAGACTGCATGCTGTTTTCATTTGTCGACATGGAGCCCCGGCACAAGGCCGAGGTCGCCCTGCGCCAGAGCGAGGAGCGCTTTGCCAAGGCTTTTCGCCTGACCCCGGTGCCTATCCTGATTTGCAGCGCCGACGAGCAGCGGCTGATCGACGTCAATCAGGCGTTTCTCGATACCCTGGCGTACGAGAGCGACGACGTACTCGGCAAGACCGTCGCGCAACTGGACTTCATCGATGAACCGGCGGAACGCGCCCGGTTGCTGGCGGCGTTGGAGAAGACCGGTCGGGTTGATCGCGTCGACATGCGGATCCGCAGGAAAGACGCCGAGCTGCTGGAGTGCGCGGTGTCTGCAGACACCGTCAACATCCAGGACACGGTGTGCTATCTGCTGGTGCTGATGGACATCACCGAGCGCAAGCGCACCGAGCTTGAGCTGGTGGCGGCGATTGAAGAGGTAATGAAGGATGCGTCGTGGTTCAGCCGGACGCTGATCGAAAAGCTGGCCAATGTGAAGAAGGTCAACTCGCCGCAGCTGCCGAGTGTGTCGTTCACTGATCTCACCGCACGCGAGCGTGATGTGCTGGCGCTGATCTGTGAAGGGCTGGCGGACAAGGAGATTGCTGCGCGGTTGAAGCTGGCGCCGAACACGGTGCGCAATCATGTGGCGACGGTGTATTCGAAGCTGGATGTGCACAGTCGCAGCGAGGCGATAGTCTGGGCTCGGGAGCGTGGGTTGTTTTCGGGGGGCGGCCGGGGGCAGCGGTAAGGTGCAAATGCACTAGTTCATGGGGTGCAAATTCGGGTGTTTGATCGGGCGGGGTGTTCTTAGTCTGGTGAGGTGCGGTGCATTTTTTTTGTGATCGTGTCTCTTTGGAACCTGCTAATGGATCAGCCCTTTATGAATGTGTTGTTTGTCGTTGAGTCTCGTTGTGCGGAGCTGGCGCGATGATTTATCTGGCGCAGTTGCGGGCTCGGCTTGAGCGTAGTTTTTCGCCGTTGGCTTGTGAGTGTGTGGTGGATGGGGATCATTCGCTTACGGTGAAGTTGTATGAGCCGGTTTCGGGGCGGGTGGATCTGGTGATCAGTGGGTTGAGCCTTGGTGCCTTGCGTACTCCGGAAGCGGTGGATGCTTTGATTGGTGAGTTGCGGTATGAGCTTGAGAGTAATTCTTTGCGGTCGCCCAGTTGAACTTGGCGGCCTTTGGGCCGACCAGGTTCTTGTTCGGTTTGGGTGAATATCCGGTTCTTCGGGGGCAGCTGCTGGCGGTTTCGCCCTTACGGGGGACTGTCAGATATTTTGTGTGCGGGCCGGTAACGGCCTGCCGTCAGGCAGGCCGTGCTTTTACCAGGTTGGCCTGATAAATCGATCTCCGTACAGAATCGCAAATTGATTCATCGCGCTTTTCCAGTCATGGGCCGCTGAGCCCCAGTTGGCGGTGATATTGCGCAGTCCAAGCCAGATCAGTTTTGTCGCCGCATCGTCGGTCGGGAAGTGGCCGCGCGTCTTGATGATTTTGCGCAATTGAGCGTTGATGCTCTCGATGGCGTTGGTCGTGTAGATCACTTTTCGGATCGCCGGCGGGAACACGAAAAATGGGATCACACGATCCCAAGCGCGGCGCCAGGCAGCCACTACCGTCGGATACTGCTTGCCCCACGGTCCGTTTTCAAAGGCGTCCAGCGCCTGCTCGGCCGCTTCGGCGGTCACCGCCTGATAGATCGGCTTAAGCGCCTTGGCCAGTTCGCGACGCTTGTCCCAAGCCGCGTAATCAAGGCTGTTGCGGATCAGATGAACAATGCATGTTTGCAGTGTCGTGTCTGGAAACACGGCGTTGAGCGCTTCTGGCATGCCTTTGAGGCCATCGGTCACAGCAATCAACACATCTTCGACGCCGCGTGTCTTGAGGTCGTTGAAAACCTTCATCCAGAACTTGGCGCCCTCGGTATTTTCTATCCAGATGCCGAGAATATCGCGTGTTCCGTCAGGCAAAACACCCAGGGCCAAGTAGATCGCCTTGTTGCGAACCAGCCCCTCTTCACGGATTTTGACCCGCAAAGCATCGAAGAAAATAACCGGATACATCGGCTCCAAAGGCCGTTGTTGCCATGCACCGATCTCTGCCATGACCTCGTCGGTTACAGAGCTGATGAAGTCAGGAGAAACATCGGTACCGTACTGCTCGGAAAGAAACGCCCGGATCTCTCTGACCGTCATTCCACGGGCATACATGGCGATGATCTTGTCATCGAACCCGGTGTAGCGGCGCTCGTGTTTGGGAATCAGGATCGGGGAAAAACTGCCGTCCCGGTCGCGTGGAATATCCAGCCGTAGCGGGCCGTCACCGGTTAGAACCGTCTTGCCGCTCTTGCCATTGCGCTGGTTGGTTTCATCCTCTGGGCGCTGCGCGCCCGGCGGATAGCCCAAGTGGTGACCAAGCTCTGCACTCAGCGCTCGCTCGATCAAAGCCTTCTTGAACGCTGCTGACGCGTCCTCGATGGCTTCAGCGGTCATCGGTCCATCGGTGAATTGCTCGAGCAGCTCTTTCGGGATTTTCGGCAGCTCTCGCAACGCGGGTTTCTTTTTGGTTGGCATACATGCACCTCTGTTATGCCCGAACACAAAATTTCTGACACCCCCCCTTACGGCGAGTCACCTTTTCCAAACGCCGAAAAGGTAACCGAAAAGGCTTTACCCTGACGTTCGGCACCTCGCTTTGGCTCGGTGTCCCTTCGCTCCGGGATTGATCCGGGGGGCATCGCCTACGGTTTGCTTCGCTGCACCTCCTCTCGATGCATGCGGCTGCGCCGCACGGTCGCTGCGCTCCCACCCCCGGATCAATCCCTCCACTCAGCCTGCCGACGGGCCCTGCGATCAAAAGCGGTACTCGAGCTAACGCTCATCGTTTTGAGTGGTGAGGAGCGAGGGGCGTAAGGCCGATTTGTGTGCTCTTTGATCGTTCCCACGCTCCGCGTGGGAATGCAGCCCGGGACGCTCTGCGTCCCAATCTGACATTCACCTGTAGGTGATGGCTTGTCGGCGGTGGCGATGGATCAGTCGACTCATCCCGAAAATCGACAGCAAATCCTGCCGGTTCGAGCCATTTCACTGGCACTCACCCCCCACTGGTCTATAAGGAATGAGTGGTTCGGTTTCCATAACCGGGCGTTGTCCTGCTCGGCGACGGGAGTTTTCTTCCATTCATCGCGGGTCATCCTATGAACAATCCTGGGAAACGCGTGTGTTTTTCGTTGTTGTCGGCTTTCGGTCTGGTGCTGCTCAGTGGTTGTGCCAGTCCTCCACCCCCTCCGCCGGCCGCGCCACCTCCGCCACCTGAGCGCACTTGTCAGGTCATGGAAAATACCGAGGTCGCCGGTGATGCGTATGCCGACGGGCAAGTGACTCGACACATCACCAAGACCCGTTGCGTCACTCAATAACCCGGGCGCCGTTGAAGGCGCGGGTCGAGTGGATTGTGCTGGTGGCCGATCTGGTCGGCACCGCGGTGTTTGCGGTTGAAGGCGCGATTGCGGCGATGCGCAGTCAGCTCGATCTGCTCGGGGTGATGGTGATTGCGTTCATCGTTGCGCTCGGTGGCGGGGTGACCCGTGATCTGTTGATCGGTGCGACGCCGCCCAAGGCTGTGGCGGACTGGCGCTATCCGGCGCTGGCGTTTGCCATGGGCGGGGTGGCGTTCGTTTTTCATGAACTGGTGTTGGGCTGGTCCGGTTCGACCTTGATCGTGCTGGATGCGGCGGGTTTGGCGTTGTTTGCCGTGGCCGGGGCGCAGAAGGCGTTGAATTTCGGGATCTCGCCGTTTGTGTCCATGCTGATGGGCACGATTACCGGGGTCGGTGGCGGGGTGCTGCGTGACATTGTGCTGGCGCGGGTGCCGGTGGTGTTGCAGGCGGATCTGTATGCCAGTTCGGCGTTTGTCCGCGCTGCGGTGTTGATCGTCGGACGCCGGCTGGGTGTGCCGCCGGTGGCGGCTGCGTTGCTGGCGGGGGCGGCGTGTCTGTTGTTGCGGTTGTTGTCGGTGCATTTTGGCTGGCAGTTGCCGAAAGTCCTCGATGCCTGATTGAAACACTGACCCTGTGGGAGCGAGCTTGCTCGCGATAGCGGTGGTTCAGTCAAAGCAGATGTTGACTGTACTGAAGCTATCGCGAGCAGGCTCGCTCCTACAGGACTGGATCAGGACAGGAAACCGCCGTCCACGTTCAGCGAAACGCCGGTGGTGTAGCTCGACGCATCGCTCGCCAGGTACAGCACGGCGCCGGCCATTTCGCTCGGGTCGGCTACTCGCTTGAGCGGGATCTGCGTCAGGGCCTGTTTCAGGATCGCGTCGTTCTTCACCAGCGCCGAGGCGAATTTGGTGTCGGTCAGGCCCGGCAGCAGGGCGTTGCAGCGGATGCCGAACTGCGCGCATTCCTTGGCGAAGACCTTGGTCATGTTGATCACGGCAGCCTTGGTCACCGAGTAGATGCCCTGGAAGATCCCCGGCGAAATGCCGTTGATCGACGCCACGTTGATGATGCTGCCGCCGCCGTTTTCGCGCATCAGCTTGCCGGCTTCCACCGACATGAAGAAGTAGCCGCGGATGTTCACGTCGACGGTTTTCTGGAAGGCGCCGAGGTCGGTGTCCAGCACGTTGCAGAATTGCGGGTTGGTCGCGGCGTTGTTGACCAGGATGTCCAGGCGCCCGAACTGTTCCTTGATGCCGGCGAAGACCTGGCTGATCTGTTCCATTTCGCCGATGTGGCAGGCGACCGCTGTGGCCTTGCCGCCGGCGGCGATGATGGCGTCGGCCACGTGCTGGCAGCCTTCGAGTTTGCGGCTCGAAACGATCACATGGGCACCTTGCTGGGCCAGCAGTTTGGCGATGGCTTCACCGATGCCGCGGCTGGCGCCGGAGACGAAAGCGATCTTGCCGTCGAGGTCGAACAACTGAGTCTTGGACATGGGATTCCCTTGTAGTAAGCCTTGTTATAACGCCGTCATCAGAGGCTGGATTTGGCAATGACCTGCAGGCTCATCTGCTCCAGCAGTTTGTTCATGTGAATGAACTGCGCGAAGCGTTTGTCCTGGGTCTGGCCATGGAAGAAGCGGTAGTAGATCTGCTGCACGATGCCGGCCAGGCGGAACAGGCCGTAGGTGTAGTAGAAGTCGAAGTTGTCGATCTGGATGCCCGAACGCTCGGCGTAGTAGTCGACGAATTCGCGGCGGGTCAGCATGCCCGGCGCGTGGCTCGGCTGGCGGCGCATCAGTTGTACCGGTGTCGGGTCGTCGGCCTGGATCCAGTAGGCGAGGGTGTTGCCCAGGTCCATCAGCGGATCGCCGAGGGTGGTCAGTTCCCAGTCGAGGACGCCGATGATCTGCATCGGGTTGTTCGGGTCGAGGATGACGTTGTCGAAGCGGTAGTCGTTGTGCACGATGCTGGAGGTCGGGTGATCGGCCGGCATCTTGTCGTTGAGCCAGGCTTTGACCTGTTCCCAGTGCGGTGCGTCCGGGGTCAGGGCTTTTTCGTAGCGCTCGCTCCAGCCTTTGATCTGGCGGGCGACGTAACCTTCAGGCTTGCCCAGATCGCCGAGGCCGCAGGCGTTGTAATCGACCCGGTGCAGCTCGACGAAACGATCGATGAAGCTCTTGCACAGGGCTTCGGTCTTCGCTGAATCCAGGCCCAGTTCCGGCGGCAGGTCAGAGCGCAGGATGATTCCTTTGACCCGTTCCATCACGTAGAACTCGGCGCCGATCACTGAGTCGTCGGTGCAGTGCACGTAGGCTTTCGGGCAATACGGGAAACCGTCGCGCAACTGGTTGAGGATGCGGAATTCGCGGCCCATGTCGTGGGCGGACTTGGCCTTGTGGCCGAACGGCGGACGGCGCAGGACGAATTCCTGGTCCGGGTATTCCAGCAGGTAGGTCAGGTTCGACGCGCCGCCGGGAAACTGGCTGATCTGCGGCGTGCCGGTCAGGCCCGGAATGTGCGCCTTGAGGTACGGATCGATCAGGCTGGCATCGAGTTCTTCGCCAGAGCGGATACGGGTGGACTGGTCAGTAAGCGCCATGCTTATCCCTTCTGCTTATTTTGGAGGCCAGACATCATTGGCTAATCTAATGGCGCGCTCGGGACGTCACAAGCGCGGTTCGGTCTTATAGGTTAGCGTGTTGGACGATAATCACCTTTGGGAATGTGCGCGGCAGGCCGCTGGCGACTAAGGTTTAGCGCGTATGCCTTGTTCACGAAGGAGCTTTGAAATGGGCTGCCCGCAAGTCTGTGCCAGCGCCACCCTGCAATGCAGTTTTGGCGCCGCGCCGGCGGTGCTCAACGTGCTGCCGGCCAACCGCACGCTGACCGGCGGGATGCCGGCGGCGAACATCATGGATCACATTCCGCTGGTCAACGTCACCACGTTCGGCATGTGCATGAGCATGGCCAACCCGATGGTCGCGGCTGCCACGGCTGCGGCGTTGGGCGTCTTGACGCCGATGCCATGCATTCCGGCGACCGCCACGCCGTGGATCCCCGGCGGCGCGCCGACCTTGCTGCTGGGCGGGATGCCGGCGATCGATGCCAACAGCACGTTGATGTGCAACTGGGCGGGGGTGATCAAGATCGTGATGCCGGGGCAGATGCAGATGTTGATTCCCTGATTCTTGCATTGAGTGTGCTGGCCCCATCGCGGGCAAGCCCGCTCCCACAGGGTCTGCGTTGTGAATGCAATTGTGTAAATAACACCGACCACAGTGGGAGCGGGCTTGCCCGCGATAGGGCCAGTCAATACAACCTTAAAGTTTCAGGCCTGCTGCGGATCCGTCCATTTGCGAAACCACCAGCGCACCCGGGAAATCGGCTTGCCATCGGCATCCAGCGGCCGGCCGTCCTCGGCGAACCCTTGCTCCGGTTCCATCAACTGCCCATTCAGATAACGTGCATCCACCGCCGGTTTGCCATTGGGATGAAAGCGCTGATAACGCCCCTCACGCACGCCATCGCGATAGAACTCCGCCTCCGCCACTTGCCCGTCGGGAAAGTAGTTGAACGCCTCGCCATGCAGCAATCCGCGCCGGTACGTGGCCTTGCGCTGCAACCAGCCCTCGGGCGCGTAGAAACTGGCGATGCCTTGCAGCTTGTCGCGCACAAACGGCATCTGCGCCGAGACCTTGCCGTTGGGGTGATAGAGCAGAGAAGTGCCCTGCAATTCGCCCTGGCTGTAATTCAGGTCCGCCTGTTTGCGCCCGTCATCCTTGATGTTCAACGGGCCGTCGAGCTGGCCGTCCTGCAATCGCCCCTTGAGGTGTTTGTCATCCTGCTGCAGATCCAGCGGTGTGATCGCCATGGCTTCTCCTTGTCAGTTGACCTGCACCAGACCGCCCTTGATGGTCAGCATGCCGCCGCCGTCCACGGTCTGTGAGGCCGCGCCCTTGTTGGTCAGGCTGATGCCGGCGTCGTTGGTCAGCGTGGTTCCGGCCTTGTTGTCCAGCGAGGTACCGGCCTGATTGGTCATGGCGGTGCCGGCCTTCTGGGTGATCGAGGTGCTGGCCGAAGTGGCCAGATCCGCGCCGCTCTTGATCGTGAAACTGCCGCCGCTTTGCAAGGTGAGGGTGCCGCTGACCTTGATTGTCAGGTTGCCGTCCACCGTCAGGCTGTAATCGCCGGTGACCTTGTCGGTGTAGTTGCCGCCGGTGCTGTGGTTCTGGTCGGTGCCCACCTTTACGGTGCGACTGTCCTTCACATCAAGGCTGTCGCTGCCGGTCTGGATCGTCACGCTGCGTTTGCCTTTCTCCAGCGTCACGGTTTCATCGCCGTCCTTGACCGTGCGGGTGCGCGCGTTCTGCACCGTGAGGGTTTCGTCGTGGCCGACGGTGGCGGTGGTGTCGTTGAGTACGTTGATCTTCAGGTCTTTCTGCGCTTGCAGGAACACCTCTTCGGCGTCCTTCTTGTCCTCGAAACGCAGCTCGTTGAAACCGCCGCCACCCTTTGAAGATTGAGTCTTGATCCCGGACTGGGTCTGGTTCGCCGGCAAGGCGTAGGGCAGGGCGTTGTCGCCGTTGTACACGCAACCGGTGACCAGCGGCCGGTCGGGATCGCCGTCGATAAACGTCACGATGACTTCCTGACCGATGCGCGGCACGAACTGCATGCCGAAACCCTTGCCGCTCCACGGCAGCACCACGCGCACCCAGCAGGAACTGGTTTCATCGTTCTTGCCGTCTCGGTCCCAAGGGAACTGCAACTTGATCCGGCCGTATTCGTCGGTCCAGATTTCCTCGCCGGACTTGCCGACGACGATGGCGGTTTGTGGGTGCATGCGCGGTTTGGGCGTGGTGCGTTGCGGACGAAATGGCGTGGCTTTGGGGATCGCTTCGAAGCGATTGCGATAGCTTTCATGGCTGGCGTCGTGGGTCACCCGCGTGACGACCCAGTCGATGTTCAGGCCTGCGTCTTCGTGGCCATCGAGGGTGAACCAGTGGCCCGGGATCAGCCAGCGGCAGTCGCTCTCGCCGACGAAGCGTTTCTCTTCACTGCGCAAACCGTCGACACGCTGCTTGGTCAGTGCATCACCGCGCGCCTTGGCGTTGTAACCGCCGGGATGCTCATAGATCGAACGCGGCCCGGCCACGGCTTCGGCCTGGCCATACAGCGATGTGCTCGGCGTGGTGAATTCATAATCCGTCGCCCGATAAACCCCGGCGACTGCCTGTAAACAGACTTGGCCCGAGCGGATGCCATGCAGCTCGCGCTCACCTAGACCCTGGCCCAGATAACTGACCTTCGGCCCGTTGGGAATCTGTACGAAGGCGTCATTGCTGTCCCCGAGTACCAACGTGTGCTTGCCGTCCTGGTGGGTAAAAAACCAGAAGATGCCTTCCTCTTCCAGCAGCCGCGAGATGAAGGCGAAATCGGTTTCGCCGTACTGCACGCAGTACTCGCGGGGCGTGTAACTGCCGGTCAGTGAGAGTTTGAAATCGGTGAAATCGTGGGCCTTGAAGATTGTGGTCACGATGTCGGAGGTGGCGAGGTTCTGGAATACACGGTTGTTGCTGGCCAGGGTCAGCCACCAGAGCCACGGTCTTAACACCAACTGATAGCGTTCTGCGGTGGCGTCGGCGGGGAGTTGGCGAATCTCGGCGACCAGGGCGTCGAAGGGACGGAGTTGGGCGTCGTTGTGCAAAGTGGTGGTGACGTGGGTGGCGATGGCGCTGGTCAGGGTTAGAGACGTGCCGTCGTTGAGGCCGTTGAGGGTTTGCGAACCCAACAGATTGAGCGCTTCGTCTCCAGTCAATGATTCAGGGTAAAGCGCCGACAGCGAGGTGGCGGTGAGGGACAGGGTTGTGTTGCTGTCGGTGGAGCGGGGCATATGAAGACCTCTTCAATTGAATCGTCATCAACCACACATTACCCTGTTCTGAATCCCGCTATCCGAGGCGGATAATCCGTATTATTTTTCCACTTGCGTCGACTTCAAATTCGATATTCTGCGGTCTATCGAGGAGCGTGAGCTTGAGGTCTTCCAGCTGTTTTTCATTCAACTTGTACACTCTTTGCCCATTGGAGTTATCGGTAATTTGAATGCGTGCTCCAGGCTTTGTCGAAATCAGCATTCCTTTCCGGACGCCGGCGGCAGGCTTGCCCGGGCGCGGGTCTGACAGCAGTTGACGATGCTGTGCAACATGTCGGGTGCTGGAGGTGCAGGTGATGCTGTTATCGCTGACCAGAAATCGATGTGTCCAGTTGCTGGTACGTATTACGATACGGCTGACGAAAGGGTATAACCCCCCTCGGGGAACACTCATCTTTCCATGCTTGCCCGGTGCAAATGCTCTTGTTATGGCCTCGGTGATTACCGTGGCTGCCAACTGCGGGGCCAACGCGTCCCAGGGATGAGCAGGATTCAACAACCCGATCGATATTTCTTGATGGCCCAGCGGAAGTGCCGTTTCGTCGCGCAGTCCGGACAGTTGAATGCCTGCGTAAGTTATTTGCTCTTCCGTATTGGCGGGATCACTGGACTCACCCCATTTCATTTGAACGGTCTTGGTGATCACGCTCGCTTCATCATTCATTCCCCACAATTCCAGATGCTTGAGCCAGGATTCGAATTCCCTGCGTTCGAGGCCGATGATCATTAGGTCGCCACCGTACGCTGTATCATCATCCAGGCCCGAAGTGTCGATTTTAGGGTGTACGGCGGCCAGAAGTTTCTTGAGCTCCTTGCCCGAGTGTTTTCCGAGGATGACGATTCTGTCACCCCGTTCACGTGCTTTGGCGAAATGCTTTTCATACTGGCGGTATTCCGCGAGTGTTCCGTAAGTTACGCCAGTCGCTTGTTCAGATTTCACCCGTTTGACCAGATCGTTCAGATTGTCCGGTACTTTCGCGGCCAATTGCCTGCCGGGCTTGCGCAGTCGTTGTTGATATTCTTCTTCAAGTTGTTGAGCGATTCCGGCTTCTGTCGCTCTGCGCTTAACCAGTTCATCGATGCTTTCCAGATAAATTCTTTCTGCTTCGGCTTCCACCGCCGCGCGAAACTTCGGATTACGCATCAACTTCCACCATAGCGGCGACGCTCCGGTTTCTCGAATCACCCGGTTCCAATACTCTTGCGCCTCTTTTTCCATCCTCTTGATTTCGTCCAGAGGCGAAGGGATATGCAGCATCTCCCTGCGTTCGTAGTCCATGAGTCGATCCTTCCTGCTATGGAAATGGGTGTGAGATCAGACAAGTTCAGCAGCCGTGGTCGGGTCAGTAAAAACGTCGTACAGATTTTCTATTTCGCCCTCGCTCAATGGACAGTCGACGGTGTTTTGAGCACTTTCAAAATAAGTGTCGAGTACGATGCTGGTAAAAGCGGCTTCTGCTGATTTTTTCTTCGCCTCCATCAATTTCTCCAACGGAATGTTCGGGATCAGTTTGCGACAATTGTAGTTGTGCAGTTCCAATTTCATTCGTTCAGCAGCAGTCAGCAAGGCCTTTCTGCATGCGGAAAAATAAAGGCCGTGCAATGTACTCCAAATGGAGCCGGCGTGTTCTTTGAAGCTGTCAAGGCTCATGGGTTTAACCAAGTACGGGTCCGATACAATGTTCTTGGCCATGATAAGAAGGTCGTTCCTTATGAGAGTTTCGACTTCACTGTCGGCACTGTTGAAATACGATTTCAATATGGATGTTTCTGACTGGAGGTAGATTAGAAAAGTGCGGCATGCGTTGTCGCCGGTGATACTTTCAAGCTGCTTTTTTTTCACCGTGAACGTCGCCATTATTTTGTGGGCGGCGGCTTCGCCCAGGTTGCCCTGACCATGTTGAAATATTGTCTTGGACAGTTCGACATCATCCGCGCTGGCGCTGGAGAAACAGCCATTGCATTTCATCAAAATCATAATCAGAAAAAGCCTGAGTTGGTGCTGCATTCTATCTTTGGCGTGTTTTGTTATATCTGTCTGTGGTGGCGCCATGAAAACGCCCTCACTTTCCGGGGTTTTGCGCGGATTGACCGGACGCGAAACCGCTTGCGAAGGTCCTGGGTAGACAAAAGCCTTGAGGTCCTTCAAAAAATCATCAGCCAGTAAAAAACCATAAGTTTTGGTCGTTCGTCCCAGGAACTCGGCCAGCATCAGACCTTCTCCCCGATAAAGATCAAGCTGGTAGCCGGATTTCGACAGCCAGTCGATCACGACGCCGATCGACAGAGGATTGGAAGGTGCGCCGAAGGTTTTCGAGTCGAGGTAGAAACGGATAGTGACCGGCATGGTAATCCTTCTTTATCGATCAGAATGTCATTCTGCAAAACACTGCGCCGACCCTTCGCAAAAGAAATCAGGTCGGCTCCATTTCGCCAAAAAAGCGAAAAATGAAACGGATTTATTTGCTGATTTACTTGCTTCGTATACGGCAAAAAAATCCGTCCCCTTTACTCCACTATTCGTCATCACTCATTTTTTGATCTTGTGAGTCATTTGACAAACGCTGTTCTGCGGAGTTGTTTATTGCTATTTCATCACCCAGCAGGTCGTCAATTGTCAATAGCTCGTTGGTTTTGTTGAAAATCATCTCGCAGGTTTTTTTGTAAATGACCCTGACGTGATCGTAATGTAGGTTGTTGTCTTGTTCTGATGAATGGTATTGCAAGTTGATAGAGATGGGTTCGCATGCAATATTCTTTGCATTTTCAGTATCGTGAATAGTGATCAGGTATTCGCAGATTGTTCCTATGTTGGTCTCAGGAAGCGTTGCGCACTTGACTGTTGCATTCATGAGAAGATTGCTGCTGACGGAGTTTAATGTGTTTCTGCAAAATATAAGCGCGTCTTCAACTCCGATTTGCAGTGAGTTAGAGTCTCGACTGCCCGCGACGAGATTTTCTACCGCCTGCTTTCCTCCATGACTATGAGCCTGAAGGTGCAGCCATTCATGCCGGCCATCTGGCGTGAAAAATGTGTTGGAAGGTTGTTCATTGATATGTTCATGGGCACTTCCACCCATTACGGCATTCTGTGTGATACGTCTTTTTTTATTAAGTGCCGTGATAGGGATCATGTAGTGCTGGCTTTTTATATCTTTGGCGTCGTGATCTGGTGCTATTAGAGGCAGGTCAAATGATACGTGGTGTTTCAGGGCGTCCATTTTGGTAGAGTCACGTGTTTTTGGTACGTCGGGATTACGTGAGCGCCTGAAGATGTGCTTGTTTCCGGATTGCCGATAAATAGTGAGCTGCTCATCGGCTTTTGTCGCGCGATAGCAAGTACGATCATCGCTAAAGAAAATAAAAGAATCCTTTAGCTTTATTAATTTCTCCGGCGATTGAGAGAAAGCTTTTGAAATTCTCTTATGTTCTGGCGTGTGCTTTCTCACTCGGCTAACACTTTTCATTTCCGTATTTCCTCCTTGAAATGCAAGTACGCTTTTATTCCAAAACCCATTCCGCCAATTTCCCTGTCACCTGCGTCATCAGCACATTCTCGACATCCCGCGCACCGGCCGCGCTGCATTTGGCGAGCACGGCTTTAACGATCCCCGAGTCAAACTCGAACTGCTTGCCGGTCGCGGCCTTGTAGCGGCCACGCAATTTCTCCAGCTTCGCCAACACAATCCCTTCCAGCGTCTGCTCATCCAGCGGTCGATACGCAACCACCGTCATGCGCGCCAAAAACGCAGGGCGGAAGGCTTGCAGCAGGACTTTGTGCAGTGCCTCGTTGAACGCTTCCGAGCCGAGTTGTGCAGTCGGTGTGTCGAGCAACAGCTCAGCGCCGACATTGCTGGTGGCGAGCATCACGGTGTTCTTGAAGTCCACCACCAGCCCGGTGCCGTCCTCCATCAAGCCTTTGTCGAACACGTTGTAGAACGCTTCCAGTACATCCGGATGGGCCTTCTCGATTTCATCCAGCAACACCACCGAATACGGTTTGCGCCGCACGGCTTCGGTCAGTACGCCACCGCTGCCGTAACCGACGTAGCCGGGTGGCGCGCCCTTGAGTTGGCTGACGGTATGGGCTTCCTGATATTCAGAAAGGTTGATGCTGATCAGGTTGCGTTCACCGCCGTACAACGCGTCGGCCAGCGCATAAGCGGTTTCAGTTTTGCCAACCCCAGTGGGGCCGACCAGCAAAAAAACACCGACAGGTTTTTGCGGATCGGTAAGCCCCGCCCGATAGGCCTGCAAACGCTGGGCGATGGTGTTGAGCGCAGTGCTCTGACCCATCACGCGCTGGCCCATGCGTGTGCCGAGGGTGCGCACGGCGTGTGCTTCGTCGGCGAGCATTTTGCCGACGGGAATGCCGGTCCAGCCGGCGATCACGGCAGCTACGATTTTGCCGTCGACCTGTTCAGGCACCAGCGGATCGTCCTGGCGGATCGCATCGAGTCCGGCTTCCAGACGCAGTAATTCGGCGGCGAGGTGATCGATGCGGCTGTCGGTGGCTTCGTCGGGTTTGTCGCTGTCGGCGCGTTCGCTGAGGTCGAGCAATTCGCGACGGGTGTCGAGCAGTTCGCGCACGGCGACACGCTCTTCACTCCAGCGGGTTTCCAGTTCGCGGATGGCCTGGACATTGGTCTTCGATTCACTTTCCAACAGAGTGATGCGCTCGCGGTGATCGAGCCCCGTGGCCTGTTCCCGGCGCAGCCGTTCGACTTCTTCTTTGAGGCTTTGCTGACGGTGGCGCAGGCTCTCCAGCGGTGGCGGCACGTCGTGCTGGCCGAGGGCGACCCGGGCGCAGGCGGTGTCGAGGACGCTGATGGCCTTGTCCGGCAACTGGCGGCCGGAGATGTAACGGTGCGAGAGTTTCACCGCTTCGTGGATCGCGGCATCCAGCACTTGCACGCCGTGGTGCTGTTCGAGTTTGGCAGCCACGCCACGGAGCATTTCCACGGCGGTGACTTCATCCGGTTCTTCGACCTGCACAAGCTGGAAGCGGCGGGCGAGGGCCGGGTCTTTCTCGAAATATTTTTTGTATTCCATCCAGGTCGTGGCAGCCAGCGTGCGCAATTCACCTCGGGCCAGCGCGGGTTTGAGCAAGTTGGCCGCGTCGCTGCCACCTTCGGCACCGCCAGCGCCGATCAGCGTGTGGGCCTCATCGATGAACAGGATGATCGGCTTGTCGGCGCTGCGAACCGCGTCGATCACGCCTTTGAGCCGTTGTTCGAATTCACCTTTGACCCCGGCCCCGGCCTGCAGCAAACCAAGGTCGAGCACCCGCAAACTGACTTCCTGCAACGACGGCGGCACATCCCCGGCGGCGATGCGCAGCGCCAGGCCTTCGACCACAGCGGTTTTGCCGACGCCGGGTGCGCCGACCAGAATCGGGTTGTTCTGCCGGCGTCTCAGGAGAATGTCGATGCACTGGCGAATTTCGCCATCGCGACCGACGATCGGGTCGATGCGCCCGGCGTGGGCATCGGCTGTCAGGTCCTGGGTGTATTGATCGAGCACCGAGTCTTGCCGTGGCGTTGGACTCCCCGAAGACACCGCGCGCGGGCCGACATGTTCCCGGGAATTCTCGGTCCACTCCAGCAGGTTCGTGCGTAGCGCTTCTTTCGGAATGCGCAGCAATGAAGACGCGCTGTTGAGCAGCAGGCTACGGCGCTCGTCACGGTCGATCAGCGCCAGCAACAACAGCCCGGAACGAATGCTGTCGATGCCCAGCACACTGGCCTGCACCACGGCGTCTTCCAGCAATCCCAGGGTGTGCGAAGACAACGCTGGCGTGCGCGTGCTGCCAGCCTTGAACAGGTCCAGCGCCTTGTTGATCTCCGCCGTCAGCGCATCACGCTCCAGCCCGAAGCGCGGCAGTAGAAACGCAAAATCGCCGCCCTCGATATCCAGCAGTTCCAGCAACAGATGTTCGATCTCGACAAAGTGATGCCCGCGCTGCAAGCACCGTTGCGCGGCGCGTTCGAGGGCGCGGCGGTTGTCCGGGTTGAGGCGTCCGATCAGGCTGGCCAGTTCCATTTCAGGTGATCTCCAGCTGACGCAGGCGGGTTTCGATCCTTAGCACGGCCAGGTTGGTCTGCCGTTGCAGGCCACCGTTCCAGCTCAGCAGAGCCGGGGTTTGTCGGCCGAGTTGCAGCGGCCCGGCACCACGCACCAGCAGCACCAGTTTCACGTCCAGATCCGGGCCGAAATACAGCGCAGCGAGACTGGCCAGTGCCGGATGCGCTTCGCCGTCCGGCAAGAAGCGCGCGGCCTGCGTCGATGGCAGCGGCCCCAGCGTCAGACGAATTCCGGCGTGTTCATCCCAGACCCGAGTCCCGGCGACAGCGCTGCGGCCGAGTTGCAGATTGCGTCCGCCGGCCTTCATGACGCTGCGGCTGGCGCGTGGAATCTCACGCCACGCCCCTTCATAGGCGCTCAGTTCCACCGCCACGGAAAACTGCTCGCGGACAATCGCCGCGAACCCCGCCAGTGAGCGGCGGCCATCGGCGTACAACGCGGTGCAGGCCAGAACGGCGCAGTCGGGAATCGCCTGGCGTTCTTGCAGGGATTTTGGCAGCAACCCGGTCAGCGCCCGCAGTTGCGCCTGCACCGGCGAGGCGCCGGGCGAGGTAAAGCCGAGGGCGATCCGGTGTTTGCGCATCACCTTGTACAGCAGGCTCAGCAGCCGATGCTGGAACAGGTCGAGGAACTCGGCGGGCGCATGATCCTTGGCCCGCGCCCGTTGTTGCAGCCATTCCTGATAGGCGTAAGGCAGCGGGCCGTCGGGGCCGCCGAGGCCGAACATCGGCGAGTTCAGGGTCAGCGGTTCACCGGGGTTTTCCTCCAGGCTTTCGATCTGACTGGCGGCGAACAACGGCGTCAGTGGCCCGCGCAATTTCAGCGCTTCGGCCTGTGGCGATGTACCCGAACCAAGGGCGTCGGCCTGGGGCTGTTCGCGCTCCAGCAACAGCAACGCCTGCAACCATTCGAACGCCTGCGGATCACGGCGCAGGCGCTGGCTCAGGGTCAGAGCGACAGGGGCATGCCGGCTTGGGGTT
The DNA here is from genome assembly GCF_014863585.1 of Pseudomonas gozinkensis. Classification (NCBI taxonomy): domain Bacteria; kingdom Pseudomonadati; phylum Pseudomonadota; class Gammaproteobacteria; order Pseudomonadales; family Pseudomonadaceae; genus Pseudomonas; species Pseudomonas gozinkensis. Next base: position 3,978,587 of record NZ_CP062253.1, on the reverse strand, counting down.
GCCATGCCTTGACCTCCTTGTCAGCCTGCATGAGCACCGTGCGCACAAAGCGATTGGCCGTGGCGTACACCGAAAAGAATTGCGCGAGCACCGCTGAAAACAACACCGCGCTGCTGCCGACGAAATGCTGTGGATCGAGCTCTAATTGCACTTCAAGCCCGTTGCGCCAACCGCGCCAGGCGTCGGCGCCGACATGGCCGATCACCCGCTCGCAACCGAGGTTCAGCAGACCTTCAATCTGGCGCAGGGCGCTGGCCTCATCGCGCAGGTTGTGCAGGGTCAGGATTTCCTTCAGCGCATCCAGTGCCTGTGGCCCTTCGACCAGCGACAGATGATTGAGGGTCAGTTGCGAGACCAGCCGCCAGCGCGAATCACCGTCCAGACGCGGCAGGCTTTGCGGGCTCGGCGGATTGCGCAGGCGTGCCCACGCCACCGGGCCCGGCCGTTCGAAACCCAGCGGCGTACCGGCGGGCAGGCTCTGGGCCAGATGCCGATTGGTGCACAGCAGTTCGGCAGTCAGGCTGTAATCGGGCAGGTCGGTCTGCGGTTCGAAACGGGTGTCGACCACGCTGACAAGCAGATCGCTGCCGAGCCGGTTCGGCGTCTGTCCGTTGACCCGTCGTGCATGCCAGTAACGTTGCCGGTCACCGCTGCTGTGCTGGCTGCCGAAATACGCCGGCAGCCGTTGCACACCGCTGGCGGAGCTGGCGCGCACGCTGCGAATGCTGTGAATCTCGACGCTGTTTTCCCGGTGACTGTCGGCGATCAGTCGATACTCGCTACGGGTGCCATCGGGCCGCAGCGGCTCCGAGGTGCGCGGGAAGAGGTTGATCACCGGCGCGCAGCCCAGCGCGATATCGCTGGCCTGCAAGTGCAGGCGACCGGCCGGGGCCCGGTCAAAAACGATGTAGAGATACAGCGTCTGGCTGTCACTCGAAACACCGGACAGGGGCAGATCAAAGAAGTGGAATTTGTCCGGGAATGCGAAGTACTCGGCTAGCAGACGCATGCCCGGATGCACGCCGTCTTCGTCCGGCAGCAGCACTTCGTCGTCGGCGAAACCGACGATCTTCGGCAGGCCTTTCACGCGGGCGGGAATGCTCCCCGGCGAGCCGGCCAACACCTGCACCGCATGGGCGCCGAGCAGGTCATAGAGGCTGGCGTTGATCACCGGTGACGCGGCCAGGTGAATGCGTAAATGTTCGATGCCCAGCTCCGACCACTGGCTGTCGCCGAGGCAGCGCAGACTCAGGCGCAGTGCCGAACGGGACTGCGCTACGCCGGTCAGCGCCTGGGCTTCATCGCTGCCCAGCAACAAGGCTTCGCTGACTTCGACCGGCCACAAGCGCACGGCGGCGCTGGTGCGAAAGTGAATGCTTTCGCCCTTGCTGGTGGTGACGAACAACGGCGTGTCCCGGGGCAGGGAATAACCTCCGTCGAGGTTGCCTTTGCTCGGATCCGGTTCGAACTGGACAATCGCGCACGACGGCAACGGGCGCATGGCCAGGGGATAAAGCTGTTCGAGCAGCGCGTCACTGAATTCGGCGTAGTCGTCATCCAGCCGTCGTTGCAGGCGTGCGGCGAGCAGGGCAAAACCTTCAAGCAAGCGTTCGACGTGTGGGTCGGGACATTCGCCGGGGGACAGTTCCAGCCGCCGCGCAACTTTCGGATAGCGCTCGGCAAACTGGCTGCCGGCGTGACGCAGCCAGGTCAGTTCGCGCTGGTAGTAGTCGAGCAGTTGCGGGTCAATCGAGTCGCTCATGGCGCACCTCCAGCCCTTCGTTGCCGGGCTCGATGACAAATGCCACCGGCCAGTGCTGCGAGCCGCTGCGCAACTCGCCGAGCAGGCGAATGCTCAGGCGCTGCGGGTGCTCGGGCAGGGGATTGACCTGAACTTCGCCGAGCAGCAGGCGTGGTTCGAAATGGGTGATGGCTTCGCGAATGTCCCGCGCCAGTCGACGACGATCATCGCTGCGCTGTTGTTGCAGGGCGCTCCAGTCGGCGATGCCGTAATCGATGACGCTGGGCGGGGAGGTCAGGGTGCGCGGGCCACGGCGGGTGTTGAACAGGCGCCCGAGCTCGGCGTGCACCGAGTCGAGCAAATCCTGCCGATCGAACTCCCGCGCGCCGTCGCCCTCACTCGAGGCGAGGCGTTCGAACAGCGGTGGAAGTAAGCCGGTGCCTGCCATGGCCGCGCCGCCGGGTTAGCTGACGAGCTTGTTGGCGGCCATGTCCCAGGTTGAGGCAGCCGTGCCTTCCTTGGTGCCGTCGTCTTTCTGCGCGGTGAGCTCCCATTTGATCTTGGTGAAGTTCAGGGACAGGGTTTCCACCGGTTTGCCGCCCGTACCGCCACTGACGCTGACGTTGGAAATCACCACGTTGGTCAGGGTGTAGATGATGAAGGGCAGCAGTTGCCCGCTGCCTTCGGCGGCGTTGCGGCCGATGGTGATCTTGGCTTCCGGGATCGGCTTGCCGGCGCAGCAGTATTCGTTGAGCGACGGTGTGGAGGTGTCGACGAATTTGGTCAGGGTGAACTCGCCGACGTGGGGTTTGCCGGAAGTGCGCTCCGAGTTGCTGACGTCGTTGGTGACTTGCATCGCCACGTTGTGGCTGTAGGACATGACTTCAATCTTGTCCGCATAACCCTCGAGCAGGCTGTCGCCTTTGATGTCGCCGCCGAGGTCGAGAATGATTGCATCCATCGCTTGAAACTCCTGAAAGGTGTCGTGCCAGGCAAACAGGGAAACGCCCGCAAGGAATCCTGCGGGCGTGTACAGGTCAGGCTGCTACCGGTGGCGGCAAGGTCGCGACCAGACGGATCGACGCGGTCAGCTCTTCGAGCTGGAAGTGCGGCCGCAGGAATACCGTCGCGCGATAGGCACCGGGCTTGCCGGCGACTTCGGTGACGTCCACCCGCGCTTCACGCAACGGGTACTGCGCCTTGATTTCCTGCGGGGCGTTGTCGTTGATCAGCACGTAGTCGGCGATCCAGTTGTTGAGGTAGGTCTGCACGTTGTCGCGGGTCATGAAGCTGCCGACCTTGTCGCGCATGATCACCTTCAGGTAATGGGCGAAACGCGAAGCCGCGAGCACGTACGGCAACATCGCCGAGATACGTGCATTGGCGTTGGCCTCGTTGGTGTTATAGACCTTGGATTTGTTGGTGGTCTGGCCGCCGAAGAACACCGCGATGTCGCTGTTCTTCTTGTGGCACAGGGCGATGAAGCCGAGGTCGTTGAGTTCCTTCTCGCGGCGGTCGGTGATCGCCACTTCGGTCGGGCATTTCAGCGACAGGTCACCGGAACTGGTGCGGAAGGTGTGCGCCGGCAGGCCTTCGACCGCGCCGCCGCCTTCAGCGCCGCGGATCGCCGCGCACCAGCCATATTTGGCAAACGCTTCGGTGATGCGTTGCGACAGCGCCCACGCGGCGTTGCCCCACAGGTATTTGCTGTGGTCGGTGCCGTTGGTGTCTTCGACGTAGTTGATGCCTTCCACCGGCGAAGTGTCCGGGCCATAAGGCAGGCGCAGCAGGAAGTGCGGCAGCACCAGCGAGACGTAACGCGAGTCTTCGCTTTCGCGGAACGAGCGCCACTTGATCAGTTCCTGGCTCTCGAACACTTTCGACAGGTCACGCGGCACGGCCAGTTCGGTGAAGCTGTTCATGTCGAACAGCCGTGGGCTGGCAGCAGCGATGAAGGGGGCGTGGGCGGCCGCGGCGACGTTCGACAGTTTCTCCAGCAGGCCGATGTCCTGCGGGTGGCGGCCGAAGGTGTAGTCACCCACCAGCAGGCTGAACGGGTGGCCACCGAAGGTGCCGTATTCCTCTTCGTAGATCTTTTTGAACAGGGCGCTCTGGTCGAATTCGACGGCTTTTTCCAGATCGTTCTGCAGCTCTTTCTGCGTCACGTTGAGCAGGCGCAATTTCAACCGGGTGCTGGTTTCGGTGTTCTGCACCAGCATGTGCAGGCCGCGCCAGGACGCTTCGAGTTTTTGCAGGTCCGGGTGATGCAGCACCTCGTTGAGCTGGGCGCTGATCAGCTCGTCGATCTGGCTGATGCGGTCGTTGATCATCGCCACGGTGTCCTTGTCGATGGCCATGCCTTCGTCGAGCACCTGGGTGGCGAATTCCGCGAGCATGTCGCGGGCGTAATCCTGCTGACTGTCGTCATGGGCCATGCGGCCCTCGGCGATGATTCGATCGAGCAGGGATAAAGTCTCGGCAGCAGCATTTTCGCTGGCTTGATTCTGGGCGGCGGCGGGCATGGCGAATTCTTCCTCGGTCAGGTGGACGATCAGGCTTGCGGTTCGGCCGGAGCTTCGGCATCAGCGGCCGGGACAGCGGTGTCCGGGCGGGCCGACTTGATCTCTTGCAAGCCTTCGGTATTGGCGATCACGTCGCGCAGCAGCTTGTCGAGATCGTCGTTGCCGTCGAGTTTGGTCAGCAGGTCGCGCAGGCGCTGGCGGGCTTCGAACAAGCGCCGCAGCGGGGTGACTTGCTCCACCACCTTGACCGGGTCGAAGTCGTCGATGTGCTTGAAGTTGAGTTCGATGTTGAGCTTGCTGTCGTCGCCGCTGAGGGTGTTGTTGACTTGCAGCGTGGCGCGGGGAGCGATGGAGGCGAGGACGTCGTTGAAGTTGTCGCGGTCGATTTCGGTGAAACGGCGTTCGGTCAGTTTTGCCAAGGGTTCGAGCGGCTTGCCCGAGAGGTCGGCCAGGATGCCGACCACCAGCGGCAATTCCTTTTTCTCGATGGCGTTGCCGATTTCGACGTCATAGGTGATTTGCACTCGGGGCGGGCGAACCCGGTCGAGCTTGTGCTGGGTACTTTCTGCCATGTCGGCGGACTCCGATGCGATGAGCGGGCGCAATGCATCGGGGAGGCCCGTTCATCGCTTTCCCTTGCTGGACCACAGGTTAGAAAGGGTGGCAGATGACCTGTCGTTCCTTTGACAAACCTTCCTCATTCGGCTGTAGGAACCGAACTACCCAAGACGCTAGAACAGGTCTATAAAAATGCAAGCGAAAAACTTTTTTGGACTGGTTGGCGAAAAGGAAAATTCATTTTGTCTGCACGACTTTTTCTAACGATCGGGTTTGCGCTGCTCGCCGGCTGTTCGTTTTTCGGGCCGAAAGTGGACCTCGACAGCCTGACCCTCGACGTCGCTCCCAAGGCCAATGACGACACCCCGATCGCCGTGGATTTCATCGCGGTCAACGATCCGGATCTGCTCAAGCAACTGTCAGGCATCAGTGCCCGCCAGTGGTTTGCCGAGCGCGAGCAGTACCAGCGCGACTATCGTCAGCTGATGAGCGTGTGGGGACTGGAGCTGGTGCCGGGGCAATTCATCGACCGCCAGCCGTTCCCTTTGGGGGGCAAGCGGGCGGCTGGACTTTTGGTCTTCGCCAGCTATAACACTCCCGGAGCGCACCGCCTGCGGCTGGACGATCAGAGCGACGCATGGCTCAAGTTCGACAGTCGCGAGATGAGCCTGGTCAGCAGGGAAAACTGAAACACACCGTCCGCCGCCGGTTCGCGGTGCAGTCGAAGGGAGTCGTATGAGTCTGCTACCTGACGCGGTCTGCTGGCATGAAGGCATGCAATTGCTGCCACAGCATTTTCAGTTACAGGGCCTGCGGGCCGAGGCGCTCGGCGCGCATCTGGCTCAGGCGTGCAATCCGTGGTTTTTCGGCGCCAGCCACATGGAGTTCGATCCGTCGGCGATGAGCGCCGGCGTGGTGCGGGTGCTGTCGTTGCAAGGGACGATGCCGGATGGTCTGCCGGTCAATCTGCAAGCCGGCGTCGATCCGACGCTGGAGCTGGATGTCGGCCCGGCGATCGACGCCACGGACGATGCGACGGTGACGGTTTATCTGGCGATCAGTCCGCTGTGGCGCGCCGGGCAATTGTTGCCGCTCAAGGGACGTCTGCAATCGGTGGTCGGTGAGGCATTGCCGGATCTCACCAGCGGCGAATTTCCTGAGTCGATCACGGTGTGGCGTCCCAATCCACGGCTGTGCACGCAACTGAACAAAGCCGATTCGATCTGCCTGCCGCTGCTGAAAATCCGCAAGGAGGGCGGCGGTTTCCTGCCGTTGCCGTACACGCCGCCGACACCGGTTCTATTGCCGGAATCGCCACTGGGTCGACGGGTAGCCGGGCTCTGTGCGCGGGCGCGGGAGAAGTGCCTGTTTCTCGGCGGGCGATTGCGCCAGGCGCAACAGGCCGGCAATCAGGATGACGCGCTGGAAATCCGTCGGCAGATGACAGCGCTGTGGGCGCGGTTGCCGGAAGTGGAAGGGGCGCTGATCAGTCGTGTCGCTCATCCGCAAAGCATTTATGTGCAACTGCTGGGACTCGCCGGTGCGTGGTCGGCACTGGATCCGCTGGCGGGCGTGCCGGCTTTTGCGCCACTGGACTTTCTCGAATTGCAGCGCGGTTACGAACCGCTGCTCGACTGGCTGGAAAACACCCTGGAACTGATCCGCGCCGGGTATCGCAGTATTGCGTTCGAACGCGGTGAGCAGAGTTTTTCCATTCAGTTGCCGGACGAGCAACCGAGCCAGCGTCTGGTCATCGGCCTGCGCATGCCCAACGGGGCCAGCGAGCAGGCGGCCGGCGAATGGCTGCGGGGCGCGATCATCGCCTCTGCGCCGCACATTGCCTTGCTCAGCCGTCAGCGCATGAGCGGTCTGACGCATCAGGCCATGAGCCGCAGCGAGCAGGTGGCCTACAGCGTCGGCGACGACACCCGGCTGTTCGTGGTAACCGCTGAAGGCAGCTGGTTCGACGCGCAACTGCCGCTGATGATCGCCGCGCCGGCCACCAAACTGACCAGCAGTCCGTGGCAAGTGGTGTTGTTTGTCGCCCAGAACAGTGAACGTGCCTGACCACACAAGGAACGTCGTATGTCGCAAGGAAGTGCCGCAAGCCTCGGGTTGCAGGACGCTCCGCTGAGCAGTGCGTTCCGCCAGACGTGGCAGCAGTGGTCGCAGGACTGGTGTCAGTTGCCCAAGGACAGCGAGGACGAGGCGGCGTTGGTCGAAACCGTGGTCGAGCTCTCGACCCAGGCTTCGCAACGGTTGTGGCGCACCGCGTTTGCCCGGGTGGGCGATTCGGCGACCGAGCAGGTCAAGGCGCTGGTGTACGCGTTTGTCGCGCTCGTTGATGAAACCCTGCTGTTCAGCCCATGGCCGGGCCAGAGTGTCTGGCAGGAAAAGCCCCTGGAGTCGCGACTGTATTCCAGCCGTCAGGCTGGCGAGCAAGTGCCGGCGGCGATCCAGACGTTGCTCGATGAACAGCAACCCACCACCCGCGATCTGGCCAACGTGTATTTGCAGTGTCTGATCCTCGGTTTCCACGGACGCCTGCGCGGTGAGCTGGGCCAGGTACAAAGGGAGAAGTGGCGGCGGGCCCTGTTCACGTTTGCCTGGCAGGACGAGGCCGATTACGCCGACGTCAGCCAGCGTCTGGTACAGCCTTCGCTGGCGACACCTTTGCAGTTGCCGGTACGCACGGTGTTGCCCGACGGCTTCCGCCTGGCCCTGGGCATTCTGGCGATGATTCTGTTGCTGACCGGGTTAGGGCAGTTTCTGTGGCGTGACATCCGCCAGGAGCTGGAGCCGGTGTTGCAAGCGCCCGATACGCTGTCGGCGCCGGAGCAAGACTCATGAGTACGCTGACGATCGTGGCCTGGGTGGTCGCCATCCTTCTGCTGCTGGTGATCATCGCGGTGGCGGTGTGGTGGCTGCGCACTCAGAGCGGCGCGGCGATACGCAGTTTCTACGCCGCCGTGCGGCACATGGAACAGGAGCAGGGCGCCCACGACCGGTATCAGATGCCTTGGCTGCTGATGCTCGGCGATGAAATCCAGGGCGCACAACTCGCGACTCAATGGCGACTGCAACCGACCGACAAACCGGCGTGGTTCGGTCGCTGGTGGTCGGACTCCGAAGGTGCGGTTCTGGTGGTGCCGCAGGCGCTGTTTCTGCCGGAAGACGGCATGCACCTGCAACGCGGCGGCTGGTGGCGTCTGCTCGGGTTGATCCTGCGTCTGCGCAGCAAGCGTCCGCTGGACGGGGTGATCTGGACAGTACCGGTCAGTCGGTTGAGCAATCTGGAACAAGCCACGCAACTGGGGCTGGCGGCGCGTCGACGTTTCATTGATCTGTTACAGCGCTTTGGTCTGAGCCTGCCGGTGTACGTGGTCATCACCGGGCTGGAGGAACTTCCGGGATTTCAGGAGCTGATCAGCGCCTTGCCGGACGAAGCCCGCGATCACACCCTGGGCTGGTCGTCGCCCTATGCCCGCGACGCGGTGTGGCAAGGGCAATGGAGCGATCAGGCGCTGGATCGGCTGCATCGTGCGGTGGCGGAAGCGGTGATCGAAATCGGCACCTTGTCCGGGCATTTGAGCGCGGATCTGTACGCCTTGCCGGAACGTCTGGAAACCCTGCGCCGTGGTTTGCAGAACGTGCTGGAGCCAGTGTTTCAAGGCAACGCTCAGGGCGAGGCACCGTGTTTTCGTGGCGTTTACCTGACGGCCAATCAACCGGGCGACGATGCGCTGGACGGTTTTTCTGCCGATGACAGTGGCCTGCAGCAAAGTGCGTTTGTGCGTCAGTTGTGGCGCCAGCGAATCGTCGGTGAACGCGGACTGGCCCAGGGCGTGCCGCGCCTGTTACGCCTGCGCCAGCGCTGGCAGCGAGTGACCGCCGGGGTAGCGCTGGTGGTCGGGGTGGTCTGGGCGGTGGCGATGCTCTGGGTCTGGCAGGCGTCAGTCAAGGACGCCCACGAACTGGCGCGGCTGCTGCACGGCGCGCAGAAAAATTACGTGGCGGTCATCGACGACGAACATCGGGTCGAGCCGACCCGGCGCAATGTGCAGAATTTCTGGCGCGTGCTGGAACGGGCGCCGCACTGGCACTACGTTTCGCTGGCCTTTCCGACGTCGTGGTTTTCTTCGCTGGACGAGCGACTCGAACAGGAAGTGTTCAGGTCGACCCAGCACCACATGCTGCAACCGCTGCACGATCTGCTGGTCGCTGAGCTGGCGAGAATCAAGGCGATCCGCGAAACCGACCGGCGCACCAGCGTGGAAAGCGAAGACCCGGCGCAGTGGCAGAATTATCAGAAGGCCACGGATCTGGTCGAGCGGGCCTTGCGTCTGGAACAACAGAACCAGTTGTTCGCCCAGGTGCAGAACAATCAGCGGGCGCCGCTGGAGGACTTGGCGCAATTGAGCAACAGCGCGCTGTCGCTCAACCTCAACGCCGCGACCTTGCCCCACGCCACCTACTACAACCGGCTGCTCGTGGCCAGTGATGGCGGCGACTTGCAGGCGCTGGATCTGAGCGTTGAACGGCCGTTGATCGTGAGCAATTTCACCGGGCTGATGGAGCGCTGGCTCGATCAGTATTTTCTGGCCGACAACTTCGTCAGCAAGGCCGGTTACCTGAAATTGCATCTGGAACAGCTTGAAGCCGGGAGTGGCAACAGCCTTACCGAACTGGAAGACCTGCGCGCGCTGATCGACGACCTGCAAGCGGCGATCGCCCTGACCAACTCGACCTGGAGTCGCGGCAAGGGCCAGGAGCTGGTGCCGGGCTATCGTGAATTTCTCGACAAGGTGCGCAAGAGTTCATTGCTCGGCCCGGCGGTCGAACAGCAGCTCGATGCACAGGCCGGCAAGTTGCAACAGAGTTTTCGCGATCAATGGATCGCCCAGGTAGGCTCGCGGGGCAATCTGCTGGTGCAACAGGGCAGCGGGCAACTGGCGCTGCAGGATCAGGTGGTCAAGCTCGATAATGCTGTGCAGGCGCTGTTCAAGCGCGACTTCGTTTCGATTGCCCTGCGCGCCAGTCAGGACAGCGTCAACCGGCAAGGCCAGACCGTAGATAGTGATGACCTCAACGAATCGCTGAATTATTTCTCCAGCTACAAGAGCTACGTCGCCGAAGAGCTGCCGCGCATTCCGCCGGACTATCGCGAAGCATTGCTGAAAGCGGCCGAAACCGCCGCCGCGCAGGCGATGTGGTTGAGTCTCAAGGATCACGATGACCAGACTCATCCCTACGAGGTGTTCAACGTGCAGGCCGTGCAGGCAATGAACCTGCAAAAGGCTTTTGTCGAGGTGCATCGTCCCGATCTGGCGGCGCTTTTGCAGGGTGCGTTGAACCGCCGCGCCATGGCGCAGATTGTCGGCGGTCTGAACGAGATTACCGAGCAGCCGTTGTTCGGGGGCCGTACGGAAATCAGCCAGTGGGACGGATCGAAAAACCTCGGTTTGCAACTCTATGGCGCCAGCGACGTGCAGGAGCTGAAGCTGGGTCTCAAGCAGCAATTCAACACCATGCTCGGCATCATCGAGCGTCGTGCCCCGGCTCTGGAATGGCTGAAGACCCAGCAGGGCAATCTGTCGGCGCTCGATTACGAGCGCGTGACCCAGTTCAGCGCACTCAACGATGACTTGCTCAAGTACAAAGATTCGAACCCGGCCAGTTCGCCGGCGCAGATCGAACAACTGGTCAGCCGTGATTTCATTGAGATGGACATCGGCTCCTGCGTGCAGATGCTGCAGACGGCCAATGTGACCGGCGGGCGTGGGACCCTGGCGATGCGGGCGGTGGAGCTGCAACAGTCGGCCCTGCAACGCTGCCAGTTTCTGCAACAGCAACAGGCGGCCGCCGCGTGGAACGAGCTGGCCGGCTATTTCAATCAATACCTGGCCGACCGCTTTCCGTTTGCCAACGGCGTGCAGGCCCAGGATGCCGATCCGGCGCGGGTTCAGCACTTTCTGGAAATCATCGACAAGCGTTTGCCCGTGGCCCAGGCCGGACTGGTCCTGAGCCAGACCCCGGAGCGGCTGGCGGCGGAAGATTTTCTCAACCGGGTGAAGCAGGCCAGCGTCTGGCTGACGCCGCTGTTCATGCGCGACAAGAGCGGAATTCTCGGCGTCGAGCTGGACGTGCGCTGGCGCACTGACCGTGAAGAAGAGAAGGGCGCCGATCAGGTGATTGCCTGGGGCCTGCTGGCCGGCAATCAGCAGATCAGTTATCCCGCCGCCGATCAGCCGAACCTGCGCTGGATGCCCGGGCAGCCAATCCGCCTGACCCTGCGCTGGGCGCGCAACGGCAAGGAGCGTCCGGTCAACGATCCGCTGCAACCGAACCTGGTGGTGCGCGATCTGGAGGCCGGTTGGGAGTATGGCGGGCCGTGGTCGCTGCTGCGCCTGATGCGCGCGCACTTCTCGGTGCAGCGCCAGCCGAGCATGGATTACACCGATTTCCCGTTGAGCCTGCGCCTGCCGGTCACTGCGCAGAACGACAGCGTCACCAGCGAATTCACCCGGATGTTCGTGCGTGTGTCGCTGATGAGCCAAGGCTCGAAACTGCCGTTGTCGATTCCGCCGTTGCCGACCCGCGCGCCGCGTTCGCCGTTCCAGGCGACCGGCACCACCGCCGCCCTTGAAGCGCAGAAGGAGGACTTGTGAGCCTGCCCTCGACCCCGTTGCCGGACCTGATCGATCAGCTGCTTTCGCCCATCAGCGAAGACGCGCCCTGTGGTGCGGATCTGCGCTATGAACGCGAGTACGACCAGTTGCGCGATCTGCGTCGCGAGGACGACGCGAGCCTGCCCACGGGTGTCTGGCAGTCGACCCTGAAACGGGCCAACTGGCCGGAAGTCGAGCGACTGACCACCGCGTTATTGCTCGAACGCAGCAAGGACCTGATGCTCAGCGCCTGGCTGGGCGAGGCCTGGCTGCACTTGCAGGCACTCGATGGACTGCCGGGCAGTCTGGCGCTGATCGCCGGTCTGTGTGAGCGCTATCCCGAACAGTTGCACCCGCAGGCCGACGACGGTGACCAGTCGTGGCGGGCGATTCCGCTGGAGTGGCTGGTGCGTCGCTACAGTGAAGTGCTGCTGACCCGGGTGTCTTTATTCGGAGCGAACAACAGCGATTTTGAGGGTTACACACTCGAAACCTGGCGACGGATTCAGGTGCAACAGGTGCAGGCCAACGATTCCAAAGGCGCGAAAGCGTCGGCCGAAACTGCGCGCAGCGAACACAAGAAACTCATCGAGCAGGTGCGGGCCACGCCCATGGCGTTCTGGCTGCGCCATCAAGGCAATCTGCTGCTGAGCCTGCAACACCTGCAACGTCTCGATGCCTGGTGCGATGCGTATCTGGGAGATCAGGGACCGGGGCTCGGACCATTGCAGGACACCCTTCAAGCGTTGTTGACCTTGGTTCAGGAGTTCATCGCCATGCACCCACAACAACCACTGTCGGCACCGCCGCCTGCGCCGGTCGCGGTCTCACCGGTTGAAGCGTCTGTCACGGCCACGCCCGAAGCCGCGCCAGTGCCGCGCGAACCGGCCAGCCGCGAAGAGGCTTATCGGCAATTGTTGTTGATCGCCGAGTACCTGGCCCGCACCGAACCCCACAGCCCGGTGCCGTATCTGATCCGGCGCGGCGTCGAGTGGGGCAACAAACCGTTGAGCGAGCTGCTCGGCGAGCTGATTTCGGCAGACGCCGAATCCCGGCGTCTGTGGACCTTGCTCGGCGTGCTTTAGTGCACGCGCTGGTTGTTCAGTTTCGGCGGCAACTGCAGCGGCGTCAGCACCGGTTGCCCGGAGAAGAACGCCACCAGATTCTTGCCCACCAGCTCAACGGTGCCTTGGGTGGCTTCCGGTGACAGACCGGCGACGTGCGGGGTCAGAATCACGTTGCTCAGGCCCTTCAGCGCATCGGGCACTTGTGGCTCGTGATCGAACACATCCAGCGCCGCCCCGGCGATTCGACGTTGCTCCAGTGCGCTGATCAGGTCGGCAGTGGAGATCACGCTGGCGCGGGCAATGTTGACGATAAAGCCGTTGGGTCCCAGGGCATCGAGTACCGGGCGGGTCACCAGATGCTGACTGCCGATGCCACCGGGCGTGGCGACTACCAGAAAGTCCGAGGCCCGGGCCAGTTCGGTCGGGGTCGAGCAAAACGCATAAGGCACGTCGCTGCGCACCTGACGGTTGTGGTAACTGATCTCCATGTCGAAGCCCAGGCCGGCGCGCTTGGCGATCGCCATCCCCACCGCGCCCAGCCCGAGTATGCCCAGGCGCTTGCCGGCCAGCGACGGACGCATGACTTTCGGCCACTCGCCCCGACGCACCGCCGCATCGCAGCGCGGAATGTCACGCACCAGCGCCAGCAGCATCGCCATGGCGTGGTCGGCCACCGATGAAGCGTTGACGCCGGCGCCGTTGGTCACGGTCAGCCCCCGGTCGCTGGCGGCCTGCAGGTCGACCTGCTCGTAACCGGCGCCGATCACGCAGATGATTTTCAGCGCGGGCAAGGCCGCGATTTCTTCAGCATATAAACCCAGCGGGCCACGGGTCAGCACCGCGTCGATTCGCGCACCCTGGGTGGCGATGGCTTGCGCGCGTTCGGCAGGGGTCGGCGCGAGAATCAGGTGAAAACCCTGACGCTCGAGGATCGGCAAATAGTCATTGATGGTTTCAACCAGTACCAGAACGGTGGCGGGCATTGCTCGGCTCCTGTGATCGTCGGTCTTCGGGCGCAAAAGTCGGTTCAGAGTGCTGATTCCAGAGCGGTTTGGCAATGGCTGGCACGGCCCCGCATCAGGCAGTGTAGGAGCTGATGGGGGAGCGTGCGGGTGCTTCGTCAGAAGGTGACGCCGGTGCTGACGGTCACAGAGTCAGGTCACGTACTGGGCGATGCCGTTGCCGAATGACCAGTTCTCTTTTTTCACTTCCACCAGATTGATGAACACATCTTCCTGACGTACGGACAGTTGCAGGTTCAGGTTGCGCGCGATGGTCTGGAACAGCCGTTGTTTCATCTCCACGGTGCGGCCTTCGCTGATGGTCAGCTGGATGAACACGATGCCGTCGCTGCGCTGGATCCCCAGGTATTGCGGGTCATAGACGAAGTGCTGGTCGTCGTGCTCGGCCAGCACCTGAAAGTTGTCGTGTTCCGGCACGTTGATCTCGCTGCGCAGGGCGGCGTAGATCACTTCGCCAATGCGTTTGGCGAACGTCGGGTCCGGGTTTTTCTTGATGTCGACGCGGACGAGGGGCATGGGGATGGCTCCACAGACGAGGGGACTGGACGGGGATGTCAGTCAATTCGCCATTGGGTATAGCCGAAAAATGCCAGACGGTGAGGTTGTTTAAAAACGTTAGGAAATGGACGCACCGTCCTGCGGGATTTACGGATGTTGCCTACGAGTGCTGCCGGATTCATCCGCTATACGGCGGGGTGAGAAGCGCGGAATTATAGAGAGCAGGACGGGATGCGTTCTTCATGACGAAGCAGTAATCCGGACGGAAATTGCCATCAGCCAAGGAAGGCCAATGCTTCAGAACAACCGCGAAAACCTGGAACTCGACAGGCTGCATAACGAAACGCGAAAACTGATAGCTGAGCGGCAGAAGCTTATGGCGGAACAGAAGAAGCTGAAGTGGGAGACGTATTTTTATCCGGTTGCGGTGGTGGCCGGCGTGTTGACGGCAAGCGCGGCATTGGCAGGCGTCTTTTTCAAGTTTTGAGCGTTCGTTTTCGCAATCTTCAGACACATGACCCAAAAGGAAATCAACATGAGCACCTATGACGCCAAAGCCAGAATGGAACAACTGGAACGGGAACACGATGAGTGGGCCGAAAAAATACGTATCAAAGACAGGAAAGAAATGCGCCCGATCTGGGGGTTGATGGGTCTGGGCATCTTTTGCATGTTCCTCGGCTTCATATTGGCCCGATCGATCTGATCGGGCTTTCCCATGGCTCATTCGGCGCCGGTACATGCCATAAAGCGACATGTTACGTATCTGGCGCCGACAGGGTTTTTCCCAAAAACGACATTCCTTCGATCTGCTCCGTACAACCATTCCTCAGCTAAGTCTTTGCTTCTGCTCATTTATCACGGAGAATCGCGCCCCTGTTTCGGCCGGAGCATGTCTGTCGGTTTTTTCCGACGCGTCCTGACCGAGTGGCAAGTGACCGGAATGCGGAGATCCGACCGGATGAATGATCAGGCCAATAGCGTCGAACAACGCTTTGAAGCGGCAGCACCAGCCGAACTGTCGAGCTGGAATCGCCATGACACTACCTGGATGTTGGGACTGTTTGGGACGGCCATCGGCGCCGGTACCCTGTTTTTGCCGATCAACGCAGGCCTGGGTGGCTTCTGGCCGCTGGTGATCCTCGCGCTGCTGGCCTTCCCGATGACGTTCTTCGCACACCGCGGCCTGACCCGCTTCGTGCTTTCCGGTCGCGAAGGCGCCGACATCACTGACGTGGTGGAACAGCATTTCGGCATCAAGGCCGGTGCACTGATCACTCTGTTGTACTTCTTTGCAATCTTCCCGATCCTGCTGATCTACAGCGTCGGCCTGACCAACACGGTCGCCAGTTTCCTCGAACACCAACTGCACATTACGCCGCCACCGCGTGCGGTACTGTCGTTCGTGCTGATTCTTGGCCTGCTGGCCGTGGTGCGTTGCGGCGAGCAAGTGATCGTCAAGGCCATGAGCCTGATGGTGTATCCGTTCATCGTTGCGCTGCTGTTCCTGGCGGTGTACCTGATTCCGCACTGGAACGGCGGCATCCTGACCACCGCTTCGCAAGTGCCGGCACCGTCGGCGCTGCTGCACACGCTGTGGCTGGCGATTCCGGTGATGGTGTTCTCGTTCAACCACTCGCCGATCATCTCGGCGTTTGCGGTCGATCAGAAGCGTCGTTACGGCGTTCACGCTGACGAGCGCAGCTCGCAGATCCTGTCCCGCGCGCACCTGTTGATGGTGGTGATGGTGCTGTTCTTCGTGTTCAGCTGCGTACTGACCCTGTCGCCGGAGCAACTGGCGGAAGCCAAGGCGCAGAACCTGTCGATCCTGTCGTACCTGGCCAACCACTTCAGCAACCCGACCATCGCGTTCGCGGCGCCACTGATTGCGTTCGTGGCCATCTCCAAGTCGTTCCTCGGCCACTACATCGGTGCCAGCGAAGGCCTGAAGGGCTTGATCGTCAAGAGCGGCAAGCGTCCAGGGGCCAAGGCCCTGGACCGCATCGTGGCGGCGTTCATGCTGGTGGTGTGCTGGATCGTGGCGACCCTGAACCCGAGCATCCTCGGCATGATCGAAACCATCGGTGGCCCGGTCATCGCGGCGATCCTGTTCCTGATGCCGATGTACGCGATCCGCAAAGTGCCGGCAATGGCCCGTTATCGTGGGCAGATGTCGAACGTGTTTGTCACCGCAGTGGGTCTGGTGGCGATTTCGGCGTTGATCTACTCGCTGACTGCTTGAGGTTCAACACAGGATCCCGTTTGATCTTGTGAAACACAAAGGCCGATCTGCGTCGCAGGTCGGCCTTTTTTGTGCCTGTATGGTTTGTAATTGATCGTTCCCACGCGGACGGTTCGACGCCTCGACGTGGGAACGATCAGCGCCAGCCGTTCAGCAGGCATAAAAAAACGCCGCTCATCTCGCGATGGGCGGCGTTTTTCATTGCGTTGCAGCGTTAGGCTTGAACGACAGGGATCTTGGCGTTCGCAGCAGCTTCACGGAACTCGGCAATCTGGTCGAAGGACAGGTAGCGGTAAACGTCGGCCGCCATGCTGTCGATCTTGCCAGCGTATTCCATGTACTCCTCGACGGTAGGCAGGCGACCCAGGATCGAAGCAACGGACGCCAACTCGGCCGAGGCCAGGTAGACGTTCGCGCCGTCGCCCAGACGGTTCGGGAAGTTACGGGTCGACGTCGACACCACGGTGCTGTTCGGCTCAACGCGTGCCTGGTTACCCATGCACAGCGAGCAGCCTGGCATTTCCATGCGGGCGCCGGCCTTGCCGTAGATGCCGTAGTAGCCTTCTTCGGTCAGTTGGTGAGCGTCCATTTTGGTCGGCGGCGACAGCCACAGACGGGTTGGCAGCTGACCCTTGACCTGATCGAGCAGTTTACCGGCAGCGCGGAAGTGACCGATGTTGGTCATGCACGAACCGATGAACACTTCGTCGATCTTCTCGCCAGCAACGCTGGACAGCAGACGGGCGTCGTCCGGGTCGTTCGGCGCGCACAGTACCGGCTCGCTGATGTCGGCCAGATCGATTTCGATGACTTCGGCGTATTCGGCGTCGGCATCGGCTTCCATCAGTTGCGGGTTGGCGATCCAGGCTTCCATCGCTTGGGCACGACGCTCCAGGGTACGCGCATCGCCGTAGCCTTCGCCGATCATCCAGCGCAGCAGGGTGACGTTGGACTGCAGATACTCGGTGATCGACTCTTTCGACAGCTTGATGGTGCAACCGGCAGCCGAACGTTCGGCCGAGGCGTCGGACAGTTCGAAAGCCTGTTCCAGAGTCAGACCTTCCAGGCCTTCGATTTCCAGGATGCGGCCGGAGAAGGCGTTTTTCTTGCCTTTCTTCTCGACGGTCAGCAGACCGTTCTGGATGGCGAAGTAAGGAATGGCATGAACCAGGTCACGCAGGGTGATGCCAGGTTTCATTTTGCCTTTGAAGCGCACCAGGATCGATTCCGGCATGTCCAGCGGCATGACGCCGGTGGCAGCGGCGAACGCGACCAGACCGGAACCGGCCGGGAACGAGATGCCCATCGGGAAACGGGTGTGCGAGTCACCACCGGTACCCACGGTGTCCGGCAGCAGCATGCGGTTCAGCCACGAGTGGATGATGCCGTCGCCCGGACGCAGGGAAACGCCGCCGCGGGTCATGATGAAGTCTGGCAGGGTGTGGTGGGTGGTCACGTCGATCGGCTTTGGATAAGCCGCGGTGTGGCAGAAGGACTGCATCACCAGATCAGCGGAGAAGCCCAGGCACGCCAGGTCTTTCAGTTCGTCACGGGTCATCGGACCGGTGGTGTCCTGAGAACCTACGGTGGTCATCTTCGGTTCGCAGTAGGTGCCAGGACGAACGCCTTTGCCTTCTGCCAGACCGCAAGCCTTGCCGACCATTTTCTGCGCCAGGGTGAAGCCTTTGGTGCTTTCAGCCGGTGCTTCAGGCTTCTTGAACAGATCGAACGCAGGCAGACCCAGTTCGGCGCGAGCCTTCTCGGTCAGGCCACGGCCGATGATCAGCGGGATACGGCCGCCGGCACGGACTTCGTCCAGCAGGACCGGGGTCTTCATTTCGAAGGTGGTGATGACTTCGTCGGTACCGTGCTTGCAGACTTTACCTGCGTGCGGGTACAGGTCGATCACGTCGCCCATGTTCATGTTCGATACGTCGAACTCGATTGGCAGTGCGCCGGCATCTTCCATGGTGTTGTAGAAGATCGGAGCGATTTTGCTGCCGAAGCAGAAACCGCCAGCGCGCTTGTTCGGCACGTAAGGGATGTCGTCGCCGAAGAACCACAGGACCGAGTTGGTCGCCGATTTACGCGAGGAACCGGTACCGACCACGTCACCGACGTAGGCAATCGGGAAGCCTTCGCCGCGCATGGTTTCGATCTGCTTCATCGGGCCGGTCTTGCCTTGCTCGTCCGGAACGATGCCGTCACGGGCCATTTTCAGCATGGCCAGGGCGTGCAGCGGGATGTCTGGACGCGACCAGGCGTCTGGAGCAGGGGACAGGTCGTCGGTGTTGGTTTCGCCGGTCACCTTGAAGACGCGCAGGCTGATCTTGTCGGCCAGCACAGGGCGCTTCTTGAACCACTCGCCGTCAGCCCAGGATTGCAGCACGGCCTTGGCGTGAACGTTGCCGTTCTTGGCTTTTTCAGCCACGTCGTGGAAGGCATCGAACATCAGCAGGGTGTGCTTGAGTTCTTCGGCGGCCACTGGCGCCAGCTCGGCTTCGTCCAGCAGTTCAACCAGGGTCACGATGTTGTAGCCGCCCTGCATGGTGCCGAGCAGTTCTACAGCGCGCTTCTTGTCCAGCAGAGGGGAGGAGACTTCGCCCTTGGCCAGTGCGGAGAGGAAACCGGCCTTGACGTAGGCGGCTTCGTCCACTCCTGGTGGTACGCGATTGGTGATCAGGTCAACGAGGAAAGCTTCTTCGCCAGCCGGAGGATTCTTCAGCAGCTCGACCAGGCCTGCAGTTTGTTCGGCGTTAAGCGGCTGGGGAACGATACCCAGGGCTGCACGCTCTTCGATATGTTTGCGGTAGGCTTCAAGCACAGTTATTACCCTCATCAGTGGTCCCAAATGGGTGTCCGGGACGCTCATCCCGAAATTGCCGTACTCATGCTCCTCACGACGTTGTGGGTCGTTCGGCCAGAATTACCGGCAATTCCTTACAGAAGCTGCTTTCAAAGTTTTACGCCTGCAGAACGGGGAGCTGATGAGGGTTGGCGTTGGGCTTTTCCCCGCTGGAAAAACCCTTCGCCAACACCGCTCTGAAGGAACGACTGTGCTCGTGACGCTTTGAAAACAGCTTCTAACGGACATTGGCGCCTAAAAAGGCTGGCTGATTCTACGGCAAAAAAAATTTAAAGGTAAGTCGCGCTCTATTGGACTTTGGTTGCGTTGTGCGCGGATGGGGCAAACCTTGATCCAGCGCTTGCCCCTGACGTTTGAGGGGTGATGAATGCCGGACAAAGGGCTAACATGCCGACCTGTTCCGCGTTTCAAGTGTTTTGCCCATTTATGCCCAATCAGACCATCAAGACCCCCTGCGTCGGCCTCTGCTCCACCGTTTACGGTGATCTGGTGTGCCGTGGCTGCAAGCGTTTCCACCACGAAGTGATCCACTGGAACGGTTACAACGAGGAAGAAAAGCGCGCGGTCTGGCTGCGTCTTGAGCAATTGCTGTCACAAGTGATGGCCAGCAAGGTCGAGGTCTTCGATCCGGCGCGCCTGCGCCTGCAACTGGAACAGCGCAAGATCCGCTTCGTGCCGCATCAGTCGGAATATTGCTGGGCCTATCAGCTGATCGCCCGGGGCGCACGGGTGATCATTAATCTGGAAGCCTACGGGATGGTGCTGTTGCCGGAGTTTCGCGACTGGAACCTGCCGGAACTGCGCGATGCCATTGATCGGGAATTTTTCCTGCTGTCGGAAGCGCACTATCAGCGCTATATCGCGCCCGGTTTCCTCAAGGATGCCCTCGGCGACTGATCTATTGCTATCGCTGGCAAGCCAGCTCCCACATTTTTTGCGCAATCACAAATCCGGCATACAGCCCGAAACCCTGTGGGAGCTGGCTTGCCAGCGATGATGGCCTTACAGGCGCCACAATACTTAATGCTTCACCGCCAACTCGACCAAATGATCCTCAACCTCCTGAGGTTTGAGCACCAGCACGTCGCTTTCCAGCTGATCCAGCACCTGCTCGGCGGTGTTGCCGATCAACGCACCGGATACCCCGCTGCGCGCCACCGTGCCAATCACCGTCACCGCCGCCTGCAGCTTGTGCGCCATGAACGGAATCAGCACATCCGCCGGGCCTTCCTCGACGTGCAGGTGAGCGTCATCGATGTCGAATTCAGCCTGAAACGCCCGGCATTGCTCGCGATAGCGCGCCTCGATGGTTTCCTTGAGCTGGAACGTCGGGTCTGCCGCCGACAGCATCGGCGACGGATGGGCGGTAATCACATGCAGATGCCCCTTGGCCAGGCTGGCAATGTCGAAGCCGTGGTCGATGATCGTGGTGTGCAGGTGACGGTGCTCGCCGTCGGCATTGCCCACATCGACCGCCGCCAGAATCACTTTGTCTTTCCACGAACCGGCGGTTTTCACCAGCAACACCGGAGTAGGGCAGTGGCGCAGCAGTTTCCAGTCCGCCGGAGTCAGCAGGGCCTTTTTCAGCGGGCTGTCGGGGAAATGCTGTTTGATCACCAGCCCGCAGCCTTCGGCCTGCTGCACGTCGATGATGGTTTCGTGCAGGCTCTCGTTCCACGCCTGTTCAGTGGTGACGCTGTAGCCGTCCGCCAGCAGCGCGGCCTTGAGCACGCTGAGCATGCCGGCGTGATCGTGCTTCTTGTCGCAGACCAGCAGGTGCAGATGGGCCTGGGTCACCCCGGCGATCAGCTTGGCGCGCTTGAGCGCCAGGCTTTCCGCGTGTTCGGGTTCGATGACCACCAGAATGCTGCGAATGGCTTGCATGAGTGAGTCTCCAGCAATGAAAAGGCACGGCGTTGCACAACTATAGTTGCTGCTGCCGTGCCTGCGACTTGATGCATATCAACGCAGGCCGCTGGTGGTCTGCGGGCAGGCCGGTATAATCGGCGCCCTTCGCTCGAACACCTTTTGACCGTGAGCCCCATGATCCTTCCCGAAATCCACGAATTCCTCGGTTGCCGCACGCCTGACGCCTGGGTTGAAGCCGCGCTGGCCGATCAGGAAACCCTGCTGATCGACCACAAGAACTGCGAGTTCAAGGCCGCCAGCACCGCGTTGAGCCTGATCGCCAAGTACCACTCCCACGTCGATCTGATCAACATGATGTCGCGTCTGGCCCGGGAAGAACTGGTGCACCACGAACAGGTGATGCGCATCATGAAGCGACGCAAGATCGAACTGCGCCAGCTCCACGCCGGGCGTTATGCCTCGAGCCTGCGCAAAGTGGTGCGCAGTCACGAACCGGTGAAACTGGTCGATACCCTGGTGGTCGGCGCCTTTATCGAAGCGCGCAGTTGCGAGCGGTTCGAAGCGCTGGTGCCGCATCTGGACGAAGAACTCGGAAAGTTCTACTTCGGCCTGCTGAAAAGCGAGGCCCGGCATTTCCAGGGTTACCTGAAACTGGCCTATCAATACGGTGACGCCAAGGACATCGCGCAGGTGATCGAGAAAGTCCGCGCCGCTGAGCAGGACCTGATCGAGTCGCCGGACGAGGAATTCCGTTTCCACAGCGGCGTACCCGTCGCGGCATGAATTGTTAAAAACTCTTAAGAGTATGAAACATCAACGAAAACCGGCCCAAGTGGCCGGTTTTTGCTGCCTGGCGTAAACGACTCGCCATCGAATGCCCGCATAATGCCGTCCACTTCACAAAGCGGTTGGCGGCGGTTGTTATGGATAACCTGGGTTTTGGCAGAGTCCTGCTGGTGGAAGACGATGAGCGACTGGCTGCGCTGATCGCGCACTTTCTCGAACAACACGGCTTTGATGTGCGCACGGTGCATCGCGGCGATCTGGCTGTGGCCGCGTTTCTCGAATTCAAGCCCAAGGTGGTGGTGCTCGACCTGATGCTGCCGGGTCAGAGCGGCCTGCACGTGTGCCGGGAAATCCGCAGCGTGTCGGACACGCCGATTGTCATCCTGACAGCCAAGGAAGATGACCTCGACCATATTCTGGGCCTGGAGTCCGGGGCTGACGATTACGTCATCAAACCGATCAAACCGCCGGTCTTGCTCGCGCGCCTGCGTGCCTTGCAACGCCGGCAAGTACCGGACAGCGGCGTGGTCAGTTCGCTGGAATTCGGCAACCTGATCATCGACCGCAGTTGCCGCGAAGTGCGTCTGGCGGGCGAGCTGATCGAGCTGACCACCATGGAGTTCGAGCTGCTGTGGCTGCTGGCCAGCGCCGCCGGCAAGATTCTGTCGCGCGATGACATTCTCAACCGCATGCGCGGCATCGCGTTCGATGGCCTCAACCGCAGCGTCGACGTGTACATCAGCAAGTTGCGCAACAAACTCAAGGACAACCCTCGCGAACCGGTGTGCATCAAGACCGTGTGGGGCAAGGGTTACCTGTTCAATCCGTTCGCGTGGGAGTTGTAGATGCTGCGGTTATTTCTCGGGCTGTTTCTGGTGATGACCGTCGGTCTGGTATTGGCGCTGCAGACGGTCGAGCGCACGTTCGACGCGCTGCTCGACTATCAGATGCAGGATTACAACCGCGAAGCAGTGCGTGGCCAGGCCTGGAGTCTGACCGAGCTACTGCGCAATCTCGATAACCCGGACCGCGAGCAGCAACTGCAAGCGATCCGACCGCATTATGGGCTAGGGCTGACGCTGGTTCAGGCCGATCAACTGGCCCTGGACGAAAAGGAAAAAGCCGAGCTCTCCCAAGGCTTGCTGGTGATTCGCGAGAAGTACACGCAATACATCGCCTCGATCGACGGCGGGCCGCAACTGCTCAGCATCAAGCTGCCGGCCGAACCGAGTCTGATGCCGTTCTATATCGCCGGGGCATACCTGATGATTGCAGTGATGATCGGCGTCGTGTTGTTCTTCTGGGTTCGCCCGCACTGGCGCGATCTGGAAAAACTGCGCCTGGCCGCCGAGCGGTTCGGCGACAACGATCTTTCGGTGCGGATCCAGCTGTCCAAACGCTCGAACATCCGCGACCTGGCCGGCCACTTCAACCTGATGGCGGCGCGCATCGAAGGCCTGATCGCCAATCAGCGCGAACTGACCAACGCGGTCTCCCACGAACTGCGCACGCCGATTGCCCGGTTGTCGTTCGAGCTCGATCAGCTCAAGCAGCAACCGGACGCCAGCCAGAACCGCGAACTGATCGCCGACATGTACGCCGACCTCGGCGAACTCGAAGAAATGGTCTCCGAACTGCTGACCTACGCCAGCCTCGAACGCGGCGCGACGGTGATCACCCGCGAAAACATCCAGGCTGCGAACTGGCTCGACAGCGTGGTCGGCAGCGTGGCGCTGGAGGCCGAGGCGGCCGGGGTGCAGCTGTTGATCGTTGATTGCCGGGTCGATGAAGTGCGGATCGAACCGCGGTTCATGGCGCGGGCGGTGATCAATCTGCTGCGCAACGCCATTCGATATGCCGAGCAGAGGGTCGAGGTGTCGCTGGTGCGCATCGGCGATCAATACGAAGTGCAGGTCAATGACGACGGGCCGGGTGTGCCGCTGGCCGGTCGGGAGAAGATTTTCGAACCGTTCTCCCGTCTGGACGCCAGCCGTGATCGCCGCACCGGTGGTTTTGGTCTCGGATTGGCATTGGTACGACGGGTGTCGCAGTCCCATGGTGGCCGGGTCGAGGTTGGCGATTCACCGTGGGGCGGCGCATCGTTTCGCATGACCTGGGCGCATCTGGATTGATCTTGTGTTGGCCGAGACTTGGAGCCCGCCACTGAAACCTTGTGGGAGCTGCGGTGCGACGATTCGACTTGCTAGCGATTAGGTCAGCACAAGTAACATCTTTACCGACTGATCCGACGCCATCGCTGGCAAGCCAGCTCCCACAGGTTTTGCATGTTGGCTGAGTATCCGGGCTCGCCACCAATGCCCTTGCAAGAGCCAGCGGTGCATCAGCTTCAGCTGAGTACATAGTCGACGGGTTTCAGCGCCGGCGGCAACGGCTCAGTCCCCAGCTCCGAGAGAATATCCCGCTCGATACCCCGCACCAGCGCATCGGTCGGCAAATCGTTTTCATCCCGGCCGAACGGGTCTTCCAGCTCATCGGCAATCGCATCCAGCCCGAAAAAGGTGTAGCTGACAATCGCCGTGAACAGTGGCGTCAGCCAGCCCAGCGGTTCGGCCATGGCGAACGGCAGCAGGATGCAGAACAGGTAAATCGTGCGGTGCAGCAGCAAAGTGTACGGGAAGGGCAGCGGCGTGTTCTTGATCCGCTCGCACACGGCCTGCGCCTGGGTCAGGCTGGTCAGGTGATTGGCCAGCAGCATGTAGCGCCATTCGCTGAGCTCGCCTGACTCATGCAGATCGGAACATTGCTGGCCCACCGTCTGCAGGATCCGCCCGCTGTAATCCGGCACCTGAGCATCGTGTTGCGGAGTGATCCATTGGGCGCTGGCGGCGGCTTCGTCTTCCCGGCGCAAGCGCGCATTCAACGCGTGGGCAAAACCTGCGAGGTTGAGCAGCAACAGTCGACGCTGGGCCGACTCGCGGATGACATGGGTTTCGCGAATCACCGAGCGCACATGCACGATCACTTCGCCCCAGGCCTTGCGGGCTTCGTACCAGCGGTCGTAGCAGGCGTTGTTGCGAAAATTCATGAAGATCGACAGCGACAGGCCGAGCAGGGTGAACGGCGTGGCGTTGACTTTGGTGAAGTTGCTCGGGTGGAGCATTTCCACCAGCACGATGGCCGACGCCAGCAGCGTGACCATCAGGGCGCGCAGGGCGATGCGCTTGGCAATCGAGCCCTTGAGTGTGAAGAGAATGGCGAATTGATTGACCTTGGGTCGGATGATCATGCGGCTCTCTGCCTTGAAAACGTGGCGGATCAGCCGCCGGTCATGTTCATGAAACGCACCACTTGCACGTCGTCGTTCACTTCAAAGTTATGCCGGTAAGGCTTGAGCTTCATCGCTTCGATGATGGCTTTCTCCAAGCGTTCCGGTTGTCCCGGATGGGCGCGCAGCACTGCTTTCAGATCCACCGAATGCTCGTTTCCCAGACACAGTAGCAAACGCCCCTCGACCGTCAGCCGCACCCGGTTGCAGGTGCCGCAGAAGTTGTGGCTGTGGGGCGAGATGAACCCCAGCCGAATGTGCGGCGCTTCGGCCAGCCGCCAGTAGCGCGACGGGCCCTGAGTCGACTCGGCGGAGTCGATCAGGGTGTAGCGCTCGGCGATCTTTTCGCGCACCTGGGTGCTGGAAAAGAACGACTCGGCGCGGCTGTGTTCGCTGATGATCCCCAGCGGCATTTCCTCGATGAAGGAAATATCAAGATCCCGTTCGATGGCGAACTGCACCAGATCGTTGATCTCGTGATCGTTTCGGCCCTGCATCACCACGCAGTTGAGTTTAGTGCGGGTAAATCCGGCGGCGCGGGCGGCATCGATGCCGTTGATCACTTGTGCCAGGTCGCCGGTGCGGGTCATCTGCCTGAAGCGCTCGGCATCGAGACTGTCGAGGCTGACGTTGAGGCGTTTGACCCCGGCGTCGAACAGCGGGCTGGCGAGTTTGCCGAGTTGCGAGCCGTTGGTGGTCAGGCACAGTTCGCGCAGGCCGGGCAGGGCGGCGATCTGCTTGCACAAACCGACGACGCCGGGACGAATCAGCGGCTCACCGCCGGTCAGGCGGATCTTGCGGGTGCCCAGCGCGACGAAGCTCTGCGCCAGTTGATAGATCTCCTCGAGCGTCAGCACCCGTTGGCGCGGCAGAAACTGCATGTCTTCGGCCATGCAATACACGCAGCGAAAGTCGCAGCGGTCGGTGACCGACATGCGCAGGTAGTCGACGCGGCGGTTGTAACCATCGATCAAGACGCGCTCTGACATGACAGCCTCGCTTGGGTGAAATCCGCTATTGAAGGGATTGGGTCGGTGCAGGTTATGAGCAACTTGGAACAGCGTCCAATCACTCTTGATTACCGGCCGATTGATGCTGTCGATGATGAAATGATTATTCGCTGTTTTTCCCTTCTTAGTTTTGCAAGTGCCCGGATTTAAAGGGTTTAAGTCCGTGATAGATGCTTTCGATAACGCAGTCATTAATAGCGATTAGACAAATTTTTGCAGCGGTTCCTATCCTTGGCCCCGTCAAACGAAACGACCGCTTTTTAACTTGAAAGTCAGTCGTCGCTGTTTAAACCCGATCAGGTTTTTGCCTGTGTGCATCGTCATGGAGAAGTCCCATGTCACAAGTCGACCGTTACAAACCCTACAAGGGCGCCGCTGCGGGTTGGGGCGCTGTGATCAGCCTCACCAAAAACTGGCTGGGCAGTGAAAACGCCCTGAAAAACATCCGCGCCATGCTCAAGACCAACCAGAACGGCGGCTTCGACTGCCCCGGTTGCGCCTGGGGTGAGGCACCCGGCGCGAGCATGCTGAAGTTCTGCGAGAACGGCGCCAAAGCGGTGAACTGGGAAGCCACCGGCCGCCTGGTCGATCCGGCGTTCTTCAACAAGTACACGGTCTCGACCCTGGCCGAGCAAAGCGATTACTGGCTCGAATATCAGGGGCGGATCACCCACCCGATGCGCTACGACGCGCGGGTCGACCGCTATGTCGAAATCACCTGGGACGAAGCCTTCGCGCTGATCGCCAAACATCTCAAAGGCCTGAAATCGCCTCACGAGGCCGAGTTCTACACCTCGGGTCGCGCCAGCAACGAAGCGGCGTTTCTTTATCAGTTGTTCGTCCGCGCCTATGGCACCAACAACTTCCCGGACTGCTCGAACATGTGCCACGAAGCCAGCGCGGTGAGCATGGGCGAGAGCCTGGGCGTCGGCAAAGGCACGGTGGTCTATGAAGACCTGCACCACGCCGACGCGATTTTCGTCATCGGCCAGAACCCCGGCACCAACCACCCGCGCATGCTCGAACCGCTGCGTGAAGCGGTGAAGCGTGGCGCCCAGGTGGTGTGCATCAACCCGCTCAAGGAGCGTGGGCTGGAACGTTTCCAGAACCCGCAAAACCCGATCGAGATGCTCAGCAACGGCTGGGAAGCGACCAACACCGCGTACTTCCGCCCGGCACTGGGCGGCGACATGGCGATGATCCGCGGCATGGCCAAGTTCCTGCTGGAGTGGGAGCGTGAAGCCCAGGCCACCGGTGGCGAACCGGTGTTCGATCACGCGTTCATTGCCGAGCACACGTCGGGTCTCGACAGCTATCTGGCCGAAGTCGATGCCACGAGTTGGGAGCACATCGTCGAGCAATCCGGCGTGCCGCTGCATGACATCGAGTTGGCAGCGCGCATGTACGCCCGCGCCAAAAGCGTGATCATGTGCTGGGCCATGGGCCTGACCCAACACGTGCACTCGGTGCCGACCCTGCAGGAAGTCATCAACCTGCAACTACTGCGCGGCAACGTCGGCCGTCCGGGCGCCGGGCTGTCGCCGGTGCGCGGCCACAGTAACGTGCAGGGCGACCGCACCATGGGCATCAACGAACTGGCCCCGACCGAGCTGATGGACGCCCTGGAAAAACGCTTCAACTTCAAGGTGCCGCGCATGCACGGCCATAACACGGTGATGGCGATTGGTGCCATGGAACGCGGCGAAGCCAAGGTGTTTATCGGTCTGGGCGGCAACTTTGCCCAGGCCACGCCGGACACGCCACGCACTCACGCCGCCATGCGCAAACTCGACCTGAGCGTGCACATCTCGACCAAGCTCAACCGCAGCCATCTGGTGACCGGGCGCGATGCTTTGATCCTGCCGTGCCTCGGCCGAACCGACATCGACGTCCAGGCCGAAGGCCCGCAAGGCGTGACGGTGGAAGACACCTTCAGCATGGTGCATTTGTCGTTCGGCCAACTGAAGCCGAAGTCGGCGCACCTGAAATCCGAGCCGGCGATCATTGCCGGGATCGCTGCCGCCACATTGGGCAAACACCCGATCGATTGGGAATGGGCGGTGGGCGACTACGGGCGCATCCGCAACCTGATCGCCGACGTGATTCCGGGCTTCGAGAATTTCAACGAGAAGCTGCTGATCCCCGGTGGTTTCCATCTCGGCAACAACGCTTCCGACCGGGTCTGGAAAACCGAATCCGGCAAGGCCCAGTTCACCCCGTGTGTGCTGCCGGAACATCTGATCAGCGAAGGCGTGCGCAACCTGCCGGTCAAACCGCATCTGATTCTGCAAACCATGCGTTCCCACGATCAGTACAACACCACGCTGTACGGCCTCGACGACCGTTATCGCGGGGTTTACGGCATGCGCGACGTGGTGTTCGCCAACGAACAGGACATCCGCCGGCTCGGGTTTGAACCGGGGCAGAAGGTTGACCTGGTGGCGCTGTGGGGCGACGAGCGTGAGCGTCGGGTCAGCGGTTTCACCCTGATCGCCTACGACATTCCGGCTGGGCAGGCTGCCGCGTACTACCCGGAAACCAATCCGCTGGTGCCGCTGGAAAGCTACGGTGATCGCACCTACACGCCGACCTCGAAATTCGTGGCGATCCGCCTCGAAGCGGCCGAGGCGAGCAACCTGATTCCGTCGTCGGTGGCGTAACCGACTCACGCGATCCAACCCTTTTGCATTTTTGACTGGCTGCAGGCGTTCACGCCTGGCGGTGGCCCGGCCGTGTGCTGCCGCTTTTCAGCCTTGATGAGGACATCATCATGTTCAACCTGGAGGCACTGGACCTGGCGCGAATTCAATTCGCGTTCACGGTTTCGTTCCACATCATCTTCCCGGCGATCACCATTGGCCTCGCGAGTTTCCTCGCGGTGCTCGAAGGCCTGTGGCTGAAAACCCGTAACGACACTTACCGCGATCTCTACCACTTCTGGTCGAAGATCTTCGCCGTCAACTTCGGCATGGGCGTGGTGTCGGGGCTGGTCATGGCGTACCAGTTCGGCACCAACTGGAGCGGGTTTTCCGACTTCGCCGGCAGCGTCACCGGGCCGTTGCTGACCTATGAAGTGCTGACCGCGTTCTTCCTCGAGGCCGGGTTCCTTGGCGTCATGCTGTTCGGCTGGAACCGCGTGGGCCGTGGCTTGCACTACTTTGCCACAGTGATGGTTGCCATCGGCACGCTGATCTCGACCTTCTGGATTCTCGCGTCCAACAGCTGGATGCAGACCCCACAAGGTTTCGAAATCGTTGACGGCCGGGTGATGCCGATCGACTGGCTGGCGATCGTGTTCAACCCGTCGTTCCCGTTCCGCCTGGCGCACATGGCGATTGCCGCGTTTGTTGCCACGGCGTTCTTTGTCGGCGCTTCGGCAGCCTGGCATTTACTGCGCGGCAATGACAGCAAACCGGTGCGCAAGATGTTTTCCATGGCGCTGTGGATGGCGCTGATCGTCGCGCCGATCCAAGCGGTGGTCGGTGACGCCCATGGCTTGAACACCCTGGAACACCAACCGGCGAAGATCGCCGCCATCGAAGGTCACTGGGAAAACCCCGACAACGGGCCGACCCCGCTGGTGCTGTTCGGCATCCCGGACATGCAGGCGGAGAAGACCAAATACGCGATCGAAATCCCATACCTCGGCAGCCTGATCCTCACCCACAGCCTCGACAAACAGATTCCGGCGCTCAAGAGCTTCCCGAAAGAAGACCGGCCGAACTCGACCGTGATTTTCTGGAGCTTCCGCGTCATGGCCGGGCTGGGCATGTTGATGATCCTGGTCGGTGTGCTGGGCCTGGTGCTGCGGCGCAACGGCAAGGTCTACCGTCATCGCGGCTTCCAGCGCCTGGTGCTGTTGATGGGGCCGAGCGGTCTGATCGCGCTGCTGGCGGGTTGGATCACCACCGAAGTCGGGCGCCAGCCGTGGGTGGTGTACGGCCTGATGCGCACCCATGACGCGGCGTCCCATCACTCGGTGGCGCAGATGAGCACCTCTTTGGCGCTGTTCGTCGTCATCTACTGCTCAGTGTTCACTGTGGGCATCGGCTACATGATGAAACTGGTGAGCAAGGGCCCGCAGCCGCACCACGAACACCCGCCCGAAGGCACCCAGGTGCAGACCCCGCGCCGGCCACTTTCGGCGGTCACCGACAACCTCGAATCCGCGACCCGGATCCACTGAAAAAGGAGCGTTGAGTCATGGGTATTCAAGGTATCGATCTCTCGTTGATCTGGGGTGTGATCATTGCCTTCGGGGTGATGATGTACGTGATCATGGACGGCTTCGATCTGGGCCTCGGGATCCTGTTCCCGATGATCAGCGACGAGCAGGAACGCGACGTGATGATGAACACCGTCGCACCGGTCTGGGACGGCAACGAAACCTGGCTGGTGCTGGGCGGCGCGGCGTTGTACGGCGCGTTTCCGCTGGCTTACGGAGTGATTCTGGAGGCGCTGTATCTGCCGCTGATCCTCATGCTGGCGGGGTTGATCTTCCGTGGTGTGGCGTTCGAGTTTCGTTTCAAGGCACCGGCGGAAAAACGCTATCTGTGGGACTGGGCGTTCATTGGCGGTTCGCTGCTGGCCACGTTCTCCCAGGGCGTGGTGATCGGCGCGTATGTGGCGGGGATTCCGGTGGTGGACCGGCAGTTTGCCGGTGGCGGTCTCGACTGGCTCGCACCGTTCCCGTTGGTCTGCGGCGTCGGTCTGGTGGTCGCTTACGCCTTGCTGGGCAGCACTTGGCTGCTGGTGAAAACCGAAGGCATGCTCGAGTCGCGGATGCGTCACTACAGCCGTCCGCTGGCGTGGCTGCTGCTGGCGATGGTGGTGGTGATCGGCGCGTGGACGCTGCAACTGCACCCGGAACTGGCTGGCCGCTGGTTCAACCATGCGCACCTGACCGTGTTCGCCGGGCTGGTGGTGTTGGCGGTGCTGGCGCTGTTCGGGCTGTTGCGTTCACTGCGCCAGCGGCACACCCATTGGCCGTTCGTGTTCACACTGGTGCTGACGTTCCTCGGCTACATTGGCCTGGCGCTGAGCATCTGGCCGAACATCATCCCGCCGTCGGTCAGCCTGTGGGCGGCGGCTTCACCGGCCACCAGCCAGCTGTTCGCCCTGATCGGCGCGCTGTTTATCCTGCCGGTGATCCTGATGTACACCTTCTGGAACTACTACGTGTTCCGCGGCAAAGTGAGGATCGGCGATGGCTACCATTGATTCGCGTGAGGTGAAATCCAGCCCCTGGTACAAGCGTCTGGGCTGGCTGCTGCTGATCTGGTCCGGCAGCGTGGTGTCGCTGGCGGTGGTGGCGAGCCTGCTGAAACTGGCGATGTATGCGGCGGGGATGAGAACTCATTGAGCATAAAAAACCGGAGCCTGACAGGGGCTCCGGTTTTTTTTCCAGAATTCCAAGTTCATAGGCTGACCCTGTGGGAGCGAGCTTGCTCGCGATAGCAATGTGTCAGTTACATCAACGGTGAATGACACACCGCCATCGCGAGCAAGCTCGCTCCCACAGTGTTCAGTGGTGGTTTCAAGACTTATTCGCCACCAAACATCGCCGTCCAGTAAATGCCGGCGCTGCTCTTCGGATCGACTGCGTAAGCAGCGCCGAGCTCGCGGTATTGCGGGTTCATCAGATTGGCGCAATGGCCGGGGCTGGCGAGCCAGCCGGCGACGACTTTCTGCACCGTGTCCTGTCCGGCTGCAATGTTTTCGCCGACCTGCTGACCGCTGTAGCCGGCCAGTTCGGCGCGGTCGCCGGGGGTGCGGCCGTCGCGGTCCTTGTGGTCGAAATAATTGTTGTTGGCCATCTCGCGGCTGTGTTCCTGGGCGACGCCGCCGAGCACCGCGTTCCACGCCAGCGGCGCAGTCGCTGCGAAGGCCTGACCGCCGCACTGGCGCGGTTGGGCGCGGGCGGCGTTGAGTTGTTCGAGGAGTTTTTGGCCTTCAGCCTGACCGTCGCCAAGGCGGGCGGACAGCAGTGGCCGGGCGAGGGTGATGCGCCAGTCACGGTCAGCACGGCTGACGCCGATGTCGACGAACTGCGGATCCAGCACCACCTGACAGAAACTCTCCTGAATCGCCTTCATCGCCGACGCTGCTTCCCGTGGCCCGTTGAGGGTGATCGCCTGGACGTTGACCATCGGGTAGCGAGCGCTGGACATCGCCTGCTGCAAATCCACCACACCGCTGGCCGGCAGAATCAGGCGCGGATCGGCCGACAGCGGCGGCAATTCGCTGGACGCCTGAGTGCCACAACGCTGCGGCTGGCTGCGGTAGCTGTTGATCGATTCGATCAATTGCGACTCGTCGGTGGCCATGGCCGAAGTGGCCAGCGCCAGGCCCACGGACAACGCGGCGAGTCGCAGAACGGATGGCATGAAGCGCATGGAAATCTCCCTTGGGCTGAGTGCGCACATCATGCGCGAAAGGGCCCCGGTTCGTGCAATGTCTTTTTCTTCATGGCGCGGATTTTTCTGCGGAACGATGCCGTGAAAATTGCCGTCTACACTTCGCGAAGACCCCGGAAACCGGGCGTCTCAACCACGTAACACTTTGCCCGCATCGGGCCCTGCCGGAAGAATGATCATGCGATTGAACGGGTTGCTTTGCTGTCTTGCGTTGACCCTGCTGAGCGGCGCGGCACTGGCCACCGATCAGGCGCCGATCAAGGCAAAGGCCGAAGCGAAAGCCGAGGTACTGGAAGAGAAGGCCGCCGACAAACCCGACGCGCCCCCGGCACCTAAATCCGAAGCCATCACCCCGACTGAAGCGCAGGCGGTTGACCCCGCCGGCGCCGCACCGCTGGACGATCCGATCACCTGTCTGGCGCGCAGTATCTATTGGGAAGCCAAAGGCAAGGACAATGCCGACATGGAAGGCGTGGCCAGTGTGGTGATGAACCGCCTCGGGCATGACGGCTTTCCGGGCACGGTCTGCGAGGTGGTCAAGCAGGGCTCGGAAACCAAGAGCTGCCAGTTTTCATGGTGGTGTGACGGGCGTCCGGATCAGGTCAAGGAGGATGCCGAATACGCGCTGGCCAAGGAAATCGCCGGCAAGGCGCTGAACCGTCAGCTCACCGATCGCACCCACGGCGCGTTGTATTTTCACGACCGCAACGTTCATCCGAGCTGGGCCAAGGAATACACCAAGACCGCCGAGACCAGGAAATTTCTGTTCTACAAACCCGCTGGCGGGGATGCGCGTTAGGCACAGACTTCCCGCACACAATTGCGCAGCCAGCGGTGCGCCGGGTCGGCGTCCATGCGCGGATGCCAGAGCATCGACACGCTGATGTCCGGCATGCGAAAGGGCAGGGCGAAACTGTGCAGGCCCGTGCGCAGTTTGCTGGTGTGACGTTCCGGAACGGTGGCGATCAGGTCCGACTCACGGACGAGCGTCAGCGCCGCTGAAAACCCGCCAAACGAAGTGACGATGTCCCGCGTCAGTCCGAAGGCGAGCAATGCCTCGTCCACCGGGCCGCTGCTGCGCCCGCGCCGTGACACCAGAATGTGCTGGCCTGCGGCGAAGCGTTTGGCGCTGACCTTGCCGCTGCTCAACGGATGTCCCTCACGCACCACACCGATCCACTGATCGCGGAACAGGATGCGGCTGTGCAGCGTCGGGTCAGTGCTGTCGTCGACCACGCCGGTTTCCAGGTCCACCCGGCCTACGCGCAGGAGCGTGCTGTCCTTGTCGGCTTTTTGCACAAAGCGCAGGCGCACGCCGGGCGCCTCTTCGGCGATGCGGGCGAGCAGGGCGGCGGCGAAGGTTTCGACAAAACCGTCGGTGTTGCGCAGGGTGAAGGTGCGCCGCAACTGGCCGGGATCGAGCACTTCTGCCGGGCGCAAAACCGCTTCGGCTTCCTGCACCAGATAACTGACCCGGTCGCGCAGCTCCAGCGCACGCGGGGTCGGCACCAGTCCTCGGCCGGCGCGCACCAGCAGCGGATCCCCGGTGGTTTCCCGCAGCCGGGCCAGCGCGCGGCTCATGGCTGACGGACTCAGACGCAGGCGCTCGGCGGCGCGGGCGACGCTGCCTTCGCTCAGCAGCACGTCGAGGGTGATCAACAGGTTCAGGTCCGGTGCATTCATGACATGGCGTTCCATGCAGGTATCAAGTGCAAAGCATGCGTCTTGCGCCTTGTATTGTCGAGGCTCAGGCTATGTCCCATGACTTCTGCCCTGTGAGCCTCCCATGCACCGAGAACCCCTGAGTCCTTCAGCCCGCTGGGCGCTGACCAGTCTGGCGCTGTCGATGCTGATGCCGTCGCTGGACACCAGCATCGCCAACGCCGGATTGCCCACGCTGGCGGCGGCGTTCGATGCGACCTTTCAACAAGTGCAGTGGATCGTGCTGGCTTATCTGCTGGCGGTCACCACGTTGATTGTCAGCGTCGGGCGGTTGGGTGACGGCTTCGGTCGGCGGCGCTTACTGTTGATCGGCATCGGTATTTTTACCGCCGCTTCGCTGGCTTGCGCACTGGCGCCGAGTCTGGCCTGGCTGATCGGTGCGCGTGCGGTGCAAGGCCTGGGCGCGGCGATCATGTTTGCATTGACGGTGGCGCTGGTGGCCGATGCAGTACCGAAATCCCGGGCCGGCAGTGCGATGGGGTTGCTGGCCACGATGTCGGCCACCGGCACCACCCTCGGGCCGTCGCTCGGCGGGTTGTTGATGGCGCATGTCGGCTGGCAGTCGATCTTTGTGATTAACGTGCCGTTGGGGTTGCTCAATGCCTGGCTGGTGTATCGGTATTTGCCGAAGGATCGGATCGTGCGCTCGGGTGTTGCATTTGATTATCCCGGCACCGCCGTGCTGATGCTGACGCTGGCGGCCTATGCACTGGCGATGACGATTGAAGGACTCACCCCGACGTTGTTGCTGATCAGCCTGTTGGGTGTGGGGTTGTTCATCCTGGTCGAGAAACGGAGCAAGGCGCCGCTGATTCACCTGTCATTGTTCACCGACACGCGAATCAGCAGCAGTCTGGCCCTGACGTTGCTGGTGACGACGGTGATGATGACCACGCTGGTGGTCGGGCCGTTTTACCTGAGCCGGGGACTGGGCCTCACCAACACTCAGGTCGGACTGGTGTTGTCGATCGGGCCGTTGCTGGCGGCGTTCAGCGGTGTACCGGCCGGGCGGCTGGTGGATCGTTTCGGCGCGCGGCGGATGGTGCCGGGCGCGTTGCTCGGCCTGGCTTGCGGATGCGGTCTGTTGTCCTTGTTACCCATGAGGCTCGGGCTGCTTGCGTATGTGCTGCCGATCATGCTGGTGGCCTTGAGTTATGCGCTGTTCCAGGCCGCCAACAACACGGGTTTGATGTCCGGCGTCGCTCAGGATCAGCGCGGCGTGGTCTCGGCCATGCTCGGGCTGTCGCGCAATCTGGGCTTGATCACCGGGGCGGCGGCAATGGGCGCGGTGTTCGCCCTGGCCACGGACGATCCGACTCAGGCGCCGGCCGCAGTTATTGCAGGCGGACTGCACATCACCTTCGGCGTGGCCACGGCGTTGATGCTCGCCGCCCTGTGCATCAATCAATTGTGGGAGCGAGCTTGCTCGCGAATGCGGTATGTCATGCGCTGAAGAGTTGGCTGGTATGACCCATTCGCGAGCAAGCTCGCTCCCACAGTAAGGCCTTGGCGAAATCAGTCGCGGGATTGTCGGGCAGGAAAGAACAGCTCAAAGCAGGTGACGCCATTAGCGCTGCTGACGCTGTAGCGGCCCTGATGCAACTGCATGATGGTCGCGACAATCGACAGGCCCAGACCGTTGGATTGGGCCGAGCGCTCACGGGACGGATCGACGCGGTAGAAGCGCTCGAACAGTCGCGACAGGTGTTCCGCAGGAATGGTCGCGCCCTGATTGCGTACCCGCAGGTAGCTGCCGTCCGCTTCAGCAATGGCTTCGACCTGCAACGTCGAATCCGCCGCGCCGTACTTGATCGCGTTGGCGCACAGGTTGGCCAGCGCTCGGCGCAGCAGCATCGGTTCGGCCCAGATCACACCGCTGCCACTGGCCTCGATGGTGACGCCGACATCGGCAGCCAGCCCTTCGAAGTAATCGGCGATACGCTGCATCTCATCGCCGGCGTCCAGCTCCTGCCGCTGGCTCAGGGCACTGGCCGGGTCGGTGCGGGCGAGAAACAGCATGTTGTCGAGCATCCGCGCCAGTCGTTCGAGTTCTTCGACGTTGGAGGCGAGCAGTTGCTGATAGGCGTCGACGCTGCGGTTCTGTTGCAGGGCGACCTGGGTCTCTCCGAGCAGGTTGTTGATCGGCGTACGCAGTTCGTGGGCCATGTCGGTGGAGACCTGGCTCAGTTGCGCAACCCCTCGGTCGAGCCGGTCCAGCATCGCATTGAAAGACTCGATCATCGGCTGCAATTCCCGGGGCGTGCCGTGGCGGTCGAGGCGTTCGCCGAGGTTGGCGATGCCGATCCCGTGGGCATGTCGGGCAATCCGCCGCAATGGCAGCAAACCGCGATACACCAGCAGGCAGCCGACCAACGCCAGCACAATTGCGGCCAGTGACGCGAGGCCGTATACGCTGAGCCGGTAGTTGGCGAGCATCGCTGTGCGTTCGCTCATCACCTTGGCAATGAGCACCTGCAGATTGCCCTGGTCGCCGGAGTCGATACTGGCCGCCACCGCCGAGAACGGCACGCCGTTGATGCTCGGCAGATGCTGCACGTCGTTGAGCGCCATTACATGGTCGATCGGTACAGCGGGCACGCTCGGCAGTGCCAGGTCGCTGGGGTTGACCACGAACAAGGGCGGTTGCCCCGGCGCACCGATGGTCAACAGCGCTTCGCGGTTGCCCAGCATGTTCTGGAACAGCGCCGGTTTGGTCTTGATCAGCTCAAGGGTGTTGCTGTCGTTGAGGATGGTGCGCAATTGGTCGATACGGCTGACCAACTGGATGTCGTCGCGGCGGGTCAGTTGCTCTTCCAGCTGGTTGTAAAGCGCCGCGCCGAGGCCCGCCAGCGCGGCGAAGGCGAGCACGGCGAAGACCAGCGCCAGACGCAAGGTCAGGGAGTAAGTGCCGGCGATTTTCATGGCTGGGTATCGAAGCGGTAGCCGATGCCGCGCACGCTGTGGATCAGCTTGAGCGGGAACGGGTCGTCGATCTTCGCCCGCAGGCGGCGCACGGCGACATCGACCACGTTGGTGTCGCTGTCGAAATTCATGTCCCACACCCGCGAGGCGATCAGCGAACGCGACAGCACTTGCCCGGTGTGGGTGGCGAACAGTTGCAGCAGGGCGAATTCCTTGTTGGTCAGGGTGATCCGGTTGCCGGCGCGGGTGACCCGACGCTTGAGCACGTCGATCTGCAGATCGGCCACTTGCAATTGCTCTTCTTCATGGATCGGCCCGCGCCGGGTCAGGGTACGCAGGCGCGCCACCAGTTCGGCGAAGGAAAACGGCTTGATCAGGTAATCGTCGGCGCCCAGTTCCAGCCCCTTGACCCGGTCGGCGATGTCGTCGCGGGCAGTCAGGAACAGCACCGGCGTGTCGGTTTCCTTTCGCAGCCGGCGCAAGACTTCCCAGCCATCCATTTTCGGCATCATCACGTCCAGCACGATCACGTCGAAGTCGAACTCCAGCGCCAGGTGCAGACCGTCGGCGCCGTCCCGGGCCAGGCTCACGCTGTAGCCCAGTTCCTGCAAGCCGTTGAGCAAGTAATTGCCGGCCTTGGGTTCGTCTTCGACAACAAGGATATTCATGGGCACTGTGCCTCAATTGTCATTGATGCAGCCGCTGCCTTGCACTTGATAGTCCAGCACATGTTCACGGCCCTGGTGGTCGAGGTAGTTGAGCTGCGCGGGGATCACGCCGCAAGCCTGGGAAATATCGGTGCTGGAAAGGACTTTGTCGACATCCAGGTGCACGTAAAAGCCGTTGGTGTCGTGAATGACCGTGCTCTCAGGCATTTCAGCGGCGAACACGGAACCGGTGGCGAGGAGGGCGGTGAAGGCGAGGATCAGGGTTTTCATGATGGGTCACTCGAGTCGTTGAAGTTGATCGGCGTTCTGGCCGGGACAACTTCAAGCTACCGGGCGATCCGCTCGGCAAACCGACAACTCGATGACAAATCTGTAATAAACCGAACCTGTGGGAGCCAGCGCACTCCCACAGAGTATTCAGCTGGCGTGGGTGCTGAGAATGCTCGCGATCTGTTGTGGCTGGCAGTTGAGGTACGGCGAGGATTTCAGCCACTGCTGATCCGGGTACCAGGAGAACATGAATTGGCCATTCTTCAGGCTGTCGATCACTCGTTTGGCAACCTGCGGTCGCACCGCCGGGCAACCCTGACTGCGGCCCAGACGGCCCGTACGTTTGCTCCAGAACGGGTTCACGTAATCGGCGGCGTGGATCACGATGGCACGGTCACGGGCCATGTCGTTGACGCCCGGTTCCAGACCGTCCATGCGCAGTGAGTAACCGTGGGTGCCCTGGTAACTTTCCTGGGTGCGGAACAGGCCGAGGCTGGACTGAAAACTGCCTTCACGGTTGGAGAACCGGGTGGCGAAGTTTTCCCCGGAGTTCGAGCCGTGGGCGACCAGATCGCGCAGCACCAGTTTTTTCCGGGTCAGGTCGAAGATCCACAACCGGCGCTCGGTGGACGGCTGCGAATAGTCGATGATCGCCAGGTGACGGGACTGCTTCGCGCCGTTGTTGATCGCACATTGCATGGCGTTCAAGGCACCTTTCAGCGCCTGGGGATTGAGTTCCGGAGCGGCGTGCGCGAGGCTGGTGTACAGAACCGGCGAAGAGGTGCCGGCGGCAAAGGCTGGACTGGTCAACACGCCAAGGGCGGTGGCAGTCAGCAGAAGTCGGCGCAAAAACGTCAACATTTAAAGTGAGTCTCCACTTGCTACTTGTTTGGCACTTAGGCTCCTGACGTCCAGTCGTTCCCGGCAAGCCCGCGAATCGGGCCTGACTGTTCACCGCACCTGAGGTAAGGTTGACCGTCAATCAAGACGGCCATGGATTGGAGTAAAGCAGTTGTTCAAAAAGTACGCATGCTACTTGAGCATTTGTTTGCTCGCTGCGCCGTTTGTCGCTTGCGCCGAAGAGCCGTTGCCGGGACTCCCGACGCTGCCGCCCGTGCCGACGGAAATGCCCATCGAGCCGCAGAGCCCGTTGCAGGCTGCGCTGATCAGCCTGCCCCAGGCGTGCCCGACGATCGGCACCAGCCTCAACGGTCCGGCGCTGGATCAGTTGCGCGCGTTCTATCAGCAGCAGGATTGGCTGCCGGTGTGGGCCGATGGCGGGCAATTGCCGGCCTTGCATGCGCAATTGCAGCTGTTGGCCGACGATGGCCTGAACCCGAAACGCTATCCGGTGGCGCTCACCGCGCCGCAGGACGGCGAGCTGTGCGCCGACATCGAGATCAGCCGTTACTACCTGCAAGCTCTGCAGGACCTGCATTACGGCCGCTTGCTGCAATCGCATTTCGAACCGCTGTGGCATTCCGACGAAACGCCCCGCGACCGTCAGGCCGAATTGCTCGCCATCGCCGTACCGGGCGTGCGCAACGTTCCGGCC
Source organism: Pseudomonas gozinkensis (assembly GCF_014863585.1). Lineage (NCBI taxonomy): Bacteria > Pseudomonadati > Pseudomonadota > Gammaproteobacteria > Pseudomonadales > Pseudomonadaceae > Pseudomonas > Pseudomonas gozinkensis. The sequence continues at coordinate 3,938,899 of NZ_CP062253.1, read as the reverse complement.
GCGTTCGATCTGGCCCGCCCGCAGCTGGCGCAGTACCAGAATCTGCGACATCTGTATGCCGCGCAGCGCCTGAAAGCCTTGCCCCAATGGACGTCGGTTGGCAACGGCCCGTTGTTGCGTCCGGACATGGAAGACAAACGCGTACCTGAACTGGCCCGGCGGCTCTACAGCGAAGGCTACTTGAGCAGCGTTGCCGGCACGCCGGACAACGCTTATCACGGTGTATTGGTAGAGGCGGTGAAGAGCTTTCAGGCCAACCATTCGTTGCAGGCCGACGGCGTGGTCGGGCCGGGAACGATTGCCGAACTCAATATCAGCCCGCTGACTCGTCGCGAACAGTTGCGAGTCAACCTTGAACGTTTCCGCTGGATGGCCCAGGACATGGAGCCGGACGGTCTGCTGGTCAACGTCGCCGCTGCCGAACTGACGCTTTATCAGGGTGGCCTGCCGGTGTGGCAGACCCGCACCCAGGTCGGGCGCGCCGAACGCCAGACCCCGCTGCTCAAATCCCGGGTCACGCGCCTGACCCTGAACCCGACCTGGACTGTGCCGCCAACCATCTGGAAGGAAGACAAGCTGCCGGAAATCCGCAAGGACCAGACCTTCCTCAGCCGTCAGAACCTGCAAGTGCTCGACGCCAACGGTCAGCCGCTGGCCGCTGCCGACATCGACTGGGACAACCCCGGCAACATCCTCCTGCGCCAGGACGCCGGGCCGCGCAATCCGTTGGGGCAAATGGTCATTCGTTTCCCCAATCCGTTCTCGGTGTACCTGCACGACACGCCAAGCAAGGCGCTGTTCGACAAGGGGCCGCGGGCGTTCAGCTCCGGTTGCGTGCGGGTCGAGCATCCGATGAAGCTGCGCGATTTCCTGCTCAGCCCGGCGGAGAAGGCGCGCACCGACACCTTGCTGGCCACCGGCACCACCCATGAATTCCGCCTGAGCAACCCGGTGCCGATCCTCATGACTTACTGGACGGCACAGGTCGACGGCCAGGGTCGCGTGCTCTACGCGCCGGACATCTACAGCCGGGACAGCGCGTTGCTGGCGGGGCTGGACCGGGCGCATTGATCCTCAGCGGCTGGCGCGTTTCCAGTACAACCGCACCAGCCACGCATCCACACTCAACTTGCCGGCCCCGGCAAACACCAGCGGCACCAGCGCGGCCAGATAAATCGCCGGCAGCTTGAAGTTGCCGAAGCCTTTGTTGGTGATCGCGTAACCCTGGGCCAGCTCACTCAAAGAGGACCAGTCCGCCGGCCAGTGCACAGCAGCCGTGGCGACGACGGTCACGACGATCAAAGAAATCGCCGAAATCCGCGTGCCGAATCCGATCAGGATCGCCAGCGCGCAGATCAGCTCGGCCCACATCGACAGCTCCCAGTTCAGCGTCGCCGGCAAGTGGTCGAAGGGAAACGGGAACCGCTCCTGAATGTCTTCGAACCAGTTCTGGCCGTTGAATTTCTCCAGCCCCGATTCGAAAAACTCCCAGGCGATGAACAGGCGCAGGGTCAGCGGTGCGAGCCACTGGCCGGCGCGGTCAAGGTTCACATGCAGGCCTTTGACGGCCGACGAGAGAGCTGTGGTCATGGGAAGGCTCCATTCATTCAAAAGAAAACGGGGCACCGACGTGCCCCGTAAAAAGGGTTACTCGCCGGCGCCGCACTTGCCTTCGCCGCATTTGCCTTCCGAAGTTTTTTCCGCCGAGTCGGCCTTGGCCTGGGTCTGGCTGTAGCCGTGATCCAGTTGCTTGACGCTGAACGCTTCGGAAGCCGAAGCGGCGTTGGACAGGGCCAGGCCACCGGCAAGCAGCAGGCCCAGAGTCAGGGAGGTTTTCGAGAGCTTGGTCATGGTGAATCTCCGATGCGATAGGTGAGTTCAAAGGCTTGATCGGGGTTGCCGATCGACAGGTTCATTTGAACGCCGGGCTGTATCGCTGATGTGTCGCGAAGGGCCGGATTTGTGCGCGGGATGTGTCGGGCGTCGGGCCGTACACACTGCGATACACAGCCTGCGCAAAACCTGTGGGAGCGAGCTTGCTCGCGATAGCGGCGGGTCAGGCGCCGAGGGTGCTGGCTGTATTGGCCTCATCGCGAGCAAGCTCGCTCCCACACTGGATCTCCAATTATTCCGAATGTGTGATTTGCCTCAGACCCGCAGCGTCTAGCCACGGTGTCCCCGCAATCCCATGGGGCGAGACTTCGAGACCCGGCATGCAAGCGCTGTTGAACGAGATCCTTGACGCTGTCCGGCCCCTGATCGGGCAGGGCAAGGTGGCTGACTACATTCCCGCCCTCGGCACCGTGCCGGCCAATCAACTGGGCATCGCCGTGTACGGCAACGACGGCGAGATGTATTGCGCCGGTGACGCCGAGACGCCGTTCTCGGTGCAGAGTATTTCCAAGGTGTTCAGCCTGGTGCAGGCCATCGAACATTCCGGCGAGGCGATCTGGGAACGCCTGGGCCACGAGCCGTCCGGCCAGCCGTTCAACTCGCTGGTGCAGCTGGAATTCGAACGCGGTCGCCCGCGCAATCCGTTCATCAATGCCGGGGCGCTGGTGATCTGCGACATCAACCAGTCACGCTTTGCCGCACCGGCGTTGTCGATGCGTGACTTCGTGCGGCGGCTGTCGGGCAATCCGCAAGTGATGGTCGACGGCAAGGTTGCCGATTCCGAATACCAGCACCGCGCGCGCAACGCGGCGATGGCTTACCTGATGCAATCCTTCGGCAATTTCCACAACGACGTTGAAGCGGTGCTGCGCAGCTACTTCAGCCACTGCGCATTGCGCATGAACTGCATCGACTTGGCCCGGGCCTTCTGCTTCCTGGCCAATGACGGTTTCTGCAAACACAGCGGCGAGCAGATTCTTACTCGCCGCCAGACCCAGCAAGTCAACTCGATCATGGCCACCAGCGGTCTCTACGACGAGGCCGGCAACTTCGCCTACCGTGTCGGCCTGCCGGGCAAGAGCGGCGTCGGTGGCGGCATCGTTGCGGTGGTGCCGGGGCAGTTCACTGTGTGCGTGTGGTCGCCGGAACTGAACACGGCGGGCAATTCGCTGGCGGGGATGGCGGCGCTGGAAATGCTCAGTTCGCGGATTGGCTGGTCGGTGTTCTGAGCCCGTGTTGCGTTGAGGGAGGCCAACCTATACATTTTCCGGCCGCCCTCAATATGGTGAATCCGCTCCATGTCTCTCGCGCTCGAACGTCTCGTCGCTGGCACGCCTATCCCTTTCGCCGGTAACCGCGTCACCGTGGTCAGCCCCGAACTGGCCGAGCGTTTCCGACCCGGCGACCACCTGTTGGTGGAGCAGGTGAGCGGCGAGCTGTTGCTGATTCCGGTGGTGGATCAGCAGGCGGCGTCGGTGGCGATCGAGCGTGCAGCGGCGGCGTTTACCGCGTTGTCCGCTGTGCCGGATGAGGCCATCAGCCGCTTCTTCGATCTGTTCGCCCAACGTCTGGAAAACCCGGACGCCTGGGCGCTGATCGAAACCGCCAACCTCGCCGACATCGAGCGGGCCAAGGCGCGCGGTCGTTCCACTACCCGTTTGCTCGCCGACGAGCGCATGCGTCGCGACATGATCGCCGGCCTGCGCGCTTGGCGTGATGCGCCGGCCACACGCGGCAAGGTAATCAGCAGCGTCGAGCATGACGGTTGGAAGGTCGAGCAGGTGGTGTCGCCGCTGGGTATTGTCGCGTTCGTGTTCGAAGGCCGGCCGAACGTCTTCGCCGACGCCGCGGGTGTATTGCGTACCGGCAACACCGCCGTGCTGCGCATTGGCAGCGATGCATTGGGCACCGCGCAAGCCATCGTCACCCACGCCCTGAACCCGGCGCTGGCCGATGCCGGTCTGCCGGCGGGTGCGGTGTCGCTGGTGGAAAGCGTCAACCACGCCGCCGGTTGGGCGATGTTCGCCGACCGGCGTCTGTCGCTGGCAGTGGCCCGTGGTTCGGGCCGTGCGGTCAGCCAGTTGGGCAGCATCGCCCAGCAGGCCGGCACCGCCGTCAGCCTGCACGGCACCGGTGGCGCGTGGCTGATTGCTGATCGTGATGCCGACGCCAAACGCTTTGCCGCCGTGGTGCGCAACTCGCTGGATCGCAAGGTTTGCAACACGCTGAACGTCTGCCTGATCCAGCGCGACCGCGCCGCCGAACTGGTGCCGTTGTTCCTCGACGCCTTGAAACAGGCCGGCACCGCGCGCGGTCAGGGCTGCAAACTGCACATCGTCGAAGGCAGTGAAAGCTACCTGCCGAGCGACTGGCAGAACGCGACGGTCGAGGTCTACCGCGCCGAGGGTTACCAGACCGAAGCGCTGGCCGAGCCATTGCCGGAAGCGCAACTGGGCCGCGAGTGGGAATGGGAAGAAACCCCGGAAACCAGCCTGATGATCGTCGACGATCTGGATCAGGCCATTGCGCTGTTCAACCGCTACAGCCCGCAGTTCACGGTGTCGTTGATCAGCGAAGACGCGGCGGTTCAGGAGCGCTTCTACAGCGCGGTCAACGCGCCGTTCGTGGGCGATGGCATCACCCGTTGGGTCGATGGCCAGTACGCGCTGAACAAGCCGGAACTGGGCCTTTCGAACTGGGAAAGCGGCCGGTTGTTTGCCCGCAGCGCGATTCTCTCCGGTGACGGTGTATTCACCGTGCGCAGCCGCATGACGCAAACCGATCTGGGCGTAAAACGCTGAACAGAACAACGCCGCGCCCGTCGCAATGACGGGCGCGGCGTTGTGTTTTCAAGCAGCATCGACTGCCTGACCGTACACCGCGCACGTCGACGGTTGCTCGGCCAGCGAGACGAAGGTACGGCGGTCGGCACTCAGTGCGTCGATCGAGCCGGTCTCGATGTCGTACACCCAGCCGTGCAGGTTCAGCAGGCCTTTTTCCTGGGCCAGACGCACGCTCGGGTGAGTCTGGATGTTCGCCAGTTGCGCGATCACGTTTTCCCGCACCATCGAACTCAGCTTCGCTGCGTCATTGGCATGAGGCCGCGATTCGTTGACCACTTTCGCCGACTCGGCGTGTTGCAGCCAGCCGCTGACGGCGGGCAGGTGATCCATGCATTTGCACTGGGCGATGGCAGTCATGGCTCCGCAATCGGAGTGGCCGCAGATCACGATGTCGGTCACTCCGAGCACGGCTACCGCGTATTCCACCGTCGCCGAAACCCCACCCGGATGCGGGCTGTAGGACGGCACGATATTGCCGGCGTTGCGGATCACGAACAGCTCGCCGGGTTCCTGCTGGGTCAGCAGTTCCGGGACGACGCGGCTGTCGGAGCAAGTGATGAACAGCGTGCCCGGGGTTTGGGTCGTCGCCAGGTATTTGAACAGTTCGGTGCGCTGTGGAAACGCTTCGTTCTGGAACTTCAGGAAGCCTTCGATCAGGTTTTTCATGGTGTAGTCCTCTCAGTTCGAACAGCCGGTGCCGAATTCGCTGTATTGAAGAATGTGTTTTGCGCCGTGGCTGTCGAGGTAAGTCATCTCGACCGGCACTACGCCGCAGACATCGGCCACCGGGGTGATGCTCACGACTTCAGCGATATCCAGAGACATGCCGTAGCGGTAAGCGACGGCTTCGTCATCGGCCTGGGCTTGAGCGCAAAGACCGGCGAGCAGGGCCAGGGTCAACAGGATTTTTTGCATGGGGCAGCCTCCAGACAGGTGTGGTGACGACTTGGCGATTCAGGTTTGGAGGGGCCCGCACGCGGGGTGTGGGCCCGGGATGGATCAGAACGGACGCAGCGGGAGGAACTTGCCGTCGAGGGTGACCACGGCGCGGGAACCGCCTTCAGGGTCTTCGACTTTCTTGATGTCGAGCTTGAAGTTGATCGCGCTGATGATGCCGTCGCCGAACTGTTCGTGAACCAGCGCCTTCAGGGTGGTGCCGTAGATCTGGATCATCTCGTGAAAGCGGTAGATGGTCGGGTCGGTCGGCACACCGTCGAGGCTGCCGCGAAGCGGGATGATTTGCAGGGCGGCGACGTCTTCGGCGCTCAGCTCAAGCTTGTCACCGACCACTTCGGCGGCGGCTGTCGGCAGTGGATGCTGGCCGAGGAGGGCAGCGGTGACGTAGGCCAGGCTCAGGCCGGTGCCGTCCGCCAGATCCTGCCACGACAGGTTCTTCTGTGCCTTGGCATCCAGGGCGCGGGTGGTCAGGGCGATGCGGCTGTCGTTGTAGGCTTGGGATTGCATGGTGCTTCTCCTTTCGGGGTTGGCTTGCTGTGTGGGATTCATCTTCTGCCGATTGATCCATAGCGTCCAAGACCGATATACAATGCAAACCATAAGCACTGCCTATAGATGGAGCGTCCCATGCTGTTGCGACATTTGCGATACCTGCTGGCCGTGGCCGATCACGGCGGCTTCACCCGGGCGGCGGAGGCGCTGCACGTGTCGCAGCCGACCCTGTCGCAACAGATCCGCCAACTGGAAGAAAGCCTCGGTGTGGACCTGTTCGACCGCACCTCACGCTCGGTCAAACCCACTGATGCCGGCCAGGCCTATATCGAATGCGCGCGTCGGGTGCTGGTGGAGCTGGAGGCGGGCAAGCGCGCGTTGCATGACGTGAAGGATCTTTCCCGTGGCTCGCTGCGCCTGGCCATGACGCCGACGTTCATGGCGTATCTGGTGGGGCCATTGGTGCGTGACTACGTGGCGCGGTATCCGGGGATTCACCTGGAGATTTTCGAGTTGTCGATGGACGACATCGAAGCAGGGCTGGCGGATGACTCGCTGGATATCGCGATTGCCTTCACGCCGGTGCGCAATCCGGACATTGAGTGCATTCCGGCGTTTGTCGAGACGTTGGGGGTGATGGTCGGGCGTGAGCATCCGTTGTATGACAGCGCTTCTGTGCTGACGCCGGATGACATTGCGCAACTGGATTTCGCCTTGCTGGCGCCTGACTTTTTCACTCGCCAGTCGATCGACGAATACTTCCGCCAGAATGGCATCACACCCAAGGTGCAGATCGAGGTGAATTCGGTGAGTACGTTACTGGAAGTGATCCGGCATGCGCCGATTGCGACCATGCTGCCGGAAGCGATTGCGACCGAGGATCGGGCGTTGCGCCGGTTGAGTGTCGAGAGTGAGGCGCCGCAGCGGGGCGCGGCGTTGTTGCGGCGTCAGAACAACTATCACAGTGCGGCGGCGGTGGCGTTTATGGACATGGTGCTGGAAACCCGTTCATGAATAATACTTGTGAGCAATAAAAAGGGCCTGCTTCGTTTCCGAAGCAGGCCCTTTGTTTATTGAAGTTTTAACTCAGTAGAACCGATCAATCACCCGAACTTCGTTCTTGTTCTGCATCGAGTCCCACGCCTGTTTCAGCGTTTGCAGAACATTACCGATGAAGTCCTTGTCGGCTGCGGCTTTCTTGCCGACATAGCCGTGGCCGCGGCGGTACATCTTCAGGCGGGCCAGCAGGTTCTGGTTGTTCCGGTCGAACTCTTCTTCACCAGCATGGGGCGACAGGCAGTCGATATGGACCTGACCCGACTTGCTGATCCACAGAATATGGCTGTCGTGGCTGTCTTTTTGCGCCGCGAACATACGAGCCAGTTCTTCGATAGTAGGTTGATTGTTCAGATTCATGATATTGCCCCTTGACCAGTCTGGTGATCTTTCAAAGTTGATTCGCTAATACAGGTAGCCCATCGGTTAGTTGATCCCTGGCACCGAAACCAGGACGTCAGCGGTCGCCCGTGTGAAGTACGGGGTCATGCATCTGTTGCATGTAGTCGTGTTGAATAACTGCTACGCAATAGCGTCACAACGAGGAGAAGCAGCGAAAACCGGGAGGCTCCTTGACGACGTTTTCAGGGTCGACCACAAGCGTCTTGAGAATTTTCGCCAGCGCTTCTCGTCCTTGTACTGGACGTTCAGGCCAGGTCAGCTTCTTCAATCTGCCTTGTGGGCAGCGTGTATCCGGAAAAAACAGCTCGGCGGTCAGACGAGCTTGCTCAAGCGTGTTACCAGTGCTCCCGATCGGGGAGACGTCTGCATCATGCAAAAGCAAAACGATGCCGTCAACGGTTTTGTAGTGATTATTTTTGGTCACTACATATTGTCGGACAAAGTGATTCTGGAATGAAAAAAGCGCTGTTCAGGCAGCGGGAGAAGGGCTGCGCAGGCAGTAGAACGTGCAGGGATAGCCGTCCACTGTTTTGGTCTGGCGGGTAAAGTCGCCGCCGCTCAGCTCGGGGATGAGCCGGGCCCAGAACCGCTGTGCAGGCACGTTGGCGTCGACATGGAAAATCTGCCATCGACCGGGCAGATGGCTCAAGAGGGCAGAGGCGACAAACTGCGCGACGCCTTGGCCACGCCAGCGCCGGCTGACGAAGAAATAGCCGATGTTGTAGTCGGCGCCTTCGATGAGGAGGTGATCGTCCACGGTCACGAATCCCGCCAGTTCGCCGTCGACGTGGATCAGGAACGGTCGGGTTGCCGGCTGGCGCCAGTAATCGTCCTTCAACTGGATCGGGAAGAAACCATGCCCGCCCAACTTCAGCGGCAGCCACTCGCTGAAGTCATAGGTGTAGAACTGCATCAGGTTTTCGAGGGTGTCCAGTTCGTCGCGCCGGGCGACGCGCAGTTCGATGACAGACATGCCGCTGGCTCCTGACAATCACTGCAGAAACAGTAGCGCGCAGCGGGCTATCTGGCTGCCGGTTTCACCGCTCGCTTGCTGGTTCCGCTGGTTTTACGCCGGGTGGTCTTGCGTTTGTTCTTCCATGGCGCAGCGGCTTTGCCAGCAGGCGGCGGGCCACTGATGGTCAGACTCAGCCCGGCGCAGCGGGTCACTTGCTTGCTCATCCACGCCGCCTGTTTGGTGACGAACTCTTCCAGACTCATCTCGCCGCTCTGCACCATGTCCAGCGCCTGTTCCCAGATCGCCGTGGTACCGGGGTCGGCAATCGCTCGCGGCACAGCGTCGATCAGGCTGAACGCGGCGGGTGTGGCGGACAGCGCCTTGCCGTTCTTCACCAGATAACCGCGATCCAGCAAGCCTTGAATGATCGAGGCGCGGGTAGCCTCGGTGCCGATGCCGGTGGTGTCCTTGAGTTTCTGCTTCAGCAGCGGATCTTCCACCAGTCTGGCGACGTTCTTCATCGCCTTGATCAGATCGCCTTCGGTGTAGGGCTTTGGCGGTTGCGTCCACAGGTCCTTGAGCTTCACGTCCGCTACGGCGCACTCGGCGCCCTGGGTCAGCGTGGGCAAGGTTTGCGGGGCCGGTGCTTCGCGACCCTTGGCCGGTGCCAGCGCTTCGGGCAACGCACGTTTCCAGCCTGGTTCGATGATCTGTTTGCCGACCGCGCGCAAGGCTTCCCCGGCGCAATCGAAATCGGCCTGGGTGCGGTCGTATTCGTGATTGGGCAGGAACTGCGCCAGATAACGCGCGCGAATCAGCGTGTAGACCGCGCGGTGCTTGCCGGTCAGGCGCTCCAGATTTTTCGCAGCAGCGGTCGGGATGATGCCGTGGTGGGCGCTGACCTTGGCGTCGTTCCAGGCGCGGGAGCGGCGCTGTGGCTCCAGATGCTTGCGCAGCGTTTCCAGACTCGGATCAGCCTGACGCAGCGCCGCAAGAATCCCCGGCGCCTCGCTGTGCTGGCTCAGGGGCAGGTAGCCGCAATCGCTGCGCGGGTAGGTGATGACTTTGTAGGTTTCGTAGAGGGCCTGGGCAATGTCGAGGGTTTCCTGGGCACCGAGGCCGAGCTTCTTCGAGCAGACTTCCTGCAAGGTGCCGAGATCGAAGGGCAGGGGCGCCACTTCGCGCATGCGCTCGGTGCGCAACTTGATCACCCGGGCGCTGGCGGCGCTGCTGATTGCGGCGGCCGCTTGCTGGGCGAGGACCTGATTGAGGCAGCGATCCTGATCGTCACAGGTATCGTTCGGTGCACGCCATTGCGCCGTGAACGGCGTGCCGTTGTGCAGCAGTTGCACGTCGATGGCCCAGTACGCCACCGGCACGAAGTCGGCGATGCTGCGATCGCGATCCACCACCAGTCGCAACGTCGGCGTCTGCACCCGGCCTACCGGCAACACGCCTTGATAGCCCGATTGCCGGCCGAGCAGGGTGAACAGCCGACTCATGTTCATCCCGATCAGCCAGTCTGCCCGTGAGCGCCCCAGTGCCGAGTGATACAGGCTGAAGGTTTCAGCGCCCGGTTTGAGCGCTGCCAACGCCTTGCGGATCGAGGCTTCATCCAGCGCCGACAGCCACAAGCGGCGGATCGGCCCGCGATAGCGGCAATGCTCCACCAGTTCCCGGGCGATCATTTCGCCCTCACGGTCGGCGTCGGTGGCGATGATCAGTTCGCTGGCTTCGCCGAGCAAGCGCTTGACTGCCTTGTACTGGCTGGCGGTACGCGGCTTGACGGTCATTTTCCACTTGTTCGGGATGATCGGCAGGTCCGCCAGTACCCAGCGCTTGTATTTGGCGTCGTAGGCGTCCGGCGGCGCGGTTTCCAGCAGGTGGCCGATGCACCAGGTCACCGTGACATCCGTTCCCAGCCAGCAGCCATCGCCGCGACGCTTTGCGCCGAGCACGGCCGCAATATCCTTGGCCTGGGAAGGTTTTTCACAGAGGTACAGCCGCATAACCACCATCGTCGATCATTGCCCGAAGAGGCGCACAGAATGGCCTGACTCGGGCGATGGGGCAACTTTTATCTGTATGGATATACAGATAAAAAGATTGCCGGTCATGACAGTGCGCGTCGTGGCAATCCGGGACGCTATCGAGAAATTGATTAGCGCCCCCCGTGGCGGCTGTGGCAGGTTCAATTCGCCTTTACGGGGCGAGTGACAGGACGATCTCGCCAGAAGATCGCCGCTTTTCTGTCTGACACTGACTCTTTAGAAACAAGGACGTACACCATGTCTCAACCTTCCTCCCAGGCCAGCAGCGCCTTCACCGCCGTCGACACCTTCAGCCACCTGTACGACCGGGGCACCGGGACGGTCAATGGCAAACCGTCATTCACTGCCGACCAGGCCGCCGACGAAATCCTGCGCAAGGGCATGTCGTGGCAGGACAAGAATGCCGACGGCAAGATTGATCTGACCTACACGTTCCTGACCGACAAACCGTCGAACTACAACCCGAAACTCGGCAACTTCAGCGAGTTCAGCGCCCAGCAAAAAGCCCAGGCCATCCTGTCGATGCAATCGTGGTCGGACGTGGCCAACGTGACCTTCACCGAAGGCAAGGGTGGCGACGGCCACATGACCTTCGGCAACTACGACGTCAGCACCGGCGGCGCGGCGTTCGCCTACCTGCCGCAGGGCAGCAGCTACGACGGTCAATCTTGGTACCTGATCAACGATCAGTACCAGGTCAACAAGACCCCGGACACCAACAACTACGGGCGTCAGACCCTGACCCACGAAATCGGCCACACCCTCGGTCTGTCGCACCCGGGCGCCTACAACGCCGGCAACGGCAACCCGACCTACGGCGATGCCAAGTACGCCGAAGACACCCGTGGCTACAGCCTGATGAGCTACTGGAGCGAAGCCAACACCGACCAGAACTTCAGCAAGGACGGCAGCGGCGCCTACGCCTCCGCACCATTGCTGGATGACATCGTCGCCGTGCAGAAACTCTACGGCGCCAACCTGGAAACCCGTGCCGACAACACCGTGTACGGCTTCAACTCCAACGCCGACCGCGATTACTACAGCGCCACCTCGAACACTTCCAAAGTGGTGTTCTCGGTGTGGGACGGCGGCGGCAACGACACGCTGGATTTCTCCGGCTTCAGCCAGAACCAGAAGATCAACCTCAACGAAGGTTCGTTCTCCGATGTCGGCGGCCTGGTGGGCAACGTGTCCATCGCGTATGGCGTGACCGTTGAAAACGCAGTGGGCGGCTCGGGCAACGACCTGCTGATCGGTAACGCGGCGGCCAACGACCTGATCGGCGGTGCCGGCAACGACATCATCTACGGCGGTGGCGGTGGTGATTCGTTATGGGGCGGTGAGGGCGCAGACACCTTCGTATTCGGCGCAGCCAGTGATTCGACCATGACCGCGCCGGACTGGATCATGGATTTCACCAGCGGCCTGGACAAGATCGACCTGTCGGGCATCGCCGGGTTCGCCACCGGCGCGGCCACGCTGAACTTCGTCAGCGGCTTCACCGGGCACGCGGGCGATGCGATCCTCACGTACTTCGAACAGACCAACCAGACCAGCCTGATGATCGACCTCACAGGCCAGGGTTCGGTGGACTTCGCCGTGGGTGTGGTGGGGCAAGCTGTGGCGACCGATATCGTCGCCTGATCTGAAAACGGAAAATCTGAAACGAAAAAACCGCAGTCCTTCGCAGGCTGCGGTTTTTTTGTGAACGGAAAAACCGTTCGGCTGCGAACCCGACGAGATTCCTGCGCATGGGTTATACCTGAACCGGTGCCTTCGCCGCAGTCAGGAGAAACCGATGAAAACTTCCGGCCCCAGTCCCGTCATCACCATCGCCGAGCAGCCAGGCTGCCTCCTTGTAAAATTCCACGGCATACAGGTCGCCGCGTCGGCCCGGGCGCTGGTGCTGCTCGAAGCCAATTACCCGCCGGTCTACTACGTCCCGCGCGAGGACATCGACGAGAAGTATTTCGCCCGTACCGACCACACCACCTATTGCCCGTACAAGGGCGACGCCAACTATTTCAGTCTGCAAGTGCCGGGGCATGAAGGGGCGAATGCGGTATGGACGTACGAACATCCGAAGATTTCGGTCAACCAGATCAAGGACTACGTGGCGTTTTATCCCGATCAGGTGAAGTTTGAATTGCTGGAGGCGGAGGTCTGAGATTCCGCAGGGTGGCGAGGGCATTGCGCCCCCGCCACACCTTTATCAATCAGTTCTTGTCCAGATCGATATTCTTCGTCTCACGCAGACAGATCATCCCCACCACCAGGCTCACCCCGGTAATCAGCACCGGGTACCACAGCCCGTAGAAAATATCCCCGGTGTACACCACCAGCGCAAACGACACGGTCGGCAGGAAACCACCGAACCAGCCGTTGCCGATGTGATACGGCAGGGACATCGAGGTGTAGCGGATGCGGGTCGGGAACAGTTCGACCATCAGCGCAGCGAGCGGGCCGTAGCACATGGCGGAGATGATGATCAGCGCGACGATCAGGGCCACGATCATCGGCTTGTTGATCTGTTGCATGTCGGCCTGTTGCGGGTAGCCGGCCAGGGTGATGGCGCCGCGCAGGGCGGCTTCGTCGAAGCCGTCGAGTTTCACATCGCCGACGCTCACCTGCACTGCGCTGCCCGCCGGGGCGGCGACGCTGGAGTAGGGCAGGCCTTGCTTGACCAGGAAGGTCTTGACCTTGTCGCAGGGGCTGTCGAATTTGGCCTTGCCCACCGGATCGAACTGGAAGGTGCAGGTGGCCGGGTCGGCCACCACGGTGATCGGCGCCTGTTGGCTGGCGTGGTCGATGGCCGGGTTGGCGTAGTGGGCGAGGGATTTGAAGATCGGGAAGTACAGCGCCGTGGCCAGCAACAGACCGAGCATCAGCACCGGTTTGCGTCCGACCTTGTCCGACAGCCAGCCGAAAAAGATAAAGAACGGCGCGCCGATCACCACGCTGATGATCAGCAAACTGTTGGCCACCGCCGGGTCCATTTTCAGGAACTGGGTGAGGAAGAACAGCACGTAGAACTGCGCCGCGTAGAAGGTCACCGCCTGGCCGGCGTTGATGCTGAACAGGGCGATCAGCACGACTTTGAGGTTTTCCCACTTACCGAAAGATTCGCGGATCGGCGCCTTGCTGGTCTTGCCTTCCTCTTTCATTTTCAGATAGGCCGGCGATTCGTGCAGGCTCAGGCGAATCCAGGTGGAAATGCCCAACAGCACGATCGACAGCAGGAACGGAATGCGCCAGCCCCAGACCTCGAACTGATCACCGGTGAAGTAGCGGCAACCGAGTACCACCAGCAACGACAGCAGCAGACCGAGGGTGGCAGTGGATTGAATCCAGCTGGTGTGGAAACCGCGTTTGCCGATCGGCGCGTGTTCCGCCACGTAAGTCGCGGCGCCACCGTATTCGCCGCCGAGGGCCAGGCCCTGCAGCATGCGCAGTACCACCAGAATGATCGGCGCCGCGATGCCGATGCTGGCGTAGGTCGGCAGCAGGCCCACGGCGAACGTCGCCACGCCCATCAGAATGATGGTCGCGAGGAAGGTGTATTTGCGTCCGATCATGTCCCCCAACCGACCAAACACCAGCGCCCCGAACGGCCGCACGATGAAGCCTGCGGCGAACGCCATCAGCGCGAAGATGAACGCGGTGGTGTCGTTGACCCCGGCAAAAAACTGCTTGCTGATGACCGCCGCCAGGGCGCCGTAGAGAAAGAAGTCATACCACTCGAACACCGTCCCCAGGGACGAGGCGAAGATGACCTTTCGGGTATCGGGGCTGGCGTCCGCGCTGCGCACGGCGTCCAGAGGCTGAGCGTGTTCTGACATGTCGGTATCCCTCACAGTGATTGTTTTTGTTGTTTCCACTGGTGTTGCGTGTCCGGGTGATGCGCAATGTCCTTGAATCAAATATGCCCCTTGTGGGAGTCAGCCTGCTGGCGATGGCGGTTAATCAGCCGACATAATTGTTGAATGTCACTCCGTCATCGCTGGCAAGCCAGCTCCCACAGGGGTTGTGTTTACAGTTGCGGGGTTGAGAATCAGCTGTGCTGCCTTCTCGGCAATCATCAGCGTAGGTGAACAAGTGTTGCCCGAGGTAATGCGCGGCATGATCGACGCATCGGCAATTCGCAGACCGGGCACGCCGTGTACGCGCAACTGCGCATCGACCACGGCGTCCGCGTCGTTGCCCATGCGACAGGTGCCGACCGGGTGGAAAATCGTCGTGCCGATCTTCGCCGCCGCTTCGTGCAGTTGTTCTTCGGTTTGCAGGCTGGCACCGGGCAGGTATTCCACCGGGTTGAAGGCTTGCAGGGCCGGGGCGGCGACGATGCGTCGTGTCAGGCGAATCGCGTCGGCGGCCACGCGCAGGTCTTCGGGATGGCTGAGGTAATTGGGTTGAATCAGCGGCGCTGCTTGAGGATCGGCTGAGCGGATCTCGACCCGGCCACGGCTCTGCGGCCGTAAATCACACACCGACGCGGTGAACGCGGGGAAACTGTGCAACGGTTCGCCAAAGCGCTCCAGCGACAGCGGCTGCACGTGATATTCAAGATTGGCCGAGGTCTGTTCCGGCCCGGAGCGGGCAAACGCGCCCAGCTGACTCGGCGCCATCGACAACGGCCCGCTGCGGTCATACAGATAGCGCAGGCCCATGCCCATCTTGCCCCACACACTGCCGGCGATCTGGTTGAGGGTGCGGGCGTTTTCCAGCTTGTAGATCAGCCGCAGTTGCAGGTGATCCTGCAGGTTGCCGCCGACGCCCGGCAGCTCATGCACCACGCCGATCCCGAGCTTTTCCAGCAGCGGGCGCGGGCCGATTCCGGAGCGTTGCAGAATGCTCGGCGAGCCCACGGAGCCTGCGCACAACACGATTTCCTTACGCGCCTTGAAACTCTTTTGTTGGCCTTGCCAACGGGCGCTGACCTTCGAGGCGCGACCGTCTTCGAACAACACGCGATCCACTTCGACTTCGGTCAATACCGTGAGATTGGCCCGATCGCGAATCGGCTTAAGAAACGCCTTCGCCGCATTCCAGCGCACCCCGGCCTTCTGATTGACCTGGAAGTAGCCGCAACCCTCGTTGTCGCCCTGGTTGAAGTCATCAATGCTGGCGATTCCGCTCTGTTCGGCAGCGCTGCGAAAGGCGTCGAGAATCGGCCACGACAGACGCTGGCGTTCGACTCGCCATTCACCCTTGTCGCCATGAAAGTCCGCCGCGCCGGCAAAGTGGTTTTCGCTCTGTTTGAACAGAGGCAGCACGTCATTCCAGGCCCAGCCCGGATTGCCCTCGGCAGCCCAGCCGTCGTAGTCGTTGGCCTGGCCGCGCATGTAGATCATGCCGTTGATCGACGAACAGCCGCCCAGCACCTTGCCCCGCGGATAACTCAGCGCGCGGCCATTGAGGCCCGGTTGTTCTTCGGTCTTGAAGCACCAGTCGGTGCGCGGGTTGCCGATGCAGAACAGGTAACCCACGGGGATGTGAATCCACGGATAGTTGTCGCGCCCGCCGGCTTCCAGCAACAGAACGCGCTGCTGCGGATCGGCCGACAGCCGATTGGCCAGCAAACACCCGGCCGGCCCGGCGCCGACCACGATGTAATCGAATTCATCGAGGGAAGTCTGCATTCCCTGACCTCGCTTATTGTTTTTGTTGTCGGTCATCCTAGTTGTTAGCTTTCGTCAAAAGAATGTTAGTTTTTGCGCAGCCGCTGTGCGTTTTCAAACAGCGCTTACTGACGATAGCCGAGAAGGACAAGCCATGTTCGACTGGAACGACCTGCGGTTCTTTCTCGAGTTGCAGCGCAGTGGCCGCTTGCTCACTGCCGCCCGCCGCTTGAACACCACTCACGCCACCGTCGCCCGGCATATCGAGGCCATTGAAAAAAGCCTCGGCACCGCGCTGTTCGTCCAGCACGCTCAAGGCTACGAAATGACCCCGGCGGGAGAGGCGCTGCTCAAACATGCCGAAGCCATGGAAAACGTCGCGCTGCTGGCTCAGGAAGAAATCACCCAGTCCACGGCACCGCTGGGCAAGATCCGCGTCGGGGTCACCGAAGGCTTGGGCATCATGTTTCTGGCCAGCCGCATGATCGGACTGTTCGAGCGCTATCCGGGACTGGAAGTGGAATTGGTTGCCGTGCCGCGCTTCGTCAGCATTCTCAACCGCGAGGCGGAAATCAGCATTCACCTGGAACGGCCGGCGGCGGACATGCTGGTCACCCGCAAACTCACCGATTACCGGCTGGCGCTTTATGCCAGCCAAAGCTATCTGGACAGCGCACCGCCTCTGCGCAGCCGCGAAGATCTTGGCCGGCACGCGTGGATCGGCTATGTCGACGATCTGCTGTTCAGTCAGGAGCTGATGTTCCTCAACAGCTTCTGCCGCAATCCGCGGGTGGTGTTTCACAGCACCAGCGTGATTGCCCAGCAGCAGGCGGCGCGCTCAGGTCTCGGCATTGCAGTTCTTCCTTGTTACATGGCCGCGTCGGATCCGGATCTGGTGGCGCTGCTTCCGGATGAGAGCATCGCGCGCAGTTACTGGATCAGTACGCGGCGCGAGTTGCACAAGTCGGTGCGGTTGCGGGTGGTCTGGGATTACGTGGTGGGGCTTTGCGAGGCAGAGCAGGGGTTGTTGCTCAATCTCTGAGTCACTGGATCGCAACCTCAAAATGTTCCTACGGTGGTGGGCGTAGGTTTGAACGCCAATGTCACCTGATTATTGGCCCCTGCCTGCCACTTCTGTACGTCGCTGGGGTTGGTCTCATTGCGGATGATGCATTTCCATTCCACGACATCACCGGGATTGGCTCCGTTGAATTGTATTGAGCCGGTCCAGGTCGGATAAGCAGAAGGTGTCAGTTTCACCGCCTTGGTTACATCCCAGTTCCCCAACTCGGAACGGGCCCCCGACGCATAAACGCTGTAGCCCCGCGTTGTTACACCGTTATTGCACTGAAAGTCCACGGGAAGAAAATAGGTAAACGTGACGGTGCTCTGTGCATGGCTGATCAAACTCAGCATCGCCAACAAGAGAACAACCTTTGGCAAAAGATGACGAATCCGAAACATGATGAGCGCCTCGATTTACTGTAATTGATGCCAGCGTAAACCTGGCCAGACGGCACGTAACCTGACAGAACTGACAGTCCTTTAGAACACTTGGCGATACCGTCACCGGGTTCTCGACAATTCTTGTGCAATGCGCTGCCTTTGGGGCAAGTCGGCCCGCCAATCCATGCAACTAAAATCTCTCGCAAAAGGTCATTTCAATTGCGGAGGTTGAGTCATCTCGCAGAACCTCGACAACGAAGACGTTACCCGTGGCTACTCACCTCGATCGCCGTAATACCCTGTCCCTCGACGGCCTGAATTTCTTCCTCGCCGACGTGCGTGACGGGCTCGGCCCTTATCTGGCGATCTACCTGCTGGCGGTTCACCACTGGGAGCCGGCGAGTATCGGTCTGGTCATGACCATCGCCGGGATCGCCGCACTCATCACGCAGACCCCGGCAGGCGCGCTGGTCGACAGCACACGCTTCAAACGGTCGCTGATTGCGATTGCCGCGCTGGTGGTCACCGGAAGCTGTCTGCTGTTGCCGTTCGTGACGTCGTTTACGCTGGTGGCCTTGACGCAAGCCATCAGCGCCGTTGCTGCCTCGATATTCGCGCCGGCCATTTGCGCAATCACTCTGGGAATCACCGGGCCTCGCGCCTTTACGCGAAGAACCGGGCGCAACGAAACCTTCAACCATGCCGGCAACGCCTGCGCGGCGTTGTTGGCCGGTTTGTCTGCGTACCTGTTCGGCCCGGTCGCCGTGTTCTATTTGATGGCAGTCATGGCGCTGGCCAGTGTGATTGCCGTCTCGTTCGTTTCGGCCGACGCGATTGACCACGATCTCGCCCGAGGTCTGGAACCCAGCGAAGCGGGGCAGGGCAAGCAACCTTCAGGCTTGTCGGTGTTGCTCACCAACAGACCGCTGCTGATGTTCGCGATTTGCTGCGCACTGTTTCATCTGGCAAACGCGGCGATGCTGCCGCTGGTGAGTCAGAAACTGGCGCAGGCCAATCTGCAGATGGCCACGCCGCTCACGTCCGCCTGCATCGTCGCGGCGCAACTGGTGATGGTGCCGGTCGCGCTGCTGGTGGGGGCGAAGGCCGATCTGTGGGGGCGCAAGCCATTGCTGCTGGCGGGGTTCCTGATCCTGCCGTTGCGCGGCGTGTTGTATGTGCTGTCGAACGATCCGTGGTGGCTGGTTTCGGTGCAGTTGCTCGATGGCATCGGCGCGGGGATTTTCGGCGCACTGTTTCCGGTGGTGGTGAAAGACCTGACGCTGGGGACCGGGCATTTCAACGTCAGCCTTGGAGCGATTTCGACGGTGTTTGGTCTGGGCGCGGCATTGAGCAACAGCCTGGCGGGGATTGTGGTTCAGGAGGCGGGGTACAGTGCTGCGTTCCTGACCTTGGCAGCGGTGGCAATGGTGGCGCTGGTGCTGCTCTGGGTGGCGGTGCCGGAGACGGTATCGCGGACTGATGCTGAATCAACGGGGTTGCAAAAACGTGTGCGGCCAATGGTTGCTCCCTGACGTATCAGCCTGCCTGCACTGGACTGCGCGATCATCCTGGCCTTCAATCTGTGAGGTCATGACATTCCATCGCAAACAGGGAGCTTGCAACATGAGCGAAGACGCAAAAGTAAAAGGTCCGGCATCCTACTTCCCTTCAATCGAAAAGAAGTACGGCCAGCCCATCGACCACTGGCTGAACCTGCTCGCCAGCATCACCGACAAAAAGCACATGGAACTGGTCGCCTGGCTCAAGTCCGAACACGGCATGGGCCACGGACATGCGAACGCGTTGGTTGCTCATCATCTGGCAAGTGGCAGGAAGTGAGGACATGTTCACAACGTTCCGGTCAGCGGTTTGACCGTATGGATTGAGCTAACTACGCTGCCCTTCATGGAAGTGTCATCTCGCACGACAAGGAGTGTCGGTTATGCGCGCAGCCGTTCGTTCGCCTTTTATTCTGGGCCTGTTCCTCCCCCTGGCATTCAGCGCCATGGCGGCCCAGTCACCGCTTGACCCACTGGAAACCCTGAACCGCATCAACCGCAACTACAACACCCTCAAGGATGCCTGCCAGGAGCCCGACACTGGCGCCGCTCGCGGGCTCTACTACTGCAGTGGTGTGACATTGCGCATGGTCAACGACGGGCCGTTCAACCCTTGGGACTACAGCCCTTACGCGATCAAGATCGGCGCGACGTCCTATTCGTGGATCCGCAAGGATCTGAGCACCCGCATCCTCATTCATCCGGCCGGTTTCATCCTGCGCAATCCCACCGATGCAGCGGCGCTGCAACTGCCGGTCAAAGAGCAAGGCTTCACCTGCATCTACGCCTTCGATGGCGGCACCGGGCCCGAGCGCAAGTGGTATGGCTGCGGCTTTTTTGACAGTCGCGAACCGCCGCGCACAGCTCAGGGAACGATGAACAACAAGAACGCCGCGCTGGCCTATGGCACTTGCGCGGAAGCCGGCGTGACCACCGCCGAGCAGTGGACCAACAAGTACACCGGGTTGATGAAAGGACCGATCCAGTACGGCCAGTGCTCCTGGAACGCGGAGAAGCCCAGCGACTGGAATGCGATGATCCGCGTCCACGAATCGCGGGTGAACACCACCAACAAAGACCCCTTCGCCTTCAGCGCCCAGGTCAACGAGTTCATGTTGAAGAACGCCTCGTCGAGCAACGATGGCAGCGAAAACATGAAGTACATCGACGCCTTCGTCTACAACGTCAACAGCACGCAGAACTTCGCCACTCGTGGCGATCAGGCACCGCCGAAACCGGAAAACGGCCTGAACAGTGCGCGCAACTTCCAGAAGAAACTCCAGGCTCAGGGGTACAGCGTGCCGGTCCTGCGGCTGGACTTCACCAAGCCGCCGGAGCAGCGTTTCAGTTACGTCGCGGCGGATCAGGCGATTGATCTGACAACGGCCGGTAACGGGCAGCCTGCACCGGTTACCTCTCGATATATTGCTTCGGCCAATTGGGTCGAGCGTCACGACCCAGGCACGGGCAAGAACGAGTGGACCCTGAATGTCACGCCCACCGCTCAGGGCAAGGCGATTCAGGCCAGCGATCAGGAGGCGGTGTACAAGGAATTGTTCGCGCTGCGCGGTGCCGACAGCCAGTGGCGCGACAACGAAAAATCCGCCGGCAGCATGCGTCAGCAACTGAGCTGCCTGGTGCAGAACTACCCCGGCAAGACCGAGTGGAATCTGGAACCGTTCCGTCCCGTCGTCACGCCTCAGGAGGCGGCGAAGGCCGGTTGTAATCCGCTGCCGGTGAAGGCGCCGCAATACATTGCATCTGCCGACTGGGTCAAACGCTACGACCCGGGCACCCGTCAGGACGAATGGACCTTGAGCGTGGTGCCGACAGCCGCCGGACGTGCCTTGCCCAACGAACAGATCGACGCCTTGTACCAACAGTTGTTCGCGCTCAGAGGCGCCGATGGCAACTGGCGCGACAACGAAAAATCCGTCGGCAGCATGCGTCAGCAATTGAACTGCGTACTGGTGAATTACCGCGCCAAGACGCCTTGGAATCTTGAGCCGTTCCGGCCTGCGCTCTCCGATAGCGAGACCCGCTCGGCAGGTTGCAACCCGGTTCCGCGTTAAACCCGCCCGATGCAGCAGGACGTCGCATCGGGTTGAGCAGGGAAGGTCAGAAGCACCATCAGGGAGAAACACATCATGAAAGAGCGCTGGAACAGGATCGTCCCGTTACTCGCGGTTCCATTGTTTCTGCACGCGACGTCGGCCAGTGCCGAGTCCTGCGAAGAAACCCTCAAACGCGTTGAAGGCTTGTACAACAACACCGTAGCCAGTTGTGGCAAAGACCCGGCGTCGGACTGCTCGGGGCTGTTGATCCGGGGGACGCACCGGGCCGATCCGGCGAAAGGGCAGCAGTGGGACGTCTGGAACCCCAGCCCCAAAGCCGTAGAACTGGGCACGTTTGCCGCCTCCTACATGCGGGCCGACGGCATCAGCTACGAAGACCCCGGAATGAGCACGCAGAACGGCTACATCATCACCCCGGTCGATATGGTGCGCGACCCGGAAAATCCGGTACACGTTTACTGCGCGTTCCCTAACGATGCCTGGACCGACTTTCGCGATGATCGCGGCTGTGGCAACAACAAGAACACCAGCCCGACCGAAGCGGTCTGCCAGGCCATGGCGCCGCCGATCACCAATGTCAACGCCTGGGTCGCGCACTTCACCAGGTTCAACAACAACCGCCAGCAGGATCAGCTGCAATGCGGCTTCAACATGCGCAACCCGATGAGCAGCCAGGATCGGGTCAGTGCGTTCCAGAACTTTATGGGGGCCCGGCGCGTCATCAACACCCGTGAGTTCCAGACCCAGACCGAACTGCGCCTGGGCAATCCCAAGACCGATGAATTGCCGATCCTGGCATTTTTCTACAGCGACTCCCGGGGCTTGAACGATGCGCTGGCCAACCAGCGTGATTACAAGAACAAGACCGGCAAGGACCGCAACATCGTCAAGATCGACTTCCCGAGAACCCCGACCGCCAAGGCCACGTTCTCGTGCATGCAGACGGTAGCGCCGCCGGCGCAACAGTTCTGCGAGAAGTACATCGAGTCCAGCACCTGGGTCCAACGGGACGACCCGAAACTGGGGCCGAAAACCTGGTCTCTGGAAGTCGTGCCTACCGCCTGCGGCCGCGCGATCAAGGACGACCAGACCGACCGCATGTTTGCCGAGCTGTACAACAAACACAAAAACGACGAGCAATGGCGCCAGTACAGCGTCAACGGTGGGTCATTGCGCCGGCAGCTGGTTTGTCATCTGGCAGCGACGTTTGATGGCAAGCCTGTAAGGAACAAGCCGGAGTGGAACCTTGAGCCGGCGCGGCCGTATGTGGATCAGGCGACGGCGGTGGCGCAGCGGTGTAATCCGTACTGAGGTTGTTCGCGGTGAAATCCGGTCTGCCGATGCCGTGGGTGTCGGCAGACCGTTCTGTTTTCCGCTGGTCAATCAGCGTATTGACATATCGAATAATCTCGATATTCTCGCGGCATGGACCTGATCGAAGTATTCAAAGCACTCTCAAACCCGGTACGGCTTGAAATCCTGAAAGGCTTGAAGGACCCCGTAAAGAATTTCCCCCCGCAGGACGAGGGCGACGTTCACACGGTGGGCGTGTGTGTGAGCAGTATTCAAGAGGGCATCGGACTCTCGCAGTCAACGGTGTCCGGTTATCTTGCAACGCTGCAGCGCGTGGGCCTGGTTGAAGTCAGGCGCATCGGTCAGTGGACCTACTACAAGCGCAACGAAGCCAATATCAGCGCTTTGGCCGAGGTCATAGGGAAAGAGCTGTAAAAATTTTTACCGCATGATATCGAGATATCTCGATATCCCTTATTGTCGATACGAGGATTCACCATGAAAGCGATGCTGCTTGAATCATTTGGCAACCCGGAATCGTTCACACTCTGCGACGTACCCAAGCCCGTGCCGGAAGCGGGGCAAGTGCTGGTCCGAGTACACGCCACCTCGATCAATCCATTGGATTATCAAGTCCGACGCGGCGACTATCCCGACCTGGTGCAACTGCCGGCCATCACCGGACATGACGTCTCCGGCGTAGTCGAAGCCGTCGGCCCCGGCGTGACGGCTTTCGCACCGGGCGACGAAGTCTGGTACACGCCGCAAATCTTCGACGGCCCCGGCAGCTATGCCGAGTACCACGTGGCGTCCGCCAGCATCATCGGCAAAAAGCCGCGCTCGCTGAGCCATCTCGAAGCGGCCAGCCTGAGCCTGGTGGGCGGGACGGCGTGGGAGGCCCTGATCGGGCGGGCGGCGCTCAGAGTAGGGGAGAGCATTCTGATCCACGGCGGCGCGGGAGGCGTCGGACACGTCGCCATCCAGCTCGCCAAAGCGATGGGCGCCAAAGTGTTCACCACCGCGCGCGAAGCAAACGCCGAGTTCGTCCGCCGCATGGGCGCCGATGTGATCATCGACTACGAAAAGGAAGATTACGTCGACGCCATCCTGCGAGAAACCAATGGCCTCGGAGTGGACGTGGTGTTCGACACCATCGGTGGCGACACCCTGTCGCGCAGCCCCGACGCCCTCGCACAGCTTGGCCGCGTGGTCTCGATCGTCGATATCGCCAAACCACAAAACCTCGTTCAGGCCTGGGGCAAGAACGCGAGTTACCACTTCGTTTTCACCCGCCAGAACCGCGGCAAGCTCGATGAATTGAGTGCCCTGGTGGAGCGCGGTCAACTGCGGCCACATGTTGGCGCGGTGTATTCGCTTGCGGAGATTCCGCTGGCCCATGCTCGGTTGGAAAGTCCCAACAATGGTCTTCAAGGGAAGATTGCGATTGCGGTCGTGCCGTCACTTCGTTCGGGTTCTGTGGGGGATGCGTCATGATTTATGAGATCGCTTTGTTGCCTGTTCACGCAGAACGCATTGATGAGTTCAGACGTGCATTTGCCGAGGTTGCACCTTTGCTCCGCCGCGCGAATGGGTATGGCGGGCACATGCTTGCGCAGGGGATTGAAACGCCGGAGCGGTTCAACTTGATCGTGCGATGGGAATCGCTTGAGGCGCATACCGAGTTTGAGGCGGGGGAGGATCACAGGGTCTTTATGCTGGAACTTGAGGGGTATTTTTCGGAGGAACCGCAGGTTTATCACATTGAGGGGGCGGTTTTTACTGCGGGTGAAGGGAGGCTTTGGGTCGGAGCCTGATGCAGACCCCTTTCGGCGAGGACTGTCCCTCAGTGGTGCAAACTTTGTTTGTCGCCACCAAGGGAGAGTCTGCTCGCGCTCGCCCTGCAAGGCGGATTAACGGGTTGCCTTCGAAGGGCAGCAAACGGCCGTCAGCGGTCTTGCTCTAACGGAGGGGGCGGGGTGCGCCGAACAGTTCTGCATTCTCATCAGCCATGTTGAGCAAGGCATCGACGACAATTCTCACTTTCGGCTGAATGTAACGCGTGCGTGGCCAAATGACGTGTATGGGCATTGTTGCTCCTGCATATTTGTCCAGGACCGTGACCAATGCACCGCTGTGCAGGTGTTCCGAAACCAGCCATGTCGGCAGCTGACAAAGCCCACAACCTTCCAGAGTCGCGCGCAACATCATTTCACCGTCACCAAACTCATGTCGTACTCGTACTTCCTGCGCTTCTGTCCCGCCTTTTGAGTTCTTCATCAACCATGTCATGCGCAACCCCTTGCGCCAGGCAATGATGCAGTCACGCTCCAGCAAATCGGACTTGCTCAAAATCGGTGGGCATTGACTCAAGTAGTCGGGCGTCGCACAGATCACCAGATGCTGTTGACCGAGTCGGCGCGCCACTAACTCTGGATCATCCTTCAGATCACCGATTCGAACCGCCAGATCGATACCATCGTTGATCATATCGACCTTCCGCTCACCGAAGGTTAGCGTCAGATCAAGCTGTGAATATTTACGCGCCAGAGAAATAAGCATCGGCGCGATGTGCCGTCGACCGAAGGCGGCAGGCAGATCGATTCGCAGGCGCCCCCTTGGCTCGGCACTCCCTGAAGAGAGATTGTCTTCAATGTCCGCAAGCTCGTCCATTACCCGCAAGCAACTGGCCAGATACGCCTCGCCTTCGCTGGTCAGGCTCAGCTTGCGTGTTGTGCGATGCAGCAACTTGATCCCCAGGCGCTTTTCCAGTCGGGTCACGCTCTTGCCCACTGCGGAACTGGTGACGCCCAGTTGCAATGCCGCCGCTGTAAAACTTCCCAGTTGAGCTGCGAGTGTGAATTCCGGGATGCCATCAAATTGAAGAGAATCCATAACCGATTCCGCTGAGATAGACATTTGATTATATCCCCTGAGGATCAACTGATTGAAATTTTCACTGATTTTTAGAGTTCAAGGGCTGGATTAAAGTGGGCCTCACTTTTAAATGACCTACTCCTTGAGGCCACCATGAACGCCGACTTGAACCGATTGCTCGCGCTTGAAGCTATCAGAAACCTGCGCTTGCGTTATTGCCACCACCTTGACGCCAATCGGATGGATGCACTCGCACAGTTGTTTACCGAAGACGCCATTTGCCAGGTTGATCGCGGCTGCTGGAAAGGTCGTGAAGCCATCCAGAAAGGTTTGACCCAAGCTTTCTCGGTATTCGATGTGCAACAACGCGGGGTGTATCCATTCATTCACGCGGTGTCGAACCACTGGATCGAGATCCTCGATGAGAATCGGGCCGAAGGTCGTTGCTACTTGATCGATTTCGCCACCCAAAGGGCGGCGGGGGAGAACCCGCTGCTCCTCCTCGGGCTATATGCCGACGAATACCGGCGAGTTGACGGCCAATGGCTGATCAGCCGTACCCGCCTTGATGTCGTGTGGCCGGAGCCCGATGTCGGCGGCGGCGATCCTGCAAATGGCCTGGTTTTGCCCTGATCCGCTTCCCTTTACATCACCCACAGAGTTTCTGATGAAAAAATTATTCAAACCCTACGATCTGGCCGGCACCGAGTTGGCCAACCGCGTAGTCATGGCTCCCATGACTCGCGCGAGAGCCCTTGCCGACATTCCGGATGAGCACACGGTTCTCTATTACGCTCAGCGTGCTTCAGCCGGCCTGATCATTAGCGAGGGCATTCCTGTTTCACGCGAAGGTTGTGGTTACTTGTTCAACCCGGGTCTCTACACCGATGAACAAGCGCAAGCCTGGCGCCGTGTGACGCATGCCGTCCATGCCAAAGGTGGACGAATCTTCGCGCAGCTGTGGCATGTCGGGCGCATGTCACATGTATCACTCCAACCGGCCAATGGCGCACCGGTGTCATCCGTTGCCAGTGTTGCCGCAAACTCAAACGCCTACGCGTGGGTTGAAAAAGACCAACCCGGCCCCGTGCAGGCCAGTACCCCCAGAGCATTGAGCACGGCCGAAGTGCGTCGGGTCACCGCTGATTTTGTCAGTTCCGCACGCCGAGCAATAGACGCGGGTTTTGATGGTGTCGAATTGCACGGCGCCAATGGCTATCTTTTTGAACAGTTCCTCAACGGCGCGTTGAATAATCGCCAGGACGCGTACGGTGGCTCCATCGCCAATCGTCAACGTTTCCTGCTTGAAACGCTGGATGCTTTGGCAGCAGAGATCGGCAGTGCTCGGGTCGGGGTGCGGCTGTCTCCGTTTGGTCGTCTTTTCGACATGCACCCCTATGCTGAAGAAGCCGCCACCTGGCTGAACGTGGCCTCGGCGCTCAATGATCGGGATCTGGCGTACGTGCATTTGAGTGATCAACTCACGATTGGCGCAGAGGCAATTCCGGAGGGCTTCGCCTTCCAGTTTCGCAAAGCGTATCAAGGCACCCTGATCGCTGCAGGAGGCTTTAACCAAGAGCTGGCAGAATCTGCTTTGGAGGCTGGTGATCTCGATCTGATTGCGTTTGGTCGCCCATTCATTGCCAACCCCGACCTCGTCGAACGGATGCAAAACGGCTGGCCAATCGCTGAGGGTGATCGTTCTACTTTTTACGGCATCAACGGTAGCCCAACCAAAGGCTATACCGACTATCCGGCCTACATCGCAACGGCAGCAGATTAAGAAATCCGGACGCGATGTATCTGGCCGATCCGGTGTACGGCACTGTGTCCTTCAGTAAAAAGGGAGCAGATTCATTACCTGAATCTGCTCCCTTGATTGTTCGTTGAGCTCAGCCGTTGGCGTTTGCTCTCTTTTCCGCCGTCACGATGCAAGCCTTGTAGAAATTGGAATGGAAATCGCTGATCGCTTTCTGCTGCAAGCTCTCGCTTGAGTACTGCGGAATCTCGTACGCCTCGCGAATCAGCGTCTTGAACACTTCACCCACATACTCGTTCTGCTTGCCTGCCGCTTCGGCCAGTTCCAACACCGAAGCCATGGGGACGCCTTGCTGCCTGGTTTTCATGACCTGTTTGGCCGAGTTTTCTATTCGTTGGCACTCTTCGAGCTCTTCCTGCGGCACGGGAGAGGCAAGAGCGGAAAGACTGATGGTGAAGGTTATCGCTGCTGCAAGACATTGTTTGTGCACGAGGTGTCGTCCGTGATTTTGAGGCTGAGCTTTATCATTCGTGGTTGGGCGCCACCATTGGAGTCAAGGGGAAGGGTGGACGCTCATCTGATACACATGGCTTAGAGGACATATACCAAGGGACTGCAGAATCGGTATGAACGTGCTTCTGCTTTTCAGGCAGGAACGGCGTATCGAGCGTGCCCAAAGCTATCGAAACCCAGTCGGCAAACTCACCTTCAGACTGTGACCAGAACAAGGTCGAACCGCATTCTGCACAGAACTCGCGCAATACCGTTTCCGAAGAAGCATAGGATTTGATGCTGGTAGAACCACGGAGTACTCGAAGTGCGCTATGCGGAACACTGCCGTATGAAGAGAATGCTGCCCCGTGACCTTTTCGACACTGACTGCAATGACAATGACTCACCGCTTTCGGTGAGGCGATTAATTCGTAGCTGACGGCTCCACACAAACAGCTTCCCTGATACACCTCTGTCATACGCTTTCCGTTCAGGTAAAAAACGCCAGCGTAACCGTCTCAGTCTGATCAGTCGACTGATCGCTTGATGCCTGAAGTTGAGGTTCGTCAAAGGAAAACTTTCGCTCAGGGGCATCGCTGACGACTGTCCGTTTACGGTCCGCACACAAAAAATCTGACTCTCTCAGTCCCCCATTTACCTGAAATTAAACGCAGAACAAATAGCCTGTTTAAGTGAAGCTTCTTGTTGTGGGTTGCTGCCCACAGCACCTTGCGTCACCCCCTACACCTAAGACAGAATCCGCCGGCTTGTGCGTCTGGACCCCCGACCGTAACTTGATTCCCGTCACTGCCCATCAGTGATCGGGTCTGCAAGCCCGCCGAAAAAACCAGTCGCACAGCCTGCCAACAGGATGCTCGTTCGCGTCCGCTCAATGGCGGCTTTGTGCGGGAGACCCTCGGGTCTGCCGGGTGCCTGGTTTCCCGGTCTTGCAGACCCGCACATGGCTGCCACCCATCATCTGCAAGTGATGCTGGTAGCTCCTATTGAAAATCAGGAGTTTCACCATGATCAAACCCACACCGAATCCCCCGGAAACCGATCCGGTTTCACCCTACAAATTCCCCGACTCTCGAACCTTGAACGAAGCCGCCGAACGCGCGCTCGACCATTACCTCACTCCGCAGCAACGGGTCATGGGGAGTCACCACAAACACGATCCGATGTACCTGGCCAATCCGGCGTATGACACCGAATCACTGCTCGCCAATGCCAGCGAATCCCTAGGCTCGGCCAGCGAAATGCTCAACAACTTTGCGGCCACGCTGGAGCCCGCTCACCGTAAGACTGCGATAGGGATTGCGCAGATTGTGATGCTCGGGGAATTGGCGGTGAATCAGGCGTTGGATAACGTCGAACTGAAGGCCTAAGGCAGTACTTCAGTAAAAAGGGAGCAGATTCACTACCTGAATCTGCTCCCTTGATTGTTCGTTGAACTCAGCCGTTGGCGTTTGCTCTCTTTTCCGCCGTCACGATGCAAGCCTTGTAGAAATTGGAATGGAAATCGCTGATCGCTTTCTGCTGCAAGCTCTCGGTTGTGTACTGAGGAATCTCGTACGCCTCGCGGATCAACGACTTGAACACCTCACCCACATACTCGTTCTGCTTGCCTGCCGCTTCGGCCAGTTCCAACACCGAAGCCATGGGGACGCCTTGCTGCCTGGTTTTCATGACCTGTTTGGCCGAGTTTTCTATTCGTTGGCACTCTTCGAGCTCTTCCTGCGGCACAGGAGAGGCAAGAGCGGAAAGACTGATGGTGAAGGTTATCGCTGCTGCAAGACATTGTTTGTGCACGAGGCGTCGTCCCTGGTTTTGAGTCTGAACCTTATCATTCGTGGTTGGGCGCCACCATTGCAGGCAGGGAGAAAGAGCACAGGTGCTGGCACGCGGCCACGCCTTGCGCCCCCCGATTTCCGCTGTCACCCTTCGGCCCGTTCTTCAAGGATCAGAAGAAGGAATCAAGGATTGAGTGGCTACATTCCCAACCCGCCTAAAAACTATCGCAACAAAGGAACCGACCCCGTCGATATTCATGCCCAGCGTTGGGCTGAGTATGAGAAACACGGGAAGGAACCGGCATCGGCTCGTGAAAAAATCGGCATAGCCCTGCGGATAGGAGTGTTCTTCGATGGTACGGGGAATAATGCCAATAACGCGGCGGCCGGGCTTCTGTGTGGTGCTCATCATCCGATTGCTGCTCAAGATATTGATGCGAGTTGCAAGCCGTATATGAGTGATCCGGATAGCAGTTATGGCAATGATGTCAGCAATATCAAAAAGCTGAGTGAGCTATATGACGCGGTTCCTGTAGCGCAAGGGGGACGAGCTTCCCGCGTTGTCTACGTCGAGGGCATCGGCACGCGATCTGGCGAAAAAGACAGCGCACTCGGTGCTGGTACCGGGCGCGGAGAAACAGGTGTCGCAGGGCGAGTCGAGTCCGCGTTTCCCATGATCCAACAAGCGATCAATCGAGTCCTTGAAGATAACCCGGACAGTGAAATCACCTCACTGACGTTCGATACGTTTGGTTTCAGTCGTGGCGCCGCAGCCGCACGGCATTTCGCCAACGAAATTGTTCGCACCAGTCGCGGCCCTCTTGGTCATGTACTGCGAAATCTACCGAGAGCATTCGGTCCTAGATTCAATGACCAGTATAAAAGCGACATCAATATGGGGTTTATCGGATTATTCGATACAGTGCCCTCGATCGCTGGTTGGTCGAATTTGGGAAATATCAAAAGTCCAATTGCGACGGGTATCAAGCTTTACCTTGATCGTCGTTTTTTCAGTGATGTCGCTCAGTTGGTTGCTCGTGATGAATGCAGAGCCAACTTCGCACTCAGTCGCGTCAAACCTGATCATCTGGAGATTATTCTGCCTGGAGTGCATTCCGACATCGGCGGAGGGTATCTGGAGGAAGCGCAGGAGTGTGTTCTTGTTAGCCCAATGCAAACACTGATCGTGCCATTTAACACCGACGTCGTGAATACCTCGATCTACAGCGATGCGGTTAATGTTAGAAACCAGTGGTTATTCAAGGGATGGCCTGCAGACATGCTTGAGATTGTGACTCCAGAAGCGCTTCTGGTGCCGAATAGTCCGCAAGATCGGCTGAGTCCAAGCGTTAAACGTGTTTACGCAGCTGTACAGCTCAAGCGTCCGGTGAGTGGCATGCTATCCAGGGTTTACCTGAGAGTGATGCATCATCTGGCAAAAGAGAAAGGCGCTCGATTCAACGATATTCCTGACACTCCGGATTTGACCGTCCCCGCAGAACTTCAAGCTTTGTGTGATCGGTTCGTTGCGGGTGACTACAGCACCACGCCTGAAGAGGAGCAGCTGCTGAAGCTCAAGTACATTCATAAGTCCGCAAACTGGAACCATCCACTCGGCCGCAGAGATGGCAGCGGACTAAATGCGGTATACATCAACGCCCCGACCGCCGATGCCATCCGCGTGCTACACCCACACGTACCTGATTGGACGCTTTGGTAATGAGAGTTTTTGTAACCCTGTTTTGTGCTTTGTTCATGACTGGCTGTCAGTCTGCGGACCCGCTGTCTGCCAAAAACGACCCTAAGTCCGAGTCGTGGGAGCTCGCATTTACTGAGCCTTACTACATGAAAGTGTGGGTGGAGGACAGTGCTGTCGAAGATATAAACGGCAAGCTGTTCAAGCGTACGGGAGGAGGTACGGCTGCTGGCGGGGAGCCTGAAGACGGTAAAGAATCTGCACGAGGCTGGCACGCTTTGGGAGCTGCTGCAAAGCCAGTGATTGGTGCCGATCTCCCCAAACGCATTTACGTGCGTTGGCAATCGATTGTCGAACCTCAGACCTATGTTGTTTGGTTGGATGTGCCCGAAGAGGCCAGACAGTTAATGAGGGCGTCGGTCAATCAGCGTTGTTCGGAAACGCCGAAGGAGCAAGCGAGTTATTCCGCTTCTATCTACCTGGGGCTGGCTCCCGGTGGGGTTGTACAAGTCTGGGTCAGGGACTCGTGTCACCATCCGGTGAAAGTGGCGAAAGCCAAAGCAGAAATCGAACCGCTAGGTCCGAGTCAGGGTAAGAACCAAGGGCGTTACGCTTATCCGGTCAGTGAAAAATCGCAACGCTACATCGAGAAATTTGGCATTCCGTACGGCAGCTGGTAACAGTCAGAAAATGAGGCCATTCATAAGTTTGCTATGTGTGCTGTTGATTGCTGGTTGTCATTTGACCGATCCGTTGTCAGGCGAAAATGATCCCAAGTCCGAATGGTGGGAGCTGGGTTTCACAGAGCCTCACTACATGAAGGTTTGGGTGGAAGATACTTCGGTGGAAGACATCAAAGGAAGAACGTTCCTGCACACTAGCGGGGGATCCGCCTCGGGCGGGCAACCAGAGGATGGCACAGAGTCAGCCCGAGGTTGGCATGGCGTAGGCGGCTCTGCGAAAGCAGTAGTAGGCGCCGATCTTCCCAAGCGAATCTTTGTTCGTTGGCAATCTATTGTGGAGCCTCAGACCTATCGTGCTTGGGTGGATATACCGGAAGAAGCCAGGCAACTAATGCTGACATCGGTCAACCAGCGATGCGCGAAAACACCGGATCAGAAGGCTACCTATATTTCTTCGGTTTATTTAGGGTTGGCGCCAGGCGGAGTTGTGCAAGTGTGGGTTAGAGACTCTTGCCATCACCCGGTCAAAGTGGCTAGAGCCCAAGCAGAAATTGAGCCCTTGGGTGCAAGCCAAGGCAAAAACCAGGGGCGTTACGCCTATCCTGTCAGTGAAAAATCCAAGCGATATATCGACAAACTCCGCAATCCATATGGCAGTTGGTAATTCTTGGAAAACGGGGGTTAGTCGAAGAAGATAGGACGGATCTATCGATAAATAGATGCGTCCTGTTTTTTGCATTTTTTTAAATGATACTTCTATAGTGATCGAATACTGGATGCCACTTTGAAGATAATAAAAGCTACTCGCTTTGATGATGTCGACCATGACCTTGGGTATGAATACCATGGTTATAACTACGTCATACAGAGCGAAGAGGGTATGTTTCTGATCAGAATTTACGATGACGAACCCGGACAGGCAACGGTAATGCGTCCGACGTCGATGTCTAAAAACAAAAAGCTCAGAACGCTAGTCGAGCTCTTACAGTCCGAGCTGGGAGTTTCCAGGGTTTCGCTTTACAAGGGGGATATAGGGTGTTGCGCCGAGATCGATCTTGACAGTTTGACATTCCTTTCCGCCTGAAGCCGGCTGTGAAGGGGGCAGCGTGTTTAGATACTTTTGGTCAAAATCAGTCAGAAAGTAAAGTCGTAAATGTTTGATAGGTTGCGAAGAGTTGAAAGCATCGAGTTGGATTAATTTCAATATATGGCCCGCCAAACTCATCGACTTCAGTGGTGAGGGGGAAGCTGTTGTACGGATTTCTCTGTTCACTCGCATATTTAAAAAAGCAATCGATTATTTGTTTAAGCTTTATGGCCATGTCCTCTTTTTATTTTTTGTCGTCCGAGAGCAACGTCAGAGAGGAACTTTCAGTTCGTCAGCAATTGATATCAACCGCTGTACTCCCCAACCGCTCCCCATTAACCACCACATGCACCGCATGTACCCCCGCATAATGCTTCCTCGTAGTGAAATCCTTGATCACCTGCCGCCGCGCAACAACCTCACTCCCAAACCCCGCCAACACCAACGTCTTCAACTTGAAAACCTTGGCCGACGTCCCGCCATTCGCCTTCACATAGTCAATCGCATAATCAATCACCAACCGCTGTTCAACTGCTACCAACGATCGAACGGTAAACGACAGAGTGATCGTCTCCCCAAGCCGCACAACCGCCGGCTCCACCTTCACATCCAGCAACTCAACCTCAGCCTTCGCCCCCGCACCGATAACCGTGAGCGCCCGTAAATCCCCTTGTTTGATCAAACTCCGCAGCGCATGCCTGGCAATCCACGCCGTGTGCCTGTTCTCCAGCGACCACCCCTCAACCGTATCCAGCACCCATTCCGGATGTTCTTTCGTCACGTCATTCAAATGATTCGCCACGGACTTGCGCACGTACAAGCTCTCATCGGCCTTCAACCGGTCAAGAATCCCGGCAGCCAACAGCGGATCAGCCTGCACCGGTTCCAGGCGAAACGACCACGGCAGGCGAGGGCGGCTGCCTTCGCTGGCGAGTCTTCGGACGTGGTGGTTTTCGTCTCGCGTCCAGTCGTGCATCAGTTCCAGCGAGCGTTCCAGGTCGCTGCGCAGGAAGTGGCGGATGGCGAATTCGGAGGAGCCGAAGGTGGTGAAGTACTTCAGGGCTTCCATCGAAATGTCGAACGCGTGTGCGCCGTAGCTCGCCACGTAGTGCGGCAGGCACATGCTGACGAAGCCGCTGTTCAGGCGTGGGGCGAGTTCGCGTAGTACGGCGAGGGAATCTGCGTAATCCAGCGGCAGCACCGCGTGCAGGCTTTCGCTGACGCGGGCCATGCGCTGCATGACGGAGAGGTCGGCGAGGCCGTCGTTGGCGTGCTTGAGAAAGGCCTTGGCTTTGAACGCCGGGTACACGGCGCTCATTTCTGTGGCGATATGTTGCAGGCGTTCGGCGTTGAAGATTTCTTTCAGGGCCGGGGCAGCGGTTTCTGTGGAGCTCATGGTCAGGTCATCGGGGTGCTGATGAACGCCTGGGTGCTTTCGGCGTACGCGGTGTATTGGGCGATGCGCGGGAAGCGATCCGCGTCGATCTGGTCGGGGACGACGAGGCCGGTGAAGCTCCAGGCGACGGCGAGGGTGATGCCGTCCTGTTGGAGGGGGCCGTCGGTGGGCAGCGGGTGTTTTTCGAGTTCGTGTTGTAGGGCGGTGAAGGCGGCGGCGAGTTGGCCTTCGACGCGTTCGACCCACGGCTGGTATTGAATCTCGGCCGGGCGCAGGTTGCGTTCGTAGTAGAGCTGCACGGCTTTTTCGCAGGCGGCGAGGCCGAGGCCGATCAGGCGGATGGTTTTGACCCGTTGCGGCAGGTCAGCGGGCAGCAGGGTTTTGCCGGACAGTGCTTCGAGGTAGTCGAGGATAAGGGTCGAGTCGATCAGCACTTCGCCGTCATCAAGGACCAAAGTCGGCGCCTTGACCACCGGGTTGATCTGCTGGAAACGTTCGAAGTGGCGGAATACCGAGACCGGATCGTGTTCCAGTTCGACCCCCAGGCATTTGGCGGAAATCGCCACGCGGCGCACGTAAGGGGAGTCCAGCATGCCGATCAGTTTCATGACGCGTTCCTTCAAGTCGAACCGGGGAGGGCATAACGTAGCCGAGGTTGGGGGAATTTGTCAGTCTTTGCGAGGGGGATGGTTATGCGGTCAGCGACCGTAACGAATTGCGACAAAGCGCCGCTCGTCCGCCGTTTGTCTTCTATATACAGCCGCTCGACTGAATTTCTTGCTATAAACGCACTCCGATGAGCGCTGTGAAGCCTGTGTCAGAGCAGTTTCCGGGCCTTGTCGGACAAATTCCCGGTATTTACAGTTGCTGAGGCCTCAAACGGGCCTTAGACTGCCGCCCCTTCGTAAATTGAGTGCCGGGTGGCGTTTGCAATAAACGATGCCTTTCCGATGACCGCAGGCGGTTCGCCGGAACGCTCCCTAATTCGCCTTAATGCACGTTTTTTTATAGAGATATCAATGACAAAGGACAAGTTGCTGGCCATGCCGGCAGATGACTACATGAATGCCGAGCAACACGCTTTCTTCAGCGAGCTGTTGCAGAACATGAAAGTCGAAACCCATGAGCGCATTGAGCAGAACCGTATTGCCATCGAAAGCCTGGACACCCCGGCTGACCCGGCGGACGCCGCATCGGTGGAAGAAGAGCGCACCTGGCTGGTAAACGCGATTGATCGCGACCAGCGCATGCTGCCGCAACTCGAGCAGGCCCTTGAGCGTATCAAGGAAGACAGCTTTGGCTGGTGCGACGACAGCGGCGAGCCGATTGGCCTGAAACGCCTGCTGATCAGCCCGACCACCAAGTACTGCATCGAAGCTCAAGAGCGTCACGAGCAGATCGACAAGCACCAGCGTCAGGCCTGATTCCTGAGGCGACCCCTTCAATGCGGGTCGTCGCGAAAAGATCGCAGCCTTTTGCAGCTCCTCCGGGAACTGTAAAAGGCTGCGATCTTTGCTTTTTCTCGTCTGCCGGAAAGTCCACGCACCATTCCATTGACCTGCCACAGACCCACGACTAACGGACCATGGATAATGGCGTTGTAGTGGCGTTTAATGCAGTCACAACAATGAGAACAAGCGTGGGGTAACAAAATGACGAGAGATGGATCTCTGGTTGCGGCTCTGCCTGCACCAGTTGTTTTGCCGAAGAATCGCTGGCTGACGCCGACCCTGCAAAGCATCGCCCTGATGCTGTTGCTGGCCGGGATGAGCCTGGGCGAATGGCCTTTGTACGTCGGCATGCCGTTGGCGGTGCTGATTGTCTGGCTGCCGCGCCTGCGTTCCCGGGCAGTCCCTGATGCGCAACCGGTCGATAGCAGTAACGCGATGTCCGAGCTGACTCGCGACCTTTCCTACACCACCAGTCATAACGCGCTGTCAGCTGCTGGCGTGGCTTTTTCCGTCAAGGAATTGGCCGGCAAGCTGCAATCGCAACTCGACGCCGCCGCGCAGATCGTCAACAACGCTGAAGTCATGATCGCTACTGAGCAGGCCACTTCGCAGCTCAGCCGTGAAGCATTGGGCGCTGCCAGCGAAGCCCATCACAGCAGCGCGGCGGGGCGTACCGAACTGGTGGATTCGATCTCGCGCATGCATCAACTCAGCCAGCGCGCCAATGCCAGCCGCGAACTGATCGAAGCCTTGAGCCAGCGCAGCGATGACATCCAGCGCGTGACGCTGGTGATCCAGTCCATCGCCAGCCAGACCAACCTCCTTGCGTTGAACGCCGCCATCGAAGCGGCCCGGGCCGGTGAGCACGGTCGCGGTTTTGCGGTGGTGGCGGATGAAGTGCGCGGTCTGGCGGCCCGTACCGCGACGGCCACCGGCGAAGTGGGCGAGATGGTCGCCGACATCCAGCAACGAACGGCGCAGGTGGTGGAGCAGATTCGCCAGCTCTCCGACGATTTGCACACGGGCGTCGAGCAGGTCGAACACACCGGTCAGCACCTGGAAAACATCGCGCGACTGGCGGCCTGGGTAGAAACCCAGGTCGGCGAAATCGCCCGAGGCGCAGAAACCAATCGTGAACAGCTCGACAGCCTGTTCACCGCCATCGAGCAGATGCGCAGCGATCTGGCGATCAGCGACCAACAGACTCGGCGTCTGGCCGAAGCCGCGGTGCAGATGGAAGGGCAGGCGGAAACCATCAGCGAACGCCTGGCCGAAGTCGGGCTGGACGACTATCACCAACGCATCTACGACCTCGCCCGCGAAGGGGCCAGCCAGATCGCCGCGCGGTTCGAGGCCGACGTCGAACAAGGGCGCATCAGCCTTGAAGACCTGTTCGACCGCCAGTATCAACCGATCCCGGACACCCAGCCGGCAAAGTTCCAGACCCGTTTCGACCGCTACACCGATCAGGTGCTGCCGGCGATTCAGGAACCGCTGTTGCCGCGTCACGAAGGCCTGGTCTTTGCTATCGCCTGCACGCAGCAGGGTTACGTGCCGACGCACAATCGGGCGTTCAGCCAGCCACTGACCGGAGATGTGCAGGTCGATACCGTGAACAATCGCACCAAACGCAAATTCGCCGACCGCACCGGCATCCGCTGCGGCAGCCATCAGCAACCGGTGCTGTTGCAGACCTACACCCGCGATACCGGCGAGCTGATGCATGACCTGTCGGTGCCGATCATCGTCAAGGGTCGCCACTGGGGCGGGTTGCGCCTGGGCTACAAACCGGAGGAACCGCGCTGAGGCATTGTTGCCGAAGCTGCAATTAAGCTGTGCAGCGGCGTCGCTGTTTCCCCCTGATCCAAATCATTAACATGCCTACATAGTTAGGTTGCTAATGAAGTTGGGAGGTCAGCATGCAATGCAGAGTCGATGTCGCAGTGATGATCGGTAGCGGTGTCCCCGCCGGACTGCGCGCGATGGGGCAAAGTGTCTGCTGGGTGGTGCTGCTCAATGGCGAACGCCGTGGCACTGCCTTCGCGAGTCGAAACGAGGCGGAAGAGTGCAGGGCTGCATGGCTAGCGCAATTGAGCGCTGATTCCGGTGACAGCCTGCACTGATCGAAATCATTTGCCCCGATGCAGGCGCACGTTCAGTTCATCGACCATCACCGCTTCCTCGCCATCGGCACGAAGCCATTCCTTGAGCAGTTGCGCCTGTTGCGGACTCCAGAAGTCGGCGTCGATCAATTTGATATCGGGATTCAGCGGATGGGCTTCGATGAAGTCGTCGATCGCCGTTTCCTCTGAAGGCAGTCCTAATTGATCGAACAGGGTTGTCAGGTTGTAGGCAGGCAGTTCCATGTTGTGCTCCTTGGAGGATGGCGGGTCGATCACTCTCTGTATCTGAGGTGCTGGCTGGCCAGGAGTTCGATCTGTGATTCCAGTGAGCGGGCGAGGGCGCAGGCGGCGTTGTGATTCTCACGGAAACCTCTGACAAGGCCTGTCGACTTTTCCTTGATATGAAAAAAGGCGTTGCCCGCCGGGATCACCTGAAACAACGGTTCCTGGCCGCAGGGCTTCATGGTGGGAACAGTCTCGAAGCCCGGAGTGCTCAGCACAAAGGCAGGTTCTTGAGTCACGGCAAAATGCGTCATAGTGCACATATGAAGTCCTTTTCATGGGTTGACCCGCATTTACAAGGTGTTGCGGGTAGTCGCAAGCAGTATCGCTGCTCTAGAATCGCCAACACCTGTTGACGGCATGGCGTTATCTAAAGCAATTTTTTGCGTGCGATATGTCGGAAAAGTGCTTTTCTTGGTGAGTTTTTTCCCTAAAGTTCGTAGTCAGTATTCTCTGGCCGGCCGCGACACGTTTTCCTTCAACATTTGGAGAACGTCTTTGCAGGTTTCGCGAGTGGCATTCCAGTAGTCTTGTGGACCTCGCGTTGAATGAGCAATTTGCTCGCTCAGGCGTATATTCGAGTCATCGCGCAACACCTTCGGCCATGCCGACTTTTTATGCCGTAAGCGCTTTTCGCGTACGGCACTCTTTTCAAGTGTGGGGATGTATCTTTGGCAGTCAGTAACCTCGATATGCATGCTTTGTTCGTGCTGGGTGATTTGCGGGCAAAGCTGGTCAAGCAGTTTCAATCACGTTTTGTTTACATCACCGAGCAAAACGCCGAAGGCATTTATGTTGCCGAGATCGACACCGAAAGCGCATTGGTGGTCGATGACAAACCGGGTCTCAAGCTCAAGGTCGGCGATCATTTCAGTGCCTCGGTGCTTCCAAGTCGTGAAGGCGGCAAGATGGACATCCGCTTTCGCGAAATCAAAATGACTGTGTACGGCTTGGGGGACTACGCGTTTGTCACCACGGCGGACGGTCATGCCATCGTGTTCAAGGAAGGTCATAGTGCGGTCACCGTGTTCGCCGCCAATGAACAATTGCAGGAAGGCCTGACCAAAACCCTGAAAGCCGTCACCGCCAAAGCCGCCAAGTGGCGCAAGGGCGAACTGGTAACGTTCAAGGCCAGCGAGTGAGCCGCGCCGATTTCCACCTGCAGAATCTCGACAGCGCCCGTGAAGAAGCCCGTCGATTGTTCACTGCAAAGGCAGAGATGAAGGGCGCATGGCTGGGTTGGGTCGCCTCGCAAATTTACGCCTTGCAGCCTGCGGAATACGCCAGCATGGTCAGACGCGAGCTGAAGAGCCTGCAGGAAATTTCTGAAAAGTAGCCTTGTCCGTGTCATGCCCCTGAAAAAGCAGGAACCTCGTCTACAGTCAGTTGACTGAGTATTCAGAGGCTTGCGGTCTTCTGTCAGGCCATCCTGCTATTGCTGTGAACAGCACGAGGTGCAAAAGCATGAACGGATTTCGACGGTTGCTGGCCGCTGGCCTGACCACTTTCGGCTTGATGACGGCGGTGCCTGCGGTGAGTGCGACACAGGCGCCGATCCACTTTGCCGACCTGAACTGGGAAAGCGGCAGCCTGATCACCGATGTCCTGCGCATCATCGTCGAGAAGGGCTACGGCCTGCCGACCGACACCTTGCCGGGCACCACCATCACCCTGGAGACCGCACTGGCCAACAACGATATTCAGGTCATCGGTGAAGAGTGGGCCGGGCGCAGTCCGGTGTGGGTCAAAGCCGAAGCCGAAGGCAAGGTCGCCAGCCTGGGCGACACGGTCAAAGGCGCCACCGAAGGCTGGTGGGTGCCGGAGTACGTGATCAAGGGCGACCCGGCCAAGGGCATCAAGCCACTGGCGCCGGATCTGCGCAGTGTCAGCGATCTGAAGAAATACAAGGACGTCTTCAAGGACCCGGAAACCCCGAGCAAGGGTCGGTTCCTCAACAGCCCGATCGGCTGGACGTCGGAGGTGGTGAACAAGCAGAAGCTCACCGCTTACGGCTTGCAGGACGATTTCGTCAATTTCCGCAGCGGCTCCGGTGCGGCGCTGGATGCAGAAATCAGTTCATCGATCCGCCGGGGCAAACCGGTGCTGTTCTATTACTGGTCGCCAACGCCGTTGCTCGGCAAGTTCAAACTGATTCAACTGGAAGAGCCGCCGTTCGATGCCGAGGCCTGGAAGACCCTGACCGACGCCGACAATCCCAATCCGAAACCGACCCGTTCGCTGGCCTCGAAGCTGTCGATCGGGGTATCCACGCCGTTCCGGAAGCAGTATCCGCAGATTGTCGAGTTTTTCAGCAAAGTCGACTTTCCGATTGATGACCTGAACAAGGCGCTGGCCGAGATGAGCGAGAAACACACGGCGCCCCGGGACGCAGCGGTGGCGTTCATGAAGGCGCATCCGGATGTGTGGCAGGCGTGGTTGCCGAAGGACGTGGCAGATAAGGTTTCAGCTGATTTGAAATAGAGGTCGTACCGACGGGCCTCATCGCGGGCAAGCCCGCTCCCACAGTTTTTTCGGTGTGCTCCGAGCTTTGAAAACACATCGATTCTTGTGGGAGCGGGCTTGCCCGCGAAGCTTTTAGAAGCGGGTTTGCACTGCCAGCTCGAATGTACGCGGTGTGCCGAGGTAATACGCCGGCGAAACATGGGCGAACTCGGCATACACCTCATTCGTCAGGTTACGCACCCGCCCGGTCACGGTGGTGTGCGAATCCACCTTGTAGCTGAGGAAGCTGCCAAACAGCGTGTACGACGGCACGGTCATGGTGTTGGCATTGTCGGCGAACACCGACGCCACGTACCGCGCATCGACCCCGCCTTGCCATTGCGGCGAGAAATCGTAGGTCAGCCACAGATTGCCGACCCGGTCCGGCACGTTGGTCGGTGTGTTGCCCTTGCGGGAAACCACTACGCCGGCAGCGTTCTTCTCGTTGAACTCATCATATTGCGCATCGACCCAGGCGAAGTTGCCTTCGGCCAGCAACTTGTCGGTGATCCGCAAGGAGCTGGCAATCTCGATGCCCTTCGAAGTCTGCTGGCCAACCGGAATGCTGCTGGTCGGGTCCAGTGGATCCGTCACGGCGAAGTCCTTGCGCTCGATGGTATAGGCGGCCACCGTCGCCGACCCGCGCCCGTTCAGGTAGTCGAACTTGCTGCCGATTTCCCATTGTTTTCCGGTCGAGACATCGAAGTCCTGGGTGCCATTGGGCTGCTCGGCGGCGGTGCTGTATTGCACGTACACATTGGCTGACGGAGTGAACTGATACGTCAGGCCGACGCGCCCGGTGACCGGCTCCCAGCTGCGTTTGAGATGACGCGGGTTACTCGCGGTCACCGTGCGATGGTTGGTCACGTCGAGGTCGATGTCGTCGTAGCGCAGGCCAGTGAGCAGCGAGAGCTTGTCGGTCAGTGCCAGGCGGTTTTCGGCAAACAGCGCTTTGGTCGTGACTTCGTTGGTCTTGTCGCTGACAAAACCCGGCAATGTTCCGGGAATGTCATAGAAATGCCCCGGTCGGTAGTTGTTCGGGTTCACCGTGCTGGCGCCTTTGACGTTCAGCGGCGAGTTGGTGGTCTGGTTGACCTTGTATTCGAAACCGCCGGACCAGGTGGTGTCGAGGCCGAACAGGCTGTTGTCGTGGCGCAGTTCGAACTGGTTGCCGTCCTGCTCGCCCTGATGTCGCACCTGATACGCAGTAGAGCGGTTCACCGCGCTGTTGTCGGCGTTGTATTGATAGGTTTCCAGGTTGCGGTAATCGCGCTGGCTGTCGAGGTGATAGAGGGTGTTGCGCAGGGTGGTGCTGTCGTTGATCCGGTAATCGATGATCGAGCGAACCCAGATTGTCCGCTGCTCGTAGCGGCCGTCCTCGACGTTGTAGTTGTTGAAGCGGTTGTGCTTGTCGATCTTCAATTCGCCGGCCTTGGGGTTGAGCACTGGCGTGCCCCAGTACGGGCTGTCCTCGTGTTCGTCCTGATATTCCAGGGCCAGGGTGTGCGACAGGTTCGGCGTCAGGTCGCTGAGCAGCGAGAACGCCACGCTCCAGGCATCGCGTTCCTGACGGTCGATGTAGCCGTTGCCGGTGTTGTGGCTGACGTCGAGACGCGCGTAATGCTGCACGTCGGCGCCAGGTTCGGTCAGCGCGTGATTGAGGCCAAACGCGGTTTCGGTGGTGTCGTAGGTGCCATAACTGACTCTGCCTTCGATGGCTTGCTCGTCGCGGGTGGCCAGTTTGGTCACGTAGTTCAGCGAGCCGCCGACCGAGCCTGCGCCGTTGATCAGCGAAGAGGGACCGCCCACCAGTTCCACCCGGTCATAAATCCACGAATCCACGGGGCGCGCCAGTCCGCCGGAAACGTTGACCCCGTTGAACATCTGGGTGATCTGGCTGCTGGTAAAGCCACGATAGGAGGCGAACCCGCCAAAGCCCGGCGGCGCACTGGCGTTCACACCCGGCAAGGTGTTGGCCGCGTCCTGAAAGTTTTGCGAACCG
Source organism: Pseudomonas gozinkensis (assembly GCF_014863585.1). Lineage (NCBI taxonomy): Bacteria > Pseudomonadati > Pseudomonadota > Gammaproteobacteria > Pseudomonadales > Pseudomonadaceae > Pseudomonas > Pseudomonas gozinkensis. Next base: position 3,896,119 of record NZ_CP062253.1, on the reverse strand, counting down.
TGACGTTCGATGTCATTGCGGTTGGCGATGGCCACCGAGGCCGGAGTGTCACGCACACTGAGACCGAGGCGCGAGGCCATGCCGCTGGACTGGTCGAGGCTCAGGCCCGGTTCGGCGCCGGATTCGCCGTCGATGGTGATCGGCGCCAGATCCACGGTGGACTGCGCCCAGACGTTGACGGACAGGCAGCCGCACAGGCTCGCCAGCAAGGTAAGTTGTTTCATCGATTGAATCCTGAATGCTTGTCTAGGAGTCAGCGCACAGGCGAACGCCGCGCGTTGGCGCAGTGGGCTGACAAATCAAAAAGGCAAGGACACTCAGGCGAGCGGCGGGGCGCGAGGATTGGCCGAAGGCCAGATGAAGCGGGCAGGGAGGTCGGCGCTGACGATGACCGGCAGCGGCGGGCTGTGTTGTTCCGGCAGGATCGCCAGGGTCAGGCTGGAGTTGAACGCCGGGCCCATGCCGCCAGTGGAACACAGCGGACAGCCGAAGGCTTTGGCCAGGGTCGGCAGTTTTTCTTCGGCGGGATTTGGAGCGAGCGGCGCCTGGGTGTTCGGGTCGACGGCGCAGAACTGGCCGCCGATACCGTTGAGCTGCATGCCGACCATTTGTCCGTGACCGATGCTGCAGGCGAACACGTTGAACAGGACGCAGCAATAGAGCATCCAGGCCAGCAGTGAGCGATCGGTACGGGTGAATTTCATGGGGCGGCACTTTACCGCACCGCCGACCGGTCGTGCACATGGAAAAATGCCGACTAGGATGTTTTGTTCAAATCCCTTGAAAGGATTCTCGACCATGACCTTTGTGTTGGCTCAATGGCTGGTGACGATATTTGCGGTGATCAGCCTGATGCATGTGTATTGGGCGATGGGTGGGCAGTGGGCGGCCGTGGCGGTGGTGCCGCAGGTTCCGGTGGATAACGGCGGGCTGACGCTCAGGCCGGCGTTCAAGCCGTCAGGCTGGATCACGCTGGTGGTGGCGGCAGCCCTGCTACTGATTGCCGCACTGGTGTGCATGCGGGTGGGGTGGTGGCTGCCTGCGGTGCATCACTGGGCGCTGCAATGGATGATCAGCGCGATTGCGCTGCTGATGTTTGCGCGGGCGATTGGCGATTCGGAATTGGTGGGTTTTTTCAAGGAAGTGAAGGGATCGCGGTTTGCCCGGCTCGACACGTGGGTTTACTCGCCGCTGTGTCTGATATTGGGAGCCGGGCTGTTGGCTGTTGCCTGGATCTAGCTGCCGGTTTCAGTGCGCCGGCTGCTGACCTCGGCCGGCACATCATCCCCGGCCATGCGCTTGCGGAACAACGCCGCCCGCGCCAGCAGCAAAGTAGTCACCGGCACGGTGATCGACAGCAGGATCGGGATCAGCCATGCGTGCAGCACCGGCCCGGACTTGAGCGCGGAAAAGCAGATGATCGACGCCAGCGCCACACACCACGCACCCAGCGTCGAGGCCAGCGCCGGCGGATGCATGCGCTGGAAGTAATCTTTCATCCGAAGCAGGCCGGTCGCGCCGATCAGGGCGAACACGCCGCTGAGGACCAGCAGGATCGCCACCGGGATTTCCACCCAGAGAGACAGTTCAGCGTTCATTCGATCACCTCGCCACGCAGGAGGAACTTCGCCAGGGCAAACGAGCCGACGAAGCCGAACAGCGCGATCAGCAGCGCCGCTTCGAAGTAGGTGTCACTGGAGTAGCGAATCCCCAGGGTCAGCATCATCAGCATGGCGACGATGTACAGGTAATCCAGCGCCAGTACCCGGTCCTGCGCCGAAGGGCCTTTGAACAGGCGTACCAGCGTGAGGACCATGGCCAGGGAAAACAGGAACAGCGTCAGCAGAATCGCGTTCGACAGCAGCGGGCTCATTCGAAAATCTCCATCAACGGCCGCTCGTAAGTGACCTTGAAGTGCTGGATGAACTGCGCCTCGTCATCCAGATCGAAAACGTGCAGTAGCAGAATGCTGCGATCCAGCGCCAGTTCCGACCATACCGTGCCGGGCACGACCGTGCAGATCATCGACAATGCTGCCAGACCGTTGGCGTCGCGCAGGTCCAAAGGCACCTTGATGAAGCGCGAGCGGGGCGGGCGTCGACCAGCGTTGAGTACACCCCAGGCCACGGCCAGGTTGGAAACCACCACGTCACGCCCGACCAGCAGGAACAGGCGCAGGATGGTGCCGGGGCGCCGGATGCGGGTGCGCTGCGGGCGCAGTTTGCGCATCATCAGCGGGGCACAGAAGCCGAGTACGGCACCCAGCAGCAGATTGCCCGGGCTGACCGACAGGTTCAGCACCAGCCACAGCAACCACAGTGCGAGCGACAACCACGGAGCAGGAAACAGACGCTTCATGGTTGCACCTCCAACAGCGCAGCCTTGGCTTCCGGGCTCGGCACGGCGCGGGTGCCGAGTACCGCCATCACGTATTGCTGCGGATTGTTCAGGGCGTCGGCTGCTGCCTGGGTGTAACGCAGCAGCGGTTCAGCCTTGAAGGTCAGCGCAATGCTCAGGCCGAGCAGCAGGAAAATTGGCGTGCATTCCAGTTTGCGCAGCAGCGGCGAAGGGCGCTCCTCTGGCGACCAGAAGCGCTGGATCCCCAGACGCGAGAACGCCATCAGCGACCCGAGTCCGGTAAGGATCAGCAGGGCCAGCAACGCCCAGGCGGCATTCGAGATCGGCTCGCCGGCGCCGAGGCCCAGCGGATTGAGCAGGGCGCCGATCAGGCTGAGCTTGCCGATGAACCCGGACAACGGCGGCATGCCGATGATCAGCAGCGCGCAGGCAATGAAGCTCAGGCCGAGGAACGCCATCGTCCATGGGATTACCTGACCCACCACGGCTTTCTGATCGTCGTCGAGGTTGATGCCCTTGACCGGTCGTTGCCATTCCTGCGGACGCGGCAGCAGTTCGTTTTCGTCTTCCAGCGGTACTTCGATGGCGGTGCGCGAACGCTCGATCAATTCGGCCAGCAGGAACAGTGCGCTCAGCGCCAGGGTCGAGCTGACCAGATAGAACAGCGCGGCGCCAATCAGGTTCGGCTGGGCGAAACCCACGGCCGACAGCAGGATCCCCGCCGACACCAGAATGCTCAGGCTGGCCATGCGCTCCAGGCGTTGCGCAGCAATGATCGCCACGCCTGCGCCGGCCATGGTCGCCATGCCGCCGTAGATCAGCCAGTCACCACCAAAATACGCCGAAGCGCCGGCCTGACCCGAGAACAGCAACGTCCACAAGCGCAGCAGGGTGTAGACGCCGACCTTGGTCATGATCGCGAACATCGCCGCCACCGGCGCGCTGGCCGACGAGTAGGCCGGCACCAGCCAGAAATTCAGCGGCCACATGCCGGCCTTGGCCAGGAACGCCACGGCCAGAATCCCCGCGCCGGCATGCAGCAGGCCACGATCGGCCTCCGGCACCAGCGGGATCTTCAGGGCCAGATCCGCCATGTTCAGCGTGCCGGTCACGCCGTAGATCAACGCCGCACCAATCAGGAACAGCGACGACGCCAGCAGGTTGATCGAAATATAATGCAGCCCCGACGACACTCGTGCCCGGCCCGAACCATGAAGCAACAGGCCGTAGGATGCGGCGAGCAGCACTTCGAAGAACACGAACAGGTTGAACAGGTCCGCGGTCAGGAACGCGCCATACAGCCCCATCAACTGAATCTGGAACAACGCGTGGAAGCTCGACCCGGCGCCGTCCCAGCGGGCCATGGCGAACAGCAGGGCGCTGACGCCGATGATTCCGGTCAGCACCAGCATCAACGCCGACAGACGATCGACCACCAGCACGATGCCGAACGGCACCTGCCAGTTGCCCGGAAGGTAGACGCCGATGGACCCGGGCACGCCGGTGGTCTGGGTCCATTGCAGCAGCATCACCGAAATGCCCAGGCCGAGGAGGCTGGAGAACAGGTTGATTTTCGCCTTCAGCGGTCGGTGCTTCTCGCCGAGCATCAGCATGATGGCGGCGGTCAGCAGCGGCAGCAGGATCGGTGCGGCGATCAGGTGAGTTATCGCCGTCATTCCTTGGGCTCCCTTCCGTCAACGTGGTCGGTGCCGGTCAGGCCCCGTGAGGCCAGCAGCACCACCAGAAACAATGCGGTCATGGCGAAGCTGATGACGATGGCCGTCAGCACCAGCGCCTGTGGCAGCGGGTCGGTGTAATTGAGCAGGTCCTGCGGCACGCCGTCCTTGATGATCGGCTCCTTGCCGATGAACAGGCTGCCCATGCTGAAGATGAACAGATTGACGCCGTAGGACAGCAGGCACAGGCCCATCACCACCTGGAATGTCCGTGGCCGCAGGATCAGCCAGACCCCGGATGCGGCGAGCACGCCGATGGCGATTGCGATGACTTCTTCCATCAGACGGCTCCTTTGGCGGCAGCGGTTTTGTGGCCCCGGACCGATTGGTGGGCGAGGGCGGTGAGGATCAGCAAGGTCGACCCGACCACCACGGCATAGACGCCGATATCGAAGAACAGCGCGCTGGCGATATGGATGTCACCCAGCAGCGGCAGGCTGAAGTGCCAGGTGTGGGTGGTCAGGAACGGATAACCGACCGCCATCGCCCCGAGACCGGTGACGGTGGCGAACAGCAGGCCAGTGCCCATCCAGCGCAGCGGCCGCAGGCTCATTTGCGCCTCGACCCACTGGGTGCCGGCGACCATGTATTGCAGGATGAACGCCACCGACATCACCAGACCGGCGACGAAGCCGCCACCCGGCTGGTTGTGCCCGCGCATGAACAGGTAGAACGACACCACCAGCGCAATCGGCAGCAACAGACGCACCAACACAGCCGGCACCATCATGAAACCGAGCGCGGTGTCGCTGGCCGAGCGCGGGTTGACCAGATCGGTGACCACGTCGGGGGCGAGCAGGCGTTGCTGGGCCGGCAGTTGCAGGCTTTCTTTCGGCGGGCGGAAACGACGCAGCAAGGCAAACACGGTCAGCGCGACGGCGGCGAGCACCGTGATTTCGCCAAGGGTGTCGAAACCACGGAAATCCACCAGCATCACGTTGACCACGTTGCTACCGCCACCCTCAGGCAGAGCGCGGCTCAGGTAGAACGAAGAAATGTCGTTCGGCGTCTGCCGGGTCAGCATGGCGTAGGACAGCAGCGCCATGCCGCCACCGACTGCAATCGACAGCAGCAAGTCGCGCAGACGCCGTACCCGCGCCTTGCGCAGGCTGCTTGGCAGCGGCGAAACCTCTTCGATCCGTCGTGGCAGCCAGCGCAGGCCGAGCAGGATCAGCACGGTGGTCACTACTTCGACCACCAGTTGCGTCAGGGCCAGATCCGGCGCCGAGAACCAGACGAAGGTCACGCAGGTCATCAGGCCACAGACGCTGACCATGGTCAGGGCGGCGAGACGGTGATACTTGGCCTGCCACGCGGCGCCGAGGGCACAGGCGATTGCCAGCAGCCACAGGGTCACGAACACGATCGAGCCCGGGATCTTCGGCCGGTCGCCCCAGCTCAGGCTGCTGTGCAGCATCGGAATCAGGCCGGCCAGCACTGCCGCCAAGACCATCAGGAACAGCTGGGTTTGCAGACGCTTGGTGCCGATCCGCCGCTCCAGGCGTCGAGCCAGGCGCATCATCGCCACCAGGCTGCGTTCGAACATTCGCTTGCCGTTGAAGCGGCCCGCCAGCGGCGGATACTTGAAGCGTCCGCGCTTGAGCTGGTTGCGCAGCAGCAGATACAACACGATGCCGCCAGACATGGCGATCAGGCTCATGATCATCGGAGCATTGAGGCCGTGCCAGATTGCCAGGCTGTATTCCGGCAGCACACCACCCACTACCGGCAATGCGGCTGCGGCCAGCAACGGACCGACCACCTGGGCCGGGAAAATCCCCACCAGCAGGCAGGTGAACACCAGCAATTCCACCGGTGCACGCATCCAGCGCGGCGGTTCGTGCGGGGTGTGGGGCAGGTCGGTGGCAGTCGGGCCGAAGAACACGTCGACGGTGAATCTCAGCGAGTAGGCAACACTGAACATCCCGGCAATGGTCGCGACAATTGGCAGGCTGGTTTCAACCCAGGCGGTGGCATTGATGAACACGGTTTCGGCGAAGAACATTTCTTTCGACAGGAAACCGTTGAGAAGCGGTACGCCGGCCATGGACGCACTGGCGACCATCGCCAGGGTAGCGGTGAACGGAATCAGTTTGAACAGGCCGTTGAGCTTGCGGATGTCGCGGGTGCCACTTTCGTGGTCGATGATCCCGGCGGCCATGAACAGCGAAGCCTTGAAGGTCGCGTGGTTGAGAATGTGGAACACCGCCGCCACAGCGGCCAGCGGACTGTTCAAGCCCAGCAGCAGCGTGATCAGACCGAGGTGGCTGATGGTCGAGTACGCCAGCAGTCCCTTGAGATCGTTCTGGAACATCGCGCAGTACGCGCCGAGCAACAGCGTGGCGGCGCCGGCGCCGCTGACGATGTAGAACCATTCTTCGCTGCCGGACAACGACGGCCAAAGGCGGGCCAGCAGGAAAACCCCGGCCTTGACCATGGTCGCCGAGTGCAGGTATGCCGAAACCGGTGTGGGTGCCGCCATCGCGTGCGGCAGCCAGAAGTGGAAGGGGAACTGGGCGCTTTTGCTGAGGGCGCCGATAAGAATGAGGGGAAGCAGGATGGGGTAGAGGGCATGTGCGCGAATCAGATCGCCGGCGGCCAGGACCTTGTCCAGGTCATAGCTGCCGACGACATGGCCGAGGATCATGACCCCCGCCAGCAGGCACAATCCCCCGGCACCGGTGACCATCAACGCCATGTACGCACCACGGCGCGCGTCGTGGCGGTGGTGCCAGTAACCGATCAACAGGAACGAGAAGAGGCTGGTCAGCTCCCAGAAGAACACGATCTGGATCAGGTTGCCGGAGATCACCAGCCCGAGCATGGCGCCCATGAACGCCAGAAAGAACGCGAAGAAACGCGGCACTGGATCGTCCGGCGACATGTAATAGCGGGCATATAAGGAGACGAGGGTGCCGATGCCCAGCACCAGCATCGAGAACAGCCAGGCGAAGCCGTCCATGCGCAGGACGAAGTTCAAGCCCAGGCTGGGCAGCCACGTGAATTCTTCGCGAATCACGCCGCCGTGGGCGATTTGCGGGTACAGCAGTGCGACCGAGACAGTGCCGATCAGTGCGACCAGACCTGCCAGCAGGGATTCGGCGTTACGTGCGTTGTGCGGCAGCACGGCTGCCAGACAGCTGCCCAGAAAAGGCAGAAGCAGTAGAACTATCAGGGACATAGGCTTCTAATCTGCGGAAGTTTGTGAAGCATCATACGTGCCAGCTCCCGGATCGCCAAACGCGAGGATGTCTCTGAATCCTACAAAGTAGCCGTAAAACCCGCGTTTAGCCTTCGGTCTCGTGCTTCAATTCTTCCGTGATCGTTTGTGTATCTTTGCCTTTGGTCTTCAATTCACTGACGATCACCGCCGTCACGATCAGCCCCGCACCCACCAATGCGATGGCCGGAAGACGCTCACCCGCAATGCGCCCGACGATCCCCGCCCACACGGGCTCACCTGCATAGATCAAGGTCGCACGGGTCGGCGAAACACTTTTCTGCGCCCAGTTCATCGCCACTTGAATCGCCGCACTCATCGCGCCGAGGCCCAGGGCGGTGCTCAGTAATAGCCAAGAGAAATCCGGAATCGCCTCGCCGGTCGGCACCACCATCAAGAACGACAGCGCCGAAGTCGTCGCCAACTGCACGATGGTTACGCGGCGCACATCGACCTGCCCGGCATAGTTACTGATCAGGATGATTTCGGCCGCTATTGCGATGGCGCTGATCAACGTGGCGATTTCACCGGGGCTGAAATTCAGCGAAGCGCCGGACGGCCCGGAAAGCAGCATCAGTCCGGTAAATGCCAGCATGATGCCGATGCTCGGCATCAAACCCGGGCGCCGACCGAGGACCAGCCATTGCAGCAGAGGCACGAACGGCACGTACAGCGCGGTGATGAACGCCGACTGACTGCTCGGGATGCTTTGCAATCCGACAGTCTGCAAGCCATAGCCGAGCATGATCGCCACGCCAATAAAAGCGCCGGCCTTGAGTTCGAACAGGGTCAGTTCACGCAGGTGTTTCCAGGAGAACAGCGCAACGATGCTCGCCGCTGCGGCAAAGCGCAGGCCGACGAAAAACATCGGGCCGCTGACGGCCATCGCGTGCTGCACCAGCAGGAAGGTGCCGCCCCAAAGCATGGTGATCAGCACCAGCACGCACTCGGCTTTGCTGAACCGGGAAAACCGCAGGGGAGTTTGGGAGGAATTGGCTGACGTCATGACCTTGCGCACTTTTAAGGAGGAGACGCACAATGCGCCAAATGTTGCGCAGTATACTGCCCAACCCCAGCCAGTGAGCAATATAGTGCACAAAGATTCCGTTCAGCGGGCTTCGGTCCTGCAACACGTCAGCCAGAACGTCCGGCGCCTGCGTCACGCCGCCGACATGAGCCAGACGGCCCTCGCGGAAAAGTCCGGGGTCAGCCGGCGGATGCTGGTGGCCATCGAGGCCGGCGAAAAGAATGTCAGCCTGACCACTCTCGACCGCGTCGCCGAAGCCCTCGAAGTGGCCTTCAGTGACCTGATTCAGGCCCCGGACAATCGCGATCCCGGCCGTATCAACGAGCTGGCCTGGGCCGGCAGCATCCCCGGCAGCAAAGCCGTTTTACTGTCCAAGGCCAACGCCACCCGTGCGGTGGAACAGTGGGAATGGTGCCTGCAACCGGGCGAGGTCTATCCCTCGCAACCGGATGCCGAAGGCTGGAGCGAGCAGATTTTCGTGTTCGAGGGCTGCCTGACGCTGATGCTCGGCGACCAACCCCAGCGCATCGCGGCCGGGGAGTTTTTCATGTTCGCCAGCAACCAGCCGCACACCTATCGCAATGACGGGGAAGTGGCCGCGCGCTTCGTGCGCAATGTGGTGATCTGACGCCAGTCACCGTCGGTCGGATATAGCCTTTTACCTGTTATTTCTGACAGTAGACGTACATATCTCGTCGCCATTCAATGGTTCCAGGCAACGTCGTTGCTCAGCTCTCCTCTTTGGGCAGAGTTCACCCTCGTTAAGAAGGAATAAAGAAATGGAACCGGAAGCGCTCGAAATGAAAGAAGCAATTGGAACGGAACTCAGCCTGAAGAACGTGCCCGCAAAGGGTGCGACGGCCTTAATTCCAGTTCCTCCTCTTACCGATCCCGACGATCTTGTCGAATTGAGAATCAACGCTAAGGTGGTAGTCCCGGCTCAGTCGCCGGGCCCTGATATTGGTGGTTATTATGAGTTGCTGATTCCACGAACGGCGCTACTTGACAATCTTGGTGCTGGAAGGACGTTCGACTATATTCACTGGGCGGGGGGGGCTAACGACCAAAAATCTAAACCCGTCCAATACGACATCACCCACTGATTGTTAACTCCATGGCAGGTCCCGCATCTTTGGTGGCCTGCTTTCTCATGTGTTTGCTGATCAACAGTAAAACCACATTCTGTTGAGTGGTTTCGAGATACGGGATTAGATTCTTATCTTAACTGTTTGATTTAAAACAACTAATAAAGCTGGCACGACTTCTGTATTGACGCCTGTGAAAACATTCTTCGCTGGAGTCGCTTCATGCCCATCTTTTTCCAATGCTTACCTTCCTCTCCTGTTATTCATGGGGTGCAGGGCAGGTACAATTTCAATCGTCACAGAAGTGATGTTTCTTGTGGCAGTTTTCGAATTAGCAGCATTGCTACTCCAATTTTTCGGAGTGCCATCTGATGCCCCGCGAAATCCGCCTCAACGCCTTCGACATGAACTGCGTCGGCCATCAGTCGCCGGGCCTGTGGGCTCACCCTCGGGATCGTTCCTGGCAATACAAGGATCTGGAGTACTGGACCGATCTGGCGAAAATCCTCGAGCGCGGCAAGTTCGACGGCTTGTTCATCGCTGACGTGCTGGGCATCTACGACGTATACAACGGCAATGGCGAAGCGGCCATCCGGCAGGCGGCGCAGGTGCCGGTCAACGATCCGTTGCAACTGATCCCGCCGATGGCGCTGGTCACCGAGCACCTGGGGTTTGGCCTGACCGCTTCATTGTCCTTCGAGCATCCGTACCCGTTCGCCCGACGCCTGTCGACCCTCGATCACCTGACCAAGGGCCGTGCCGGCTGGAACATCGTCACTTCGTATCTGGAGAGCGGCGCGAAGAACATCGGCCAGCAAGCCCAGACCGAACACGACGCGCGCTACGACTTCGCCGAGGAATACCTGGAGGTCTGCTACAAACTCTGGGAGGGCAGTTGGGAAGAGGGCGCGATTCTGCGGGATCGCAAGCGGCGGATCTTCAGTGACCCCAGCAAAATCCATGAGATTCGTCACCACGGCATACACTTCCAGGTGCCGGGCATTCACCTTTGCGAGCCGTCGCCGCAACGCACGCCGGTTCTCTATCAGGCCGGCGCTTCCAGCCGGGGCAAGCAGTTTGCCGCCGAGCACGCCGAATGCGTTTTTGTCGCTGCCCCGTCGAAAGTGCTGCTGAAGAAAACCGTGGCCGACATCCGCCGCCGCGCCGCCGAGGCCGGGCGCGATCCGTCGAAGATCCTGATCTTTAACTTGCAAACGGTGATTTTGGGCGAGACCGACGCCAAGGCCAAAGCCAAGTTCGAAGAATACAAATCCTGGGTCAGCTACGAAGGCGCGATGGCGCTGATTTCCGGCTGGACCGGCATCGACTTCAGCCGTTTCAAACCGGACGAACCGCTCAAACACGTGCACACCAACGCCATTCAATCAGCAGTCGAAGCGTTTTCCACGGCGGATCCGAACAAGGTCTGGACCCCCAACGAACTCGCCGACTGGGTCGGCATCGGCGGCTTCGGCCCGTTGTTTGTCGGCAGCCCGGAAACGGTGGCGGACCTGTTGCAGGAGTGGGTCGACGAAACCGACGTCGACGGCTTCAACCTGGCTTACGCGCTGACCCACGAAACCTTCATCGATGCCGTGGAACTGCTGGTGCCGGAGTTGCAGAAGCGCGGTGTCTACAAGACCGCGTACGCGCCGGGGACCTTGCGCGAGAAGCTGTTTGGCGAAGGGCCGAGACTGCCGGAGATTCATCCGGGCAGCGGTTATCGAAACCTGGGTGAGTTGCATCGGCAGGAGAAAAAAGCCGCGTCCGTCTAGACGCCTTCGCGGCGTCTGAATGACACTGGCCCGAGAATATCCTCAGTTGCGAGAACGGCATGACTCAAACCGATACGACCGCACTGCGTCACGCCGACATCCTGATTGTCGGCGGCGGCCTCAGCGGCACGATGCTGGCGGTGCAATTGCTGCGTTTGGCGGGGCGCAGAAAGATTCTGGTGATCGAGCCCCGGGCTGAACTGGGTCGGGGTGAAGCGTACAGCGCGGTGGAACTGGGCCACACGCTCAACGGCAACGCGGCGCGGATGAGCGTTGATCCGGACAATGCCGATGACTTGACCCAATGGCTGACCGAGCACATTGCCGGTGGCGGTTGGCCGGAGGCGGATCGGCAGCACGTGCCGGTCAGCGAACTGTTTCCGCCTCGGGGGCTGTTCGGCGTATACGTGCAGCAGCGTCTGGCCGAAGCGCAGCAGGTGGGCGCGCAATTCGGGTCGACGGTCGAGCATGTGCGCGCCGAAGTGGTCGACGTTCAGGCCTCCAGCGATTGCGTGCTGCTCACTTTGAGTGACGGCCAGCAATTGCAGGGCGCTCATGCAGTGCTGGCGACAGGGATGTTCCCGGCTGCCCGCACCCCGCAAAAAGAGTCCAGCGGCCTCAACGCGGCGTCGCTTGATCCGTGGGATGTCACGGCCATGCGTCAACTCGATCCGCAATCCTCGGTGCTGATCATCGGCTCCGGCCTGACCATGGTCGATGCCGTGGTGTCGCTGGAGCAGGCCGGGCATCGCGGGCCGATCGAGGTGTTTTCCCGGCACGGACTGTTGCCCCATGTGCGTCGACAACCGCCGGCGTGGGTGGACTTCCTCGCCGAAGATCACAGCATTCGCACACCGCGCCAGTTACTGCGCGAATTGCGCCGGCATTGTCGCGACGCCATCGCAAAGGGCATCGACTGGCAGGCGCCGCTCGACACCGTGCGTGCGCACATCGGTCGGTTGTGGAGCCAGGCCAGCGATGTGCAACGCCGGCAGTTCGTGCGGCATGTGCGGCCGTGGTGGGAAAGTCATCACCATCGTTCACCGCCATTGAGTGCGGAATTGGTCGAGCGTCTGCACCGGGAAGGGCGATTGCGCATTCATGCGGCGTCTTACAAGGGGCTTGAGCCGGTGTCGGGCGATGGCGTGAGTATCCGCATTCGCCCTCGAGGTCAGGCGGAAACCCGCGTAGTGCAGGGCGCGGCGTTGATCAATTCCAGCGGCATCGAATACGACTGGCGCCGAGTCGCGCGACCTTTGCCGCAGCAGTTGCTGGCGCGCGGTCTGGTTCGCCCGGGGCCTTTGGCGCTGGGGATCGAGGCGGCGGTGGACGGCGCTGTGCTGGATGTCGAGGGCCGGATCTCGAACCGCCTGTTCGCCATGGGCCCGCCGTTGCGTGGGATGTGGTGGGAAAGCACCGCTGTCACCGACGTCGCGTTGCAGGCCAAGGCACTGGCCGCGCGACTGGTGCGCTGACGCGCAAATGCAAGAAACCCCGCTTCGGCGGGGTTTCCTGTTTCTGGCAGCTCAAACCGATCACTCAGTAGCGCTGATATTTGGAGCCGAATTCCGGGCGGTTTTCCGCGACGTAGAGTTTGGTCTGTTCAGCATTTTGTTGCAGCTTGAGGCTGCCTTTGTGTTCGGCGTCGATGCTGACAGTATCGACGTTCAGGGTGCCGGACTGGCCAACGGTCGCAGCGGCGACAACCGGAGTGCTGGCGTGTGGTGCCGCGATGGCTGAGGTGGCGCCGATCAGGGAAACGATGAAGCCGAGTGCGATGATGTCTTTCATGATGTTGCTCCAGAGAGTGGGGAGAAGATGGAGCCCACTCTAGTGCTGGAGGGTTTTGATGTGAAAACACCCTTGCGCATAGTTGTTATCGAAGGCGTTGATGCCCGATCAGCGCGGTAGGGTATTGCTCAGCCAGCGCTGGCGCAGTTGCTCCAGACGGCCGTCGGCCCGCAACGTATCCAGCGCCTGCTGCCAGCGGGCGACCTGTTTCGGATCGGTCTGCGGCGAAAAGGCAATGTAGGTGTTCTGTTTCATCAACGGGATCTGATACTGCAAGCGTCCCGGCTCCATGCCTTGTGCGCGGGCGAGGGCGGCCTTGGACCAGGTGTCGGAGACCACGAAGTCGGTACGCCCCAGGCTGAACAGTCGCATCATCTGTTCCGGGGTTTCCACGCCGTAGAGGTTGTTCAGGTCTTGCCCCTGCAAATAGCTGTAGACCAACCATTTACGTGGCACGGTGATTCGGCCCAGGTGATCGGCTTCACTCAGGCTTTGCACGGGAGGCTGGAGATTGTCGCGGGCGTACAGCGCGGTTTCGACTTCGATCAGCGGCCCGACCCATTGATAGCGATCGTCGCGTTCGTCGGTACGCAGCACGGTGAATACGCCGGTGTCGGGCGTGTCGCTGGCCATGCGCAGGGCGCGCAGCAGCGGGACTTGTTGCAGATGGATGCGGTCGCCGGTCTGGGTCGCCAGAGCCTGCACCACGTCAACACCGAACCCTGCGAGCTGATTGCCTTGCATGAAATGCAGGGGCGGATGGTTGTCGGTGAGCAGTTGCAGATCCGCCGCGGTGGCCGTCAGGGCCAGCATGGACAGCAGACAGGCGGCAAATCGTTTCATGGATCGTCCCTGAACAAATCAATCGCGCAGCTTAGTACGAGCCATGACGGCTGTCGTGGGAAAACAGCGGGGCTTTTGTGTCAGAGAACAAGGCTTATCGGTAGTAGCGACAGGGACCCAGGCTATCTGATTAATGACAGGTAGTAGTCATCCTGTGGTTGTTGCTGAAAATGCACGTTCTGCAGGAACGCATGCAGCGAACCAAAGTTTCGCTCCCGAGCGTGGCGCCGGGCTTCTTCAAAATGAAGCAAGATGGTATTGAAACTGTCTTCCATGATGTTCATCGCTTGGGTGAAAACGCCGGCATCTCCCCAGTCAGAAATGATTCGGCGTTTCTGCAGTTCCGTTCTTTTGCTTTTGATTAATGGACTGTTGGCCAGGATCATGAGAAACGTTTTCGGACCTCCTTCCAGATCAGGTGCAAAGCCTTTTTTCTTGAAGTGAGGTGTGTGGTTTATATCGCAGTAGTCATTGATGAAGCGGTAATAGACCGCCAGTTCCAGCATCAGGTCTTTCAATGCCGAATAAACCGCTATCGGCATCGGATTGAGGATCTGGCATGAGTCCAGGATGAACATGAAAAAGCATCCGGTATTGGCTTGTGCAATAAAACGATATTGATCCAGTGTCGGCAAACTGTTGCCTGCACTCAGCTGCGTGTCGAGGTGCTGGCCGATGTGCAGCGCTTCGAGGCTTTTCAGGGCTGCGTCAATGAGATTCGGATCACCAAAGGCGTTCAGCTTTTGCAAGCCTTCGATGTAGCCACACATGCCGGATACCAGTGCGCTGGCGATACCGAACTTCACCCAGACGGACGGGGCGCCGCGACGTGTAGTGTCCTCGTCAATGATGTCGTCGTGTACCAGAGACGCGGTATTGAAGAGCTCGACAATCTGACAAAGCGTTTGCGCATGCACTGGCAGCAACCGGTAAATGTCTGCAATCGCCAGCGTCAGTGCTGTCCTGACTTTCATTCCGGTGTGCTGTTCCTGATAGCGAAAGGCCAAAGCCCAAAGTTCTCTGGCTTGCGCGTAGGTTGAATAAGTTGATTGCAACATACAAAAAGCGCCTTGGGGCAGATGCCAACAACCTGGTTCTGGCAATGACGGTTCATTAGGTACTGATATTTTTAACGTAGCGTATTTAGTGTGGCGTCTCATGCTCGAGTAAGAATCGATTGGTAATCGACTGTAGAATTTTAAGAAATATCGCAGCATTGTCCTGGCGAGAGGCTGAGTGCCAGACTTGTGATTTGTTCTGATTTGTCTAGTTTTTAAAGTGACGTTTTAATCCGATAGGCAGAGTGAAGTCTGGTCCGACGTATCTTCCAGTCTTGAGGGGGCGAAGGTGACGAGGATGGAAGAGCTGATTCTTGTAGATGAATATGATCGGGTGACCGGAACCGCCGAAAAAATGCAGGTGCACCGCGACGGTCTTTTGCATCGCGCCTTTTCAGTCTTCATTTTCGATTTGAAAGGACGACTGCTCCTGCAAAAACGCGCGATGGGCAAATATCACTCTCAAGGCTTATGGACCAATACATGTTGTGGCCATCCTCGACCCGGCGAACCGACCCTTGCGGCAGCCAGACGACGATTGTTCGAAGAGATGGGGCTTGATTGCCCTGTGCTGATGGAGGTCGAGGCCTTCGTGTACCGGACACAGGTTTCCAATGGTTTGATCGAGAACGAGTACGACCACGTGTATATCGGGCTCAGCCGAGTGGATCCCGAGGTGAATCCCGATGAAGCGATGGATTGGAGATGGTCGAGTCTGTATGCACTTTTTGGCGAAATCAGGCGCGAGCCAGCAGGGTTCACCGTCTGGTTGCAGTTAATTCTCGGGCAGCACGAGATCTCGACTGTGCGCGGTTGGTACAAGCAGCTTCGCGACCGTGACGCGTTAATCAAACAGCATCGAAAAGACTTCTCGCTTCCGCCTCGGCTGCAACGGCTGTCATTTGCGCTCAGCCCCCATGCCCAGGAAGCGGAAGTGCATACTCGCCAATGGCTGATTCGTCTTGGGCTGGAGGATGGGCCGCATGCGAAGCACCAGCGCAATATATACCAGCCAGGGTTGTACGCCGGTTATATGTGGCCCAATGCAAATAGTGAGGATCTTTTCGTACTTGCTCACCTCACCGGGTGGTTCAGTTGTCAGGATGATCTGGCCGATGAGGATTTGACTCAGGATCCCGAGCTGCTGGAACAGGCGATCCGTGAGGTGCATGAGATGGCAAGCCTTGGTGGGCTCTCGTTTTTCCATGGGCTGGCAGGTGGTCTGGCGGACCTCATCCAACAGGCTGCAGCGCAAATGCCGCCACAGTGGCGACAACGAGTGCTTGAACAGTATGAAAGTTATATCTATCCCTGTTTGCGTGCTGCGATGCATCGTCTTGAAGGTTCGCAGCCGGCCGAGCAGGATTTTGAAAGTGTCTGGCGCAATGCCGGCGGATTTCAGGTGTGTGTGGAGTTCAACTATTTCGCCGATCGTGTGCACCTGCCGTCCCGCGTTTACTACAGCGACATATGGCAGGCGCTACGCAGGGTGAGCCTGGATCTGATGAAGGCCGTCAATGACTTGCTGTCCTTCTCCAGGATGGAGAATCCCATGGAGGATGTGTACAACCTGCTGACTCACCTCATCCATCATCGACAATGTTCCCCGCGTGAAGCGGCCGGCGAGGTTCGCCATCGTATCGATGTCTGGGCGGGAGAGTTTTTCAAGCTGCAACGGCGCTTGCCGCGTGAGCTGGATCGGCTTGAATGCGACGATGTTTTACGCGACCAGGTCTTGCGCAGCGCCCGGACGCTCAAGGTTCAATGGCTCGGCAATATTGCATGGCATCTCGCTGTGCCCCGTTACCGGGAAGTCGTGATCGCTGCGGGGGCAGAGTGCCCCCGGCAGGAATCGACTGCAGCGGGTACGAACGATCAGTAGCGCTGGTACTTGGAACCGAACTCGGGACGGTTCTCGGCGACGAGTACGCTGCGGGCCGAACGCTCGCGCAGTTCCTGAAGGCGATCTGCTCCCCCTTCGGCGACGCGTTCGCGCAACTCTTGCAAACGGTCGGCGCCACCTTCCGCCACGCGTTCACGCAGTTCCTGCAAGCGATCCGCGCCGCCTTCCGCCACGCGTTCACGCAGTGCCTGCAAGCGATCTGCACCACCCTCGGCAACGCGATCCTTCTGCAGGTTTTCCGAACCGTATTCAGCGACCAGCGGCTGGGAGCTGGCGGATGCCAGGTCGGCCAGGGCCAGGCCGCCGAGCAGGCTGAGTGCGAGTGCCAGGGATTTCGAGGACTTGAACATGGTGCTTCTCCTTGCGTTTGAGATGAGTGAACCAGTGCTTTCTGGTGGGTTCATTCAAACGCGAGGGTGTATCGCTGATATGTGGTGTTGCGGCCCGAAAACACGGATTACGTATCTGCGCGGCGAATTTATACAGAGTGATACAAATCCGTCAGGATTCGGCGAGCATCTCCACGGCGAAGGAGAAAACATACCCCTCGTTGCGCACGGTCTTGATGTAGGTCGGCTCGCGGGAGTCGTCCAGCAGACGCTGACGCAGGCGGCTGACCAGCAAATCGATGGAGCGGTCGAACAGGTCGGCGTCGCGACCCTGAGTCAGATTGAGCAACTGGTCGCGGCTGAGCACCCGTTGTGGGTGGTCGAGAAACACCCGGAGCAAGCGATACTCGGCGCCGCTGAGGGCAACCATGGTGTTGTCTTCATCGAGCAGGTGGCGGGCGGTGGTGTCCAGGCGCCAGCGGCCGAACGCGAGCAGACGCCCGGTTTCGGTGATCAGCAGATTGGGCGGCAGCATTCGCGTGCGGCGCAGCACGGCGTTGATCCGCGCCAGCAGTTCGCGGGCAGCGAAGGGTTTGGTCAGGTAATCGTCGGCGCCCATTTCCAGGCCGAGGATGCGGTCGGTCTGGTCGTCGCGGGCGGTGAGCATCAGGATCGGGATCGCCTTGTGCTTGCCGGCGCGCAACTCGCGGCACAGCACCAGCCCGTCATCGCCGGGGAGCATGATGTCGAGCACGATCAGGTCGACGGTGTTGGCTTCCAGAAAGCTGCGCATCTGCCGGCCGTCGGCGACCACGGTGCTGCGCAGGCCGTTCTTGGTCAGGTAATTGCCGACCAGCTCGCGGATCTCGCGGTCATCGTCGACGATCAGGATGTGGTTGATGTGATCCATGGTTCACACTCTTTTTATGGGAGCGAGCTTGCTCGCGAAAGCGGTTCGTCAGTCAACAAAGATGCTGAATTCGCTGGCCCCTTCGCGGGCAAGCCCGCTCCCACAGTGTTAGGGGATGGCCTGAAGAATGGCTCTCCAGGCTTACGCATTGATGGTGTCAGGACACTACGCGATAGCACGGCACATACGCCGCGCCGCCCGGCAGTTTCATCCGGTGCTGGGCGACGAAGGCTTTGAGCAGCAGATCCAGCGGCTGCATGATCGCGGCGTCGCCACGGATCTGATACGGGCCGTGTTCTTCGATCAGGCGGATGCCCTTGTCCTTGACGTTGCCGGCGACGATCCCGGAGAACGCGCGGCGCAGGTTGGCCGCCAGTTCATGGGGCGGCTGGTCACGGTGCAGCTTGAGGTTGGCCATGTTTTCGTGAGTCGGGTCGAACGGGCGCTGGAAGCCTTCGTCGATCTTCAGCAGCCAGTTGAAGTGGAACGCGTCGGCGCGTTCGCGGCGGAACTGCTTCACAGCCTTGAGGCCCGCCGTCATCTGCCGGGCCACTTCGGCCGGATCGTCGATGATGATTTCGTAGTGCTTTTTCGCCGCTTCGCCGAGGGTGGCGGTGACGAAGGCGTCCAGTTGTTCCAGGTACGGCGCGGCATGTTTCGGCCCGGTCAGGATCACCGGGAACGGCAGGCCGGCGTTGTCCGGGTGCATCAGGATGCCCAGCAGGTACAGGAACTCTTCGGCGGTGCCGGCGCCGCCCGGGAAGATGATGATGCCGTGGCCGACGCGGACGAAGGCTTCCAGGCGTTTTTCGATGTCCGGCAGGATCACCAGCTCGTTGACGATCGGGTTCGGCGCTTCGGCGGCGATGATGCCCGGCTCGGTCAGACCGAGGTAACGGCCACCGTGAATACGTTGCTTGGCGTGGGCGATGGTCGCGCCTTTCATCGGGCCTTTCATCACGCCGGGACCGCAGCCGGTGCAGATGTCGAGGCTGCGCAGGCCCAGTTCGTGGCCGACTTTCTTGGTGTATTTGTATTCTTCGGTGTTGATCGAGTGGCCGCCCCAGCACACGACGATTTTCGGTTCGACGCCCGGACGCAGGGTGCGCGCGTTGCGCAGCAGGTGGAAGACGTAGTCGCTGATGCCCTGGGAGGTGCTGAGGTCGATGCTCAAGGCATCGAGTTCGTTCTCGGTGTAGACGATGTCGCGCAGGGCGCTGAACAGCATTTCCCGGGTGCTGGCGATCATTTCGCCGTCGACGAAGGCGTCGGCCGGAGCGTTCAGCAGTTCCAGGCGCACGCCGCGATCCTGCTGGTGGATGCGGATCTCGAAGTCTTTATAGGCTTCAAGAATGGTTTTTGCGTTGTCGACATGGGCGCCAGTATTGAGGATTGCCAGGGCGCACTGGCGAAAGAGGGTGTAGGTGCTGCCGGTTCCGGCCTGGCTCAGTTGCTGAACTTCACGCTGGGAAAGGGTTTCGAGGCTGCCTTTTGGGCTGACCGAGGCATTGATTACGTGTCGTTGGGTCATGCAGTGATCCTTAAAACGATGTCATTGCCGGCATGGCCAATGGCATCCGAATAGTGTGTATCCATGAATGAAGATGGCACGATCTGCGTGGTATCGCCATGTCCCCGTTGGACGTTGAAAAGATGAAAAGGCGCTCCAGCATAGCTAAATCCGCCTCAGAGGCGATAATGCGCAGCCTCTTTTTAACTCAAGCCATGGAAGCCTGTCGCGATGTTCGAGATTCAACCGATCGATGCCATCACTTATCGCCAGCAGACCCGGCGCAGCACGCTGATCATCGCGGTGCTGTTTCTGGTGCTGGCG